>NZ_LT934425.1:629450-1258900 GCF_900232105.1 Candidatus Kuenenia stuttgartiensis
GAATTATAAATGGAAACCCTTTCTTCCACGTTTAACGGCCCTTTTCCATCCATAGGCTCTCCCAGTCCTCCTAAGATTCTTCCCATTAGCCCCATTCCAACGCCCACCGTTAATGGCGAGCCTGAAGCGGTTACTCTGTTTCCCGGGCCTATTCTCTCAAGTTCCCCTATGGGCATAAGGAGTATCCTTTTTTCTTTAAATCCTACCACCTCCGCCGGTATTGGAGTTTCTCCATTATTGGAATGTATGTAACATAGTTCTCCTACAGGAACAGAAGGCCCGTTTGATTCTATTACCAAACCTGCGATATGGGCCACCCTTCCGGTGCGTTGAACCAACACCGATTCCGATACCCTTTTTTTGTGCAAAGCAAAATCAATGCATGGCGTGGCCATCACTCTTTTTCCCCTACAGATTTTTTAATTTCTTCCCACCGTGTTTCAAGCAAGCTTTCAACATCGCCAAAATCTGTTTCCACAACACAACCGCCGGCTGATATCATTTTATCCTCTATGATTTTAATGTTAAAATCCTTTATTCCTGCGTCTTCGGCCGTAAACCGTTTATAATCCTCCGGGGAAATACGCAAGGAAACGATCTTATTATTCCCAACATAAGAAAGAGCCTCTGCTACAACGTGTTTTACAATGCTGGCGCCATTTTCGTTAATTTCATAACCAACAACTTTATTCGCAACAGCCAATACGAAATGTATGATCTCCGATTCGGAGTCCTTCCAGATTATTTCTCTTTTCTCCGTTAATTGTTTCACCGCATCCTCAAGCAGTGTGATCAATGCTGCATATTTTCTTTTTGTTTTTTCTATCTCTGATTGAAACTCCTTTTCCGCAGAGAGTTTCCCCTCTTTGAAGGCTTCTTCTCTCACCAGTCTGATTTCTTGTTCTTTTAACGCCCTTAATTCATTTTCCTTTGCTAATTCAAGTTCTTTCAGTTTTTCTTCTTCTTTTATATTTATTAACTCTTCTTCTGTTTTAAGCGTGTTTATTTGCTTTTTATGAGAATGAGGTATTACAGTCTCTATAACTTTCACTCCCTTTATAACAGGTAAGGAATAAACGCGCTTCCCGGTTTTCATACTAATTTATCGTCCTTGCCGGAAGACCCCCCCTTCTTTTGAACAACATTTTCGCCCTTTGCTTCCAACCGCTTTACCGCCTCTACAATTTGCAATTGTGCGCTCTGCACTTCGGACAACAATCTCGGCCCCAACAGCTCTCTTTCTTCCCTCACCGTCTCGCCAATACGTTTAGACATGTTTTTGAAAAACTTTGTCTCAACCTCCGCATTCGCCGTTTTTAATGCAAGCGCAATAACATTTATATCCACCTCTGTAAGTATTTTTCTAAACGCTTCATCAAGAACATAAATCATATCATCAAAAGTAAACATCAACTTCTTTATTTCTTCAGCAAGCTCCGGATTTCTACGGCTTATTTGTTCAATCACATCCTTATCCACTCCGCCCTCCAGCCCACCAATAATCTCCGAGGCAAATTTATGCCTTTTCTTCGCAGGCGTCTTCCGTCTTCTTCCTTCCGTTTTTATCTTTGCCATAACTACCTCGTTTACCTTGGTAATTAAACTTATCGGAGGAAGTTCGAGCGTTGCGATCCTCATGATAATATCAGATTGTGCTTCCAGGGGAAATCTGGACAACAGCCTGGAGGCGCGTTCCGGTTCCGTATATGATAGTATAAGTGCAATCGTTTGCGGGTGTTCTCCTATCAGCAACCGCATGTATTCATCGTCAGAAACATCCTTTAAATTGGAAAAAGGCGTGGGGAGCATCACCCCTTGCTCCACATTCGCTATGATATCATCGCTTTTGTCTGTCCCAATCGCTTTTTCAAGTATCTTTCTAAAAGCATTTTTATCATGCTCCACCAGGCCGCCGCAGAGTTTCATTTCTTGCCGGAGTTCATCCAAAACGGCGTCCACGATCTCATTATCCACATTTTCCATGCGGGTAATTTCGGCGGATACCGCCACAATCTGATTCTCATCAAAGGTCTTAAGTATTTCCGAAGCGACGTCTGGATCAAGTATAGACAAGGCAATTGCTGCCTTTTGTATGCCTGACAAGTTTAATTTCGTTTTCATATCGGTATAATATCCTGTTCTTTACATTATTACGATGAGATATATTCTCCTTCTATCCACCTCTTTAATGCTGTCGAGGTAAGATCGGTATCCTTCTGCATATGTCCGAGTATTAATTTCCGTTTTTTCTCTCTTTTCATTCCTTCCATTATTTCTTCAGGATTTTCCGACTCTTCCATCGCCAGCATTTCTTCTACTGCCGCTTCCAATTCCTCCTTTGTGTATTGGATGCCTTGCCGCTCTTTGCTTATGCGTAATTCTTCAAACAGTTTATTCCTGCCGGCAGTATCGTCATGCTGCATTTTGGCAAATCCTTGCTTACCAGACTTTCCCTTAGCCGAAAAGTGTTCCATTTCAACCGTAGGTGCTGCCTTCTTTTTAATCTTCTTCATGCTTCGCAGCATAAACATCAGAAACATCAGCACTGTTATGCCGAGCGAACCGTTTTTGGCCAGTTTTAACATAAATTCTTTTTGTTGCTCCTTCTTTAAAATTGCTTCTTCCTCTGCATAATCAGCTTCATAAAACTGTACATTTTGTATCTCAAAACTATCATTGCGGGAAACCATATTTACCCCCAACGCCTGTTTTACAAGAGAAGCAATTCCCTTCATTTCCTCATTATTTCTGGAAACATATGTTTGTTGTATTTTTCCATCTTCGGACTCAATTTTTTCATACTTGCCATCAACAAGAACAGCAACGGACAATCTTTTCAAATTCGCTCCGTGATCTGAAACCATACGTTCTACCTTGCTTAATTCATATTGCGTTTGCGCAGTTTCTTCCTCTTCGGAAGAACCGGAGGATTGAAGCATACTTGATTGCGATAAGTTAAGATTTGCCTGCATTCCGGGAACACCTCCCCCCGAAAACGGAGTACCGCCGGATACCTTGGTAGTTACCGTTTGAACCTTAGGCACCCTGCGTTCAGGATCAAACTCAATTTGTTTTTCATCTACATGACGAAAATCCAGGTCAGCGCTTACCCTGACAACAGATTTTCCCGCTCCAACAATCCTGTCCAACATATCCTGAGCCTTCGCCACGTAATATTCTTCTATTTTTTTCTTTATTTCCAATTGATCATTACTTGCGCCTGTCTGTGAGAAAGGAGATTCTTTCTCCGAAAGCAGGTTGCCCCGAGTATCGGTTACCGTAACATTTTCAGGGATTAATCCCTCGACGCTGGAGCTTACCAAATGTACGATACTTGCAACTCGTTCCGGTTTTAACTTACCGCCGGTTTTTAGTTTCAACACAACGGATGCCGTTGGGGGTTTTTCATCTTCAACAAATAAAGATTTCTCAGGTATGGCAAGGTGTACCTGCGCCCAATCTACAAAATCCAGATGTTTAATTGTTTTCGCAAGTTCGCCCTGGATTGCCCTGCGATAATTTATCTTCTGGATAAAATCAGAAGAGCCAAAGCCTACCTTGTCCAGTAACTCATACCCGGTTTGTTCATGGGGCAAACCTTCACTGGCAAACTTGAGCCTCATCTCATAAATCTTATCATTGGGAACGAGAATCGTAGTCCCATTCCCACTTATTCTGTATGGAATATTCGCTTCCCTCAGATGATTTATAATCTCCCCGCTTTCTTTCGGGCTTAATTCTCCGTACAATAATCCAAAGTCTGGTTTCCTGGCCCATTGCATTACCCCAACTATGCCAATCAGAAATGACAGGGTTAACGATATCATAATAAATTTATGCGAAAAACTAATTTCCTTCCAAACATTCTTTAACTGCCCTGTAAAACTATTCATGTCTAAATTCATAGTAAATGCTCCTTTGATGGTTATGAGTATTTTATTGGTACGTTCGGATACAAAGCAATTACAATACCAACAGATAGCAATGGACACGCCAACAACAAAAATGTCCTATCATATTGATAAATAATACATTACAAGAACAGGTAAAATATTGTTTTCAAAACGAATTCGGGCGAATGAAGGTGGAAGTCGATAATTACACTCTACTGTAAATTGAGTGTATATTATTTTAACAGAAAGACGGGAGGGTATAGGAGCATTCCAGATTTTTTGTAACCGTTTGTGTGATTGGGGGCAAAATAACGTTGCCAGGGGTTAAGACTACTCTACGTTTCATTAAAACATGGGAGATGTCACAAAAAACCGGGAATGCACCTGTATCAACCCCACAAGGGCATGAAAGCAGCAAGGGATGTGGTAAACCTGTCCCCCGCTGGCGGGGGATTAAGGGGGTGGAATTGTCTGCGGAGCGTGGGAAAGAGGGTCAAATTTGTTTTTATAATAAAGGGGTAGTTGAATCGGTGGAGAAATCCAGTCCACCCCCTGCACCCCCGCCAGCGGGGGACATAGTTTGAACAGGAGCATTCCCGATTTTTGGTTAACTAATTGTACATTGTAACACAAGCATCCAGCTTGTGGTATTTTACCCTCAAGCTGGAAGCTTGAGTTACTATTCTTCCCCTCCCCCCTGCTAATGGCATTTTTACAAAAAATCGGGAATGCTCCCGTTGAGTTGAGGAAGGTATTCTTTTGTCTTATTATTTAAACTGTTTACCAATGTCGAAACAGTCATATGTTGTAACACTAAATTAAAATAGTGATGTTTACCGCATAGTGTATGGACGAAGCATTTTGCTATAAATTGTCATAAATGCGTTCATACCCAAACACGGGCAAATGCTTCGCCCCTACTTTTTTCAAAAAACCAAAGTGTTACCAAATGTTTGACGAGGAGTAATTATTCAGCGTAAACGATACACGGCTTGTTACCAAACAGATACTTCACTATGTTCAGTACAAGGTTTGGGAACGAGTTGCGCTCTGATCTCCGGTAGTTTAATAAATTACGCTGAATAGTTACAACGAGGGAGGAAAAAGAATTATTATTTAAATGAAGAAGGTGCAAATTGATTTTTTGCGGGATGGTACATGCGGAACGGGTGGCCTTGGAGTGTGAAAAACGGCTATTTTTGTTCTTTCATTACTTCTGTATACGTTTTTACTAACTTATTACGGGCCTCCATCATATACTTAAAACTCACCTCCGCTTTTGACATGGCAACCATAACCTCATGTATATTTTCAACTTTGCCCGATGACAAATGCTCTATGCTATCATTGGTTTTTGTTTGCAACTCATTAATCTCATTAAAAAAACTGCCGAATGCATCCTGAAATGAAGTCCCTTTATCTGTTTGTTTCTTAGAATCAAAGTCATTCTTATGATTCTGAATTATTTGATCTTTTCCGAGGGGTGATATCGCCATAAAAGGAACTCTACATTGTATTGTATAGTTTAAAGGCAAGTCTATATATTTTTTGAATACGCAACAAACTGATAGACTAAGTATTGGGGATTTATTCTAACAACGTTGCTGGCGGTGTCAACAAAAAACCCCGCAATTAAGGTGATGCCATACCTGTCTTTTTAGAAATATTATTGGTGGATTCGGCGTAAAAACCAACGCCTTAATCCACCCTACTCATAATTTAAACGCAAAGGCAAAAAAAGATTTTTTACCGGATAATACTGTAGTAAGATATCCGGAGCAAAAATAATCTATGGTAATTGGTCATCAGTCTTTCGTCTTTCGTCTTTCGTCTTTCGTCACTCGTCATTGGTCAATTGTAAGCTTGTGAATAATTTTTTAATCTGTGAAATCTGTGGTTCCTCTTTTGTATTACCGTATTTCGTGCATGTTCGGTTCTGGCTTGTCCAGGTTAGGATAGTAT
The DNA here is from genome assembly GCF_900232105.1 of Candidatus Kuenenia stuttgartiensis. NCBI lineage: Bacteria > Pseudomonadati > Planctomycetota > Candidatus Brocadiia > Candidatus Brocadiales > Candidatus Brocadiaceae > Candidatus Kuenenia > Candidatus Kuenenia stuttgartensis. The sequence continues at coordinate 635,306 of NZ_LT934425.1, forward strand.
TGATATGAAAGTGTTACTGTTCACCCTGTGCCAGGCGGCAAATATTGATATTAAAAATAATTTAAACATCCTCGGTGCCTTCGATATGATTACGACGACAAGGGTACCCATTGTATATTCCAGCACCCTTGTATTGAAATTGCGGTTTGGTAAAAGAGACGCGGGGAAGAAGACATTCAGAATATCTTTCATTGATGCAGACGGGAAAAAACTATTGCCCACACTAGAAAATGCGTTTTTCGTAACAATTCCAGACGGGAGTTCATTTTGCTTCATGAACTTTATTCACCCAATTCATAAATTACCGTTGAACCATTTTGGCAATTATTCCATAGATTTTTCTATAGACGGGGCACTTGTCTGGTCGTTTGAGTTGATAGTAGCCGAAGCAAGAAAAAATGTCACATAGCGCTGCAAAGGGGTTTTTACCAGGTGATGCTATAGTTTATTACGTGTCTGAAACCGGTTATCCAAATGAGAATCCCATTTTTTTTAGAATATGGATCCTTTTATCTCTCCATCGAACAAGATCATTTAAACCAATTTGTGGTGTTTTTTTCTCGATTTGTATGAGCTCCGGCAATCCTGATATCATTTTGGCGTCAATTTCCGGTCTTCCGCCGTCTATAGACTCTCTAAGGTTGACAAATGCATTTTGTGGCGGAATGTTATACGCTTTTATGAAATGAGAGACACTTTGCAAAACGCCCCGAAGGATATATGTTCCGCGTCCGGTAACCGTAACGTTCTCACGTTCAACGAGCCTTTTTGCAAGGCTTTCATCATAAAAAAACCTTGGCGATAATTCGTCCTGCCGTACAATTTTCAAGTTATTCTGCCCAAACATTTTTCTTGCATGTTCGACAAGAGACCTTTCCTGCTCTTTTATAGAAGAGAACACTAGCCCGTCTAAGACAACAAATCCATATACTCCTTCGTTTTTCGACACAGTCGTTATGCTGTTCAACAGTCTGGCATGGTATGTCATTTTACCGGAAGAAGATAAGAGAAAACTCATATATGGACTTACCAATAAATATATTTCTTTTATGTTTCTGCTTTCCTCTAACATATTTCTTCAAGATTCCTTGCTAGTCTGCTATCCCTATCTATAACATTATACCCGTCATATTGGGCAGTGAAATTCCGTTTCTTATTCCAATGCCTGTTTGATGTATTTAATATATAATCACAAAACAAAACCAAGTCAAGGACTATGATTTAATTGTGAAGTACGAAATCCGAAACAAATTCCAATGGCAAAATGATTTGAAACCTAAATCCTGCAAACGATTTTCGCAATGCGAAAATCAGTATTTTCCACTACCAAGATTGGCAAAAAGCGATAACAGATATCCGTTTTTTAGCAATTGTGGTAGCGCTATTGTACTACTTTAAACAAAAAGACATGGGAAATTGTCGGAAACGTGCTCTCTGATGCAATGAAAATCAAGATAGGGATGTACTGTCTCCATCTGCGGTATACTTACCACTCTCAAAAGACTAAAAAAACGAAATACAACGTCGGTTTTCTACTGAAAAACTACATCCAGTGACATGCGTTCCCACTTTTCCCATTCCTCCTGATGGAGAAATTTCTCCGGCAATTTTAATGTCATCTGCCGGCTTCTCTCCACCAGTTTCCCTGCCACACGGATTAACCACAGTCTCATCGTCTTTACTTCCCACTTTTGTATCACTCCACCACTGAGCAATCCCATCCACTTCAAAAGATTATACGCTAACACCGCACACTGAAATAGCGCAGCATTGGCCAAAAATTCACCCGTACGTATGTGCCCCGCATTCATCTGTCCTTTACTCTCTTCTATCAAAGTCTCGCAGGTAGCCCTCTTTCCATAACAACGATGCGCTTCCATCGGACTTAACCGCTCCGTTGTAACGTAACAAAAATACTCATACACGGACACTTCTACTAATTTCTTTTCTCTTTTGACCAATTGCCGCACTGCCACAAAACGTCTCGCACGATCCCACCCTGCACATCGATACCAAAATTCAGCCTGTTCCCATCCTGGCTCCCCTTTCACCTCATTCCATTTCTGCCCTTCAAGCAATCCTTCCAGATTCTTCAGCTTTACCTTAATCAGATATCCCGCCAATATTGACTCAAGGTATTCAAGTAATTCTCCGGTAAAAAAACCGCTGTCTCCCCGAAATACCACCCTTACCCCCTTATTCATGTACGCCATACATTCCTTCATGAACTCTACTACTCCGTTACTCGTGTAGGCGCTTCCACAGCGGAACCAACTATGTAATACCTCCTTTGTTTCTGCAATAAATGCCATTAAGGGATGATACGCCTTCTGCCCCTTCTTGTGCGGATTATATCCTACCTCTGCACCCTCCTGTTTCCCATATACACCATCTACGGTAGAATCAACATCTATCCATACTTCGCAAAGAGCACTCCTGAGTTTATGGCCTGATCTCACCGCACGCTTCCATATCTTTCCCCTAAACCGGTGGATCACCCCCGTCAGTTCCACTATATCTCCCTGACTCGCCAGCTTCATAATACGTCCTATCGTAGTATCTACAGGTACCTCTTTCCACCCGGACATCTTCTTCAATACCTCATCTGTACACACCTTCATCACCTCTACCATCGATGTCGCCCCTGCTATCAACCCTATCACTACCATTTGTACCGCATCGACAAACTGATACCGGGCATTTGCTCCACGATCCTTATGGACCGCTTCATGGACTCTCTCCCGGAACATCAGCTTACCCATAAAATTCAATACCGGTAAAAGCCCTGCATGTACCGTTAAGCCTTTCCCGCTCATCTCTGCCTTGATTTTCGGTTGTCTTTTGCTGTATTTTTTTGCTATATTCTTCATCGAAATGGTGAATCTCCTTTCAGGTGTTTTTTGTTATCAATATACCGCCGAATACCTTGGAAATCCTACCATTTCAATCCTATTCCTGCAACAAGGCTTTGCCTTGTTTGCAGGATTTAGGTGAAATTCCAAACAAGCACATCTTTTTTCATGCCTCGTATTGTTTTGCCTGCCTGTGCGCGATTGCACTCAGACAGGGCTGTTTTGGAGTCGTTTTGAATTTTATGCTTTGTTATTAGAATTTGTTTCGGATTTCGTACTTAGAATTTCGTATTTTTTACTTCGTGCTTGTTTGTTTCCAGCTACGCCAGCGTGGGTATTTATGCATGCATTTTTACTGTATACATTGCATTTGACAAGCATATTTGCTTTCCAAAAACCTACGGTTTAACAGAGTTTAAAACATTGACAAATTAACGTTTTAACGGTAATATGCGTTTCTCCAACGAATTCCATCTTACCTTCAATTTATACCATTAAATACACATTTTTTATCATGATGCAATTTGGGAATGTTTGCATAGTCGGTCCCGGTCTTATTGGCGGCTCTATCGGTTTGGCTTTAAGAAAGAGGAATCTGGCAGAGACCGTCATTGGAATCGGACATCAGGCTTCTTCCTTAGAAAGCGCCCTGAAAATAGGCGCCATAGATGTGGGACATTTAAACGCCGATAATGCAGTCAAAAATGCGGATATTGTTATACTTGCCACTTCGGTGGGTAAAATTATTGAGTTTGCAAAACAGGTCATCCCCTTTATGAAAAGCAATTCTGTCCTGACAGACGTAGGAAGCACCAAAAGCTATATCGTCAGGCAGATAACCAAAGACATGAGAGATGATATTTCTTTTGTAGGAGCACATCCGATTTCCGGTTCAGAGAAAAGAGGCATTGACCATGCTTCCCCGGATCTTTTTGAGGGATGCATATGTTTTATAACTCCATTCAACAGCAATAAAAAGGCGGTGGAAACTATTTCTCACTTGTGGAGTTTTCTGGGAGCAAAGGTGGAAAACATCTCTCCTGAAAGGCATGATGAATTGCTTGCATATGTCAGCCATCTCCCTCACCTTGCCGCATCATGTCTTGTAAATGCTATAGCGGAAGATGACTTAGCCTATGGTGCAAACGGCTTAAAGGATACCACAAGGGTAGCCTCCGGCGACCCGGAGTCATGGAGGGATATTTTTGGCCAAAACCGTGAAAATATGATAAAGTCAATTGACCGGTTTGTGGCAGAACTCACCGCATTTAAAAATGACCTGCTTTCCGGAAATAAAGATATGATACTGAAACGGTTGAAGAAGGCTAAGATATCCCGCGATAGCATTTTCCATAATAATTCCAGGACGCACGCTAAAGAATAAGCAGGTGGTTTTTATGCATTCAAGAATAGAAGTTTTTTTAAAGGATGAATATGCAGACCCGCTTGGGAAAAATGTTATATCAGAAATAGAAACCTTTGGTTTAGCGAAAGTAAAAAGCGTCAGAGTCCGGCAGGTCTATATCTTTTTCGGAAAACTGACTGAGAATGAATTAGACACTATTGCCAAAAAGCTTTTGGCAGATTCAGTCACGCAACATTACCTATGCACATCAGATTCTTCTCGTCAAACCCCTCACGAACACTTCCATATTATAGAAGTAAGCCGTAAACCCGGCGTTATGGACCCTGTTGAACAATCGGTTATAAAAGCGCTTCGGGATATTAATATTTCAGTTGACGGCGTTAAAACCGCCCATAAATATATGATTGACGCTTCTGTACCTGCAGAGGCGATACCTGTGATTGCAGCAAAGGTTTTGGCAAATACCAATATAGAAGACGTATTTATCTATCCTGAAATACCCAAATACCGGCAAACGGTTTTTAGCGCACCTTTTAAAAAGAAAACCATATCACTTATAAATGCACAAGACGTCCAATTGGAAAAAATAAGCGCAGAAGGCCAATTGTCGCTAAACATCCATGAGATGCGTGCAATTCAACAACATTATACCACTCTGAGGCGTGAACCAACGGACATTGAATTAGAAACCATTGCGCAAACATGGTCTGAACATTGTGTGCATAAGACCATGAAAGGACGTATCAATTTTAACGGAAAAATAATCGACAACTTACTGAAAAATACTGTGATGAAGGCTACGGAGGAATTGAATGCCCCTTGGTGCGTTTCCGTGTTTAAAGACAATGCGGGTATTATTGAATTTGACGAGGAATACAATGTCTGCTTTAAGGTGGAGACCCACAATCACCCTTCTGCAATAGAACCGTACGGAGGCGCCAATACCGGCATTGGCGGGGTAATTCGGGACATTATGGGCACGGGCCTGGGGGCAAAACCGATCCTGAATACCGATGTGTTTTGCTTTGGGATGCCAGATACGCCGCCTGAGAAGATTCCTAAAGGCGCTTTGCATCCAAAGAAGGTTTTTAAAGGTGTTGTTGCAGGGGTAAGAGACTATGGCAATCGCATGGGGATACCCACGGTGAACGGCGCCATTTATTTTGATGAACGGTATATCGGGAACCCCATTGTTTTCTGCGGTACGGCAGGCATTATCCCAAAGAATATGTGCCAGAAAGAATCCCGGCCTGATGATCTTATCGTTGTTGTGGGCGGGCGAACCGGGCGTGATGGCATTCATGGCGCAACGTTTTCTTCGGCAGAGTTGAATGAGCAGTCAGAACACATGTCAGGCGGCGCTGTCCAGATTGGCAATGCAATAACGGAGAAGATGACACTTGATACGCTGTTGCAGGCGCGCGACAGGGGATTGTACAACTGTATTACCGATTGCGGTGCGGGTGGATTATCTTCCGCTGTGGGCGAAATGGGACAGTATACAGGGGCTTGTGTTTATCTGGAGAAGGTTCCGCTGAAATATGAAGGGCTTTCCTACGCTGAAATATGGATTTCCGAGTCGCAGGAGCGCATGGTTCTTTCCGTTCCAAAAGAAAAGGAAATGGAGATTATTACCTTATTTAATGCAGAAAATGTTGAAGCGACAGTTATTGGGCACTTCACCGGCGACAACATGCTTCGGTTGTATTATCAGTCGGAAATGGTCGGCGAGCTGGAAATGGATTTCCTCCACAATGGCTTGCCACGATTAGAACGGGAAGCAATATGGAACGCGCCCGGTTTTGAAGAACCATCCCTCCCCGAAAAAGAAAATTATGGAACTGATTTAAAGAAACTACTTTCTGAATGGAATATTTGCAGCAAGGAATGGGTAATCCGGCAGTATGACCATGAAGTGCAGGGTGGAAGCGTTCTGAAACCGCTTCAGGGTGTGCAGAATGACGGGCCTGGTGATGCAAGTATTATTAAGCCGGTACTGTGGCGAAACAAGGGCATTATTGTATCAAATGGCATGAACCCCCGCTATGGCGATATTGACCCCTATCATATGGCCGCATCTGCCATTGACGAGGCATTACGCCAGATTATCTCCGTTGGCGGAAATTTAAAGCGCGTTGCCTTGCTGGATAATTTTTGCTGGGGCAACACAAATAAACCCGACCGCCTTGGAAGCCTTGTCATGGCTGCACAGGCTTGTTACGATATTGCCGTGGCTTACGGGACGCCGTTTATTTCCGGAAAGGATAGTTTGAATAATGAATTTATTACAGAGACGGAAACAATTGTTATACCGCCTACGCTTCTCATATCTGCGATTTCCGTTTTGGATGATGTAAGGAATGCCGTATCCATGAATGCAAAGGAACCGGGAAATTTAATATATCTCGTCGGCGTGACCCGTAATGAATTAGGCGGTTCGCATTATTACTATATTCATGGGCATAAAGGGAAAAATGTGCCGGTGGTGAATGCTTTTTCAGGAAAAAAAACCATGAATACCCTGTCGATAGCAACAGCCCATGGCATTGTGCGGTCGTGCCATGATTGCTCGGAAGGCGGATTGGCCGTTGCAGCGGCAGAGATGGCATTTGCCGGAGGCTGTGGGATGGAACTTAATCTTTCTCAGGCAGTTGTCGAGGGCGAAATAACAAGAAATGACACGATCCTTTTCTCTGAAACCAACACGCGATTCCTTGTTGAGGTTAAGCCGGAACATAAAATAGAATTTGAGGCAGTGATGAAAGACGTACCCCACGGTTTATTGGGCAAAGTAAGACAGGAACCCTGTCTGAAAATTATCGGTTTAAACAATATCACTATCATAGAAGAAGACATTTATGCCTTGAAAGAAGCATGGCAGTCTCCGCTTCGATGGTAATGCGTATGGATGGGTAAGAAAAACCTGTTTTTGACCTGTCTGACTGGAGCAAACATTCACCACTAAGCTGGCTTAGCCAGAACTAAACAAGCACGAGATAAAAAATGCGAAACAAATTCCAAAATACAAAATCCAATGAAAAAAACCGGGTCTTGAATATTTGAAAATTAAAATTTAGAATTTGTTTCGGATTTCACCATCAAATATTTTGCCAAAAAGCACGCACTGACGAATGGAAGTGTGCGAAGAAATTACTGATACTCCTCTTCATTTGTTATTGATTCAAGGTATTTTCCATGAAAACTCCAAAAATCTTAGTCCTTCGGGCTGCCGGAACAAATTGCGACAACGAAACGAAGTACGCCTTTGAAAAAGCTGGAGCAAAGGCAGAGGTAATTCATATTAACGTCCTGCTGAGCAATAAAAAAATACTGGAGAACTATCAATTATTAGCTTTACCTGGAGGGTTTACTTACGGGGATGATGTGGCTGCAGGTAAAATTCTGGCAAACCAGATAAAATACAATCTGGAAGATGAAATAAAAAATTTTATTGATGCAAAAAAACTCATTCTGGGCATATGCAATGGTTTTCAGGTGCTGGTGAGAGCGGGTTTGCTGCCTTCGTTTGAAAGATTTCATCAGGAAGCAACGTTAACCCACAACGATTCCAATAAATTTGAAGATCGTTGGGTGTATTTAAAAATTTGTGCTGACACATCATATTTTATACGCCGGGAGCATGCTCCAATTCTTTATTTGCCGGTAGCACACGGCGAAGGCAAATTCCTCGCAAAGGACAAAGATGTTTTGGATAAAATAGTGAAAAACCGCCAGATAGTCTTTCAATATGTTGATGAGAATGGGGAAGATGCGGGCTATCCTATGAACCCCAATGGGTCGGTTCTGAATATAGCAGGCATTTGTGACCAGACGGGGCAAATTTTAGGCATGATGCCGCACCCCGAAAGAAATGTTGACCCAACACAACATCCATGCTGGACACGTCAGGGACTGAAAGATTCGGGGGATGGCTTTTTGATTTTTAAAAATGCGGTTCAATATATAAAGGAATTTTTTTAAACTTTTACAATAAGTAAGAGCGAAGCATTTGCTCGTTTGGGTATGAAAGCATTTATAACAATATACAGCATACAGCAAATGCTTTGCCCCTACATTAACAATAGTAAGAAAGCATTACCGGAATAGTATATTTTTTATTGCAAGGAGAAGTAATTATGTCGGATGAAGTAAATTCATTATCATTTAATTTAGACAAATGTCATGCCATTCTTTCCCGTGCCGCGTCAAACGATTTAATTCCGATATTACAGGAGATGCAGGAGGAGTACGGATATTTGCCCCTGACGGCAATGGAAGAAGTGTCGGTGCGGACGGACATACCGTTGAGCAGGATATACGGAGTCGTGACTTTTTATTCGCAATTTTCGCTGGTTCCCCGAGGAAAACATACCGTCAGGCTGTGCGCCGGCACTGCCTGCCACATAAAGGGCGCCCCGGACATCGGGGAGAAAATAGCAGACGTCCTGCAGGTAAAAGAAGGCGAAACAACACCTGACTATAAATTTACCCATAAAACGGTAGCATGTTTAGGCACGTGTTTTTTGGCGCCTGTAATGATGATAGACGACCGCTATTATGGGAAATTGACTGAAGAAAAAACCGAGGAAATTCTCAAGAGTTATTAGGGAATTTTAGATTTTAAATGTTAAATTTTAAATTAATTCAGAATTCAACATTTCGGAAGCGAGTTGTGCTTCGGTAGTTAAATAGATTACACTAAATAGTTACAATATTAAATTAATTTTAATTCAGAATTCAGAATTTAAAATTCAACATTTCTATTAGGAATGGAGGAGAAGTGTTAATGGAAAAATTGAATAGCATTGATGCCCTGAAAAGGTATAGAAAATCTTTGGAAGCGGAAAAAAGCAGCGGGGAGAAAATACGTATTTTAATTTGTACGACAGGTTGCCGGGCGTTGGGGGCCTGGGAAGTGTACAAAACCTTTCAGGCGGAAATTGAGATGCAGTCCCTTAAAGACAGGGTGGAAGTGGTGGATACCGGCTGTCAGGGATTGTGCACAAGGGCGCCTGTAGTAACGGTAGAGCCAATGGGGGTATTTTACGGCAGGGTCACGGAGAGTGACGTGCATGAGATAGTTTCCAGGACAGTCCTTAAGGAGGAAATCATTGAAAGGCTTTGCTGCACGGAAGATGGAAAACGGGTACCCTACCGGAAAGACATATCCTTTTACAAAAAGCAGAAAAAGATTGTATTAAGGAACTGCGGGGTAATCGACCCGAAAAAGATAAGTGAATACATTTTGAGGAATGGGTATGCCGCCCTTGAGAAAGTACTTTCCGGCATGTCCCCTGACAAAGTAATTGAAGAGGTGAAGGCATCCGGTCTGCGGGGACGTGGCGGGGCCGGATTTCCGACGGGGAAGAAGTGGGAGTCTGCAAAAAATGCCGTGGGTGACGAGAAATATGTTATCTGTAACGGAGACGAAGGGGATCCTGGTGCATTTATGGACCGTGCGGTGCTTGAGGGAGACCCTCATTCTGTAATTGAAGGGATGTTGATTTGCGGTTATGCTATAGGTTCCGGGAAGGGGATAATCTATGTGCGGGAAGAATATCCTATTGCCGTGGAACATGTGAAGATAGCCATAGGCGATGCCCGGTCACTTGGATTGTTGGGGGAGAATATATTAGGGAGCGGATTCCATTTCGATATAGAAGTAAAAATGGGTGCAGGTGCATTTGTATGCGGCGAGGAGACGGCATTGATTGCTTCTATTGAAGGTGAACGCGGGATGCCGCGTCCGCGTCCTCCTTTTCCTGCGGTAAGCGGATTGTGGGGAAAGCCAACGAATATAAACAACGTGGAAACACTGGCAAATATTCCGGTAATAATCCTTGAGGGTGCGAAGTATTTCAGCGCAATAGGAACGGAGTCGAGCAAGGGGACGAAGATATTTGCACTGGCGGGCAGTGTAAACAATACGGGACTGGTAGAAGTGCCGATGGGAACAACGCTTCGTGAGCTGGTGTTTGAAATAGGCGGAGGCATACCCCGTCGCCGGCAATTCAAGGCGGCGCAGATGGGAGGTCCTTCGGGCGGATGTGTGCCTGAGCAATACCTTGATACGCCGATTGATTATGAATCGGTAAAAGAGGTTGGGGCGATAATGGGGTCCGGGGGACTTATTATCATGGATGAAACCACCTCTATGGTAGAGATAGCGAGGTATTTCATGGAATTCTGCCAGAATGAATCATGCGGGAAGTGTACTCCGTGCAGGGTAGGTACTAAGCGGATGCTGGAGATACTGACGAGGATAGCAAACGGGGAAGGGGAAAGAGAAGATATTGGCCTTCTGGAAGAACTGGCGGAAGCAACCAGGACGTCTTCGCTGTGCGGACTGGGACAAACATCTGCGAATCCCGTTGTTTCTACGCTGCAGTACTTTAAAAATGAGTATGAAGAGAATATCGCCAAAAAAGCATCAGCATAAAATGTGAGATGAAATCTGAAACACGAAATACTAAATACAAATCCACCCTCTGTACCCCCCCGCTAGCGGAGGACATTCTCCCCCTTTGGAGGGGATAAGGGGAGAGGGTTGAGGAAGTCATATAACAACGTGGAGCATTTTGTTATATAAGAAGATTGTGTTATAAGTTTTTAAATTTTTATGATGTTATGCAATATTTATGATTAAAAAACATATAAACAGCTTATCACCCGGTATGGTGCTGGGTAAACCAATTTATGGAGAGAATTATGAGGTATTGCTAAAGAAAGGCGTTGAACTATCGCAGGGGTATATCGATAGGTTGAAAACAAGGGGATATGCTTGTCTTTACATAGAAGATAAGGATACGGAAGATATTGTTATTAAAGACCCGATTTCTGATAAAATTCGTCTTATGGCAACGAAGGATATTCTTAAAACTTACAAGGTAACGCAGACAGCCATTGTCGATATAGAAGCGGATACTTCAGAATCAGTTATCCGAAGCATCAATACCCCAAAGGTGAAAAGAACTTTTCAGGAAAGCCAGGCATTCAAACAAATGGTTGAGAATATTGACTCTTTCCTTGAGGAAATTATGGGACAGGATATTTTGTCCGGTTTGAATTCAATAAAGACAGTAGATAATTATACCTTCGAGCATTCTATAGATGCAGCAATAATATCGTTGATTATTGCAAGAAGGCTGTATCTTGACAAAAAAAAACTGAAACAAATAGCCATCGGCGAGTTTTTACACGATATAGGCAAGATTTTTATTGACGTAAAGCTGCTTAATAAACCGGGTAAGTTAACAAATGAAGAGTTTGATAAAATAAAACAGCACACTTCTTTTGGATATGAGTTACTTAAAGATATTGACACTATCGGATATGTATCTGCGCATATCCCTTATCAACATCATGAGAGGCAGGATGGGAAAGGATATCCGCGTGGCCTGGCGGGGAATAATAAGCTTGATAAGGGAGAAATCACCTATGTAGAGCATGATAAAATGATTATGGGTGCGGAGATTGCTGCCGTTGCCGACGCCTATGACGCATGTATTTCAGACCGCCCGTATCGCAAGGGAATGCCCCCTGATCTGGTGTATGATCTCATAAAAAACGGCGCCGGCACGCAATTCAACGAAGAATTAGTGAATTGCTTTTTAACGGTAATGCCGAAATATCCTGTAGGTTCAGAAATCAAGGTTATACGGGGAATGTATAAAGATTTTACGGGCGTTGTCGCCTCTGTAGAAATTTCACAAATGACCAGGCCAAAAGTAAAATTATTGTACGATAATAAACAAGGCAAAATCAAACCTGTTGAAATTGATTTAAAAAGTGATGCTTCTTTTGAAATTCAATGTATTTAAGAAATGAAGATCCTTATAATCTCTGATATCCATGGAAATGAAGCAGCATTAAAAGCCGTTTTGGAAGAAACAGCCGACATGATATTTTGTCTTGGCGATATCGTCAATTATGGGCCATACCCGAAAGAGTGCATAGAAAAAATCCGAAAATTAACGGACAAGATTGTCCGCGGAAATCATGATAATGCCATTGGTAAAAACATGGAATGCGGCTGTTCTGAAAAATATAAAGCACTGAGCGATCAAGGGAAGATTTTTACGAAAACCATACTGGATGCCGGCGAAAAAGAATTTCTTGCAAACCTTCCGCTAACGCTAAATACAGAGGCAGGCGGCGTAACATTCCTGTTGTCTCATGGCTCACCCGGCGGAGATATTTACAAATACCTCCGGCCCGAAGTTTCCGATAGTGAAATGGAAGATGAATTAAAAGGCGTGCGGGCAAATATCGTTTTGCTTGGACATACACATCTGCCTGTGGTGCGTAAGGTAGGTGAGATAACCGTCGTCAATCCGGGAAGTGTTGGTCAGCCGCGCGACGGGATACCCCTGGCTTCGTATGCCATATGGAAAGACGGCGCCCTGGAGATAAAACGGGTACCGTATGATATTGATGCTACGGCAAGGGGATTGCGGCATACAACGATACCTGCCGATCACGTAGCAAGGCTTGAAGAAATTTTAAGGAAAGGCAGGATGTAATTAACAACGCTATTTAAATAAACTCTTTTTAAGTGAAAATTTTTTCATTTTATTTAAAATCGTACGTCTGTTAAGGCCTGTGCATGCTGCTATACTACCTATCCTGCCATGATGCTTCTGAAATACGCTGACAAAATATTCCCGCTCCAACATATCCAAACGTTTCTGCAGATCCTCATAAGAGGAAATATCAGGTCCGGCATTTAAAGGTTTGGGGAGACAAAGGTTCGTAGTTGCGGAATGGTCTGCCGTCAACTCTATATTTTCGATAGTTTCGGATTCTTCCAGAAGGACAGCCTTTTCGATGACGCCTTCGAGTTCCCTGATATTTCCAGGCCATGAATGTGTCATAAGTTTTCTTAAGGCGTTTGGAGATATGCCGCTTATATTCTTTTTGAAGCGAATGTTGAATTTTTCAATAAAATGATTCACCAAAAGCGGGATATCATCGGCGCGTTCTTTTAGGGATGGAAGCCTGATTGATATAATATTCAGCCGGTAAAAGAGGTCTTTCCGAAACGTTCCCTTTTCAATTAATTCAAGGATATCCTGGTTTGTTGCAGCAATAATGCGAATATCTACTTTTATGGTCTTTTCGTCCCCTACCCGTTCTATGTACCTTTCCTGCAGTACCCGCAACAACTTAACCTGGGTGGGAATCGACAATTCTCCGATTTCATCCAGAAATATGGTTCCTTTATCCGCAAGTTCAAACTTCCCTTTTTTGTCCCGAATAGCACCGGTAAAAGAACCCTTGACATGGCCAAAGAGTTCGCTTTCCAAAAGGGTCTCAGGCAAAGCAGCGCAATTTACGGCCACCAGGTTATAGTCTTTTCTGTGGCTATTATAATGAATTGCCCTTGCCACCAATTCCTTTCCTGTTCCCGTCTCTCCCGTAATAAGAACCGTTGAATCGGTTTGGGAGACCTTTTCGATCAGGTCGTAAATATTCTGCATCAAATAACTCTTGCCGATCAGGCTATGAAAACTGTACCGCTCTCTTAATGAAGTCTGCAAACTCCGGATAGTAGTATTTTTAACCTCTAATTCCCGAAACAAGGCCTTTAGCATCTTCTGAGATTCCTGATATTGAATCTCCTTATATACCCTTTTTGTAACATCCTTACTGATAGAAAGCACACCTTGCAGTACGCCGCCATCATCAAGGATAGGAATACAACTCTGGTCAAAAAAGTGTGTAACTTTATCTGGAGAAATAATCTGCAGTTCTTTAATAGTGAATGCCTTTTTTGTTTTAAGAACATTATTAAGGTTTCTGGCCAGTTCCTGTTCTATCGATCTAAGCCGCAAGGCCAGGTAGTTTGTGCCTTTTACCTCATGAAAACTCACGCCAAATGTCCGTTCCGCAGATTTATTCATAAGCACAATGTTAAGATCCTTATCCAGGATAATAACATCTGAATCAAGGTTATCTATAATCGACTTGTCAATTTCCCCGTCACTCGCCAGGAAATAAGGCTGAATATCCGCATTACCTCCGATGTCGGGAACAAACAATTTTTGAACTGAATCCTTTTTTTCTTTCATAATCGTATTGAGATTATTTCAAATAAATGAGAAATATATTTCCCTTGCTACAATAAGATAATATTATCCATAACTTCCATATAAACAAGGAATAATGTAAAAAGTCCCCATAAATACCGCAAGATCGTACGTAAAATGCAACACATTTGAGCATGTAAATCCACAATAAAACGGAATGGCTCTTCCCATTATCCAACGATATAACGTCTTTAAAATGCGTCAAAATAGATAACATTTGTACTAATGGCAACTTACGAAATATGGCACATTCATTGCTCAAAGAACAACCAGCAAAAAACATTTTTAAAATACGGCATATGCCGCGGCAAGTTTAAAGAACAATTTTTTATTACCTTTTTGAAAGGAGGTTTTGGTTTATGATGATGCCGCTATCAAGAACACTTGAAACGTTATTGGGGCTTCAGGAAGCGCTGGATCTTACGCGTGATGCGGGATTTTTTGAGAACGGTACCGCAAGTAGCGGGGTATATCCGCCTGTAAATATTTTTGAAAAAAATGGGGACTTGGTACTCGTTGCAGAATTACCGGGAGTAAAAAAAGAAGACCTGAACATAGAGGTGAAGGAGAACATATTACGATTATCAGGAACACGTACAATCGACTACGGAAAAAATGTCAGTTATCACCGTATCGAACGTAATTTTTCGGAATTTGACAGGACGTTAAGACTGCCGTTTAACATTGAATCTGAAAAAGTTCAGGCAGAGTATAAAGAAGGTCTTTTGGTAGTTTCCTTGCCACGTGCAGAGACTGATAAACCGAAAAAGATTGCAATTCAATAATTAATCAATAATCAAATTATGAGAGGAGGATAGTATGGGTAACGAAGCAAAAGAAGTTGCAAAGGCTGAAAGTCGGAAACCAGTAAAAACTGAGTTTGAAGGCGAAAAAACGGTACCAGGAAAATATTATGTTCCCAGAACAGATATAGTTGAAACAGAAAAAAACCTGGTTGTTTGCATGGATGTCCCGGGTGTAAAAAGGGAGAACATAAATGTCATGCTGGAAAATAATATCCTTGAGGTTGATGCCAAGATTGACTTCTCGCCGTATGAAAACCTCAATCCGGTATATACTGAATACAATGTAGGCCATTATACACGGAAATTTACCGTATCAAATACCATTGATACCGAGAAAATTGATGCAAACCTTGCAGATGGCGTCTTGGTCCTGACACTTCCAAAGGCTCCAGAAGCACAACCAAGAAAGATTCAAATAAAATGACAAGAGTTGGCAAAAAGCAATTAACATTGTTTCTTATGAATAAATTTTGATTTGACATGTTTGTTGTTAGTGAAAGAAAAGGAGGTTTTTTGAATAATGAATATCTTACATTTTCTTTAGAAAGGAGGCTATTATGGCCTGGAAAGACTTAATTACCTGGAACAGGAAGAAGCAACAGCAATTACAACCTGAGATGCGGCATCCCGTTGCCACACTCCATCGGGAAGTGGATCGGTTATTTGATGATTTCTTCAGAGGTTTTGACAGATTTCCATCCATTTCCTTTAAAGAAGAACGATTCGCAGAATTTTCGCCGAGAATAGATGTAAGTGAAAATGACAGAGAGATTGAAATTACTGCAGAAGTACCGGGTATGGATCAAAATGATGTTGAAATTACTTTGAGGGATGATGTGCTTACGATTAAGGGAGAGAAGAAACAGGAAAAAGAAGAAAAAGACAAAGAGTACTATCATGTAGAGCGGAGTTATGGGTCATTTTACCGCTCTCTGCAACTTCCATGTGAAGTTGACCAGGAAAAAGTGAAGGCATCATTCAATAAAGGAGTGTTGAAGATACATCTACCCAAAAGCGTAAAAGCGCATGAAAATGTGCGAAAGATTGAAGTAAAAAGCGAGTGATTGTGATGGTTATTATGGAAGCGCTTATTATCGCTGCCATGCGATTGGCGCTTCCATAGTAGATGTAATTTACCACTGGGCATTTATTATTTTCAAAATAAAAACAATTGCACCTATGATAGTTTGTTACGTGATTGGGAAACACCTGAGGTTGAAAAAGATACTTCAACGCCTTATTTTGCAGTAGCCGAAGCAAATGGAAAAAATACGAAATTCTTTGGGACACCAATATAGAGTATGTAGTAGAAGTTTGCGTAATCAATGTTTTTTGTTTTGCATTACAAGAGAGTTAAGGCTATGGAGTTGAATACGAAAGGCAAATTGCCGCATCCGGAAAACTGGAAATCAATGCATTTTTATGAAAAATTTGAGCATATTGTCTCAATTGCTTTAACGGTTATAATTTCAATTGTGATCATTATTGCTTTTTTACGACTCATAGTTGATGTATACAATCTCCTTATAGTGCTTGCCCTGAATCCAATTGAACATTCAGTATTTCAGACAATTTTCGGAATGATTATGACATTACTCATTGCTCTTGAATTTAAGCATTCAATTCTTCAGTCAATATTCAGGCGGGCAAGCATTGTTCAGGTAAGGACGGTAATGCTTATAGCAATACTTGCGTTGGCTAGAAAACTTATCATTCTTGATGTAAAAACCGAATCACCCGCCATTATTGCAGCGCTTTCTGGTGCTTTGCTGGTGGCAGGTATTGTGTTCTGGCTCATAAAGGAAAGAGAGGATAGCGCGAGATACAAAAACAGATAATCGGTATCATAATTCCGAATAATATTAAACGGAAAATAAAATTACCATAACTTTTGCAGGCTAGTATGTTTTAGTGTTTTGTAACCGGCAGTTGATACAGCGGTTAATCAGGGTCGCGTCAAATTCTTATTTAACCAATTACAACGGATGTTCACCCCTGCCAAAACGCATAAGTGCTTAATACATAGTTTGTTAAGGCTGTATTTTTAATAAATATGTAGTCACTAATATATTGTTATTATCCGACAATATACTTGACTGATAATGGTTGTTATCTGTACAATGGTGGACATGCATATTGTAGAGAACAAGTCAAAATCCGGTAAAAAAATCTATCGATCTACCCTTCTGCGGGAATCGTACCGTGAGGATGGGAAGGTCAAGAAACGCACCATTGCGAATCTGTCGAATTGCACTCCCCTGGAGATTGAAGCGATAAGACTTGCACTCGCACATAAAGACGATCTCTGTGCATTGGGCGCATTGTCAGAATCGGTGAAACTCCATGAGGGTTTGTCTGTGGGAGCAGCGTGGAGCGTGTACCAAGTGGCAAAGGAATTAGGGATAGAAGAGGCATTGGGAAAGGACTTTGAAGGAAAGCTGGCGCTTTGGCAAGTAATGGCAAGGGTAATAGGCCGGGGGTCAAGACTGTCTGCAGTAAGGCTGGCGCAGATACATGCTGCGGGTGACGTCCTGGATATGAAGCGTGGGTTTGACGAGAACAATCTGTACGATAATTTGTCATGGTTGTCAGAGAATCAGGCAAAGATAGAGCGAAAGCTGTTTGAGTTAAGACGAGGAGGCAATAAGCCGAAGTTGTTTTTGTATGACGTGACGAGCAGTTATTTAGAGGGGAAGTCGAATCATTTTGGTGAGTACGGGTATAATCGTGACGGCAAAAAGAGGAAAAAACAGATAGTGATCGGTATGCTTTGTGATGAATCCGGGGAGCCGGTATCAACAGAAGTATTTAGGGGTAACACCCAGGATCCGAAGACCTTTGAATCTCAGGTAAAGAAGGTATTAGAGCGGTTTGGATGTAAAGATGTAACGATTGTAGGAGATCGTGGGATGATCAAGACGGTGCAAATCGAAAGTTTACCGGAAGGGTTTCATTACATAACGGCGATAACTAAGCCGCAGATAGAGTCGTTGATAAATAAAGGGATACTGCAATTAGGATTGTTCGAAGAAAAGCTCTGCGAGATAAAGGATGATGAGGTTCGATATATTCTGAGGCGCAATCCGGTAAGGGCGGAAGAGATGTCAAAGACCCGTGTATCAAAATTACAGAGTATAGAGAAATACATCGTGAAGAAGAACAGTTATCTGAAGGAACATCCTAAGTCGTCAGTATCGAAGGCACTGGAAACAACAAGGGAAAGGCTAACGAGATTGAAACTTGATGGGTGGGTGCAGATAAAAGAAGAGGATAGGACGCTAAAGATAGAGAGAGATGAGGAAGCATTAAAGGAGGCATCATACCTTGATGGTTGTTACGCAATCAAGACTGATCTTGAGGAGAACGAGGCGGATACCAATCTGGTACATGAACGATACAAGGATTTAACGGAAGTGGAGAAGGCGTTTCGGGACTGTAAGACGGTGAATTTGGAGGTTCGTCCGGTGTATGTAAGAAAGGAGGATAGTACACGGGGACATGTGTTTGTGGTAATGCTTGCGTACATGATAATTCGAAGGCTGCGCAGAGCGTGGAAGAATTTTGACTTGACGGTAGAGGAAGGTCTCGCACAATTGACGACCATTTGTTCGATGGAAGTAACAATCAAAGGCCAAAAAGCTAGTTGCCAGAAGATCCCGCGTCCGCGGCAACAATCACATGAATTATTAGAGGCATTACAGATAAAGTTGCCAGAAGTATTGCCAAGCCGGAACATACGGGTAGTCACTAGAAAAAAGCTTGCTGTTCGGCGTAAAAGTCAATAAATATAAGGCTTTTACGGCACTTTTGTTTTTTGACTTGGGGTGAACATCCGTTACAATATAAAGAATTACCTCGAATCTAAAAAACGGCTTGTTTATGGTAATATCAAAACACTTCAACACGGACTTTGACGTGGCCCTGGCGGTTAATAACTTGCCAAAGAGATATTTTTTGTTATAATTTAAATTTTAAAATTTCAGAGCCCCTTTTTGACTAAAAACATTAAAATAATGTCAAACGAATCAGAAAAAAAACTTGATAAACTTGAAGATGATAAAGAAGCAACTCCTGAAGGGAAGTATGCTTCGCCGTCCGATACCGAATCAGAGAGTAAGAATGGTGGTGATCCAGAATCGAATGAGATTGAAGTTGTTCAACCATCAGAGGTACTGTTTGCGGAACAGCAGGCAATAGTACAATCACTAAAACAAGAATTAGATGAAAGTAGAAATAAGATTGGTGAACTTCAGCATTCCGTACGCAGACTGGCGGCTGATTTTGACAATTACAAGAAGTGGGTCGCAAAAGAACGCCAGATAGTTGAACGTACGGCAACTGAATCACTCATTAAAAAATTACTCGATATTTACGAGAGTCTTGAAAAAGCTGCTGCCACTAACGATGAATCCATGGGCAAGGAATTCAAAGAAGGGATAAAATTAATTTATAAAGAATTTTCCCGTGTGTTAAAATCTGAAGGACTAGAGCCTATAAAAGCGGAAGGGACACAATTAGATGTCTGTAAACATGAGGTTTTGATGCAGATGGTGAATGATGAGGCGCCGGAGAATACCATATTGCAGGAAATACAAAAGGGGTATTTGCTAAACTCCCTGGTTTTAAGACCTGCAAAGGTAGTGGTATCACAAAAATCGCAAAAAGAAGAGACTTAAGGAACTGAAAACACTAAAAATTAGGAAGAGATTAAAGGAGAATAGGATATGTCAAAAATTATTGGAATAGATTTAGGCACAAGCAATTCTGCCGCTGCGGTATTAATAGGTGGTAAACCGACTATTATCCCAAGCGCTGAAGGGGCGACCATCGGAGGAAAGGCATTTCCTTCCTATGTTGCTTTTACAAAAGACGGGGAAAAACTTGTAGGCGAACCGGCAAGGAGGCAGGCCGTTAGCAATACAGAGGGCACAATATATGCGATAAAGAGAAAAATGGGGACCGACTATAAAGTCGAGATTAGGGGAAAAAGTTTTACTCCTCAACAAATTTCCGCATTTATTCTGCAAAAAATCAAACATGATGCTGAAGCGTATCTGGGAGAACGTGTTGAAAAGGCGGTAATAACGGTTCCTGCATATTTTAATGACAACCAACGTCAGGCAACAAAAGACGCCGGTACTATTGCAGGACTCGACGTGGTGAGGATTATCAATGAACCTACTGCGGCGTCATTGGCATATGGATTAGACAAGACGGAAGAGTCTCAAAAGATTCTTGTTTTTGATCTGGGCGGTGGTACTTTGGATTGCACCATCATGGACTTTGGCCAAGGCGTATTTGAGGTTGTTTCTACCAGCGGCGATACCCAACTAGGCGGCACGGACATGGATAATCATATTGTTGATTATCTGGCAGAGGAGTTTAAAAAGGAATTTGGCATCGACCTGAAAAATGACAAGATGGCAATGCAGAGATTGAGAGAGGCGGCAGAAAAGGCGAAAATAGAACTCTCCACAACACTTTCCACAGATATTAACCTTCCGTTTCTTACGGCGGATGCTTCCGGCCCAAAACATTTTACACATTCCATGACGCGGGCAAAAATAGAACAACTGGTTTCTCCAATAGTTAACCGGTGCGGCGCTTCTATAGAACAAGCATTGAAGGATGCGAAAATGACGGCGAACGACATCTCCAAAATCATCCTCGTAGGAGGCCCTACCCGTATGCCATGTGTTCAGAAATATGTGGAAAATTACGTGGGAAGGAAAATTGAACGCGGAATTGACCCTATGGAATGCGTTGCTATGGGCGCAGCCATACAGGCGGGTGTTTTATCAGGAGAGGTAAAGGACCTTGTATTGCTGGATGTAACTCCGCTTTCTTTGGGCATTGAAACGCTTGGCGGCGTTACCACTCATTTAATAGAAAGAAATACCACTATTCCCACAAAAAAGAGCCAGATTTTTACCACTGCAGAAGATAATCAGAGCAGTGTTGAAATACACGTTCTTCAGGGCGAACGTTCCATGTCGCGTGACAATGTAACCCTTGGAAAGTTTCATCTTACCGGGATACCTCCGGCGCCAAGAGGGGTTCCTCAGGTAGAAGTATCTTTTGATCTCGATGCAAACGGCATAATTAACGTACATGCGAAAGATCTTGGGACAGGAAACGAACAGAAAATTACAATAACCGCTTCAACAAAACTGAGCCAGGAAGAAATTGATAAGATGGTCAGAGATGCGCAGAATTACGCCGACCAGGATAAACTGGTGAAAGAAAAGATAGAAATAAAAAACAAGGCGGATAATCTGGCGTATAGCGCAGAAAAAACATTGAAGGACCTGGGCGATAAAGTAGAGAGTGCACAAAAACAGCAGGTAGAAAATGCAATCAAAAATCTGAGAGAAGCAATCAAATTGGAAGACGAAAAAGACATCCAGAAAAAGATGGATGAATTAACAAATATCCTGCAGGAAATCAGTACAAAGATTTATCAGGAAGCTGCAAAGAAAGAAGGCCCACAGACGCCTCCTCACGGCGGCGGTGAACAGGAAGAAAAGGGTGGTGGAAAAGGCAAAGGGGGCGAAGATGATATCATTGACGCCGATTATGAAGTAAAAAATTGATGATACTATTCCTTTGCCGGTGAGGTTCTTCGAAGAATAATGACGGAGGTATTTTATAAAAATACGCTGTCCGCATTAAAGGTTTGCAAAGAAATACCCGTTTTAACGATTGCTTTTGAAAAATCTAATCCCCAACTACTATTTTTATTCTTATTTGAAGAAATGGTAGTTGGGGATTTTGTGTTTCTATACTTAGTGGTTAAGTGGCCAATTGGGATTTTACAGGCTGGTTTGGGTTGTAAACCTGAACCCGCCGGGGTCTTACTCATTCTGTGTAATCTGTGAAATCTGTGGTTTTTCTTTTATTAATTAATGATTTCTACTAATAATGTATGATTCCTTCTCTTTTATCCATTTCCAGATAATTGCCGCATTCATACTTGATATAACTATTGGCGATCCACAATGGCGTTTTCATCCCGTAAGATTGATAGGGAAATCTATTCATTGTATAGAATATATCGTGCGTAGATTGCCTCTGCCGGAAAGGTTGATGGGGTTGTTTTTAACCGGCGGCATTGTGTCCGGCGTGTATATAATCACCTGCGAAATTATGTCCCTTTCTAAACAATGGAACCCGGTATGTCAGGTAATAACGGGAGGTATTATTGTTTATTTTGCGATTTCCATAAAAAATCTGGCAGATGAAGCAAAAAAAGTGATCAACATGCTTCGTATAAATGATTTAAAAAATGCCAGAAGTATGTTATCCCGCATTGTGGGACGCGATACAGCAGATTTAAACAGAGAACAAATAATACGCGCAGCTATAGAAACGGTGGCAGAGAGTTGTGTTGATGGCACTTTAGCGCCATTATTTTATTGTTTCATTGGAGGACCGGTCGCAGCGATGACCTATAGGGCGGTAAACACGCTGGATTCTATGGTTGGATATAAAAACGAAAAATATATAAAGCTTGGATGGGCGTCAGCGAGATTGGATGATATGGCAAACTACATCCCGGCAAGATTATCTGCCTTGTTTATTCCTGTGGCTTCTTTTTTATGCGGGCATGGTTTTCAATCCTCTTTAAGGACGGCTTTTCAGGAAGGAAGAAAACATGAGAGCCTTAATAGCGGAATACCCGAGGCTGCTTTTGCAGGTGCATTGGGGGTTCAACTGGGAGGGCCAAGCACCTATGGGGGTGAAGTTGTGGATAAACCCTATATCGGCGATAATAAAAAACAGTTAACACTGGAATCGCTGGAAATGGCGTTAAGGCTAATGTTTGTCACGTCCGTATTGTTTTTGATAAGCGGATTAAGTTTCATCATGATGGTCCGGGTTTTGGCAACGACGCAGCATTCGAGGTGACATGAAAATGCCGTTCCTGCCCCCTGATTCAGAAGGATAAATTCCAGCAGAAATCAAAAATCCTTTAGCGGGTTCACATGCAATGCGTCTTTCCAAAAATATTGAAATTCCTATACATTAAATTATGAACTGTACTAAGCATTTTTTGGAAACATTAGACCCAAGGGCAAAGATCATATCCCTTTTTTTTATTGTTTCCTGCATGGCCTTAACGCCGATGAGCAGGGCGAAGGATTTTGGAGTATATTTTTTGTTAATACTTGCAATCTTTTTATTTTCCGATATTTCACCAGCCCGGTTATTGCAAAAATTTCATTTTGTCCTGTTTCCCATCACCGTATTGCCTTTTATGCTACTGTTCATTCTTTTTTTAAGAAGAGCATTTATTTGTTATTTTATCAAAGGAAGCTGTTCGGCAGTAAGTATTGCGAAAGAAGAAATATGGACTTTTTTGTGCTTTATAATCAAACTTGATTTATCTATAGTATTCATTGTTGTTGTATCAGTAACTATGTCCTATACAGATTTTTTGAGAGGAGTGGAGAAATTATATATACCACGGGCACTTGTATTACGCATGGTATCTGCTTTGTATCATATCATTCAATTAATCAATAACAGTAAGAGGCTGTTGCGGTTTGAAATGTACCGTTTTATCGGCTTTAAACACCGGAGAAAATTAAAAAAATATATCCCTGCCCCATTTACATTATTTGACAAAAGACCTGATTCTCCCGGAAAAGACCATAGTGTATTATGTATTTGTGCTGGCGGAGAAATGTACAACACGGCGCATTTGCGGTTTTCCTATAAGGATTTTTTGTTTATGATAGGCGTAATCATCATGCTGGTATGCATCGTTTCCGGAGTAATTTATAAAATAGAAAACATTAAAATATCACACTCACATTTATGGCAAAATTTACAGATATGATTACTTCAAAAAGTTAAAGATTCGCGGTTACAATCTCTTTTTATCAACATGAGGCATCGACTCACCGGATATTAAAGGAAGAATTCTGACATGGAAATAAATTCTAATAAAGGACGCGTTTGTTACACAGAAGACATTTGTGCTGACGGCATATGTTGTTTTATGAGCATTCCCAGGAAGCAGAATCATTTGGGCATATGGAAACATATCTTCAGGAAAAGAAGCGCTGCGTATGGCATAAAATTGCTTTATACCGCCCTTCACGCAAAGGATATTGTTTATAATCCATGCAAGTGCCTGGAGTTTTATTTAACATGGAAAGATGACGCATCCGATGATATGCAGATACTATTGCGATGCGCTGCGTATGGTAAAAAGCGCAGGCCGTATGTATGCAAGGCATTTCCCGACAGGAAAGATAGTTTTATGCACGACGTCCCGGCACCTTGTATTTACAACGAGTATATTGCCCCTGAAGAATATGTCAGATTGAAACACACACACGTTTTCCGTCTTTTTTATGCCATCAAAGACGACCAGGCTCTTTTGCGCAAAATCTCTCCCCATTGTTCAGTCGATGATACACGGAAAAGACTAGATCAGTGTAAAGATAGTGTAAAAATAAGTGCCATCTGGAATGAAAAACCTTCGGAATATTTTCTAATAGAAGTACCAAAGGTTCCATCTATTCTCTGCACTTCAGAAGTACACCCCGTAATAAAAACGATACGGCAGGCATACAATCGCTGGACCGGACATATTGAGACATGGCTGGAAAAGCATTATGGCGATAAATGGCATACTTATTTGGAACAGGCGCTTGAAAACGAAGATAACAGGCCTGGCAGAAAAAAGAAGGAGAAAATATTCAAAAGCAAGATGACAAAATGAAACATCCATGAACCTTTGGTTCACAAACATGTAGTAAAATAAATAATCCACAAATTACCACGATTTCCACAGATCAGGAGAAGATTAAAGCGGTTTTTTATCTGCGCTAATCGTTCGACTCACGACGAAGTCTGCGAAATCTGCGGATAAGAATTATTTTAAGGAAGCAAACATTTTACTATGTATACTGTACTATCATATGCACTGCAAATTTTTTCAAAAGAGTAAGGTGTTGCAAAATCGTAAGCCTCTTGATTATTCCTTATGCATAGTATTCAAGCAGTACATTTAGTATCTCTTTTGTGTTTGTTTTGCTTTTATCAAATATTACTTTCCCATAAGGCTCTCTTGGCCCCCATCTGTCAAAGTTTGGTTTGGAAAAAAGAGCGATAGTTTTCGTCCCTACTGCAACTGCAAGATGCATTGGGCCTGAATCAGGAGTTACTATGACCTTACACTTTGATACTAAGGCAGCTACTTCGCGCAATGTGGCATTTTTTATGTATAAGGCAGATCCTATTACCGATTGTATACATTTTTCATTTCCCATCTCTTCTGGCCCTATAAATATTACCATGGGGATATGCCGTGTTCTCAGATTCTCTGCAATAATACCAAAACTTTCCAGATTCCATGCCTTTCCTTTTTTTTGTCTGCCGCCGGTAAATATGCCAATCGGTTTCTTAAATGAATCTCCGAAATGCAATTTGAAGAAATCTTCTGCCCTGAGCTGTTCTTCCGGTTTGAGTATAATTTTGCGTTCATCAAAAGCTGCTATCCCTATTTGTTGCATACATTCCCGGATTTGATCTACCTTGTGACGCGATTGTGGATGTTTAAAAACAGAGGTAAACAATATATTGCCATCGTTTCGCATACACCCGATGCGATGCCTGGTTCCGGATGCATATGTGATATAGGCGCCCAGTGAATTAGTCGCCGTGCTTAGATGAATGGCTGCATCGTACTTTTCTTTTCGAAGTATTGTAATAAGACGCCATAATCGATGCGGAAGCACAGTGTCTATTCGTTTGATAGTATGAATTTGTTTTATGGCATATCCCTCCAGTATGGATTTTGCATGCCTCCCCCCAACAAAACAGAATTGCACATTTGGCAGGGCTTTAATAAGCGCTGATACAGCGGGGGTAACCAGGATAGTATTCCCTAAACGTTGGTTTACGGAAACAAGCAGTATCTTCTTCATTGCATACAGGTTGGGCAAAGGTTCAACGCCAACATGCATCATACGTGCAAGAGCCAGTAAAAAGATACGGCGAATACTGAGTTTCAGGCAGCGCAGAAAACTTGAACGTTTGAAATGTTTCCCGGATAAAGCGAGACCAAATTCATCTTTTAAAACAGGGGTATATTGCTTTTCCATCTTTTCCTTTGATTACTCGTTTAAAAGAATATGTCACAATAAATGACAACTCTTATACCAGGCAAACATTAAGGGTTGATGAAGAAGACATGAAGAAAGCTTAATGTGTAAGGCAATTGATACATCAATCAAGGGAAGCGTTGGTACCGCTTAAGATACGTGTAACTAAAAAACAGGTTAGCGATTGAAATGACTTTTTGGAAGGGTAACTAAAAAAGCGCTGCCTTTTCCTATTGTGCTTTTTACTTCTATTTTTCCTTTATGAAGGTCTGCTATGTTTTTGCAAATACTTAATCCCAGGCCTACCCCTCCGGTATCCCTTGACCTTGAAGCATCTACACGAAAAAACCTGTCAAAAATCTTGTTATGGTCATTTTCGGAAATCCCTATTCCGGAGTCCCTGATTGAAACAATAACTTCATTTTCCAAATCTTTCAGAGAAATGCAAATATTGCCTCCCGGGGAAGTATATTTAATCGCATTATCCAAAAGATTGGAAAACAAACGATAGAGTAATTTTTGATCTCCATCTATTGTAATATTTTCCATCTTACTTATTGTGCAGTCTATTTTTTTAGTTTCTGTAATTACTTGAAACGCTGTGTAAAGTTCACACAGCATTTTTTTAAGATCAACATCATAGAACTCTTGTTTTGCCGCGTCTGTTTTCAGCAAAACCAGTAAATCATTTATCATGTTAATTATTTTTTCATGCTCAATTAAATTATTTTCCAGCAGTTCGCAATATTCTTCCGGGGTTCTTTGTTTTGCAAGCATTACTTCTATTCCGGCTTTTAGAGCAGCAAGCGGCGTTCTTAATTCATGGGAAACATCAGAGGTAAATTGAATAATTTTTCGGAAGGCATCTTCAAGACGGTCTAACATAAGATTAATTGTATCCGTCAATTCTTCTAACTCACTTCCTGTATGTGCGGGTTTAAGTCTTGTATGTAAATTGTATGCCGTTATTGTTTTGGCTGCGTTTGTAATATATCCGACAGGATCAAGGCTTTTTTTGGCGATAAACCAGCCTCCTATGATAGTGATAATAACAATTCCCGGCATTATCACTATTATATCATCCCTGAAATTTTTTAATGTTTTATATGATGGCTTCAGAGAGGTAGCCATCTGTAAAACATATTTCGGGCTGTTATCCTGGAATACGGGTATTGTTAAAAGAAGGAAGCTATCGGTTGAATCTTTTGGTTTGGCGGTATCGAATGTTTCATTTCCATTTTTTGCATTGTTAATTGCTTTTTCAAAAGTTTTTAAAGGGAACTCAATGGAATTTACCGATGTAATGATTGAATTATTTTCTATATCATATAACAATGCTGATATTTTAAAAAATTTCCCGACGGAAACTTCTTTTTCGATTTCAGTTTTCAGGGCATCCAGATTTAAATTCGTTTCCGTAAAATGTTGTAAAATATCTTCACCTTCATCTAAAAGGATTGCACACATTTCTTTATTAAGTACATAGTATAAACGATAGTATAAGTATATTCCTAAAATGACTACTATTAGCAATACTGAAGTAGCGTACCAGAGTGTTATTTTAAAACCAATTGTTCGGAAAAATTTAATCTCTTTCTTCGAGAACATAGCCGACCCTTCTCACCGTATGTATAATGCCTTTATCAAAATCTTTCTCCAGTTTATTTCTTAAACGACTAATGTGAACATCAATTACATTGCTAAAGCTTTCATAATTGTAATCCCATATGTGCTCAGAAATCATCGTTCTGGTTAAAATCTGTCCTGGGTTTCTCATGAAATATTCAAGAATAGAGAATTCAATGGGCGTTAACTCAATCTTTTGTTTATCCCGGAATACTTTTCTGGTTTTGGGATCAAGTGTTACATTGCCTGTTTTTAAATTTGATACATAATTGTCTGTTCTTCTCCTCATGCAAGCGCGAATACGTGCTAACAGCTCGGAAAAAGAAAAAGGCTTGACTATATAATCGTCAGCTCCAATATCCAGACCGTTTACTTTATCGTTTACGGAATCTATTGCCGTGAGAAATATTGCCGGAGTGTGAATTCCGGTGTTTCTTATTTGTTTCAGTACTTCCTTTCCATTGATTCCCGGAAGCATTATATCTACTACTATGAGGTCATAATTCTCATGTGTCGCCAAATGTAAGCCATCAATACCATTATGCGCTATATCAACAGTATAGGAATTTTCCTCAAGGCCTTGTTTTAAATACTTTGCAATTTTTTTTTCATCTTCTATGATTAAAATTTTCATGGGGATTAACTTTATTATCGGATGCAATATGAAGAGTCTGTATGCCAACAAGCAAAAATGACCGGTGGCAATCTCTGAATCGGGAGGATATGATACCCTTGTTCCACCGTACCTATCAGGAAATCATTGCAGATACGGCTGTTTTTTGCACAGTTCCGGAAAGAGTAAAAAGCCGTATGGAAGAGTTGTTGGCTGGATATTAAAAGGCACTCGATGGAGGCGTTAAAAATTGAGGACACACAATAAAAGTCCAACATTCAAGGACTCGGTGTATACAGTTGACAACTTACACAACATACTGTCATAAAATTGCTTAGGCGACATTATTTCCATTTTCGTAATAAACTCACGTTAGCGAACTTTTAACCGTGTGTATCCCTGATGCTCGCCATAAATATCAGACCAGACGATACCAACGTCCCACAGTTCTCCCTTTTTCATCAGGTTAAGCAATGCTCCAAATTCTTCAATGTTATTCACCCGATACTGCCCTACATATACAAGTACATGGCCTGCCTTAATTCCAACATTCTCCGCAGGACTTTTCTTTTGGACTTCAGAGATTAGCACCCCACCCTTAACCCACCATAAATTCAATTGTTGCGCAAGCTGCGGGGTTAGGTCCTGGACGTAAAGCCCAAGTTTCTCCAAGGCAAGCTTTTCCGCCGAAGGCATTGGAGCCTTTTCAAGGCTAACCGACAACTCCATTTCCTGACCATTGCGATTAATGGTAATAATTAATTTATCACCTGCATCCTTTTTCAGAATATATTTTTCAAAATCAAGCACATCAAAGATTCTTTTCGAATCAATCTTTATAATACAATCTCCGGTTTTTATTTTTGCCTTATGTGCCGGACTTTCCTTTTCAACGGAAGTGACCAGTATACCATTTGAAACATAGCCCTGCTCCTCTACTTGTGCGCCAAACCATATTTTATTAATCTCCCTGAAGTTAAATAGTTTGACAAGTGTTTCACGAACCTTATCCACAGGAATGGCAAACCCTATACCCTGCGCATGATTTACGATTGCCGTGTTTATCCCGATAAGTTCTCCGTCAATATTAATCAAAGGCCCTCCGCTGTTTCCCGGGTTTATCAAGGCGTCTGTTTGAATAAGCCCGTTATATTCGAGGTTGCCATATTCCCCGCTAAAAGTAAAAGTACGGTTCTTTGCGCTTAGAACACCGATAGTTACCGAATTTTCCAGACCAAACGGGTTACCCAGGGCAATCACCGTTTCGCCGATCATAAGGTCCTTTGACGTGCCCATTTTAACATAAGGAAGCGGGCTTTCTGATTCTATTTTTAACACGGCAAGATCGGTCACAGGATCAGAACTAATCATAGTAGCCTCGTAGTTTTTGCCATCTGCCAGCCTTACATTAAGCTTTGAAGCCCGGCTTACAACATGTTCGTTTGTTACGATATAACCGTCCTCATCAATAATTACCCCTGAACCCAAAGGCTTTTCTACTACCTTCCGTTGACTCTTATTAAAATAATCATTAAAAAATTGTTCAAATAATTCGCTCCTGAACCCAAAAAAAGGATCTCCGTACCGTTGTTTAATAAATCTTTCCGTGCTGATATTAGCAACTGCAGCGCTTGTCTTTTCCACGGCAACGACCACAGGCGTCCTGCGGTTAGAATGCTCATTTAAAGCAAATGCCGCATTATTTGACAATAATGCGGCATTTGCACATATGAAGACAATAAAATTGAAAAGAGAAAACAATTGATGCTTCATCCGAATATCTTCTTATAAATTAAAAACCATTTTTTATGTTACTCAGTGAAAACTGCCTTGTGGGCTGCTGCCCGGTGGCTTGCCGTGCATACCTCCTCCGCCGTATTCACCGGGAATCTGGTCTTTTGTTGTATTCAACACATCTATTGCTTCCTTTAAATTCCTTTCGACTGCCTGCATGGTAAAATCATCTTCTTTTCTCATAAGCTTCGCTACCTTATCTTTACCGATAACGTAGATACATTCGGAATTTTTACTCTTTGCATAATAGTTATTTTCATCCTTCTTTTTTCCGATATAAAGGACTTCATCACGTTCACCCAAGCCAATGATAATAGACAGTTGCGGTTCATCTAATGCAAACTGTGTCAGATTTGTTGCTTTGTACTGTTCTATATATTCACCCGTCAGTCTTTCAAGGTTATGGACATAATATTCCACTTCCCGGCTTTGAAAGTCTTTTACATCGTAATTTTTTAACGTCCAAAAATTATCCGCCTTTTCTATCTGTATTTCCCTGTCAGGATAGACGAGGGTAAGTTTTCTCACATCCATCCTTTCAAAATCTAAAATCTTTGTCGGGGCTAACTCGGCATTAAAATCCCTTATTTTTGGCCAGGACAACTCAAATACCAAATTAACTCCGTCAATCATAGCATATGAATTGTCCATATCTCCCCCCCCAACAGTATTCCCTATCAACAATGTTTTTGTCTCAATGATTTTGTTAATAGTGTCTTTCGCATCAGTTGCTATATTTTGTTTTTCAGATTTTTGATTAATAATTTTTTCGTATGTCACGTGAATTTTCATTCTTGGATTATCCAAACCGAAAACACTAAGATCCGAGGGGTTTTCCGCAACATAATTTTCCGCTTTTAAGAAAGAGAGATCCCATACGATTTGATTCACCTTGTCT
Source organism: Candidatus Kuenenia stuttgartiensis (assembly GCF_900232105.1). Taxonomy (NCBI): domain Bacteria; kingdom Pseudomonadati; phylum Planctomycetota; class Candidatus Brocadiia; order Candidatus Brocadiales; family Candidatus Brocadiaceae; genus Candidatus Kuenenia; species Candidatus Kuenenia stuttgartensis. Next base: position 666,466 of record NZ_LT934425.1, read on the forward strand.
GCATCAGCACGCGCCTGAATCGGTTTGCTTAGTTCCCAAATAGCATTACCTTCTTCGTCTGTTTTATTCGTTTTTTCACATAAAAAAGTGCGGTCTGTTTTTTCAATTACAATCTTCTTAACCAGTTCTTTATCAAAATCGCAGACCAATCTGTCTCTGAAAGCAATCAGCGCATTTTCAAGCTTGTCATAAAATTCAACCGTTGAAACGGTATATACCGGATCTTCATCTACCCGCTTTACATAACATTTATTACCTTCGGGCAATTTATTTCCCACATAAAATCTTGACAATTCTTTATTTTCTTCTTTTATCACGGAAACCTCAAATACAGGATCTTTTAACCCATATACTGATAAATCTTCCGGTTTGTCAGAAACAAAGTCTACTATTTCAAGAGTTTTAATTTTCTCAATAAAATTCCTAGCACTGTCCTGATCCGCATAAATATCAATTGGTTTTCTGATAACCCAGTCAAGCTCCAGTGATTTTTCGATGGATATCGTATCTTTTTTTGTTTTAAATTCCAGCTTGTTCACTCCATACGAACCGTAAGAATCAAACCTCACTAAAACCCTATCTCTCAGATCGTTTGGTTTCTTTTTGATTTCAGCAAGAATATTATCCTTTAGCAAAAAAATACTTTTCTCATCTACACGCTTAGCATACACTTTGTTATCAAGTGAGTATCCGAAAATGACCGATTGATCATGTCCCCGTTCAGTAACTGTAACCATATATGCCGGATTATCCAGCCCGAACTTGGACAGCTCTACTTCTCCTTCCGGAAGAAAATCCTCCCGATCGATTTCGAGATTTTTAAGTTTTGCGATGATATCTCTTACCTTTTGCAAATCAGCCAGGTCGTCAAGAGGTTCCTTAATTCTCCAAAACTCTCTGTCTTTCTCACAAACAATGTTATATTCTTTTGTTTTTATTTGCAGTCGCGTAACCGCTTCTTTGTCAAAGGTAAAGACCCACTTGCTTCTTAAATCAAGAATGCTTTTATTGATTTTTTCCAGCAAGCTACCCGGTACAACAAAAACTTCATCATTTGTGTCAAGTTTAATATATACATTATCGCCCGCCGCAAGTCTTTCTCCAATGAATACGGTGTATTTATTGCTTGGCCCTGTTATCTGTATTTTGTCCGGACTGGTTTTTACACTTGTGTACATCGTGATATAGTTCTCTTGTTTATCAAAACCATAATATTTTAAGTCAAATGGTTTGTCTCCTTCTTTTTCAAATGAGCCTACTTTCGACATAAACTCAAACTCGGAGAGAATACTTGAGACCTCAGAATTATTTGCACGCAGCCTGTAAGGTTCCACAATAAACCAAAAACCATTCTCAGCTTTTTCCAGTACTATTTTACCGGTTTCGTTCTTTAATTCTATCTTGTTCACCAGTGACGCTTTGAAATATGGCAGCACCTTTTTTTGTAACCGCTCCCACTCCTCTTGGGGCAGTTGCTTTTTTTCATAAACAAATATATACGTTATGCCTATAATTGCAATTATTAAGAGAATTATGGTAGTTTTAAATTTCATTGCTTAACTATTTCCTCCCACGAAGAATAAACTCTAATCAGAAGCGACTGCCACATAAATAATTTTGCCTTATATAAAAATGTATGAAATACAAAGGTCACACATTATTAAAAATCCAGACAACATGGATAAACACCAATCACCTGGGAATTGCCGTTCATTCCTAACGACGTCTTTTCCACCACACGATACCGCCAATAACTATCGGAACCAAAGGAATACCAGCAATTGAAACCCAAAAAATAACTTTCATTTGTTCTGGGTGAATCACCGCCTTACGGAAATCAGCATCTTTGGCGGAAATACCTAATTGTGTCTCCTTCTTAGCAAGCCAATTAATTGAATTACGCACTAAATCATGATTGCCGGGATTATCTCCAAACTCGTTTGTGGCAAAGTCCACATCTCCAAAAACAACCAGCCTTGCACCTGTTGGTTTTGCATTCGGGTCGTTTGCCATTGCAGGGTGCGCCTGTGTGACGCTTTTCGGCAATTCTTTCACCTGGGATGCCGCCGCCAGAGAAATAGGACTTAATACATCTGTTTCCATGTTTTTCTCTGGTTTTTTATATTTCAAATCCGCAATATCTGTTTCTCCCCAGGCGCTATCGGGCGCGTACATCAATACCTTAGCCTCATACGGCATTTGGTCATTCGGAGGGGCGGCATCTATGGAACATGCGCCGTAAAGTATCGTATTGTAATTTTTCAAATCGTCGGTAATTCTGTGGTCGCCATATTCTTCATTTTTTACATAAATCTCTGCAACCGTTTGTATACCAAACAGCGGCATCTTTACAGTATTATAAATTACAATGTCATCACGAACTACCATGCCATATTCTCCCAAAAGAGTTCCGAAACCGGTAGTGATATTGGGTGGAACTGCGGGTTCCAGCATGAGCAGCAAATTCCCTCTGTTTTCCAGATAATTTCTTATAATATTCAGCTCTTCTGTCAGATATGCCTTGGAAGGTCCCGCAACAATCAACACGTCGCAGTCATCAGGGATTTTCTTTTTATCCATGATATTCAAAGGCGCTACGCGACAGTTGTCACGTTTCAGGGCATTTGCGATTCCGGAAATACCGACCCTGTCGTAATCGTCAAATTGGCGTTCACCGTGCCCCTGAACAAAATAAATCGTTGTTTGTTTTTCCTGTGTAACGTTGAGGATTGCCCCCGTAAAAGCTTCTTCTCCTTTAAACCTAAAAGGATATTGCCGCTCCATCACGTCACTCTGTTGTACATGCTTGCTATATTCCCCGCATTCAAACACAACAGAATTTAATTGAAGGTCACTGATTTTCAGGCGCATTGCTAATTCTTCCACCTTGCTGCGACTTCTCAGTGGGTCAATATTTTCAATCTTTATTTTTTCTGTGTTGTTATGCGCGTATTCTTTCAAAATGTCTACAATTTGCTCAAAAAACATCTCGCCCTGATTGAAGAGAGTGGTGATCACGACAGGTTTATCGAGATTCTTAAGTATATTTTTTGTTTTTTGTGAGAGAGTATATTTCCCGGTAAGTGTAAGATCAAACCTTACATAGTGCCTATGGTTAAGGAAGCCAACAATTGCAAAAATACTTGCGGCAAAAATCGACATGACCGCTACGTTTGTTCCGACAAGGGCTTTTCTCTTGGACGCTTCCGTAGAAAACCACTTGTTTCTCATCGCTTTTAAAATACTAAACCCAATAATGATAGCACTACCAATACCCGTGGGCACTACCGAAGACACACTCCAGCCATTTAATATCCTGGATAACCCAAAACCGGATATTGCTGCAATAATTCCGGCTAATATGATATAACCACTGTACAAATCAATCCAATCTTTCTTTTTATCACTCACAGCACTCATCTCCATCTCCTGCTTTCAACAATGCGTACGACAATGAATAAAAGTAACGTCGAAAAACTAAAGTAATAGACTATATCTCTTGTATCCACAATCCCTTTAGTAAATGTTTCCCAGTGATCATACGTGCCGATATACCGTAAAGTACTATAAAGCCACCCTTCGTTTTCCGCACTTGCCAATCCAATTACCAGCAATATAAGTAACGCTACAATACCGGTAACCGCCGCAACAATTTGATTTTTTGTTACTGCAGAAACGAGCATACCGACAGAGACAAACAGCCCCCCCATTAACACCAATCCAATATAACTGGCAATTATTGCACCATAATCGGGGGAACCCACCCATGCCAGAAAAATAATATAAAATGCCGTTGGAGCAATCATGATATTATATAATGCCCATGCTGCCAGGAATTTTCCAAAAACCACTGCAAAATCGGTAATCGGTGCCGTCATGAGCGGTTCAACCGTCCCGGTTTTATTTTCCTCTGCCAGCAATCGCATCGTAATGACGGGGGTGAGAATGGAGAGAATGAATTGTGTATATGCCAGGCTGTATCTCAATGTTGTTTCCTGCGTTATACCCAACATAATTGAGAAAAAATAACCCGAAAACACCATAAATACCGCGATAATAACGTAGGCGATTGGGGAAAGAAAATATGCATTGATTTCTCTTTCAAAGATAGTACCTGTGCTTGTCATTTACAACACCACCTCCTTTTCTTTCGTAGTAATCTGATGGAATATTTCTTCAAGTGTTATTGCATCTTGCCTCATATCCCTGATAATTCCATTATTTTTCACTATGCTTAAAAATACTTCTTCCCGAATATCGGAATCTCTTTCCGTTTCAATTGAATATTTATTAATTTCACCTTTGTCACGCCAAGTGATCTTTTTTACGCCTTTTATAACTGATAAAGCATCCTTGACCTTTTCACCATTTCCACGCACTTCGAGTTCAATGAGGTTTCCGCCTTTGAGTTGGTCACCTAAATTTGACGGCGTATCCATAGCAACGATCTTTCCCTTATTTATAATAATCACACGTCCGCAAATCATCTCTACTTCCGGAAGTATATGGGTAGATAGCAGGATGGTATGTTTTTCACCCAATTCCCTGATAAGCTGCCTGACCTGCCTTATTTGATTTGGATCAAGCCCGATTGTCGGTTCGTCAAGAATAAGGATTTTAGGGTCATGTACCAGGGTATCTGCCAATCCTACCCTTTGCCGGTACCCCTTTGAAAGAGTGCCGATAATTTGTTTTTTTACATCCTGAATTCTACATTTTTCTATACATTCCGCAATTTTTGTTTTACGTTCACGATATGGCACTTTTTTTAATTTCGCACGAAACGTAAGGTATTCGTTAACCCGCATTTCCGGGTACAGGGGTACATTTTCCGGCAAATACCCGATTAATTTACGCACGTTTATTGAATCCCGAAAAACATCGTATCCATCTACTACCGCAGTGCCTGAAGTCGCCGGCATATAACAGGTCAGGATACGCATTGTAGTCGTTTTGCCTGCGCCATTTGGACCCAAAAGCCCTAATATTTCACCCTGATTCACCTCAAAAGAAATGTCATTAACCGCATAAACATCTGCATACCGCTTCGCCAAATGTTCAACCTTTATCATTATTCTCACCCCCTCATATTTATATCAAACAGCAGAAAACGTCCCGAAAAGTTACATACATTCATGGCCAGTAATGTTTCGTTTAAATGTCTACATCATCATTATCATTGCCGCAACAACAAAGCAAGTTTCGCAATAGTAGATTTTGTTGTTTACAAATAGTTACCAACTGCTCATACAGTGGTTTTAATTAGGACAACCCGGCCATTGCTACATTGCCTGATTGGATTACAAAAAAAGGTTTTTGGCAATTTTGCCGTATATTTTGGGTCAGCCTGGATGCGAGGCCGTGGATATGTTAAATCATTTTAGGTGGGCAGCACATTGCATTAAATCAAAAAAACTTTCGTTATCTGCTCTAAAACCATTTCAGATAAACACAACTCACCAATTTAAAAAAATTTTTACACTGTTGGGTTAATTACCCTATAAGACAAAAAACATCATTCCCCTATTTTTTCTCTTCGTCATTTAACATTATTTTATTTTGCATTAATTCCGCAAAAGCAATTTCAACCGGGTCATCGATTTCCGTTTCAATATAGGGCTCCGCCTTTTTTGTTAGCTGCCTTGCCCTGCTAATAATTAGAGTTGTCAACCGTAACGGACCGCCTACTTGATTTATTAACGTGTCCAGACTTTTGTAATTCATAAAAACATCCTTAAAAAAGAATATGTTCCAGGATTTTCATAAAAATAAAAATTTTGAGAACTGTATGTATTTAAATAAGATACGGCGAGGGAGTAAATGTTATACTCAAAGTCTTTTTTGTCAAGAAAAAATAAGGCTTTTAAAAATATCTTGAGAAATAATGAACAACATAGTATATTTTGTCTCATTTATACCTTCTTCCTGATAATTAGCTGAGGGGACGACTATGACAAAGATATACGATGACATCACTGCTACAATTGGCAACACGCCATTAGTCAGATTGAATAAAATATCAAAAGGGCTGGACTGCATTATCACTGCTAAGATGGAGTCTTTCAACCCCATGGCGAGTGTAAAAGACCGCATTGGAATCGCCATGATTGAGGCCGGCGAAAAGGCAGGATTGATAAAAAAAGACACAGTTCTGATAGAACCTACCTCTGGCAATACAGGAATTGCCTTGGCTTTTGTAGCTGCCGCCAGAGATTATAAATTAATTTTAACAATGCCAGATACGATGAGCCTGGAACGCCGGGAGCTTTTGAAGGCTTTTGGGGCCGAAATTGTATTAACACCAGGATCGGAAGGTATGAAGGGGGCGATTAATAAAGCAGAAGAAATGCTTCAAAATATTCCCAATTCATTCATGCCGCAACAATTTAAAAATGATGCAAATCCGGAAATACACCGCAAAACGACTGCAGAAGAAATTTGGAATGATACCGATGGACAAATCGATATTTTTGTAGGTGGTGTTGGCACAGGGGGCACCATTACCGGGGTTGGCGAGGTCATTAAAAAAAGAAAACCTTCATTAAAAGTAATCGCCGTGGAACCCTCAGGTTCTGCTGTACTTTCCGGTGGAAAACCGGGACCTCACAAAATACAGGGACTTGGTGCAGGCTTTGTACCTGAAATTCTTAATACAAAAATAATCGATGAAATTGTTAAGGTGGAAAACGAACAGGCGTTTGCCTTATCGCGCCAACTTGCACGTGATGAAGGAATTTTAGTGGGTATTTCTTCAGGCGCCGCAGCGTATGCCGCACTGCAGGTCGCAGCAAGGCCTGAAAACAAAGGAAAGCTATTGGTGGTAGTATTCCCTGACACCGGCGAAAGATATCTATCCACCGTATTGTTTAAGGAACTTTAATGTTTGGCCGATTAAGAGAGGACATTGATGCCGTTTTCCAAAATGACCCCGCTGCAAAAAGCAAATTTGAAATAGTTTTCTGTTATCCCGGATTACATGCTTTATGGCTATTCAGGATATCTTCATTTTTCTGGAAGAAACAATGGTATTTCACCGCCCGTTTTCTTTCCCACATTAATCGTTTTTTAACAGGGATAGAAATCCATCCGGCCGCACAAATCGGACGAGGAGTTTTTATAGACCACGGCATGGGAGTCGTTATCGGAGAAACGGCAACGGTCGGCGATGGTTGTCTTATTTACAAGGGAGTAGTGCTTGGAGGGACATCTTTTGAAAAGACAAAGAGACATCCAACGTTAGGAAAAAAGGTCATTGTAGGCTCAAATGCTTGTGTTTTAGGCAATATTTCCATAGGAGATAATGTACGCATAGGTTCCGGTTCGGTAGTAGTAAAAGACGTCCCCGCTAATGCTACGGTGGTAGGTGTACCCGGAAGAATTATCGAAAGAAGCAAAAACAAGGATCACGAGGTAATGTTAGACCATGGACAACTGCCCGATCCGATTGCAGAGGCCTTTAGAGCGCTAATTAAAGAAAACAATAAACTTCTAACGCGTATCAAAAAATTGGAGGAAAGTTTAAATATTGTAAGCAATGACAATAGCCGGGAATCTAACACAGAATCAATAATCATGACAACATTTATGAAAAATTACCATAATGGCGAGGGGATCTAATATACACTTGTATTATTCTTTATGCAACCACTGCCGGAATATAGAACAGCATATCTCTTTTGAACCTTTCACCAGAGTAGGGGCGAAGCATTTGCCCCCTTGGGCATGAACGCATTTATAACAATTTATAGCAAATGCTCCGCCCCTGCATTATGCAGCAAACACCGCTATTCTCTATTGTAGATGACATCAAAATATGTCTTATAATTTCGTTATTACCGTTGTTAAGGGAAGCCGTCAGGATCCCGTTTTTTTTAAAAGGAGGAATTAACTATCATGGGCTGGGGAATGAAGAATCGTTTGTCTCAACTGATTAAACCAAATGGGCGCTGTATGTACTTGCCAATCGACCATGGTTATTTTCAGGGACCCACAACAAAGTTAGAGAAGCCAGGAGAAACCATTAAACCAATTCTAGAATATAGCGACGCCCTTTTCTGTACCAGAGGTGTATTGCGTGCCTGTATAGACCCTCAGCAAAGCAAGCCCATTATTTTAAGGATCTCTGGTGGCACCAGCATGGTGGGCAAAGATCTTGCCAACGAGGAAATCACCACATCAATGGAAGAGGCTCTCCGCCTTAATGTTTCAGGCGTCGGTCTTTCTGTATTTATTGGCAGCGATTATGAGAAGCAAACGTTATTAAATTTGGCAAAAGTTGTTAATGAAGCGGAAAGATACGGCATGCCGGTAATGGCAGTGACTGCGGTTGGAAAAGAGCTGGAAAAACGGGATGCGCGTTATCTTGCGCTGTGTTGCCGCATATGCGCCGAATTGGGTGCAAAGGTTGTAAAAACTTACTGGTGCGAAAATTTTGATAAAGTCACGAGTGGTTGTCCCGTCCCGGTCGTCATGGCAGGAGGCCCAAAGGTAGGTTCTGACCGTGAGGTTTTTGAATTCGTTCATGATGGTATGCAAAAAGGCTCAATAGGTATAAATCTGGGCAGAAACATCTGGCAAAATGAACGCCCTGTTCCCATGATCAAGGCTTTACGGGCCATCGTTCATGAAAATGCCAGCGTGGATGAAGCTGACGCAATATTTAACAAAACCAAATAATAATAAGACATTTTAGGAGTCTGGTATTTTTTATTATCCAGTCGGCAATCGGCAGATTGCCGACTGGATACTGCGCACGGTAGCGCGCAAACCCACCATTTCACAATGTACATCCTGCGTTATAACGACCATAAGAAAAGGGGCATTATATGCGAGTAGCAATGTATTACAACAACAATGACGTCAGAATAGAAGAAATGCCAACTCCACAAATAGGGCCGGGCGAGTTATTGGTAAAAATATTCGCAAGCGGTATATGTGGCAGCGATGTAATGGAATGGTACCGCATTAAAAAGGCGCCTTTGGTTTTGGGTCACGAAATTGCAGGAGAAATAGTCGCCATTGGCGATGCCGTTAAACAATTTAAAGTTGGCGACAGAGTTACCGTTGCACACCATGTTCCATGCAACACCTGCCATTATTGCCTGAATGGACATCATTCCGTGTGCGATACTTTACGCACTACCAATTTTTATCCCGGTGGTTTTGCAGAATTTCTGCGTGTTCCACAAATCAATGTTGATCGCGGAACTTTTATTCTTCCCCAGGAGATGTCTTATGATGAGGGAACCTTTGTAGAACCTTTGGCATGTTCAATTCGCGGACAACGACTGTCCAATTTTAAACCCGGACAAAGTCTGCTCGTTATCGGCAGCGGCATATCGGGATTATTACATATTCAATTGGCGAGAGCGCTTGGCGCAGGCAAAATATTTGCAACGGACATAAACGAATATCGCCTGAAATTTGCAAAAAAAATAGGGGCAGATATCGCAATTAACGCAAAAGAAGATGTGCCTTCCATTATCCGCAAAGATAATAATGGAAGATTGGCAGATTTGGCGATTGTGTGTACAGGAGCAATATCCGCAACAGAACAGGCCTTTCATTCCATAGAAAGGGGAGGGACTATCCTCTTTTTTGCACCAACGGAACCCGGGGTAAAAATCCCTATTGACCTATGGAATCTTTGGCGTAATTGTAATTCTATTGTTATGTCCTATGCTGGCCCTCCTGCTGATATGGCGGTTGCAATTGAATTAATACGGACAGGTAGAATTGCCGTAAATGATCTGATAACTCATAAACTACCGCTAAATGACGCTGCAAAGGGATTTAAACTGGTAGCCGACGCAAAGGAATCCGTGAAAGTAATTATAGCGCCCTAAAAGTAAACCAGTTTAAAATCGATAATCACCAGTAGGCAGTCGTACAAGATTACAGACTGGAGATTGAGTATTGAGTACCTCTGATCGCACCATTAAAAATTTTGGAAAAACGTGCGAAGAAATAACTTTTACGGTACTAAGAAGGGATAATTAATCAATAACCAGACTAATGCGCTTGTGCATTTGAGCAGTTTGCGAGAGACCGGAAACGTTTTCTTTTATATCCTGTTGATCAGGCTGTATGGATAATGACTTTTCCCACATTTTCCGCGCCTTTGCAGGATTATTCGTCACTTTGTAACAATTCCCCAGTAAATTATACAGCGGCACAGCTTCATCCCCGACTTTGTTCTCCGACCAAAGAGAATCAACAAAATCTGTCGCTTCCTTTGTTCTCACATACTCTTCTAAAATGTGAACCGCATCATCATATTTCTGTTGTTTATAATAAAGTCTTCCAAGGTTATAATATGCGTCTAAATATGCTGTATCCAACCGGATTGCCATTACAAAAAATGATTCGGCCTGTTTATCAAAATCCGTTTTTAAGCAACACTCGCCAAGCAGATTATAGGCCTCTGCGTTATTCGTGTCTTCCAGCACCGCTTCCCTGAGATGGTGCATTGCCCGAGGATAATCTTCTTCTCCCTTGTATACAATGCCAAGCAAGTAATGCACCTCGTAATTGGCAATCTCTTTTTTCATAAAATAGAGCAAAATCCCCTTCGCTTTTGAAATTTCATTGCTTTTTATCAGCAGTTTTGAGATATTCACCGCGGCAGAAGTACTATCCGGCTGCAATCTCAATGATTCGGCAAAAAACGCTTTAGCGTCCTCTTCATTACCGTTTTTAGCGCAACATATTCCCATAAGATTATACGTATCCGCATCTTCCGGATTCGCCACTACAACCTCCTTAAAATGCGAAAGAGCCATACTGTATTCTTCCCGGTCCATATACAGAAAAGCAAGGTTATAATGAACGTCTATTAAATCAAAATCAATGTGTAATGCTTGCCTGAAATTTTCAATTGCTTCGGAATAGTTATGGTTTCTTGTGTAATAAATACCGAGAAGATTAAAACCCTCTGCGTAATTGGGGTCTGCATCCACTGCTGCTTTTAGATATTTAAACGCCATACCCCAATCATCTTTTTCTATCAGGTCCTTCGCGCGCGAAACATTTATTTCAAAATCTGTATTGCCATTTAGAGCGCTGCTTTCTTCAACAATAAACATGGTTAGTTTCCTTTAAATTAAGAGATATTCCTGTAAAATACGCAAAATAATTACCTCAAACTGTACCACAGTGCACAATTAATCTGCGTCTTCAACTGCCTCCCTTTTTGCTATAAATTTTTCTTGAAAACGAAAATCCTCTCCAATATGCCTCCATTTTTGCGCAACTTTTACCAACTCATTTTTGGATACTTTTGAAGACTCTCTATTCTGGGATTGGATTTTTTCATAAACTTCTTCCCTGTGAATCTCAATGTCCTTTGGAGCGATAATTCCCAATTTCACCTGTCTTCCCTGAAATTCTAAAACGGTAATTTTTATCTCATCACCTATGGTTATGCTTTCTCCCAACTTCCTTGTTAGTATAAGCATCGCTTCTCCTCTATTGAAAGTGTATAAAAATAACGTACCGTGCAGTAAACGTATATCTCTTTCCCCAAGACCTTTTTGAAGAACAAAGAAAGAAACTGGCTGCAAATAATAGAATACTATTCGTATTAAACTGCCTGTAAGCGTCCGGGCAGAGGCGCATCATAGTAAAGCAATGCGTCTGCATCTCATAATAACATTTATTATGGTTGTGCACCCGAACAACGCAGGGGTATATTCAATTAAGCATTTTTTTGCACAAGCGGATAATGTAATGCGTAATAATCATCTGTTAATACGAATTGCTTCCCCTTGTTGTTTATCATATTTACAAGTATAGGCCCTTTCAGGTTTATGGTTACATTGGAAGCATCATCTCCAATGTTTACTATACAAAATATTTCAACCTTTTCCTTGTTGCCCATCTCCAACGCTGAAACATCATCAATCTTTTTCAATGGGTCATAGTCGGTGAAAAGAGGAACCGGGTTTATGACGGGTAACGCAACAAGGGGGTTATCAACCGAAACCAACCATTCAAAAGGCCGGCAGTCAGGAAAATTAACAAGAATGAACTGTTTAAGCTCTTCGTACCCTACAATGCCGTCTTCAAACCTGATAATATCTTCTTTGTTATAACCTAACTCACCCAACTTTTCCGTTTTTAATGTCTCCATTTTCTTCTGCTCCATTTTTGTTTTTACCTCCTATAAAAAATAAGGTTAAAGAGATTTATATGCTACGTGGCGGTTAATTAAGCAAACACAATACCATTTGTAAACAAGTAAAATCAATAACCACACAAAGCCGCTTATGTAATTGTGAGAATAGGAGTTATAAAACTTTAAAATAACGATAGGCTCTGTAGCAACAAGGGATGAGATTTTTTACTTTGGAGAGAGTACGGGCAATAACGTTGAAATTATTTACCCATGATGTTGATAATTTAGACAATCTATCCGCCAATAAAATCTAGCAATGACGGCTGAATAATCCTGGCGCCGGTCTGCAGTGCTGCTTGCAGCACATTTTCCTGATTTTTTAATTCTGTGATTAAGGATGCTAAATCAGCATCTTCGGTATAAGAGATTAATTCTTTCAGCGCTATTTTCGAGTTTTCGACTCTATTTTCCGTTATTGCCAATCTATCGACTTTTGCGCCAAACTTTGTAATCTCTGTCAGTACGTTATTATTTGCCGTTTCAAAATTTTTCTTCTGTGATAAAAAAGCGTCTGTATCAAAATCGCTTTTTTTCAATTCGTCGCGTAAATTTATAAGATTTGCAAATATGCCGTTTTCCATAAACAGCTTTCCGCCAGGCTGGTTCACTTGTATAAATGTATTGCTCCCTATCTGATATTGTATTGTTTCATTATTGCCATCATACTTTACGCCTGTTATCTCACCGCCTGAATCTCTTGTCGCTCTGAAGGGGGCAGTTAAGGTTTTTGTTCCCGAGAAAAGATACCGTCCGTTGCTATCCGTTATGTTTGAGAATTGAATAATTGTCTCCATTAACTCATCAATCTCGCTTGCAATAATTCCCCTTTCACTATCCCCAAGCGTACCATCCGCCGCCTGCACCGTTTTGGTCTGAATCTTCACCATAATGTCCTGTATGTTTTCCAATGCATCGAAGATGAAGTTTATTTTATCTCTCGCATGTTTAATAGCGTCTAAATATTGCTGTAATTCATTTTCCCCGGATTTAAATCCAAGTAATTTTCTCGTGCTTACAGGATCATCTGATGCGCGGTTTATCTGCTTACCGCTGGAAAGCTTTTCCTGTATCTCCTGCATTTTCTTGTAATTTAGCTGGATGTTAGAAAGCGTCGTATTACTTAAACTCGCCTGCGTAACTCTAAAAGACATGGCGTCATCCTCCACAACTCATTAAAATTATTCTACCGGTGTCCCGCATTTCACTTTAGTACGAAAGACCACTCAACCCGCCGTTACAATGAATTTAATAAGGTATTTATTAATCTGTCAACGGTTGATATATATTTTGCCGACGCCTGATACGCCTGTTGAAATCGTATCAGGGTAACCAGTTCTTCATCAATATTTACCCCGGAAACCTCTTCTCTTCTGTTCTGAAGACTCCCCTCCAATGCCGTATACTTCTCCTCAGACTTATATGCACTATTCGCCTCTTCTCCTAATGCCGCGGCAATTTGATGTAAATAATCAGATAAGGTAGTATTTCCAACAATACTGTTATCATTTTGTAATGCGGATAAACGCAAGGCATTTGTATTATCCCCTGATTCACCTATAGATGTTGCAATTAGTGTTACATCCTCCCGTATCCTTTTTTCAATATTAATATCCGAAGCATCTTTACCGCTAAAAAAAGTATTAATTCCCAAAGCAGCAAGCAAGTCAGTTTCATCAGAATCATTTATAACATCTATATCAAATGTATCTCCTGTATTAATATCACCTGCCGAAAACGAGACAGAAACACCATTTGCAACCGCAAGGGTATTGCCAGGAGTATATCCTTCACCTACATCAAGTGTAGCAATAAGATTTGAACCGCTATCCCTGACTTCAACCTGAAGACCTGACGTAGTCCCTATTGTGCCGCCTGCCCCTAAAGCTGTGAATGTATATACATCATTTGTACTTCCATTGTATATACCCGAAATTGAAGGCGTTGTTGTTCCTGTAATTCCAGTGGTTTGAGGATTCGGGTCCAATGCATAAGAAAAATTAAATTTATACCCGGAGTCTGCGGTAATCTGCAATTTGCCGTCTGAAATAGCAGAGGAAAGATTTGTTATCCCATCAATATCAGCGCTTAATTTTGTAAGCGAATCATTTGCTACATCCACCGTAATTTTGTTTTTGACCTCTTCCCCTGTACTCGTATTTATTACCGTAACATATATATCTCCGCTCGATGGTGCAAAAGGCAGCCCCAGACCCGCAGTATTCAATGCCTTAGTTGCGTCCGTCACCTTATTTGTCCCAAGTACCGTTGTAAACCCGCCGTCTGTGCCTACGCCTTCACTATGAATCGCATTAAATTTCTTTATAAGCGCGGTTGCAAAGGTATCCAGTTTAGCATCGTATGCAGGCAACGTGTTGTTATACATCTCCAACAAACCGCTCAATTCACCGCCAGTAGGTTTGTGTTTCGAACTTCCATAGCTGGTAATATTGAGCTTGCCACTTGAATCTACGCTGGATTCAAGGGTTAACGCATTTGAACCACTCACCAGGACTCCACCTGCAATCATCACATCTATCATGCCGTTCTTCTGCGTCCTTGTTGTGACGTCCAAAAACTTGCTGATTTCGCCGAGGAGCGTCTCTCTTTTGTCCAACAGGTCATTCGGCTCCCCGCCTGTTGTTTGCAGCGAGTGGATTTCCTTATTAAGGTCAACGATATCTTTCGCCAGCCCGTTTACTTCATTAAGTTTGGATTCCACGGATTGTTTGACAAATTCCTTCATCATGCCCAGCTCGTCAACTATTGCACGTATGGATTCGGTCATGGTAATCGCCTTTTCCACAAGCACAGAGCGTGAACTGGTACTCTCGTCCTGCGAAAGGTCGTTCACAAATTTAAAGAAGCTTGTCAAGGAATTGCTTATACTGGCATCGCTTAATTCGTTAAATACCGTTTCAAGTTCTCTCAATTGCTGACTTTTTATAGAGGAGGCGCCAAGCGATGAAGTGACAAACCTGATCCGGCTATTAAGGTAGTCATCCTTCTGCCGCATTATTTTCACCAGGTCAACGCCCTGCCCGATAGAACCGATAGTCGTCTGCAAGGGTAGTCTTGTTGCAAGACTGACCGTTTGTTTCGTATATCCTTTTGTATTTGCATTCGATATGTTATGTGCGGAAACCATCATTGCACGCTGCGCCGCAAGAACTCCGCTCATACCAATTTGTATATCTGACGAGGCCATAACCTATTCCCTCTAAATTTTAGTGTCAACCAAAACCCTTGATACTTCTTTTTCCTTCATTTTCCCTGTATTCTTATATACGGAGTGCTTAAAGACAGGCGGACAAAATATATCAATAATATCCTCTGTAATTTCAAGCGAATGATGGGTAAGAGCCGTATTCATCTCATTTAGCCTTTGTAATTCCACCATTGACTTTGTTAATCTGTCAACCAGTGTTCTCCAGGTATTGCCATGAAGTTCTTCCCCTTTATCCATCATTTTACTCATGGATATTTCCCTTACCTTTAAACCTTGTTTTTCGCAATACCGGCGTATTATCCTTTGGCGTTTTTCCTCAAGAAGTTGCGCCAGTTCCGCCTTGTTTCTCTCTGCGTAGATAAGCGTTTCCAGCTCTTCAATATTACAGGATATAAGACAGGCGTGCTTTGTCTTTGCAATTTCTACTAATTCACCGTAAACAACCGACAATCTTTCCAGCGTGCCGGTTAGTTCCGTAAGCAAGGCGTCTATAACGTTGTTCTCTTTAATTCTCATTGTCTTTACCCTTTAAAATTAACAGAAGCCATTTCTTTATTTATTCCCACATCTTCACCGTTTCCTTTTTTACTCCATTTTTCCGGTAAAGATGGCACATTTTTACCGAACGCTTCCGTCACGACATTTTTAGGTTTTAATTGATTGTATATAACAGGCGCAACTCCAAAGCCGCCTTTTGCCGCTAAATCTTCAGCAAGGGCATTCTGCATTATTTCCGTATAACCTTGCATACCCCCCCCACCGTCAAACAAACCACCCTTTGGTATCGTTTTCCACATTGCTTTTACCACAAAATTCAATAAAACAGCCTCGAAATCCTGCGCTATCTTCCGGAGAGACGCATCATCATTGGTAATTTTCTTTTGACCGGCAAGACTATTTAAGTTACTAATGCTGCTTGAATGAACAGGGTCAATTTGCAAAAACGGGTTGATGTCTAAACTTGTTTCCATTTAATACGTTCCTAACTTTAACAGGTTACAAACCGGACACGAACATACAAGCTTGTCCGCTTTTTGGAGCACACTATTTTCCAGAAAACTGTGAAGGCTTTTTCAATCTGTCTATAGCAAAGAGCAAAGGTAATACCATAATCGCCCATTTTGTGAAACACTGTATATACGGTGCTTATCTATCTGACTTTTATTAAATAACTTATACAATTATTTGGTTTTTAATATTTCACAAATCATTCATTTTTTTAAAAACAAAAGGGGGAAACGTTTCCTATTTAATGAGAAAATTATTCCTGTAGCATCTATCGGCAGTTCATATATTAAACCTTACGGCAAAAGGATGTATTAAAAACAACCGGTAAAAATAATCATAGTGGGGGCGAAGCATTTGCCAGTTTGGGTATTAACACATTTATGACAATTTATAGCAAATGCTTCGCCCCCACTTTATTTTATGCATGGTAATACTTATAAAAATTCATATACTATGAACGTAATAATCGCCAGGTACTTTTTTATACACGCTATTTTGAAAGGACAATCTGCCAATGGATGATCGTTTTCCAACGAATGGAAATGGAGTGGAAAGTCAATCCACTTTAAAAATCCGGTTAGAAAACCTATTGGAAAAGGAAGCAATGATACACAATGCATTTTCCTCAAGCAGAACGGAACTGTTTGTGGGCAGGCAAAGATATTTTGACCGGCTGGATGAACACATACACGGGGATACTCCCCCACTCATTGTAACCGGCAAACCGGGGATGGGGAAATCAGCGCTTCTTGCAAATTGGAGAAAACGCTATATCTCCTTAAATCCTGCCAACAAAACCATAATACATTTCATCGGCATTTCACCCCGCACAAGCAGTTTAGCATCTATGCAGCTACGCATTATCCATGAATTAACCTATGGATTTAACCTTCCTCCGGATATTCCCACTAATCAGAACGACCTCAACGTCGCATTTGTCAATGCCCTTTTCATGTCCGCTGCAAAAGGCAAAGCGGTTATTATTCTGGACGGTATCGAACGATTGGAGGGAAGAGACCCCGCACAAGTCTTATCATGGCTCCCAATTGAAGTGCCTGCGAACATACGGTTTATTTTGTCCGTATCGCCCGGAACCGTATTTGATGTTGTTGCAAAACGTAACTGGCCTGTTCTTGAAGTAGCACCTCTTGAAGTTGTTGAGCGAAAACAATGTATTCACGCATATCTCCAGAATACTCATTCAACAGCATTAAGCGAAAACCATATAAATACAATCGTCCATGCCGTCCAAACATCCAACCCGCTCTACCTTGATATACTCATGGGGGAATTATGTATTGACGACGCCCCCTCCATTGCCGGACAAAAAATAAGCCGGTATCTCTCCGCACAAAATATTGAGGAACTCATTCTCAGGGTTATTGAACGATACGAACTCGATGATACACTGAACGGCGCTGATGCGTCATTTTTCCGGAATATCATGTCATTGTTGTTAAGCGCAGGAAACGGACTCATGGAAAATGAAATAAACGAACTGCTCCGTGGGGAAACACCGTCACCGCAAAATACGCCATTAAAAACCTTGCTACCAAATATGAAACATATCCTGATACAACATTCAAATCTCATTCTTTATAAACACAATGCCTTTCATGATGCGATAAAAAGCAGGTATCTCTCAGAAGAAGATGAGAAAAGGCGGTTTCATTTACGTCTTGCAGATTATTTCGGGAAAAACTATTCGAGTCAGCGCGCAATTGAAGAATTTCCGTGGCAACTGACTCAGGCAAGGTCATGGAATCAGTTATTCGGACTTCTCTCTGATATATCCTTTTTCAATGTCTTGTATGAAACAAGCGCTTATGCGGCAACGTATTATTGGTCGCAATTGGAAGAAAACTCTCAAATGCGCATTCCATACGCATATTGCACCATTTTAGAGTCCCCGGAGAATTATATTGACCGCATTAAAAACCTTTCCTTTTTTTTAAAGGAGAAAAACCTCCTTACAGAGGCATTGAAGATGTTTGAACATCTTGTCTGTTATTATGAACAAAACAAGGACTACGAAAATCTGCCCGTAGCCGTCGGAATACTTGCAGATATCCTTTACGAAAGGGGCGGCATGGAAGAATCCATGCAATTACACAAGGATGAAGAACACATTTACCGGAGCGTTGGAAATAATTACGGATTAATGCGCTCCTTGTCACGTCAGGCAGTTATTGCCCTTGCCAACGATGATTTGGAGAACTCCCTACATCTCTTCAGGCAGGAAGAACAACTCTGCCGTGAATTGAACGATACTTATCGGCTGTCGTATAATCTTAACAAACAGGCGGAAATACTGTCTCTCCGGCACAAAACCACCCTTGCCGCAAAACTGCTTACGGAAGCGGAATCTATCAGCCGCGGCATAGGTGATATGTCAGGATTATCCGTGTGTTTAGGCAACAAAGCCCGCATAAAAAAGGGTTCCGGAAATCCGGAAGAGGCGATGACCTTTCTGAAAGAACAGGAGCATCTTTGCCGCACCCTGGGAAATAGCAAGGAACTCTCCGTCTGCCTTGGAAATCAATCGCTTATTCTTACCACCCTTGGAGACCTTGATGGCGCATTCGTTTTACTGAAAGAAGAGGAATCTCTCTGCAAAAACATGCGCAACGAACACGGGCTATCCTATAACATCGGGAACAGGGCAAATATCCTTTCGATACGCGGTAATCTTGCAGAGGCACTGGAATTATATAAAGAACAATTCTCACTATTCAAAAAGACACTAAACAAACACGGACTATCATACAATCTAGGCAACCAGGCAAACATTCATTATTCACTGGGAAATGCAGAGGAAGCAATGTCGTTCTACACGGAACAGGAGCGTTTATGCAGGGAACTGGAAAATGAGGACGGATTATCCTATGCACTCGGTAATCAGGCGATCATTCTTGCGGAAAAAGGCGACCCTGATAAAGCAATGGAATTGCATAAAGAAGAAGAGCGCATTTGCAGGAAATTTAACAATATGGAAGGATTGCAACGCTCTCTGGGCAACCAGGCAAGTATATTGTATAGCAAGGGTCATTTGCATGAGGCGCTCGCCCTCCATAAAGAAGAAGAGCGTCTATGCAGAAAACTTGGAAACAAGAGCGAACTTTCAGCCTGCCTTGGTAACCAGGCGCTTGTCGTTAAGGATCTGGGGAATCCGGATGAGGCGATTGGACTATTAAAAGAACAGGAAGCTATTTGCAGAGATCTTGGGATAAAGAGCGGGCTTGCTATTTCATTGGCAAATCAGGCAGAGATGCTTGCGCAAAATCCGGGACGGGCAGATGAAGCACTGCCTCTTGCCGAAGAAGCCTATTCAATTACCACTTCTTTCGGTTTTCAGTCATTATCTCACGAAATAGAACCCATTTTACGCGCAATTGAATCCCGATTGGGCAAATAGAGTAAAACTATTCAGCGTAATCTATCAAAGGGAATATGCCCTGTTTTTGTGCAGGAGGTAAGAATAGATAATAGATTCGAGGGGAGCATTCCCGGTTTTTTGTAAAAATGCCATTAGCGGGGAGGGAAAGAATAGTAACTCAAGCTTCCAGCTTGAGGGTAAAATACCACGAGCAGTCATCATGTTGCATTTGCAACACCCAGAAACGATGAAAATGATTTTATAACCATATCGTGTTGCGGTACCTGTGCTTGAGCTATTTCTTGTAGTCTTTTTTCGAGCCAGGATGCTTGTGTTACAAAGTACAATTAGTTAACCAAAAATCTGGAATGCTCCTGTTCAAATTATGTCCCCCGCTGGCGGGGGTGCAGGGGGTGGACTGGATTTCTCCATCGATTCAACTACCCCTTCATTATGAAAACAAATTTGCCCCTTTTCCCCGCGCTCCGCAGACAATTCCACCCCCTTAATCCCCCGCCAGCGGGGGACAGGCTTGCCACCTCCTTTGCAGCTTTCATGCCCTTGTGGGGTTGATCCATGTGCATTCCAGGTTTTTTATTACTTCTGCCATGTTTTAATGAAACGTACAATAGTATTAACCACTGGCAGCGTTGTTTTGCCCCAATCACACATACGGTTACAAAAAATCGGGAATGCTCCTGAGTAGATAGTAGACAGTGCCCGTCCCTCATTCCACCGTTGTGCAGAGACGCACTGTATTGTGTACAAGCTACCAGCCTCTTGAGTTAACACCTTTAGCAAACTTATGGTTGGTGCAATCTTTTAAATTGATACAGTGCAGTTATTTTTCAAAACACAATTCCGGTAAAATAATTTTCAATTCAATGCCTATCAGACAGGAGAGCCTTTTTCGTTTGACAAAAGCCTTCAAATGGATGATGCCGAAACCCGCAGGCGGAGGGTCTTACACCATTGCCCTGAAGTTTGATGGGACGGCCCATGCATGGAGATATAATACTTATGGTGAATTGGGGACGGGACGACCACGCAGAGCGCTACACCGATACAGGCAAGCAATCTCCTCTTAAAACCGGCAATACCAACAGCAACCACTTGACAATAAGCTGAGGAGAGCCTTCAATATAATTTATTATTTGACGAACCTCTTCACGGGTCATGACTACTGGAATATTCGTCTTCTTCTGTGCACGTATAGCGTTAATCTCTTCTTTTAATGATACTTTTAAAGTAACTATTCAGCGTAATTTCTTTAACTACCATATATGACAAAAAAGGCCAAAATCACAGATATTATCCAGAAGTTGTATTGCTATATATAGACAAGAAGCGTAAATTAATGGGTTTTTGCCATATATTGTACTTTTACTCAAACACGCTGAATAGTTACCTTTTAAAACCTTCTTATACAAAAATACAAGTGCGTTCATAGCCTGGTTTTGGGTAGAAGGGGCAACGCAAGATTTCACGGCAAGGTGGGTCAAAAATTGTTCTATTTTTTCTTCACCGTCCATTAAATCCTCTTGACTGGTCATTCGGTGGTATTGAATATAGCCAAACAAATATGATTTTAGGAATTTGGCAATAAAATGGCTTTCTAAAAAACAGATTTATTTGACTAAGCATACTATACAAGCACGCCCCTTAATTCCCTCTTTATAGAGAGGACTGGGAGGTGTAAATTTTTCGAAAACCTTATTTGTTTGACTATATATCATTTGATTCAATCACAGTATGATCGTTCTGTATGGAGGGAATAATGCTTAAGCCTCATTATATCTTTTACTTTATTTGGCAACCCCCCCCTTTTTTGATTGACATCCTTTTCTCCTATTCTATACTGTGTACGAAATAAAATTATAAGGTAATTTTTAAAATACAACACAATAATTTTACCTGATAATAGTACTTTTCCCTAGTTATCAGGGCAATTGATTGTGATAATCAATGGTTATCCAATATTTGGAGTTACGACATGAATGCCAACGCTCAAACAGGAGACACTCAAGACGCTGCTCGCTTGCGTGCGCTTCTTTCTCAGCTCAATTGGCTAAACGCCCTCAACGACGAGCCCGCCAACGGGGTTTACGAGTATCAGTTCCATTCGGACGCTCACATCACTGGTGAATTCACGTCGGGCTTAGGCCCCTATAGCTTTCTCAATACAGTGCCAATACCTGATACGCCGGGAATCGTAACTGCACCAATCATTCTACGTTTGGTTGATCATCTTCCTGAATATCGACCGGACATGTCAAAAAAGGACGAGACGTTTTATCACGGTGGGACGATGGTTGATGAACTTGCGGCACTATCATCACTGTGCATCGGTGCTCGAATTATGGCGGGCGGCGAATCGCGGCGATTTGAACCCGGCAAGGATCCAATGGGACGGCCCTGCGCATGGGATTACAAACCAGCGCCATTCCTTCGTGTACGACCTGGGCGCTATGTTCTTCCTTCCATCACTGGCACCCATTCACTCGATAATCTTAACATGCTGAAGTCAATTCCCAAGATATCACCGGAGAGGTATGTCAATCTCATCCGGTCCTGCATTGCATATCAGGATGCTCTTTGGGCTGCTGAATCGGAGCCTCATCTTGCTTGGTTGCTGTTCGTATCTGCTCTTGAAACTGCGGCAAACGACATCTATCTGTCGGATAGATCTCCAGCCGAACGCCTGAAAGATGCGAAGCCAGACGTGGCAACCATTCTTGATGAAGCGGGCGGCCATCAATTGGTCGAGAAGATTGCCAAACTGATTGCGCCTTCTTTGGGTGCCACAAAGAAATTTCTGGACTTCACCCTAAATTTCGGACCGAACGAGCCAACTGATCGGCCGGATCAAGAATGGCTGCGCGTGAAATGGTCGAAGACCAACCTCAAGCATACTCTCAGCAAAGTTTACAATTACCGATCTCGCTCACTGCACGGTGGTTTACCGTTCCCAGCTCCAATGTACGATCCACCTTTCTATTTCGATCGTAAGTCAAAGCCATCTGAGGTCCCACTAACTGGCCTCGCATCACATTCACGCGGCGGTACGTGGTTGCCTGAGGATATGCCAGTAAATCTACATTGTTTTCACTACATCACACGTGAGACCTTGATTAATTGGTGGCGTAATTTAGCGAATGAGAGATAACAAAATCTTCAACCGGACGCATAAAGCCGCGCCGGTTAAGGGCTTGGGTTTGGATAATAGGGTGAGATTAATCGAAATACCGTTGACGCACCGCAAACGAGTTACAGACCTACCGGAATTAACAGGTCAAGGACACACTTCCCAGTGCTTGTGTGTGTGCAGTAAGGAAACAAGTCGCTAACGTACCTGCACGAAATCGTAGAACTGCCGGTATTCAGGTATCACCTAAGTTATCCAATGGTCAATTATGCAGAACGGGGGAATACTGTCATTTCGCCATATACAACACCATGGCAGGTCAACTGCAAGGCAGGCTGATGAAAGGGCAGTACTGAGAAGTTGGAAAAAGCAAATGTCATTCTATAATGGCGTGAATAGGGTATGAAACATGACTTGACTCTAAAAGGTCGGGAATCAAACTTTTCGATTCTGAAAGGAATGCCTACTTCCAACAGGTGTTTCATTGCGGGAAAATTGAAAGAATATTCGGAGGCAGGAACGCAAATGACGGGAATCAATCCTGGTGCTCTTCCCGATGATGCAATAACGTGGCATACCATAAATTGGGATGCTGCAAGGCGTCACGTCAGAAGACTGCAAATGCGTATCGCAAAGGCTGTAAAGGAAGGAAGACCAGGCAAGGTGAAAGCTTTGCAATGGCTCCTTACCCACTCTTTCCACGCCAAGCTCCTGGCTGTTAAAAGAGTGACCTCAAAATCGAGGTAAAACAGTCTGGTTGTCCTACAAGGGCAGCTTATTGAAATACTTGAGCTGTATGGTGGGAAACTATCACGTACAGTTCTTAGGAGGGTATCGGGCAGCAATGCCCGTGACCTATCCGATTCCGTTGAAAGGAAGTGAGGACGACCTCACCGCTCCAATATACATAGGGGACGACCTCAGCATTTGTGAAGGCAAATATATGGCGTGGATCATTCTTGTTATTGCGGGACTGTTTGAGACTGGCTGGGCGATCGGGTTGAAGTACACCGAGGGGTTCACCCGATTGTGGCCTACGGTCTGGACAGTCTTGGCGATGATTATCAGTCTTTGGTTACTGGGCATTGCCTTGAAGTCGCTTCCGATTGGCACCGCTTACGCCATTTTGGTAGGAGTTGGAACCGTCGGAACCGTTGCGCTAGGCATCGTACTGTTTGGAGAATCTACGAATACTGCCCGGCTCATCAGCATTGCTCTGATTATTGCCGGTATCGTCGGGCTTAAGCTTGCGACACCGGCCTAACAACGTGTTCAACCCTGACGAGCAAAAACATCGCTTCTCTCTGCTTTTGCTAGTCGGTTAATATGAACATTACCCCAAAAAACAATACTTCTATTATTCATGTGACGTGCTATACTAATAAAAACAATAACCTTGAATTTGAGGGAAGAACAGTATGTCAACTGTAAGCAAAATCAAAGAAGCGATAGAAACCCTTCCAGAAAATGAGTATGTCCAATTGAGGCAGTGGTTTTTGGAAAAAGACTGGGAAAAATGGGATAATCAGATTTTAGCGGATTCAGAAGCAGGAACGCTGGATCCCCTGATCAAGGAAGCCTTTGAAGAAAAATCGAAGGGAAAGCTTAAAGAACTATAAATGCATCGGACAACAAATCGATCCTGAAAATATTTTGAGAATCTTCCACCACTTGTTCAAAAGAGAGCTAAGAAGAATTTTGAGCTTCTCAAAAAGAACCATTCGCATCCATCTCTTCATTTTAAAAAAGTTGGAGAGCTTTGGTCAGCCAGAGTCGGAATGAATCATAGGACACTTTCTGTTGAAAATGGTAAAGATTATATTTGGGTTTGGATAGGTACTCACGATGAGTACGAGTGTATGATTAATAAAAAGGTCTAACAAGCGCATTAAGCTAACCACCAATACTATATGCGATTTAATATTTATTGAGGCTGCCGCTTCAAGCCTTTCTTGCAAGCATTACGTACAGGCGGTGGTTGCTTATACGAGACATCAGCAGCAAGTATTGGCAATAAATCAATCTGTACATCGGGGTTAATATGAGTGGAATAAAAGATATATCCGACCGAATGGGGCGAGTTGTTTATGGCCTAATTAGTTTAAGCCTAGGGCTTATAAGTTTCGCAATGATGGTGGTTGCCTTATGGGGCATTTGGGTCTCAGTACACGAAAAAACCCTTCTTGAGAAAGCTCTTCTTGATGCAATTGGTTTGATTGTGATTGGAATGGCAGTCTTTGATGTTTCCAAGTTTTTGGCGGAGGAAGAGGTCTTTAACAGTGGTGGCGCGAAATCGCCCACAAAACAGAGAGAGAGCTTATTAAAGTTTCTCGCCATCATTGCCATCGCTGTAAGTCTGGAAGCCCTGGTGTTCATTTTTGATGCCGGGAAAAAAGAAATTAGTAGTTTGATTTATCCAACATTTTTGTTAATCGCTGCGGTTTCGGTGGTGGTCGGTCTTGGTGTGTATCAAAAACTGACTCGGAATGATGGGGATTCATCGCAAAACAACCTATAGTCGCGATGACAGTTCGAATGTAACGGTAGCGTATTTTTGTAGATGGTATATGTTCGATGTTTAAGAGCAAATGCATGGCTACTAACAACTGGGGCAAGTTGACGCCAAAAGACGGCACAACTTACCCAAAACGTTAGTCATATATACTCTAAACGGTTGAGATTTTAACTTTTTACAAAAGACTTAAATTTCACATCCACAAAGCTTTACAGCCGGAATTATGCCAAAAATAAAAGTTAATTTTTAACCCGTTTGGGGTATAGAGAAGGAGAATTGACATGAAAGATATGGCGTTCACCCCAGTGCTTCGCGCGGATCACGCTCTGCCGGAGCAGTATCGCATTTCAAAACCAATGGATCAGCGAGAATACCTCTGCAATGGTACAATCAAGAACTGGACAGGACCACGGCAAGATGTGCTGTCCCCGATCTGCGATATGCACAACGGTACCATTCAGCAGAGACGTATCGGCAGCTATCCTTTGCTCACGGAGCAACAAGCAATCGAGACCCTTGAGGCCGCCTGCCAGGCGTATGATCACGGGCGGGGTACATGGCCAACCATGTCGATTGCGGAACGGATCACGCATGTGAAGGGGTTTACCGGACGGATGAAGGAGCGAAGAGCTGATGTTGTCAAACTTCTGATGTGGGAGATTGGAAAGACACTTCCTGATGCGCAGAAGGAATTCGATAGGACGGTTGACTACATAACGGACACCATTGATGCGCTGAAAGACCTGGATCGTGTTTCATCGCGGTTTGTTATTGAGCAGGGAGTGATCGGCCAGATCCGCCGTGTGCCACTTGGCGTGGTGCTTTGCATGGGGCCTTTCAACTACCCGCTCAATGAAACATTCACAACCCTGATACCTGCCCTCATCATGGGCAATGTGGTTATTTTCAAACCGCCGAAACTAGGCGTCTTACTCCATCACCCACTTCTTGAGGCATTCCGGGATTCCTTCCCCAAAGGCGTGGTTAATACCGTCTATGGTAAAGGGCAGAGAGTTATTGGCCCCATTATGAAATCCGGCAAAGTCGATGTGCTCGCCTTCATTGGGAGCAGCCGGGTTGCCGATATTCTCAAACAGCAACATCCAAAACCGCATCGCCTGCGCTGCGTGCTCGGTCTTGAGGCCAAGAACGCCGGAATTGTCTTGAAGGACGCTGACCTGGACCTCGCTGTGAAAGAATGTGTATTGGGATCTCTCTCCTTCAATGGTCAACGTTGCACAGCCCTCAAGATGCTCTTCGTTCATAAAGAGATTGCCGATGCGTTCATAACGAAGTTCAGCGACGCTGTTGATAGGCTCAAGAGTGGAATGCCGTGGGATGAAGGCGTTCAGATCACGCCGCTGCCTGAACCCAACAAAACGACCTACCTCACGGAACTGATAGAGGACGCTTGCAGCAAAGGAGCACGAGTAGTCAATAAGGATGGCGGCGTCGTAAGGCAGACCTTCATTGTTCCAGCCGTTGTATTCCCCGTAGGCCCTGGCATGAGATTGTTTTCCGAGGAGCAGTTCGGCCCGGTTGTACCGATTGCTACGTTCAGCAACATCGAAGAGCCAATGAACTACGTAATTCAATCAGACTACGGTCAGCAAGTCAGCCTATTCGGGAGCAATACGAATCTTATTGGCGAAATCATAGACACTATGGTGAATCAAGTATGCCGGGTAAACATAAACAGTCAGTGTCAGCGTGGCCCTGACACATTTCCCTTCACAGGCAGGAAGGATTCCGCAGAAGGAACGCTATCCGTTTCGGATGCGCTGAGGGTCTTTACCATTCGGACGCTTGTAGCAGC
This sequence comes from Candidatus Kuenenia stuttgartiensis, assembly GCF_900232105.1. Taxonomy (NCBI): domain Bacteria; kingdom Pseudomonadati; phylum Planctomycetota; class Candidatus Brocadiia; order Candidatus Brocadiales; family Candidatus Brocadiaceae; genus Candidatus Kuenenia; species Candidatus Kuenenia stuttgartensis. Next base: position 693,727 of record NZ_LT934425.1, read on the forward strand.
GAAAGAGACCGAAGCAAACAGGCAAATCCTAAAGACCATTGTCACGGAGCGGAAATCACGATTTCTCTCGACGGACTTTATCCTCTGATCAATACGGGTCGATTTTGAACAATATCATTGAGATAAATCATGATAGAATATTACACTAAACGTCCTTTAAATCGCCCACCGATTCATCCCGGTGAAATTCTGTGTGAAGATGTGCTTTCAGCGCTTGGAATTTCTATAAGCGAAGCCGCACGAAAATCAGGTATTTCCAGACAACAGTTGCACCGTGTCCTATCCTGCACTCATCCCATTACAACGGAGATGACGCTTAGTATCGGAAAGTTTGCCGGCAACAGCCATGGGCTTTGGTTGCGCATGCAGCAAGCATATGATTTGTGGTATGCGCAACAATGAATGAAAGACGGGCTAGCTGAAATTGGGACAGTTGTATCGGCAGATTCCGGCTCCTAACCATGCTCTTGCAGCGGATAGCAAAAAACCGCACCTGCTGAATAACAGTGTTAGATCAATACCACGTACAAAAGAATAATTCTTTTTTACAACGGAGCAGAAAGCGGACATCATGACTTCAAATATTCCCTTTATTGAGGAGATGCTATTTACAAGGAAAATGCTCCCTACACGAAGCTTCGCTTACTTGCTAAATGGAAGCGAAAACTTCCAATGCAATTACGTTCCCAAGCCGGGGGTGCATTCCCGATTTTTTGTAAATATAGTCAAAAAACAAGGTTTTCGGAAGATGAATAATAAAATTTATTGCAAGGGTGGTACGGGCATTCCTGCCTGTATTCTGCACAGGCAAAATGCCTGTGCCACCCGTATAGACAGGCAGCTTGTGTATTAAATATCACAAGCAGTCATCATGTTTCATTCGCAACACCCAGAAACGATGAAAATGGTTTTATAACCATATCGTGTGGTAGTATCTGTGCCTAAACTATTTTTTGTAGTCTTACTTCCGAGTTGGAAACATCTGGCATTTCTGTTTCTGTACCGATTCAAATGTATAATGGCCATCCAAAAGGTATCAGCTTGTAATCGCGAGGGTCTTTTTCAGCTCGTCATTGCGAGGGTCTTTTCTGAAGCAATCAATATACTACGAGATATTTCGTGACGTAAGAAACGCCATATCGCGGGAGAAACAAATTAAGGGTGGCTCAAGGGCTAAAAAAACAGAATTAATTAATGGAATGAATGCAGGGGTCTATGACGGTTTATGAGATTGCTTCGGAAAAAGACCCTCGCAATGACAAGCTGATGCCTCGTAATGACAAAATAAGTCTCAGTCATCATGTTGTATTAGCAACACCCAGAAACGAGAAAAATGGGTTTATAGCCATATCGTGTTGTAGTATTTGTACTTAAACTATTTTTTATAGTCTTATTTTCGAGCCAGGATGCTTGTGTTACATTGTGCAGATAATTACAAAAAATCGGGAATGCACCCCAAGCCGGAGTTTGGAAGTAAGCATTTTTATTTTTTCAATATTTCTTTTTAAAAAATGACAATAACATACATATATAAAACAATAGAAAAGGCATTGTCTTTCAGAAAAGGTTACATAGATAACGCTCATACCAATGTGTATCGTTTACTAAATTCTTATGGCGACAATCTGCCGGAGGCAACGATTGATATCTATGACAACACTGTCCTTGTGCAATATTTTAAAACACACGAAGACCGCACAAAAAAGGAAATTTATGAAGCGGTACAAAAACTAATATCTCCCGAATGTATAATAGAAAAGGAAAGATTAAAGGGAAGAGACGTTGTCACCCGCTTAATATCGGGGAAAGAAATCCCAGATAATTATGTTGTCATTGAAAATGGAATACAGTTTTGCACTTCTTTTAATGATGGAGGCGGAACCGGGCTATATTTAGACCAGCGGGATAACAGGAAAAAGGTGCAATCTTTTGCTCGCGGCAAAGAGATTTTGAACTGTTTTTGTTATACATCGTCATTTTCCGTTTACGCATGCGCAGGAGGTGCAGCAAAAACAACAAATATCGATCTATCCGGAAAGGCAATAGCGTGGAGCAAAAATAATTACGTATTGAATCAAATTGATGTCAATAATCATGATTTTATTGCCGGAGACGTGTGGGAATATTTTAAAATATTCCAAAAAAGGGGGAAAGAATTTGATGTGATAATTCTGGACCCGCCCAGCTTCTCGACAAGCAAGTTGAGGACATTTACTGTGGAAAAAGATTTTCCTGAATTGGTTGGTTTGGGACTCAACATTCTTAGAGAAAACGGAATCCTTGTATTTTCAACAAATATTGCCAAAATGACTCTATCGAGGCTATTTCAGTCGTTGCCAAAAATTAAGTCCCATACTAAGAAGTTATTTAAAGTCATTAATGTTTCATCGCAAGGACTTGATTTTCCTGTTGATGGCATTTATGTAAATGAACCCTACTTGAAATTTATTATGTTCTCCTGTTAACCATTGACCGTAACAGGAAAACCATGGAAAAGTATGACATATTCAAGGGGTTCACAAAATGTGATTTTAGAAATGTTATAACTATTTATATCAACAAAAGTTTAAATCTAATTTAGAAATCTCTATTTATGAACCCTTACAGTATAATCACTGTTTTTTGTTTTTCTTTTTAATAAGATACGTGGAATACAGAGAAACGCCCAGCAATATGATTATACCCGATATGCCAAAGTATATCCTTTTGTCAAATCCTTTTTTCAGGTCCTGCAAAGTAAGGTCATGGCGAGGAGAATACTTTTCCATGTGAAAATCATCCCGTTTTGTAAACCCCAATGTGCTATCAGGAATTTCTTTGGTAAAACTAGGTTTTTTCACCATCGGTGGAACGACAAAAAATATAATGCCAATCAAAAAAGTAATACCAAAAACAATATACATTAATACATTATTTTTTTGCTTCATTATATATCACTCTCCTATTTTCTCTATAAATTATACTCATTTCCCAAAATACTATTGTACCGCCGACGAAAATTAATTCTATAAATAAACCGGAGGTTGTCAATATAATAAAGGGAATGGTTCCGCCCCTTCCTCTAAACCATAACAAGAATGAGATGTAACATCCATCAACTCTTAGGAGATGCTTTAGTTGGCCGGGTTTATTGCCCGAAAATCCCGGCGGGTTTGTAACGTGATCCGGCAAATGTATCGTGACTTCCGTCCATCTAAATAGGTATTGCCGTGTTCATTGTAAACATTGTATATTTTATTATCGGCAAAAGTCCTTTTTATTTTTTAATCAAATCGATTCATATGAGGAGGTTTTGTGAACAAATCGACCGTAATTATTGCCTTTATCATTTGTCTTCTGTGTTTTGGCTGCAAAACAATTTCTAAAACAAATATTATTGTCGATAGCAATGATGCTTCCCGCAGTATAAAAACCATTGCCGTTATGCATTTTAACGACCAATTACTGCCAAAAAAGGGAGTAACAGGCACATTGGTAAAAACGATCAGCACTGCAAATGCAGGTGAGATGCTTGCCTCTATAATGTCACGGGAACTTTCAGGGTTGGGCATATACGAGGTTCGCTCCCGTACAGACATTGCCAAAATTATCAACAAATCGAAGGCCAATGAAAAAGAACTTGTAGAGCGCAGAGATTATGATCGTTTGGGAAAACTGCTGGGCGTGGACTCGGTGGTCATCGGAAAAATTTTAGAATTTAAACTATCAAGCTCCTTAATCTATGAGCGGGGTACGGTTTCTTTTGTGGCCGAGTGCATTGATACAAAGAATGGTAACATTCTTTGGACTATTGATGTAAATGAAAGCGCCGCTTACGAAGATGAGATTGAATTGGCCGGCAAAGCTATGCGAACAGCCATTGAAAAACTAAAAAAAGAGCTAAGGTAGAATATCATAAAAACCTCAACTTATTCAGAAGTTACATTGAAAACAACTAGAGTATTTGTTTCCTTTTTGACTTTCGTTTGTGAAGCTATATAATACTGCAAAAATTGAGGGTTTTTTAAATGACAATAATTGCCGGTATTGATGAAGCGGGATACGGACCAGTGCTTGGCCCCTTGGTAATCAGTGTTGTGGCACTTGACGTACCTGACGACAAAGCTAATTGTTCATTATGGGATTTGTTAAAAGATGCTATTTCTGATGGACTTCATGGCAGAAAACAACGGCTGGCGGTATGTGACAGCAAAAAACTGTACAGCACACGAAACGGCGTTAAACCGTTGGAAGATGCGGTTCTGTCATTTTTGGGAGTAAAGGGTGTTAAAATTGCCTCTTTTTATCAGTTATTGAATTCCTTATCATGTTTCGACAGGGAAGTAATAGATGGTTATCCCTGGTACACTCAAAAAGATTATGCATTGCCTTTCGCCACAAGCGAGGCTGTTTTTGTAAATTATATTGATTTGCTGCAGCACAGCCTTGCAAAACACGGTATCAGATTTTCTCATGCGGCAAGCTGTGTTGTTGCCGTTCGCGAGTTCAATGAACAAGTGCGGTCATGCGGGAACAAATCTACTGTTTTATTCAATAATAGTATCAAACATGTGGCAAAGTTGCTGAAAGAAAGCAATGGCAATGTAGAATTGCTCATCGATAAACAGGGCGGACGAAATACGTATTCACATTTACTGCAAAAATATTTTCCGGGAAAAGAGATAAAGATTTTGGGAGAAAGCAGTGAAGTTTCTTCATATGTAATAAGCGGGAAAAAACGGAGTATAAAAATATCTTTTGCGGAAAAAGGGGAAACCGTAAGCCTTGCGGCTGCCCTTGCTTCGATATTCAGCAAATACATCAGGGAATTGTTTATGGTTTTAGAAAATCGGTATTGGCTTCAATTGCTGCCGGGCCTGAAGCCAACGGCAGGATATTATACGGACGCACAAAGGTATTTATCGCAAATAGAACAGGTGAGACGGGAAAAAGGTATTTGCGATGACATTCTTATAAGAATAAAATAGGGCGCGTGTTTTACATTTTATCAAACGGGAAATGGCCGTTTGCAGGAACCGGGAAAGGAGTTAGAAGCAAAAATGTCTGTTAACATTGCAATAGTCGGGGCTACAGGCGCAGTTGGCAAGGAATTTTTAAGCATTCTGGAAAGCAGGAAATTTCCGTTGAATGAACTGAGATTGTTGGCGTCAGGGCGCTCGGCGGGAAAAAAAATACTGTTTTGCGGAAAAGATTACATCGTGCAGGAATTAACAAAAAATTCATTTAAAGGCATTAAGATTGCCCTTTTCAGCGCCGGCGCGGATATCAGCAAGGAATATGCGCCTTATGCCATTGAAAGCGGCGCTGTCTGTGTGGATAATTCCAGCGCGTTTCGAATGGATGATGACGTCCCTCTGGTAGTGCCGGAAGTAAACCCATACGATATTCCGAAACATCATGGTATAATTGCGAATCCCAATTGTTCAACAATTCAAATGGTGGTTGCGTTAAAACCTATCCATGACGCCGTAAAAATCAAAAGAGTGGTGGTCTCTACCTATCAGGCGGTATCAGGCGCGGGCCTGAAGGCGATTGATGAGCTTAAAAAGGAGGCAATGAGTATTTTAGAAGGCAAAGAGGGTTTTCAGCGAAAATTATTTCCTCATCAAATAGCATTTAACGTGCTTCCTCAAATTCCCCAGAGCAAAGCATTTTTACCCAATGGCTATACTTCGGAAGAAATGAAGATGGTGAATGAGACCCAGAAGATCATGGGAGACCATTCGATTCGGGTAACTGCGACAACGGTGCGGGTGCCGGTTATTCGCGGCCATAGCGAGTCGGTAAATATAGAAACGGTGAAAAAAATAACGGCAGCGGAGGTGAAAAGACTCCTTTCCACGGCGCCTGGGGTTAAGGTAATCGACGACCCTGCCAATCAGCTCTATCCATTAGCCTCAGAAACGGCAGGAAGGGATGAAGTCTTTGTGGGGCGTATTCGCGAAGACATATCCATTGACAATGGCATCGATATGTGGATTGTAAGTGATAATATTCGCAAGGGCGCCGCCCTCAACGCAATTCAGATTGCAGAGAAGTTGTTGTAATGATTTTAATCTTTTGAGAAAACAGGCAAATGTCCGGAATCCCATAAGCGCCAGGTTGTTTTTGATATTTTTTACACGGAGGCCAATATCGGCAGTCGGCAATCTACAGTCAGCAATCGGCAAATTGTAGACTGTAGACTGTGGCGCTAATTAAATACTTCACTAACTGACCGTGGTTTACCGATGTAATTTCCCTGTGCGTAATTTACCCCTAATTTACGCAGCAATTGCAGTGTATCCCCGGAGTCTGCAAATTCCGCAACAGTTCTTTTTTTTAAACCATGCGCCAACTCAACTATTGCCTTTACCATGTGCTGATCTACCGGATTGTTTGGCAAGTCATTAATAAAGCTGCCGTCAATCTTTAAATAATCAACCGTTAAATGCCTGAGATAATTGAAAGAAGAAAATCCACTGCCAAAATCATCAAGAGAAAAGCGACAATCCATATGCTTAAGCGCTGCAAGAAAGTCCTGCGCTGCAATCATATTTTCCATCATAGCTGTTTCGGTCATCTCAAAAACAATACTTCCCGGCTTAGTGCCACTGGTATTAAACTGATGCTTTATGATCCCTAACAATTCGGTATCGGCAAATGCCTTGCCGGAAAGATTAATATCAAGGAATATACCTCTGTCAGAAAATTGCTGCTCCGCAGCAAGACGGATAGCGCTACAAACGACCCAGCGGTCGATATCACGGATAAGTCCAAAACGTTCTGCAATACTAAGAAATTCTGCGGGGAATATCAATTCATCTTTCTCGCCAAGCATGCGTAGTAATGCCTCATATCCGATAATATTTTTATTTGACAGATCAATCACGGGTTGTAAATGTAATACAAAACGGTCATTGTCCAATGCATTCCTGATCCTCTTTTCCCAGTTTATTTGGGCTTCAATATGTGTTTTTTGTTCCTGGGAAAACACGCAAAACCGGTTACGCCCGCTCTCTTTTGCACGATACATTGCTAAATCAGCATTAACAAGCAATGTTTCAGCATCACGTCCATGTTCGGGGAATATCACAATGCCAATGCTAAACGTCACTTTAGAATGCTCAAAGGTATGTTCTCTGGTCAATTCAAGAATTTCGTTTGCAATTAATCCGGCTTTCTCCCTGTCAGTATAAGGCAATAGTATGGCGAATTCATCTCCGCCAAATCTGGCAAAAATATCGGTATCACGTAAACGGGAACGAAGCATTTCTGCCAGGCGAATAAGAAGTTCGTCTCCAGCCTGGTGTCCGAGGGTATCGTTTACGTATTTAAAATTATCAAGATCGAGAAACAGGAGCGCCCCGGTTGCCCCATACCGTAAGGTCTGGGCAATCCAATACTGCAATTCCTCCTGAAAACGCCTGCGATTAAAGAGATTTGTCAGGGGATCCCGGGTTGCCATGTTCAAAAGTTGGGTCTCGAATTTCTTATGTTCTGTAATATCTTCTTTAATCGCAAGATAATTGGTCACATGACCCTTGTGATTTCTTATGGGGGAAATATGCACGTGTTCCCAGTACAATTCTCCCGTCTTCTTTTTATTCAACAGCTCGCCTTGCCATTCCTTACCCGAAATAATGGTATTCCATAAATTCCTGTATGTTTCATTTGATGTTTTCCCCGATTTTAACATCCGCGGGGTTCGCCCAATAATTTCATCCCCGGTATATCCTGTTAGTTCGGCAAGCTTTGGGTTAACGTATTCAATAATCCCCTCCTTGTCGGTAATAAGAATTGATGCCGGACTTTGTTCTACTACCTGTGACAATTTGCGAATCCTTTCGTCCGCTCTTTTCCGCTCAATCAAACGCCCGAGCTGTAGGGCAAGATTATCCACTACTTCAAAGAATATTGCCTGTGGTTTTTCTTCTTTTCGTGAGAAAAACTCAAATATATACAGTATCTTATCACCTTCTTTTATGGGAAACGCAAATGCTCCCCGTACTCCAATAGCAGCACTTTTTACAATGGCGTGTTGCGCTCTGATACAATTACTATCTTTGGTAACATCCGGAATCCATTCCATTTTCCTGCTGCTAAAGACCTTCCCCGGCAAATCTTCTCCTGGTTTTAAAATAGTATTCTCACCTATCTTTCTCAACAGACTGAACTCTTTGGTGTTTTCAAAATACCATAGCCTTGTAGATTCCAGCCTTATTGCACCATTTACCGTATATATTACCTTACAAATATGACCGACGGGCCATCCTAAATATCTGCACATTTTTTTAAGATATAATCTCATAGTACTGTCAACGGTCAACAAATCATGCGCAGTATCAAACACTTCGTTAATTAATTGCAGGATGGCCTGTTTTTTTCTTTTCTCATCGTCTTTTTTTCTCCGTTCACTAATATCGCGAAAAATAGCAATGATATGTATTTGTCTCCCTATTTGTAGTGTTGAAAATGAAGCCTCCAGAGGGAATTCACTCTTGTTTTTTTTAACGCCTGTAATCTCAATTGTTTCATTAATAATGCACCCCGCTTTAATATTGTTAAAAAAACGCATCTCTGGTTCTGTGTGTTCTGCGCCGCCGATAACGTTGAGGATATTTTTCCCTTTCATTTCTTCTTCCGAATATCCAAATATTTTTTCGGCAGCAGGATTCCAATGCGTAATATGCCCGTTCTCATTTAATACAACAATTCCATCATTTATCACGGACGCTAAATTTGCAAATTTTAGCTCATTTTCCTCTAGTCCGATGTTTTCACCCTCAGAATCTAACAACTGCCTTTCAAGTTTCCTGATTAAATATTCGTTATAATTCCGGCAAAATTCCGTTTCATCTTTTCCGGAAAATGCACTGATAGGGTGTGGAAGATATTTTTTATACCCGTTCAATGTGCTCATCACGGCATCAATAAAAATATCAGCAGGCATCGGTTTCACTAATAATCTATCCGCCCCTAAACTCATGGCATATTCCCTGGCCCTTCTCCCGGTAAATGCCGTAGTGTAAAAGATAAAAGGGATATTTCTCAAATATTTATTTGTTTTACATTTCCGGCAGAATTGAAAACCATCCATATGTGGCATAAGAATATCACAAATTATTAAATCAAACCTGTTATTTTGCAACGTCTCAAATGCCGTCAATCCATTTGTAGCAGAAGTGACTTCTCCGCCGTGCTTTTCCAGCATACGTTCCAGAAAGCGCAAGTCATCTTCTGAATAATTAGCGATAAGTATCTTCATGGTAGTATCGGTTTTTAAATAATGTGCCTTTGCAGCTTCAGGTTTACAACGCAAACCCATACAGTTTATACGGGTAATTGCGCCATATATCTCCTCTTTATCAAAAGTAAGGGCGAAACATTTGCTGCAAATTGGCATAAATGCGTTCATGCCCAAACTGGCAAATGCTTCGCCCCTACACTATGCGGCAGACACCGGTATTATTGGAATTTCTCTAAAAACTAAATTGTTATCAAAAAATTATCCCCGTTTTTAAAAAAGCGTCTTGTTCCCGATGTGGCACTTTTTCTTTCTTAGCCGGCGCACAATGACAAGTACCATCCCCACAATGAGAAAATACAAACATTTTGCAATATCCGATTGAACAAATCCCCCTCCGCCATTTTCATATCCGGCATATACAACACCTCCACATGCAAATAAAACCAAAATTACTATCACCACAGTAGATTTTAATTGTATAAGAAGCTTTTTCTTTTCCATAATTATCTAGTCCTTTCCCTGGCATAAAAACCTATAATTAATCTTGTGAACAATTCCATACATCAGCCTTCTTCATATACTTACGGACGAGAAGATATGTGCCTTCATTTTATTCTTGAATCCATTTCACCATTGTCAGGACAGGCTTGCTTTCTTCATGTGAGTCCACAACCGGAATACGAACAACAATAGCAAAACCCTGTTGTGGTGCTTTCGCCCTAGTCCTGATTTTCATTCCCTTACGGCTCACATCTATAATTTCAGTCTCATGAAGCAATGTCCTTGAATAATCACGGACTTTTACCAGCCATGACAAATAACTACGCTTACTTTTCCGCTTTTCTAATGTTTTGCACTTCATACGGTTAATTTATACAATTTTGAAGTTATGTAAATACCCTAAAAAGAGTACATCCCTACGGATACGCCCATAAGTATGTGTAAGGCAGAAGGCGGAAAAAAATTGCCATAAACAACCTACATTTTATAGACTTATTTCAACAAGTAAATACCCTAAAAAGGATATACCCTTTTGGGTCTATAGATAGCATTTGAAGTAATGGTGTAAATGCTATTTAATTCACTCCCTTACCCTTTAGTAGTTGTTTAAATGAGAAATAGATTGTATTATTTATCTGTTCTGAAATGATAAAACATTGCTTAAACACAGAGTCACAACTGGGAATGAAAATGACGTTTCGACCACTGGTGAGATTACAGATTTAATGTAGAGACACATGCAACCGGAACCAAACAAGCAAAAAATAGAAAATACGAAATTCCAAAGTACGAAATGCGAGAACGGAAATTTATTTTAGGACGAAAAACAAATGACCGGAAAAAATAACCAATTGTTAGAACCATCAAAATATCCTCACCCTCATACCCGTACAAAATCATGGCATCGGATGGTTGCAAATTTCTGCATTTTTTTTCTGGTAATATCCTTAGTCATGCTTTATTTCAGCTATACCGGCAAGCCGCAAGCCGGCCTTTTAGAAATAGGTATTTCCGCTTTTCTTTTTTGCATATTGTTCCATCTCGTCATGAAGTTCTTCCCGCTAATATCTAAGATTATTACCTCACTGCTAATAATTGGATTTGCCGTCTCGCTAGTCTGTATAAACTATCATTTTTTAAAGGTGGAAAAAAAGGATGCGTCCATTGAGGAACTATTGGTGGGTGATTTATTTGTAAATAAAATCATGAAAACATTCAGGAAAGAACCTGTCTCGCCCGCGTTAAAAGGCGGAGTACCAGAACAAATTTTTGCACAAACGGATAGCGTCCCATTAGCAATACCATCCCTTGATCAACTAAAAATGACATTATCCAATCCGATATCCTCGAAGTTTACATCAAAATACAGCGTTGCTCTTTCGCCCGCTATGAAAGAAGGAACACTATTTTTAAAGGCATCATATAAGGGAGATATTGACAGCAAATACATTCTGCCAGGCATTTCCGGCATTCTTGCCGCTACAACAGAAAGCGGCCCCCCTATGTATGAACCTATTGACAAAGGTGATTTCGTCTCTTTCTCTCTTTCTGCATGTAATAAGGAAAAACTCCTTACTGCATCAGATATGCGTATCATTCAACTGCCAATATCTATAGGCGTCGGCGCAGCAACTCATGAAATAAAACTATGCAACCCTATAAGAGAAAACCGTGTGCCAATCGATTAAATTATACATACAGAAAGGAACAAGCCATGAAAACAACTATTATTACAATTATTATTGTTTTTGCTTTAACAACAATCAGTTATTGCCAGAACAAAGAACAGGAAGACCCTACAGATGCTTCCATCAATGCCTTTAAACAGGCAATTGCAGCAAATCCGGAATTTGTTGAGGCGCATTATAACCTTGGAGTGCTTTATGATGAAAAGGGCATGACCGAAGAAGCTATTGGTGCGTATATTAAAACAATCGAAACAGATGCGAATTTTGTGAAGGCGTATAATAATCTTAGTGTAATTTATTACAAACTGAAGCAGACGGACAAGGCGATTGAAACCATAAAAAAGGCCATTGCCATATCGCCAAAGTATTCAGAAGCGCTCTATAACCTTGGAATTTATTATTATGAGAAAACACAATACAATGAAGCGATAAAGGCTTTTAAAGATGCCGTAAAACGAAACACAAGGTTTGACATGGGCTTTTATAATTTAGGAGTCGCTTACGCGGCTATTGATGCCACAGATGAATCTATTGCCGCATTTAAACGGGTGATAGAACTGAATCCTAAATACCCTGACGCATACTATAATCTGGGTGTTGCTTATTCAAAGAAGAATCAGTTTGATGAGGCAATTCAACTGCTTAAAAAAGCTTTGGAAATCAACCCGAAAGACTCGAAGACGCATTTTGCCCTGGGAATCATTTATACGGTCAAAGATAAGGCAAAATAATCTTTTGCGGCATGAATAGTAAGAATACCGTACCACAATGGCGGGCCTACATCAGGTGCATTTTGTGAATTCATTCACCAGGTGGTCAATAGATTCTTTCGTTTTTGTCTCTGTTACACACAGAAGCATACAATTCACCATTCCCGGATAGTATTGAGAAATATCTATTCCACAATGAATGCCTTTTTCCTGCATACGCCTGATAATTGAAGCAATGCGAAAGTCGTTCTTCGCCTTTAAAACAAATTCATTAAAAAAAGGGTTGTGAAAAACAGGTTCAAAAATATCCAGATTACAGAGTCGTTCAAATGCATAATGGCTTTTCTGAATATTCAAATTACCAATTTCAGCGATCCCCTTTTTCCCCAGCGCACAAAGGTAAATACATGCCCGAAGGGCAAGCAGCGCCTGATTTGTACAAATGTTAGAGGTCGCCTTTTCCCGCCGGATATGTTGTTCTCTTGGCTGCAACGTCAGCACAATACACCGTCTCCCGGCCTTATCAACAGTCTCTCCGGCTATCCTCCCAGGCATTTTTCTCAGTAGCTCATTTTTTACAGTAAAAAATCCCAGGTAAGGCCCTCCGTAATTTAAATAGTTCCCCAAAACCTGCCCCTCTCCTACGGCAATATCGGCATTGTATTCTCCGGGAGGCATAAGAATGCCTAGAGATATGGGATTTACGCATGCAACAAAAAGTGCGTCATGTTTATGCGCTATTGCAGAAATCTCCTGCATATCTTCAACGCACCCAAAAAAATTCGGGCTTTGTACCAATACGGCGGCGGTATTATCTGCCAGCGATGCCTCTAATTGATGCATATCGGTCGTTCCTTCAGGACAATTGATTTCAACAATTTCTGTGTTAAAACCTTTTAAATAGGTTTTCATTACCTGACGATATTCAGGGTGAATCGCACTGGAACAAACAATTTTATTTTTTTCCTTATGCCGTATAGAAAGCAATGCCGCCTCCGCCAATGCGGTTGAGCCGTCATACATAGATGCGTTTGCTACGTCCATTGCGGTCAATTCGCACATGAGGGTCTGAAATTCATACATCACCTGAAGCGTGCCCTGGCTGACTTCCGGTTGGTAAGGCGTGTAGCAGGTATAAAATTCACTACGTGACGCCAGATGGTTAACAACAGAAGGAATAAAATGGTCATAGGCGCCTGCGCCTAAAAACGAAGAATAATCATCCGTTGTTTTATTCTTTTTGCTTAATTTTTTTATGGCATGCAGCACCTCCGGTTCTGATAAACCGGGTGGGAGTGACAGGGAAAAGTTTCTTAATGCTTCGGGGATTTCACCAAGAAGTGCATCCAGGGAGGATATGCCCATATCTTCAAGCATCTTTTTTTTATCGGATTCTGTATTTGAAATATAATCCATACATACTGCCTCAACAAACAAAAATGACCGATTCGGCCGTTTGTTTCACATTGAAATATAACCGGACGGAATGGTATTTTCTCTGCCACAAAAAATAATTACCGTTGATGATACTCCTGGATCGACCTTACATCAAGGGTTCCGCTTTTTAATGCCTCTATCGCTCTTACGGCTGCTACAGCGCCGGCAACGGTAGTAAAATAAGGAATTTGATAGGTAAGAGCAGTTCTTCTGATGGAGAAAGACGCCTCCTGCGCAGCCTTTCCCTCTGCCGTGTTTATGACGAGTTGTACTTCATTATTCTTTATATGGTCAACGATATTCGGGCGCCCTTCTATTACTTTTAAAACGGGCGTAACAGAAATATTTTCTTCTGAGAGTGCCGCTGCAGTGCCCTTTGTAGCCGTTATTTTAAATCCCATTTGGAGCAGCTTTTTTGCTATTTGCACGATAGGTTTCTTATCCTTATCCCTTACACTTATAAAAACGGAGCCGACTAATGGGAGGCAGTAATTGGCAGACATCTGCGCCTTTGCGTATGCGCGCCCGAAATCTTTATCCAGTCCCATAACTTCTCCAGTCGATTTCATTTCAGGCCCCAGCAATGTATCAACCCCTTTAAACTTTAAAAAGGGGAAAACCGCCTCTTTTACGGCAGTGTGTCTCATCGTGATATTTTCGGGCATATTTAACCCACGAAGCTTTTCCCCTGCAATTACTTTAGCCGCAATCTTAGCCATCGGCACGCCTATCGCCTTGCTTACAAAGGGTATTGTCCTTGAAGCGCGCGGATTCACCTCCAGCACATATATCACCTTATCTTTTACCGCATATTGAATGTTAATAAGGCCTATGACGTTCAGTGCAAGCGCTATTATCCGTGTTTCCTTCTTTAATTCTTCTATAATTTCATTATTCACTGAATAAGGTGGGAGCGAGCAGGCACTGTCTCCGGAATGAACACCTGCTTCCTCTATATGTTCCATTACTCCCCCGATAAATACTTCTTCTCCGTCACTGATTGCATCAACATCAATTTCTATTGCGTCCTGCAAAAAGCTGTCTATTAAAACGGGATGTTCATGCGATACTTCCACCGCATGGGAAATATAATGCTCCAGACCCTGTTCATCGTATACAATACGCATTGCACTTCCGCCCAAAACATACGATGGGCGTAATAAAACCGGATATCCTATCCTTTTTGCTATCATCTTCGCATCTTCCGCAGAGTTTGCACAGCCATTTTCCGGCTGCTTTAGTCCTAACCGGTTCATAAGCAACGCAAACCGTTCACGGTCTTCGGCAACATCAATATTCTCAGGAGAAGTGCCCAGAATTTTCACCCCTTCTTTTTCCAGGGGAACCGCGAGCTTCAGCGGAGTCTGCCCTCCAAATTGAACAATTACGCCCTCGGGTTTCTCCTTGTGAATTATCTCCAGAACATCTTCCATGGTTAGAGGTTCAAAGTAGAGCCTGTCAGAAGTGTCGTAATCCGTGCTTACCGTTTCCGGATTACAATTCACCATAATGGTTTCATACCCCAGCTCTTTTAAGGCGTAAACTCCATGCACACAACAGTAATCGAACTCAATTCCTTGTCCTATCCGATTAGGGCCGCTCCCCAAAATAATAATCTTTCTCTTTGTAGTGGGATCCGCTTCACACGAAGTTTCGTACGTTGAATATAAATAAGGGGTAAATGCTTTAAACTCTGCGGCACATGTATCCACATGTTTAAATACCGGCCTCACAGACGTCCGGTACCGGTATTCCCTTATTGTCTTCTCATCGGAACCGCATAACCTGGCTAAAAATATATCAGAAAACCCATATTGTTTTGCTTTTGCAAGCAATTCAGCATTCATAACAAAATCCCTGTTTTTTTGTGATGCGTCATTGTCCTTTAACTTTACCATTAAATGTCTTTGTTTAATCTCATTTTCAAGGTCTGTTATTTGTTTAATGTTATAAAGAAACCATTTGTCAATACGGGAATAGGTATAAATTTCGTCAAGGGTCATGCCCAGACGAAAAGCGTCCGCAATATGCCATAACCTGTCGGGGGTTGGCGTAATCAGTTTCATTTGTAAATATTCCGATTTTTGTTCAGCCGTCCAGTCATCGATTCCAGAAGGCAGGAGGGGGTCAAAACCGCTTCGCCCGGTTTCGAGAGAACGAATCGCCTTGCCTACCGCTTCTTTAAAAGTACGGCCAATCGCCATAACCTCACCGACTGATTTCATATGAATAGTAAGCTCCTGGATAGTATCAGGGAATTTGTCAAAATTGAACCGCGGAATTTTGACTACACAATAATCTATGGCCGGTTCAAAGCAGGCGGGGGTGTAGCGGGTAATGTCATTAGGGATTTCATCGAGCGTATACCCGATTGCAAGTTTTGCGGCGATCTTTGCGATAGGGAATCCTGTGGCTTTTGAAGCCAATGCAGAACTCCTTGAGACCCTTGGATTCATTTCAATCGCAAGCATCTCGCCATTTTCAGGGTTGACGGCAAACTGAATATTTGAACCTCCGGTTTCAACGCCTATTTCCCTGATGATTCTGACCGCGGCATCACGCATTTTCTGATACTCCATGTCAGTAAGCGTCTGCGCAGGCGCCACAGTGATACTGTCGCCCGTATGGACTCCCATTGGGTCAAAATTTTCAATAGAGCATATGATGACGACATTATCTTTTAAGTCACGCATAACTTCCAGTTCATACTCTTTCCACCCAAGAACTGAACGTTCTACTAAAACTTCATGAATGGGGCTTGTCTCCAGCCCTGTAGTTATATACTCTTTATATTCTTCAATGTTATACGCCGTACTGCCTCCTGACCCTCCAAGCGTGAAAGATGCACGGATAATGGCAGGGAAACCGATGGCGTCTATAATCTTCAGCGCAGTGTCTAAAGAATTGACATACACACTTTCAGGCACTTGTACGCCAATACGCCCCATCGCCGCCTTAAATTGCGAACGGTCTTCAGCCATTTTTATGGCTTTTAGTTTTGCGCCTATAAGCTCTACATTAAACTTATCCAATACGCCTTTTTCTGCAAGGGACACAGCGGCATTTAGCCCTGTCTGCCCCCCAAGCGTCGGCAATATCGCCTGCGGGCGTTCCTTTTCAATGATTTTTGTAATTATTTCCGTTGTGATGGGTTCAATATACGTTTTGTCCGCCACCTCCGGGTCAGTCATAATCGTCGCCGGGTTGCTGTTTACCAGGATAACCGTATATCCCTCTTCCCTTAAGGCGTGGCATGCCTGGGTGCCGGAATAATCAAATTCGCACGCCTGGCCAATGACAATAGGGCCAGAGCCAATAATCAGGATTTTTTCAATATCATTTCGTTTGGGCATTTTATATATAGCTAAAAGTATCTATTCCCCGAAAAATTTAATGTAGCATCTTAATATCGATAGGGTTGGTTGGCACGAACAAACTTATTAGTCCCTAAGCTGGTATAGCTGGAACATAACAAGCACAATATAAAAAATCCGAAATGCGAAGCACGAAATCCGAAACAAATTTCAAAATACAAAATCTCAATGAAAAAAACGGGTTTTGAACATTTTGAAATTAAAATTTAGCATTTATTTCGTATTTCGAATTTGGTTGCAGCCAAAGGCCGCGCCAAGAAATCTGTGGTTTCCTTTTTGCTCATATCTCTCCAAAGCATCAACTTTTCATCGTCTGCAAAAATCTATCAAACAAATAATCTGCATCGTGAGGCCCTGGGGAGGCTTCCGGGTGGTATTGCACGGAAAAGGCAGGCACAGAATGGCATTTCAACCCCTCTACGGATTTATCATTTAAGTTCAGATGTGTAATTTCCACATCCCCATAAGTGCTTTTATGCAACATGCCCTGCGATGGTATTTCCACGGCAAAACAGTGATTCTGGGCAGTGATTTCCACCTTTTTAGTCGATAAATCCATGACGGGTTGGTTTCCGCCATGATGCCCAAACTTGAGTTTGGACGTTTTCAGCCCCAATGCGAGCGCCAGCAACTGATGTCCCAGGCATATCCCAAATATTGGCCTTTTCCCTAACAGGCCTTTAATGTTCTCAATCATATATGAAACGACCGAAGGGTCTCCAGGTCCGTTGGAAAGAACAATGCCGTCAGGATTCATCTCCAATACCGTTTCAAATGAGGTTTTTGCAGGAACGACGTGTACAGAACAACCGGCATGCGCCAATTTTCTTAAAATAGAGTATTTTACGCCACAATCATAAACAATAACCTTGTATTTACGGGATAAGTGAGGTGTGCCTTTTTTATTTACCCAGTCATACGGTTTTTCACAGGTCACCTTTGCAACCAAATCTCTTCCGGTAAGACCAGGCGCTGATTTTGCTTTTTCCTGCAACCGTGTCCTATCAAAATCTATGGTTGAAATAATGCCCTGCTGCGATCCAAAATCACGGATCTGGCATGTAAGTGCCCTGGTATCAATACCTTGAATACCAACGATCCCCTTTTTCACAAGAAATTCTGATAAATCTATTTTTGACCGCCAATTACTGGAGAATGGAGAGCATTCTTTAACGATAAATCCTTCCAGAAAAAGTTTGTATGATTCAACGTCCTCTTCATTAATGCCATAATTGCCTATTAACGGATACGTTAAAGCAACAATCTGACCTGCATATGATGGATCTGTCAGGATTTCCTGATATCCCATCATGCTCGTATTGAAGACAAGTTCCCCAATTGTCTCTCCGGCAGCCCCTAATGAGCATCCATTGAAACACGTTCCGTCTTCCAGTACCAATATTGCCTTTTTTTCATTCATAATTTATAACACCGGGGAATTTCAATATTTTTGTATAGACGCATTGCATACGTCTCTGTTTTGTCAACATTTTCATTACATGCAACAGTTTATAGACGCATGCAATGCGTCTATGCAATTAAACATCAGCAACGGCATAAAGTCGCTGCCAAAGGCAGCTTAATTTGTTTTAATGCAAAGCCTTACGATAGGTTTACCGCAGACATTGCAATAGTTTTAGGATTTCAAATCGTACAACTAAAAAATAAATGTGTCAAGGCAAATTAAAAAACTTTGCCATGTTAGCTTTTTGCTTGATTAAGACTTTGCCTCTGTTATAGTTATAGGAAATAATATGCTACTTTGTAACACTTTAGTTTTTTGAAAAATTCCAATAATAGCGGTGTTTTGCCGCATAGTGTAAGGGCGAAGTATTTGCTGTAAATTGTCATAAATGCATTCATACCCAAAGGAGCAAATGTTTCGCCCATTCTTTTTAAAAAAACTAAAATGTTACGAAATTATCGTATATTTATGTAATATTATTATCTTTAAATAACAGTTCATGCTTGTCCTTTTACAACACGGGCAGTATTTCATAGACAAATCAATTGTGAGGTGTATTCAATGCAATTCAATTCAATACAAGAAGTAATAGAAGACCTTAGAAATGGGAAAATGACAATATTAATAGACGACGAGAGTCGGGAAAATGAGGGGGATTTAATTCTTGCAGCGGAAAGGGTTACTCCCGAAGCTATTAACTTTATACTAACACATGCAAGAGGCATTCTTTGCCTTGCGATAAATGCCAAAAGGGCTGAAGAACTGGACTTTTATCCAATGGTTTCCAATAACACATCAAGCTTTCAGACGCCTTTTACCGTTTCCGTTGACGCCGCAAGAGAAATTTCCACAGGCGTATCTTCCAAAGACAGGGCAACGACCATATTAACAGCCATTGATGATAATGCCACTGCGGAAGACTTTGTTCGACCAGGTCACATATTTCCGCTAAAGGCGCATAACGGCGGAGTTCTTGTCAGAGCCGGCCATACAGAAGGAGCCGTTGACCTAACCCGCATTGCCGGTCTCAAAAATGCCGCAGTCATTTGCGAAATTATGAGGGAAGACGGAAACATGGCAAAACTTCCGGACCTCAAAAAATTTGCCGAAAAAAACAATCTCAAAATCTGTACAATTGCGGATATCATAAAATACCGCCATGAACAGGAACGATTAATTGAGAAACGCGTAACCGCAAAACTCCCCACAATATATGGGGAATTCATCCTTCATCTCTATCGTTCCTTTGTTGATGAGTACCTCCACCTTGCTTTATGCCTGGAAGTTGGCAGCAAAGACATAAATACTCCTTCCCCAATGCAAAATGAACCGATACTGGTAAGGGTACACGATGAATGTCTGACGAGCGATGTTTTCGGTTCTTTGCGTTGTGACTGCGGAGAACAGCTTCATAATGCCCTCAAAATCATAAAGGAAAACGGTAAGGGTGTTTTGCTTTATATGAGGCAGGAAGGACGAGGGATCGGCTTAGAAAACAAATTGCATGCGTACCACTTACAAGATAAAGGATTGGATACGGTAGAGGCAAATGAGAAACTAGGACTTCCAGTGGACAAAAGGGACTATGGAATCGGCGCACAAATTTTAAGAGATCTGGGCATTACTAAAATGCGTTTGCTTTCGAACAATCCAAAAAAATTTGCCGCGCTTGCAGGATATGGACTGGAAATAGTTGAGCGCGTGCCAATCGTTGTTGAACCAAACGCAGAAAATCAAAAATATCTGCGTACGAAAAAGGAAAAACTTGGACACATGATAGAGACGTAATAATTAACAACCTAAACAGTGTTGGTAAAGCTTCAAAACCGGTAAAAAGATATTGAAACCACAGATCCTCCGTATTACACATATTTTTAAATCAGGCATTTGGCAGTACCATCAGGAGGCAGCAGCCAGCTTATCCAAAATACTCCGTAACATGCGAGGGTCGATGTACCTTATACCTAGCTTATCCGCCCATTTGACAATGCCGGTATCCGCAGTCATCATTATGCCGTCCATTTCTTTTGCAAGCAGGATTAAATCAACGTCTTCTTTGCTGTCAATAATTCCCTCACGCAGCGCCATGCGATATTTTTTCCTGAGATTTGCTATCGCTTCAGGTTCGGTATCGGGCGAGGTTTCCCTGACGGCGGTTTCCGCCACCCTCAAGCCCTTATCGATCCTCAGCCGTACGTCTTCAATAAGTTCATAGAGCAAAAACGCGGGAACGGTCAACTCGTAACGTTTCGGGGATTTTTGCTGCAATAACATTTGCAAATCAACTTGTATATCTTTTATCTCTACAAAGTTTAAAAGCTCCTCATAAATCGTCTGCGGCATATAAAAGGTAGGCCCTTTCAATTTGCTGATAATTTCAAGAAAAGAACGCAGGGCATCTGTAGGGTCATTGCCAAAGGTCTGATAAACTTCCGGATTGGTAAAGATACTGGTATCGATAATTATCTTTTCGTTGATGATTTGTTCATGTTTTATGTCTTTTTGCATATAGTTCTTTCATTTTCAGTAAGCTGAAATATTTTTTTAAAAAGTTCCTCTTCCGCAGCGGACATTTTTTTATCCCGTCTTTCCATAGCAAGCCTTGCCACACATAATGCCTTATCCCACTCGTAAACCCTTATCCCATTGACGGTACACCATGAAAACGAAGGTAGATATTTCGGAGGATAGAGATTGGTGACAATATTGCATGCAAAGCCAATGACACTCCCTGTCATAATCGTCGTATTTATGGCGGTTTTCGTATGATCTCCCATCGCCATGCCAAGGGAATTGTGGTTTGTGTTTATGAGGGTATTTCCCATTTGAACTTTTATGAGGCCATAGGTATTAAGTAAATTACTGTTCGTTGTATCCGCCCCGATGTTGACCCATGAACCAAGATAGGAGTCGCCCAAGAATCCGTCATGTTGTTTGTTGGTAAAGCTGTGGAATATTGTGTTTACGATTTCTCCCCCTATTTTGCATACTTCTCCGATATTGGTGCCTCCCCGTAACCGCGAATTGGGCAGGATTACAGAATTATCTCCAATGTAAACCGGCCCCTCAATGGAGGTATTAGGGGAAATGGTTACATTATTGCCAATATAAACCGGCCCATTCTCTGCGTCGAGTACACAGCAAGGTTTGATCCTGCTGCCCTTTCCAATGTATATCTTATCTTTATTGATGAGATAAGTGCCTTCATACACGTTCCCCGCATTCCGTCCCTCCTTAACAAATAAGGAAAAGTCTTCCGCTATTTGATGTGCATTACGTTTTATAATGTCCCAATAATAACTGAATACCGGCGTATGAATATCAACCCTAGGCAAGGTGTTTTCCCATTTTTCATGATAGTTTTCTTCAAGAAATGTGTTATACGATATTTTTCCAGGGGAATTTTTTTTGAGACGAAGGTAAACAACCGTATCGCCTTGCATGCCAATTTCCTCAGGGCCTTCCAAAGAAACAGGACGCGAAAGAATCGCGCGGCCGTTTATAAAAAGACAGCTATCGTTCTGTTTCCGGGGGGCATTCACCTCCAGGGGATAACGTTCCTTTACAATATCCGCGAGGGCATCCCTGCAGAAAAGGGTAATGGTAGCACCGGGATAAAGTCTAGATATCCTTTCCCATTGCGTATACAAACCACAACGCAACTCAAACGTTGCCCTGGTGTATACGAGGGGAGCAAGGCGTGAATAATTGGCGTCTTCGAAAATATAAATATGAGACAAATTGAATTACCCTCTTTTCCATGGAAAGACCTTAATTTCTTTGCATTTTCAGGCAAAATATTTAACAGTAAAATCCGAAAACACGAGATACGAAACAAATTCCAATAACAAAATGATTTGAAATTCTAAACAAGTACGTCTTTCGTATCTTGCATTTCGTGCTTCATATTGTTGTATGTTTTGGATTTTATGCTTTGTTATTCGAATTTGTTTCGTATTTCGTACTTCGTATTTCGTATTTCTTGCTTGGTTCAGGCTTTGCCAGTTTAGGATACTGAGAGGGTTAAACATTGTCAAGCCAATAACAGATATACTCAAAAGGTTTACAGTTTAATACAAAGCCATTTACTGGCCAAAAAACCCATTATCATTTTGCTATAATCGTTGACGGAATTTGTTAACTGTGCTAAAATTCCTTACAATGTATTCCTTTTCACATGAAGGGAGTATCGTCATATTATCACATAGCATCGTACAAATATCGTTATTTAAATGAACAAAACTACGATAAATATACGCTTATTGACCGTCATCCTGGTACTTTTCCTTTCATTCCTCTTTCTCTTCAATACAGGAAAAAGGGATTTTTGGGCGCCGGATGAACCCCGTTACGCACAGGTCTCCAAAGAAATGCGGGATAGCGGCAATTTTATACTTCCGCAGTTAAATAGCGAACCATATCCCCACAAACCCCCCCTTTTATTCTGGATGATTAATCTGTTTTCCGTCCCGTTCGGTAAAATAACGCACCTGTCCGCGCGTTTGCCTTCTGCCCTCGCAGGTGTGGGATGCTGCCTGATACTGTTTAATTTTGCCAGAAATGTTTTCCATAACACCAGAATAGGCTTGCTTTCAGCCCTTATACTCGCCACCAGCATAAAATTCCTTTGGATGACGCACCGTGCTGCCTTTGACGTGCTGCTTACCTTTTTCGTTATGGCAGCCTTGTTCAGTTTCTATAAAGGCTATAAGGAAGCGGGAAATAAAGGCCGTTATTACACCCTCTTTTATATCTTCATGGCCCTTGGAACGCTTACAAAAGGCCCTGTAGGATTTCTTCTTCCATTCCTCGTAGTCGTGGCATATCTTTCTCTGAAAAGAGATATAAAAGTTTTGAAAGAAACAAAACCCTGGATAGGGGGAGTTCTTTTTGCAATTTTGGTGTTCTCGTGGGTATATCTGGCAGGCATATACGGTGGTAAGGAATATACGCAACAAATATTATTCAAGCAAAATATCGGACGGTTCGCTGATTCCTTTGCCCATAAACGGCCTCTTTATTACTATTTTATCCATTTCCCCCTGAATTATTTTCCGTGGACAATCTTTATCCCAGGCGTTGTCGTGTATCTGTTTTCACGAGAAGGGAGAAAGAGGTTTCAGGAAGTGGTATTCCCTGCGGTTTGGTTTGTCGTTATCTTCTTTTTCTTTTCTATCGTTTCGGGGAAAAGGGACATCTACGTTCTTCCACTCTATCCTGCCGCCTCTTTAATAATCGCATGGTTTCTGAATGAGTTTGTAGAACAATTCAGGGATATCCGTTTCAGGAAAACAGGCTATATCCCTTGTTATTTCATAAGCGGACTAACCATATTTCTAGGGTTTCTCTTACCGTTAGGTATATACAAATTTCGGCCTGAACACATTCGTCTTACCATACCATTTGTATTGTTACTTTTTGCCGGCGGCATAATTATGCTGCGTTTCATAAAACACTCAAGAATATTGCCTTTCCTCTTTGTCCTCATCCTGCTTGTTTTCTCTCTATTTACCCTGAGTACACTGCAGGTAATCCCATTATTAAATCAGTACAAATCGGCAAAGGAAATTTGCGACAAGGCAAATGCTGCAATGAAACCCGGCGATCAACTGGCAATGTATAATTTTCTCAGAGACACATACCTGTTTTATACGAATAGAAATCACATGCCGGTAATAAATGATTCTGAGGATCTGAAGAAATACATGAATTCAAACGAACGGGTCTTTCTGTTTATCAGAGACAAGGATTTTAAAAAGGTGTCAGAGTCACAGGATATACCCATCTTTGTAATTGCCAGGGATTCCGTAGGGCATCGGGAGATGCTTTTTGTGTCAAACAAGGATATTTGACAAGGACAATCGCATAATATCGCATGATAACGACAATACTTTCAGAACATTATACAGACATTCATTATCCCAACCGGCAATTAATCTCTTTTATGAATTTATTCGTTGGATAAAACGTTAAATCGGATTTTACAGGAGGCGTCAAAAATGAAAAAAAAATCACCCGTAAAAAAATCATTGCCTTAATGGGTATCATTATAATTGCGATTGTTGTACTCAAATATCTGGACAGAGTAGAGCCGGTTCTTGAAATCGTTCCAATGGAATTAAATTTTGGCGATATTGAAACCAAAAAGTCATTTACCTTACTGAATAAAGGAAAAGAAAAGTGGAAAATTCTTTCTAATGTAAAGACACTTCAGTATGAAATTGATATCCCTAAAGACATCGAATGGATTTCGCTTCCGCTAAAATCCGGGATGTGCGAAAAACAAGAAGAAAAAAACGTCACTGTTGTTATTAACAGAGATAAACTTTCCGTAGGGAAGAACATGTGAACAATCGAAGCAAAATCGAATGACAACAATAAAACTATTAATATTGTAGCGGAGAGGATAAAAGAAGAAAAATTCATAAAAATAATGCGTCCCCATGCAAGAACGTCATTGTTAATAGACAATGAATTCACTATTCAGTGGATAGCAACCGCAAGCATAGGTAATTATGTGGATATTCTTCTTTTACTATACCGTAAGAGTTCGCAAATAGGGATTTCTAAAATTAGATTTAACTTTTGTTGAAATAAATAGTCATAGTATTTCTGGAATCACATTTTATGTACCCCTTGAGTATAACTGATCCCATAATAGAAACTATCGTAAAATCTTACAATTACAGAAAAGATGATACAAGCGATGGAAATTATAAATGGATGCCGAAAAGTCCGCTTCGTCCCGGAGAAGAGAAATATACTCAATCAGACTGAAACCACGGGTTTCAGTCTGATTGAGTATATATTTAGTCATAGTGACAACACCATATTTTTAAATTGTTTGCCGCGTTCTTCATAGTTATTAAACATATCATAGCTAGCGCAGGCTGGTGAGAACAATAAAACGCCTCCCGGTGTTGTGAGGGTATTTGCTGTTTGAAAGGCGTCTTTTAAGGTATTTGCAACGCATACATGGGGGTATTCTTTTTCCCCCTTTTTTAGAGAAATAAGTTCCTCTATTTTGTTTGCAGTTTTTCCAATAAGAACAACAGCTTTACAGTAATTTGAACAAATTGCGGCAAATTCCTCAAAATCGCTTCCCTTATCGTATCCTCCAGCAATAAGCACAGAGTTCTTAAAACTCATAATTGCGGCAATTGCAGATTCGGGGGTGGTTGCTTTAGAATCATTATAATACCTGATGCCTTTTGCCTCTCTTACAAATTCCAAACGGTGTTCTAATCCACAAAAAGAAGTAACTGTTTTTTCAATGGTTTGTTTGTTTGCGCCGTGTAAATATGTTGCACACGATGCTGCAAGTACATTGTGGAGATTGTGGTCTCCAGGAAGTTTGATTTTTGAGACACAGGGTATCGAAATGGTATTCCCATCTATGGAAATTACAATATGTTCGTTTTCACGAAATGCGCCATTTTCTACCGGTTGTTGTGTGCTGTACCACAAAACACGGCCATAACATTCTTTTCCCCATGTTCTCAGCTCCGTGTCATCGTAATTCAGAATGGCGGAATCACTCTGCTTCTGATGCAAGATAATATTCTTCTTTGCATGGATATAAGAATCAATGTCTTTATGCCTGTCCAGATGGTTGGGAGAAATATTTGTTACTATACTTATACAGGGACTCTTTTTAATTGAAGAGAGCGATTCCAGTTGAAAACTGGATAGCTCCAGCACCACAATATCCGCCGGCTTCATTTCTTCGAGTTGCAGAAGCAGTGATTTACCGATGTTGCCTCCAACCCATATTTTATTGGAGGTTTGTTGCAAAATGTCGCCAATCAGCGTGGTTGTGGTGGATTTCCCGTTGCTGCCGGTTACTCCAATGGTGAAAGCGGGACAAAGTTTAAAGAATATGTTCATTTCTGTGTCAATAGGAACACCGTTTTCCCTTGCAATTTGTATGAATTTTGAATCCCCGGGAACAGCAGGGCTGACGATGACCATATCAGTATTGATAAAATCTACATCTCTGTGTTCGCCCAGCCGGTAAGTAATCTGCAGATTTTCAAGATGCCGCAGGGATTGTGAAAGATCTGTTTTACTCTTTATATCCGTTACCGTGACATGCGCCCCCTGCCTTGCAAGAAATTGTGTTATGCCAATGCCACCCCCAAATACACCGAGTCCCATAACGGTAACTCTTTTATTTTTAAATTCCATATACATTTCACTTGTTTTGTTTATTTCACTCAAAATTAAAAGGAGAAATCGTAACACTTTAGTTTTTTGAAAAATTCCAATAATAGCGCTGTTTTCCGCACAATGTAGGGACGATGGATTATGGATTACGGACTACGGACATCCTTCGTCTTTCGTCTCTAGCTCTTACGTTTTTCAAAAGACGCAATTTAAATGATTTTTTTGCGATGCTTTTAACACTCCAACAGGCAGCGTAATGTCTGAATATAACCATTCAATGATTTATTTGCAATAGTGGTGAAGCCGAAAACAATTGAATGCCTCTATTCCAACTTCTTTTTTTAATCCCGCCAAAATATCTTTCAGGATATCAGGCCCTGATGCATTGCCCCAGAAAATCTTGCTCTGTTTGGGAAATCCCTCTTCATCAACGGTAAGGGATAGCGTAATTAACGGACAATCATTACGACTCTCTTTTGCTACCCTCAAAATAGGTATTTGTTAAATCATATAAAATCACCATCTCTTTGAGGGAAAAATATCTCTCGCGCCCGCTTTGATAACCCTTGCTCTATGGCAACATGATTCTCCCACAGCAAAACTGCCGCGCGATGCAGCGCTTTATCATACAGTTTAACCCCGGAGTCTAACAGCTCTACCACCCCCGCTTGTTTCAGAAAGCCATCGCACGGTATCACGCTCGCTGCCAGGATGAACCATTCTCCCCACAATGAGCGTCTTGGAACAGGCAATTAGATCCTCTGTAAAATCAAGCCCTTGTAATATTTTATCAAACCCGTATTCATTCATTTGGCTTATAGCCATATGCTCGGAGAAGGTAAAGATGTCTCCAAAAAGCAATCAATTCCCCGCTCAATTTAAGAAAAAAATCGCCGCTTAATTTTTAACAAAGTAATGTTTTAAAAAGAGAATTGACAAAGTTACAGCAAAAAATATAATGGTAAACATATGTCCACCAATGAAGAAAAATTAACGGATACTATTTTAACCAAAAAACAGGCGGATTTTCTAGCCTTTTTAAAAGCATCTCTTCAGGAAAAAGGGTATCCACCTACGGTACGCGAGATTATGCGCGGGATGGATCTTTCCAGCACCAATATCGTCAAAAAGTATCTTGACATCCTTGCCCGTAAAGGACACATCAAAAAACAATACAACAGTCCCAGGGCTATTGAAATTATAGAAGCCCCGGCCGGACATGCAGAAACGAATCTCATCCCCATTGTTGGAAGTGTCAAAGCAGGCGCTCCTCATCCGGCAATAGAAGATATTATGGGATATCTTGCAGTAGATAAAACAATCTGCCGTACCGGAGACGCATTTTTTTTGCGGGTTGAGGGAGACAGCATGATTAATGCTCATATACAGGAAGGCGACCTCGTACTGGTGAGGCCGCAACCGGTTGCCAATAACAGGGAAATTGTGGTTGCCCTCATAAATGGTGAGGCCACGGTCAAAAGATTCTACAAGAAGGGAAATACGCTGGAATTGCACCCGGAACACCCAATGATGAAACCCATTGTGCTCCAGGGAGAACAAGATGAGGTTCGCATCATTGGCAAGGTTACTGCGGTGGTGCGGTTGTTAGAGAAGTTATAACAGTGATTTCCGGGGGGATGACGGTATGATTACTGAAGTTCATGAAGCGATCAAAGTAGGGGCGATTTTTGGTGATAACAAAAAAAAACTCAAACCCGTTTGGTTTATTTGGAACGGCACAAAATATACTATCCGGGAAATTACTTACATCATTACTTTGTTAAAAATTAAGCGGCGATTTTTTTCTTAAATCGAGCGGATTTAATTTTAAAATATTCTTGTGAGAGTTTTTCGTTCTTTGATAAAGCGTTTGTTGATGAGAATTCAAGCAGGGAATTGATTGCTTTTTTGAATTCATTAAAGGTAGAAGGTTTTGTTTCCATGATTTTATCCAGATAAGCGTTTTGTTTTATCCAGTAAACGAATGTCCATGAGATCAGACAAATATTCCAATATCGCTCAATCTTGTCAATGTGCCTTACCTGATAATGATCGAAATAAAAAGTATCCTTCAATTCCTTGAAACAGTGTTCAATACCCCAACGCAACAGATAGTTTGTGATAACCGTTTTTACAGAGGCGTCGAGTTGATTGGTGATAAGGACATGATATTTTTTATCATCTTCCTTGTTCCATTTTCCCAAAATTACCACAAACTTCAACGGGACATTGCAACCATTCAGTTTGGCGTCAAACGTGTAGGTTTTATAGGAAACTTCACTTCCATCCGCGGATTTTAAAGTAACATACTTGGTTTTGTCGGCATAATGCTTTTTGATGAGGGTCACGAGCTCATCTGGTTTGATTATGCAATATTTTTGTTTTTCCGGATGGTACATGGAGATATTTCTGTTTGATTTTATTTCTGAAAAAAAGTGTTTCTTTTTTGCGTGAATATGTTCGAGAAACCGTTGAGAGGCATACCATGTGTCGAAGGCAATAGCTGAAAAATCAAAGACGTTAGAAGCAGCATCAAACATATCCATTGCTATTTGTATTTTGTCTTTAAATTTGGGATCATTTTTCCCTTCCCCGAACTCATCGGCAGGAAGGTAGGGAATAACATCCAGGGGAAAATGTTTTGTTTTTGAGACAAATGCCGCGCCAACAACAACATTGCAGGTTTCCGGCCTTTTAAGCGGACCGCAATATTGCCATTTGGCTGCCTCTGTATTTTTAGCATAGGGCTTTGGACATCCGGTATCATCTATGGTAAGGATGCTGTCTTTTGTCAATGCCGTGGTTCTTTGTTTTTGGATAATGTCCATTCTTTTCTGCTTTAATGCGGGTAAATCCCATTTGGATTCAGAAAAGAAGTATTGAAATTTCTGGTAATCCGTATGAACGGCTTGCGCCATGGCCTCCAGTGAATTTCTTTTATAGTCTTTAAACATTGCGTAGACAACAAGTAGAAACATTGCAAATTGTTTTTTAGTAAAACACGATGCAAAATGTTCAAGAAATTTATTTAATAACGGTATGTTTGTTCTGAAAATACTCAAATCCTTTGCTCCGGTAATTGATTGTGTAAAAAATTTACAAGTGCAATTAATACCGGAAGTAACGAGCAAAATCAAGAGTAAATATTTATCGCAAAGCATTGCTAAATCATAAGTTGTGGCCGACTCGACTTACGACTTAAAAATATTTTTTCAGACGCTTTCTTTAACAAAGTAATGTTACATCTGGAAGGAAAGGGTTGGAAAAACGGTGATACACTACTTTACGGTTACCTAAGGTGCCAATTTTTTTCCATCTCCTATAACACTTATACCCTGCTATGGACACTCCATTCCATTTATACCTAAATTGGATAAGAAAGTTAATAACTATGTAATACCTCTTCCCGAATTCCGAAAGCGTCGAATATAACCTTCTGTTTTTTTGATAATTCGCTCAGGAACGGTTTGTTTTGATTTATTTGTATAATTTTTAATTTTTTGCGTTCTGCAAATAATTCCTTATGTGCGTGATACCGCTTTTCGTGAAGATCATTCTCAAATACGCACAAAAAATGCCCAAGGGCAATGGCTTCTTTGAGGAATCTTGTGGTTGGGCTTTTTCATTTTCTCCATGTAACAAATATTGCAAAGATGCTCAGAAATTTTGCGGCAAGACCTTTTCTTGCACTTCAAATGCTTCGCTGGTAATGTCGAGAACAAAAAAAAACACTTTATTTTTTACTCTCTCTCTCTTTCTTTCATTACTACAGGGATACTCCCGCTCCATTTTGCTTGTTTTGCTTATTTTTACTCATTTAAATGAGAACCCTATCGTTTTTTACTTTCTTTTCCACTTATTGACGGGAGCTTTTGGCACAAATTCTTGATCCGCGTCTTTCGTAGGGTGACTTTGACGTTGTCGTGCCCCGCAAGAGGTTCTCCTTGACACCAAAAACTTCCCTTGTTAAACTTCTTCCGGGATTTCCGATTTGCAATAGCGTGCAGTAAGAAAACATATTGTACTCATTAATAAACTTATTCGTATATTAAAATACCAATGGGGAAAATTTTAGCTGTCTGCGTAAGCGAAAGAAAAGGTATCCAGAAACGAAATATAGGCAAATGCATGGCAATTAAACATTATGGCCTAGAGGGAGATGCCCATGCAGGAAAATGGCACCGCCAGGTGAGTCTGCTTGCAACGGAAAGCGCCGACGTGATGCGTAGTAAAGGCTTAGAGATAAAAGACGGCGATTTTGGAGAAAATATTGTCACCAGTGGCATAGAACTAAAATCGCTTCCTGTTGGAACTACGCTGAAAATCGGAAATGATATTATCATAAAGATAACCCAAATCGGCAAATTATGCCATGACCGCTGCGCCATTTATTACAAGGCAGGCGACTGTATCATGCCGCGAGAAGGGATTTTTGCAGAAATCCTTAGCAGCGGAATGATTAAAGCCGGAGATGAAATTTTAATACATGAATATCCCTCTGGGGTGTAAACTATGATTCGCACCGCAATAGTAACATTGAGCGATAAAGGGTCAAAAGGGGAGCGCGAAGACAAAAGCGGAGAGATTATCCGTACGATGCTCCAACAAATCAATACATCCATTGTCGCATACGAAATAATCCCCGATGAAAAAGACCTCATTATCAAAAAACTTCGTGAATTCTCCAAACTATCCGATCTTATCATCACAACCGGAGGTACCGGAGTTGGCCCTCGCGATATCACGCCTGAGGCAACAAGGGCAGTGATAGAAAAAGAATTGCCTGGCTTCGGAGAAGCAATGCGTATGGAAGGGATGAAGCACACACCAAGGGCAATGGGTTCCAGGGCGGTGGCAGGGATATATCGGCAAACCCTTATCATAAACCTTCCTGGAAGCCCAAAAGGCGTTGCGGAAAACCTCTCCGTCGTTCTGCCGGTTATTCCTCATACCATAAACCTTATCAAAGGCACGGTGACAGATTGCGCCAAAGACCGGGAGCAACACCCTCACAGGTAGCCACCCGAAAATGCAGACAAATGAATGTCTCTCTTCTTCAAAACTGCATCAAAAACAATGACATCGCCTCCCAACAAACAGCACAGACGCACCATCAAGTCGTGATCTCCATAAAAGTATCAACTTAGTTTTTTGAAAAAGTATGGGCGAAGCATTTGCCCGTTTGGGTATGAATTTATCTATGACAATTTATAGCAAATGCTTCGCCCATACACATGCGGCAAACATCGCTATTATTGGAATTTTTTAAAAAACTAAAATGTTACCAAACGATAAATTTTGGATTATAGGTCAAAATTTGTTATAAAACAAAAAAGCCATAAGAGTTTGGTTTCTTATGGCTTTTTCAAATCATATATGACCCCATGGGGATTTGAACCCCAGTTCACAGATCGAAAATCTGTTGTCCTAGACCAGACTAGACGATGGGGCCATTTATGCACAATAGTAAATGAGGGCAGATGGACTCGAACCATCGACACCCGCCTTAAAAGGGCGGTGCTCTACCGACTGAGCTATGCCCCCATTATACAGAAATGTATGAATATTGCACGCAGAAAATAAAATTACAAAGGGAAAAAACATCGATAATATACGTTTCAACGGTACGTTTATACCTTGAGTATTTCTTCAGTCTTTCTTTTGATTAAATCATTTACCTTAGTTTCAAAGTCTTTGATAATTTTTTGAATTTCATCCTTGGCGCGCTTAACATCGTCTTCTGTTAAAATATTTTCTTTCTTTTCTTTATCCGCTTGTTTATTTGAATCCTGCCGTATATTACGCAAAGAAACCTTTGTTGATTCCCCAAAATCTTTTACGGTTACGGAAAGTTTTTTTCTCCTCTCCTCATTAAGCGGAGGAATAACGATGCGCAGGGTTTTAGCTTCAACAGAAGGGTTCAGGCCGATGTCTGATTGAATGATTGCCTTTTCGATATTAGATACTATAGTAGTATCGTAAGGTTTTATCAAGATTGACTGTGCATCAGGTGTGGAAATCACTGCAAGTTGCTTTAAGGGTGAAGGGTTCCCGTAGTATTCAACCCGTATATTTTCGACCAGACCAGTGCTTGCCCTACCGGTTCTTATTCCCTTCAAATCATCTTGCAAATGAGCGATAACCTTTTCCATTTTTGCCTTTGTTTCTTTGCAAATCGAATCTATTGACATATCGGTTAATTTCCTATAAAAGTACCAACAGATTTCCCCAAAACAGCCTTTTCAATATTTCCTTTTTTATTCATGTTTAATACGATTATTGGCAATTTGTTTTCCATGCTCAAGGATACCGCAGTCATATCCATTACGCCTAATTGTCGGTTTAATACTTCGGCATAGGTCAGTTTGCTTAACAGCTTTGCGGATGGATTATTAGCTGGATCATCTGTATACACGCCGTCAACTCTTGTGGCTTTAAGCATCACGTTGGCATTAATTTCTATCGCGCGTAAAGCAGCTGCAGTATCGGTTGTGAAATAGGGGTTTCCCGTTCCCCCCGCAAAAATAACAATATTTCTTTCTTCAAGATACCGTAAACAATTTCGTAAAATAAAAGGTTCTGTGATATTCTTAATTTCAATTGCGCTTATTACATGCGTTTTAATGTTGCACTCTTCCAGGGTGTCCTGCAAAAGCAATGCATTTAAGATGGTAGCAATCATCCCCGCCTGATCCGCTACAATTCTGGATTTTCCCGAAAGGCCAAATTTAGCGCCGCGCAACACGTTACCGCCGCCAACGACAAGCGCCGTTTCAGCACCGAGTGATAAAATCTTTTGTATCGTTTTGGCAAATGTTGCAAATTTTTCAGTATCGATGCCTTTTCCGTTTTCACCGCCAAAGCCTTCGCCGCTAACTTTCAATAAGATACGTTTATACTTTATTTTCTTATTTTTCGGCATAATGATTGTGTGCGGCAATCTAAACTGCTAGCTATTTCCCCCCTACTTCAAGCCTGGCAAAGCGATTAATTTTAATATTTTCACCTATTTTTGCGATAATTGCAATTAATAAATCCTGAATAGTTTGTGAGTCATCTTTTATAAACGGTTGTTCCAGCAGGCATTTTTCCTTATAAAAATTTTCCAGCTTTCCTTTAACGATTTTTTCAGAAATATCAGATGGTTTTCCTTTGGTATCCTCTATAAAACCCCTTTTTTGTGTTTCCACAATTTCCGAAGAAATATCTTCCCTTTTTATTGCGATTGGATTGGTTGCGGCAATTTGCATGCAAATATCTTTTAAAAACTGCTGAAAGACCTCGTTTCTTGCCACGAAATCTGTTTCACAATTCACCTCAACCATTACGCCTATTTTCCCGTTAGTATGAATGTAAGAACCTATTCTGCCTTCGGCAGTTGTTCTTTGTTCTTTCCTGGAAGCTTTTGCAAAACCTTTCTTTTTTATAATTTCCAGTGCTTTATCATAATCGTCATTTACTTCATCCAAGGCGTTTTTGCACTCTAATATTCCCGCACCTGTTTGTTCACGCAATTTCATAACACTCGCTTTATCTGCCATCGGTATCCTCCAAAATAATATAGCTACGAACTGTCCTTGTTGCGAAGCCGGTAATCTTGTTATTACAAATAATCAAGCGGAACATCTTGAGATGTGTATCTTTAAAGGCAGTTGTTAGATTGGCAATCCAAGGATATACAAACTCTGAATTTTACGAAAAATGGAAGGATTTTCGTAAAAACCTGATTAATCTTTTGTCAGCGTAACAAGTTGTTCTTTTCCGGCAAGAACGGCGTCTGCTGTCTTAGATAAAAAGAGATTAATCGACCGTATCGCATCGTCATTCCCAGGTACACAAATATCTACCATATCAGGGTCACAATCGGTATCCGCCAGGCAAACAGTTGGTATTCCCAATTTTTTTGCCTCTTTTATAGCGTTGTGTTCGTATCTTGGGTCCACTACCACAAGTGCCCCTGGAAGTTTGGTCATATTGCGGATGCCTTCCAGATTGGTAAGTATTTTCTTGTATTCTCTGTTGAGTGAGGAAATCATCTTTTTACTGTATTGGTTGATTTCGCCTGTATCTTTCATTTTTTCCAATTCTTCAAGACGTTCTAAACGACTCCTGATAGTATCAAAATTTGTCAACGCACCACCAAGCCATCTTTCGCTGACATAATGCATACCACACCGCTTTGCTTCTCGCGCGGTAATATCCTGTGCCTGCCACTTCGTGCCTACAAACAATATATCTTTCTTTGTTTGCACCAGGTTCGTTACAAATCTGCAAGCAGTGATAAGACCCTTCACCGTTTCCCGTAAATTAATGATATGAATCAGATTTTGCTTACCAAAGATAAAAGGCTTCATCTTTGGGTTCCACCTGCTTGTTCTATGTCCGAAATGAAACCCTGCTTCGACTAATTCTTGAATATTCACAATAGACAAATAACGCCCTTTCCAGATTGAGATAATAAAAGAAAATAAAGGAATTTTTCAGAAAAGAATGTGATTATAGCCATTATAGGCAAGTTGTCAAGTATATTTATTGTAACACCTCAGCAACGTCAAAGTCACCCTACGAAAGATGTGGATCAAGAATTTGTACCAAAAGCTCCCGTCAATAAGTGGAGAAGAAAGTTAAAAACGATAGGGTTCTCATGTAAATCGGCAAGAATGAGCAAAACAAGCAAAATGGAGCGGGAGTATCCCTGTAGTAATGAAAAAGAGAGAGTAAAAAATAAAGTGCTTTTTTTGTTCTCTACATTACTAGCGAAGCATTTGAAGTGCAAGAAAAGGTCTTGCCGCAAAATTTCTGAGCGTCTTTGCAATATTTGTTACCTGGAGAAAATGAAAAAGCCCAATCACAAGATTCTTCAAAGAAGCCATTGCCCTTGGGGCATTTTTCGTGCGTATTTGAGAATGGTCTTCACGGAAAGCGGTATCACGCACATAATGAAGTCCATTTTCTATTGACCAGTGTCCGCGGGAAAACTTAAGAATGGTTTTGGGACTTGCTTTTTGTTGTGTCAGGCTGGTAATACCGTAAACAATTTCCCCGGTCTTTTTGCTTGTCTTGATTTTTGTAAATATTCTATGAATGCAAAATACCTGTCGTTTCGTTTTTGTATTGTAACGGCAGGAGAGACGTTTGAGCATATTTTGCGGACAACGCTTTGCCCACTCTGCAATAGCAGCAAAGCTCCAAGCATTGCATATCTTTGTATATTATGTGCTTATGGAAAACTTTGACAGCGTCGTGTCTTGCGGGGCATAATCAAAGACGAAGGACCAATGACTAATACACTACTGCTCCCAACTATCACAATTTATTGGTAAGTTACGACGACGCTAACGTTACTCCGCAACTGCCTGTAGCGGTGTATAAAATCCTTGTTTTTTGTAACTGTTGCAATTAGAATTGCTTCTTTAATCCATTCTATTCAAAAGATTACGATTGTTTGGTCAAAATTTTCATTACAGAGAAATTTTACCGTGGAAAATAATTTTAGTAAAATCTGTTTTCAACCAGAGAAAGGCAAGATCGCATGTCGGGTGAACATATTGATTTGGCAGTAATTAACCGGGCAAAAGACGATAAGGTAAAGCTTGTTCAGTTACAATTTACCGATATTAACGGTAGTGTAAAGGCAGTTACCATACCAATTGAAAAGTTCCCGGAATCTTTGGAGAAAGGGTTGTGGTTTGACGGTTCATCAATTGAAGGTTTTACAAGGATTTGTGAAAGTGATATGTTTTTAAAACCCGATGCAGGTACATATGCGTTGCTTCCCTGGGAGACGGTTGCTGTGACTGCGAGGCTGTTCTGTGATGTTTATATGCCTGATGGTTCGCCTTTTGAGGGAGATCCCCGTTACATATTAAAGAGGGCAATTAAAAATGCCCGTGATATGAATTTTGAATATAACGTGGGGCCTGAACTGGAATTTTTCCTGTTTAAACCGAAGAATGACGGGGCCGTTGCACCCACCCCACATGATGTAGGAAGTTATTTTGATTTCTCTCCCAGGGACCTTGCGGGGAATGTGAGGGCAGATATTATTTTTACTCTTGAAAAAATGGGTATCAATGTGGAGATGAGCCACCACGAAGTAGCTCCGGGCCAACATGAGATTGATTTTAAATATGCAGAAGCATTACGGACGGCTGAGAATGCCCTGACCTTCAAGCAGGTGGTAAAATCCATTGCACATAAGCATGATCTCTATGCTACCTTTATGCCGAAACCGATTTTTGGGATATGTGGCAGCGGGATGCATTGTCATCAGAGCCTTTTTGATATAAGGACAAACACCAATATTTTTTTTGATGAAAATGACACGTATAAATTAAGCAGGAACGCAAAACATTTTATTGCCGGGCAACTGGAGCATGTAAGGGCGATGAGCGCAATACTTTCTCCGACCGTGAATTCCTATAAGAGATTGGTTCCGGGATATGAAGCGCCGGTGTATATATGCTGGGGGCAAAAAAACAGATCTGCCCTCATCAGGGTGCCGAGGTATTCTCCCGGCAGGGAGCAGGCAACAAGGGCTGAACTGAGGTGTCCTGACCCAAGCAACAATCCCTATCTTGCTTTGGCAGTAATGCTGGAAGCAGGACTGGATGGTATAAAAAGAAAGCTTGAATTGCCAAAGGCAACAGAAGAAAATGTGTATGAATTTAATAAGGATGAACTGGCATACCGTAATATTGCAACATTGCCTGGTTCTTTGGGGGAGGCGTTGCATGAATTAAAACAGAGTGCGTTGATGAAGAGGGCGCTGGGTTCACATACTTATCAAATATATTTGCATTCAAAATTTTCCGAATGGGATGAATACAGGATTCAGGTAACGGAGTGGGAGCAGAAAAAATATCTTGAAACCACATAGTTCTCCCTGACCACGGGTATCTAAAATCAATTAATTGCGAGTGGATAAAAACCATACCATGAATGAGATCGGTTACAATATTGCCTTTGCAGAAAGTATGGGTTCCGGCGGGCATATCGGCTTTGTAAAATATTTTCTAAAAAGAGGGCAGGCTTTCGGCATGTGAAATTGTTGGCTATGAGCGAAGGACTCAGAAACGAATTGTATTAATCCGACAAGTTTCTTGATGTTATCATTTCGGCAAACCGGGAAGCCTTGTCGTTAAAAATGGATTTGTGGCGCAGGATTTATAAGTACAGGCCCGTACAATGCATGGATTATCCTGATTGTGCCGGAGCCGCTTCCGGGCAGGAAATAACAGGACTATGCATTTATAACGAATATAATACTTCAGGCGCTTATCAGCAGTTGGTCTATAAGCGTGAATGGAAGGCATTTCTCGCAATCAGGGATGATTTGACCGCTTTGCGCGGAATATTCTCAGGCAATGAAGTTTCAGCCACAAGGGAAATATTGCTAAATGCAAAGGGAGTTTGTCTTGCGGAGATATCCGTAGAATCGGAGAAACAGGATTTTATCCTGATTCCTCTACCGAAACGAACAGAAAATATTTTATATTTATCCGAAAAACACCAGCCTATTACTACGATAAAAGACGCTTACAGGAGATGGGATGAGAAGATAAAAGGGAATCTTCAGTACCATTATGGAACGGAGTGGAATAAAAAATTGGAAGAGGCTATTAGAATGGAGGGAAAAGATGTTAGTAAAGGAAATAATGAGTAAACAGTTGGTCACCCTTAA
The DNA here is from genome assembly GCF_900232105.1 of Candidatus Kuenenia stuttgartiensis. Classification (NCBI taxonomy): domain Bacteria; kingdom Pseudomonadati; phylum Planctomycetota; class Candidatus Brocadiia; order Candidatus Brocadiales; family Candidatus Brocadiaceae; genus Candidatus Kuenenia; species Candidatus Kuenenia stuttgartensis. The sequence continues at coordinate 731,980 of NZ_LT934425.1, forward strand.
TGCCGATTCAAAGCTTGGCTTTGCCGAAGATATTATGTATTTGGGGAGAATCAGGCATTTGCCGGTAGTAAATGGAAAAGAAATAGTGGGTATTTTGACGCAAAGAGATCTTTACAAGGCGTCGCTGACTTCCATTGTTACGAATTGGGAAGAAAATAAGACTTTTCTTGATTCTGTTAAAGTTGCGGAGGTAATGACAAAAGACGTCATTACCATTTCTCCGAACACTTCAATTGAAGATGCTGCACAGATTATGATTGATAAAAAGGTTGGCTGTTTGCCGGTGGTTGAAGATAAAAATACTCTTCTTGGCTTGATAACAGAAACGGATGTATTGCAGTATTTTGTTCATGAATGCAGAAAAAACAGATAACCGTTTTGTTTTTTAAAGAGTTCATGCAAATTAACCTGTCTTTTTTGCAGATCCGGAAAATATTGCCAGTATGATTTCAAGAAGAACATTTATAAAAGGAGCCGGCGGATGTGTACTGGGTATGGTATCCGTAGGGGGTTATAGCCATTTTTTAGAGCCCCGGTGGGTAGAAATAAACAACGTTACCATAAAGCTTGAAGATTTACCGACTAAATTTGAAGGTTTAAGAATAGCGCAACTTTCAGATATCCATCATTGTGAATATGTATCAAAGGATTTTATACGGAATTGCGTCCACAAGACTAATGCGTTATGTCCTGATGTAATAGTCCTGACTGGAGATTATGTTTTTGGCAGCAACGATTATCTTTCTTCGGTGGCAAAAGAATTATCTGAATTGAAGGCAAAAGAGGGAGTTTTCGCTATCCTTGGAAATCATGATGATAAGGGAAGCACCTATGATGAATTGCAGAGAAATGGCATTCGCTTACTCATAAATGAGCATATTGTTTTATATAGGGACAACGCGTATATATTTATTGCGGGCATAGATGATCTCTGGAAGGGCGAAATAGATATTAAAAAAACCCTGAAAGGAATGGATGAGAATCCAAAGATTTTACTGGCACATAATCCGGACGTGATTGAAACAATCCAGTATGAGGATGTCGATTTTGTTATATCCGGACATACTCACGGGGGGCAAGTGTGTTTCCCCTTTTATGGACCTCCTATCGTGTACTCAAAATTTGGGGCTCGTTATGCTGCGGGTCTCTTTCGTGAAAGAAATACGTTAATGTATGTAAACAGAGGCATAGGCGTATCTAATTTGCCGGTACGGTTTTTTGCAAGGCCTGAAATCACGCTGTTCACCATAAGAAATGGTTTGCAACAGGTGTAGTTCTTTCTTCTTCCTTTAGTACTTTATCAGTAATTTCTTTGCATTTTTTGTCATTAGAATTTGTTTCGTATTTCGAATTTCGTGCTTATTTGTTGCTTGGTTCTGGCTATGCCAGCTTAGGTATTATTTTTAAAATGTGCAATTATTATTTGCCCCTGTATTTATATAAAAAGCGCAAAGAGAAAATAGTACTCACAAAAGAAAGAGTAAATCCATTGGCAAGCACAATGATTATATCTCTTAAATGTAACCCGTAAACTAACCACATACTGCAGCCGAGTAGTAAAAGGGATAACATTATCGGGGAAACATCATTTAATTCCTTTGTCCTTATCCCACGAATGATTTGCGGGATAAAACCTACTGTAGTACACAATGCCGCAATTGTTCCTATTATAGACCATCCCATATATATTTCCCCGGTTATTTTGTTATTATCAAAAATATAGTATTAATTGTTTAAAGCATACCAAAAAGAATTGCAAAAAGTAAGATCAAACGCTATATTTAACGACTTAACGGGCAGTAAGGAAAGGGGGAAAATAATCAAGGGAAAAGGGAAAGATAAAAGATAAAATGGGCGGAATAAGAAACATGATAAAAACATTACACCCGGCTTACTTTGTGTTTATCATGTCAACAGGCATTATATCGATAGCGTCAAATATGTTGGGAATAACGCCGGTAGCACAGGGGTTGTTTTATTTAAACATTGTGGCATATGCGGTTATATTGACGATCCAGATACTGAGGATAATAATGTACTGGAGTTTGCTGTACTCAGACATATCAAATCCGAAACTTGGACTGGTTTATTTTGCGATAGTAGCAGGAACCAACGTGCTTGGGGCGCAGTTTGTAACCGTAGTTAACTGCCAGTGCGTTGCCAAGTCATTGTGGTTTTTTGGAATATTTCTGTGGGTGGTGCTCACCTTATCGACATTCACCTTGTTATTTTTAAAAAACGAACAGCAGATAGAGCGCACAATACACGGGGGGTGGTTAGTATCGGTGGTAGGCACACAGTCGGTTGCGGTGCTTGGTGCGTTATTATCGCCGTGTTTTGCGGAGACCTCAAACTTTATCCTGTTTTCCTCGATGGTGTGGTGGATGATAGGATGTTTCTTATACGTGGTGATTATAACGTTAATAACTTATAGGTTAATATTTTTCAAGATAGCACCGGAGGTGTTGGTGCCTCCGTACTGGATCAACACGGGAGCTGTAGCGATAACAACACTTGCAGGGGCGACAATAAGCTTAAGCATCCCGAAGATAGAAGATCCGTTTTTAGATATTGATGGATTTATCAAGGGATTTTCTGTGTTCTTCTGGTCTTTTGGAACGTGGTGGATTCCGCTGCTGGTAATAATCGGGATATGGAAATACGTGTATCACATGACGCCGTATAAGTATAATCCGCTGTACTGGGGTCTGGCGTTTCCGTTGGGAACGTATACGGCAGGTACACTAAAGCTGGCAGAGGCGCTGGGGATAGGATATATATCAAACATATCAAAGGTATTTATCTACATAGCGTATATTGCCTGGCTGATAGTGTTCGTGACTATGATTCGTTCTTTTCTTAAACCAGCTCTGGCAAAGCAATAACGCAATGTCAGTTTCCAGGAATCTTTTAGCGAACCATACGATACTTTTTTTGTAACAATTTAGTTTTTTGGAAAAGTAGAAACGCTAGTATAGCGTTTCATTAAAATATCTATATTGATACCGTCATTGCGAGCGACAGCGAAGCAATCTTAAGTCTTTTGGGAACAAGAGATTGCTTCGTCGCTACACTCCTCGCAATGACATTTTTTTACGTACACATTTTAACGAAACGATGTACTAGTTCCCAAGCTCCGGCTTGGGAACTATACTGTAAGAGTTCACAAATAGGGATTTCTAAAATTAGATTTAACTTTTGTTGACATAAATAGTTATAGTATTTTTGAAATCACACTTTGTGAACCCCTTGAGTATAGCAGTTTTTCCCATTTCATAGCACTAAAGTATTATAAATTTCATCTCTTTCATCTCTAAGATAAAATCCTTACGTTATGTTGAATGGCTTAACAGAAAAACAGCCCCTGTCTGACATAGATTATGCAAAAAAAGTATTATTACTCGAGTCAGAAGCAATAAAAAATCAGATTCATCGTATTGACCATCATTTTCAAAAAGCCGTAGACGTCATATTTACGTGTTCCGGCAGGGTCGCAGTTACCGGGGTTGGAAAGGCTGGCATTATTGGACAGAAGATTTCGGCCACTTTGGCGAGCACTGGCACGCCTTCCTATTGGATACATTCTTCCGAAGCCAGGCATGGCGACCTTGGTAAAATTGTTGCCAGCGACATTGTACTTGCGTTGTCAAACAGCGGCGAAACAGAGGTGGTGTTGCTTTTGCCATTTTTGAAACAAATGGGAACAAAGATAATCTCCGTTACGGGCAATAATAAATCTTCCCTGGCGCTGCATAGCGATGTCGTTCTTGATATTGGAAATGTTGAAGAAGCCTGCCCTTTAGGCATTGCGCCTTCTTCGAGCACAACGGCGATGCTTGCCATTGGAGATGCCATTGCGTTAACGATATTTAAAAAGAGGAATCTTAGCAAAGAAGAGTATGCCTTCTATCATCCTGGCGGAGAACTTGGAAGAAAATTACTGCCGGTTGAAGTTGTTATGCGCAAAGGCAGGGAAAATCCTGTAGCGGATGAAGATATGCCTCTGCTGGATGTCCTTGGCATTATGACGGAAACAAAAGGTAACCCGGGAGCAGTGAGTATTGTTGATAAAAATAACCGGTTGACGGGGTTTTTTACGGACGGGGATTTGAGAAGGCTTTTAAGGGAAGGAACGTCATTTTTATGCAAGACAATAAAAGAGGTTATGACCCCCTTTCCCAAGGTAATCAATAATCGTTGTTTAGTTGAAGAGGCATATAAAATACTGAGAGAAAACAAAATTGACCAAATTCCTGTGGTTAACGATTTCCATACACCTGTCGGCATATTTGATGTGCAGGATTTATTGGAGGTTAGATTTTAAATACGATGAAAAAGATAAAACTTGTTATTATCGATGTTGATGGTGTTTTAACAGATGGCTCGATCTTTATTGATAGTGAAGGGCGGGAAGCAAAGGCTTTTAACGTGTTGGACGGCACGGGTATCTCTTATCTTCATCGTGTCAATATTAAAACGGCAATAATTAGCGGAAGAACGAGCAAAGCGGTAGATCACCGGGCAAAAGAATTGAATATCGCAGAGGTGCATCAGGGAATCAAAAATAAACTGGACGTATATAATGATATCCTTGGGAAATATTCGCTTAAAGATGAAGAAGTGTGTTATATTGGCGATGACCTCATAGACCTACCCATATTTTACCGCGTCGGTTTTCCCGTTGCGGTTGCCAATGCCATGCCTGTCGTAAAACAATATTCTTCTTACGTTACAAAAGCCAAAGGCGGATGTGGCGCTGTAAGAGAAATTGCCGAGAAGATAATTAAATTTCAAGAGAAATGGCATATAATCATGGATCGATATCAGAAGAATCGTAACACTTTAGTTTTTTGAAAAAAATTTACCACGCATCTATAGTACAGTATGCGTGGTAAAAGGAATGCTTCTTTATAACACTCCCCTCCCCAGGCCCCTCTATAAAGAGGGGATTTAGGGGTGTGTTTAATAATCATGTATATACCTTTCTTTTTGTAAACACCGGAATCCTTGATTTTATTGAGTGTTTTCAAAAAGCTAAAGTGTTACGAATAATCAGATATAAATATTGAAAATTTCTTTTTTCATACCAGCCCTGCATAATTAATGTTTGTAACAAATAAAGCACTTCAGAAGTGAGACTTTTTGTTTTCCTGTAAATAATGACTACGCGAAGATATATATTTTTAAGCATACCCATCATTTGTTTCATTACGATAATCATTTCAGTTATTCTCTCAAAGCCTAAATCAAAAAGTCCTGTCGAAAAACCAGGAGAAAGCATTGTTTCGTCAGAAAATTCTCTAAAGAATAAGCGAATAATAGACGACATACGAAAATCCGAGAAGATCACTCAAACGGTTGACGGTCTTTTTCTCCCCAACTACGATAAGGAAGGAAATGAGACGTACACAATGAGAGGGAAAAATACCTTTTTGCTGGAGAACGACAAATATAAAATAATTGAACCGGAAATTGAATTAATGGATGATGAAGATCCGGGGGACGAAGCGAAAAGGGTGATAATTACATCGGACATTGGAGAGATGGATAAGATTTCAAATGAGGGGTACCTTTCCGATAACGTTGTAGTTCATCTGGATAAGGAAACCAGGTTGTATACCGAAAACATGCAGTACTCTCCCGGGAATAAGTCCGTACATACGGATGAGTTTGTCACTATCACCGGAACAGGGCTTGTAATCACCGGCAAGGGTTGCGAGGTGGATCTTGCCAACAGAAAGATGTGGATTATAAAAGATGCGGAAATGGAAATGGATGGTGTGAAAAATGATCTCTTTTTCATGTATGAAGAAGGCTTAGGACAAGGCCATGTACCGGAAGCACCGGATATGGGGAAAACGGTTGAAGATGAAAAGACTGAAGAAAAAACAATCATTCGTTCCAACGGTCCGCTTGTGTTTGATAGGGATGCTGATTTCCATGTCATGACATTCAACGACAATGTTGAAGCCGCGAAGGGCAGCACTACCGTTTTCTCAGACAAGCTTGTTATTTTTCTTGATGCAGAAACAAAAGTAACGAAACAGGCGATTGCAAGCGGAAATGTTCTTGCTTCGCAGGGATCAAAAATTGCCAAAGGAGACACACTTTCCTGGGATGCCAATACGCAAAGCGCAATTCTTGAAGATGCAAAGAAGGCAGAATTTATACGAGATGATCTCAGTATATACGCCGCCAAAATGATTTTTTATAAAAATGCAAACAAAATAGACGTTCCGTGTGCCGGCAGCTTGAGAATAAAACCCAATGAGAAAAACATTCCGGAGAAAAAAACTGCGGATGCAGATGCAAAGTATGAAATGATTAATGTGAAATGGGAAGGGAAAATGAATTACATGGGGGATGCAAGGGAAGCCATCTTCGAGGAAAATATTGAAGTACGGAGAGATGATTCCCTTCTCCGGTGTGATTATTTGTACGTAACGTTTAACGACAATAACTATGACCTGAAATCATTTGACGCAAAGGATAAGGTTCATATTGTTGATAAAAAAGGCGGTTTATGGAACGAGGCGGTTGGTGATCAGGTTGCATGGGATGCACAAAGTAACGCAACCGTTTTATATGGGACCCCTTTTGCTATTCTCAGGGAAGGAAATACAAGGCAGATTATTTCCCCCAAGGTTACTTTCTTCGAAAATGAGGAAAAAATCCTGTGTGAGGGAAAGGGGAGTTTATATGAAATCGGAAAGGGAATGAATCGCACCGAAGAAACGGACAAAACAGGCATTAAAGTTACCTGGCTAAAAAAAATGGAGTATGATAGTGTTATAAAAAAGGCAGGATTTTTTGAAGAGGTTCTGGTTTCTCAAAGCGGACAAAGGCTGAGCGGAGACCAAATTGATGCATATATGGGAGCAAACGGAGAGATTTCAAAAATTATTACCGCCGGCAACGTTTATTTTTATAGCGAGGATTTAGGAGGGAGCGAGGGGTTCGGCACATTTTTTACCTGGGATTTACCGAAAAACATGGGAGTGCTGACTGGCAGCCCGAAGGCGGAATTAAGAAAAGAAGGTTCGAGGACTTTTTCTGAAAAGGTTTACTTCAATATGGCAGAAGGCAGGATAACGTGGGAAGGCAGACCTCACTGGCAACTTATCAGTAAAGAAGCTGGCAATGCGGATAAATAAAAAGATTCGTCATATTATAATTTTTTTGGTATTTTTTCTAACAACCTTTGCAGGGCAGCTTTACGCAGAAAATACGCAACGTGTGGAAATTTTTGCGCATCGGGGTATATTGGAAGAAACGCCGGAAAATACATTTGCTGCTTTGCACAGGATTGCAGAATTGGGCATAGACGGTGTTTTGGTTGATATTCGCAGTACAAAGGATGGCCGGCTTATATTAATGAACGACGAAACGATTGACCGCACAACGGATGGTATGGGCAGGGTTGACCGTTTATTATATTCGGAAATACAACAGTACGATGCTGGATCATGGCGGGGCGTGGAGTTTGAGGGGGAACGTGTTCCTTTGCTGTCAGACGTACTGATGTTTTGTAAAATTAACAAACTTAAACTGATTTTAAATATACAACAGATTTTTCTGGAAGAACAAGTTGCAGAACTGATTAATACCTATGAGATGTCTTCGCAAGTTTATTTATGGGGAACGATGAGGAATTACAGCCCTAAAAACGCAAGGTCTTTCGGAAAGGGACTGGTGTATGTTTCCACAGATGAACTAAACGAAGAAAAACTGAAACAAATCCGCAAAGAAAAGAAATACGCATTTACTTCTTTACTGGAAAGTGATGACCGTCGGATAATACAGAGGGCGATAAAGCGGGGAGTAGATGTTCTTCTCGTGGATTATCCCTATGTAGCAATGGATGTTTTGGATATAAATACCCGATTAAACACCACAACTGAAATAAAAAAGAAAGCACGTGAAAAAAGGCCGCTTTCGATAGACAATAACGACCCGTTTATTCAAACAAAAATAAAAACACTGTTGAACACGTTGCAGAGCGAAGGAGAGGATGAATCAAGGACAGCGGCAATAACATTAGCCGTTCTGCCACAGAAATACACGGTACCGCCGCTTCTGAAATTATTCAAAAAGAAGAGTGCAAAGATAAGGCAAAATGCCGTTTGGGCGCTGAGTTTTTGTGGTGATAATACTATCGCACCACAGATAGAACCGCTTTTAAACGATAAAAATACCATCGTTCGGAGGGAGGCGGTGCTCGCATTAAAAAGGCTTGGCGCAGCACAATCAATACGGGCGCTTACTGACAGGTTTCAAAGAGAAACTGAGATAAACGTAAGATATGATATTGCAAGGGCATTATGCACTCTGGGAAATCAAGGTTCAGTCTTTCCCATACTGGAGATGCTTAAAAAAGAAAAGAGCTGGCTTGTCAAAGAGGCTTGCATTGAAGCGGCAGGCAATAGTGGTAATGATAAAGCAATTGCAGCCTTGTACGATATTCTTATCACCGATGCGGAAAGTGAGGCCTCCTTTGCCCGTACAAAATCAGCGTGGGCATTGGCTTCTATGGAGGAAAAGGCCGTTCCTTTTCTGATAAAGGCCCTCCATGATAACGAAGAATCTACAAGGCGTAAAGCCAGTTGGGCGTTAATAAAAACAGGCAATCCTGCGGTACCGGCATTAATTGGCGCACTGAATGACGTTAATGAACATACGAGAAATCGTGCAGCGCAGATACTCGGATGGATTGGCAATGCAAGCGCCGTAACCCCGCTGATGTGGTCGCTAAAAGATAAATCCCCTTTGGTGGTAAGCTCTGCAGCCTGGGCGCTTGGCAGAATCGGGACGCCAAAGACACTTCTATCCCTGAAGGCACTCATAAATAGCGGGAATGAAGACGTCGTGGAAAGCGCATTTGAGGCGATGGGCAGGATTGTGGAGCGATACAAAGATATTGAGTAGCATCTGAATGCCTTACGCAAAGAGAAATGCAGCCCAAAAGTGGTATATGGCGGCATTGGTTACGTTTTACAAACGTGTGCAATAAACAATTTGACTAAATAATAGGATTTCAATATTATGACGAGATTAAAATTTTGTAACTATTCAGCGTAATTTATTAAACTACCGGAGATCAGAGCGCAACTCGTTCCCAAACCTTGTACTGAACATAGTGAAGTATCTGTTTGGGAACGTAATTACACTGGAAACTTTGTTTCCAGTGAGGGTCTGACTTGACAAATTACAAACTGTATTAACCCTGTGATTTTATTCCCTATCTATCAGCAAACAGGCGAGAAACCGGAGTTTCTCGAACAAATGCATTCCCAAACAGATACTTCACTATGTTCAGTACAAGGTTTGGGAACGAGCCGTGTATCGTTTACGCTGAATAGTTACAAAATTTTTGTAATAGTCCTTATAATATGTGTTTTATGGCAGAGACAATCCCCCGACAATTAGCAGTATGTAGCACCTTATCAGTAATTTCTTTGGTATTTTCTGGTTTACGAGGGGATTTATGGGTGGGTAAATAAGAAAAGCCGTTGGGTTTTGTTTTTTTAAACCCGGCTTATTTCAATATTTTTGCAGAGACGCATGCATGCGTCTCTGCATTTAATCTATAAGGAAAGGTATTTTATTGATGAAACGCAGTATTGTGTACTTAGTAGGAGCAGGTCCTGGAGATCCGGGGCTTATAACCGTAAAAGGGCATGAGTGTATTAAAAAAGCAGACGTCATTGTTTATGATTATCTCGTAAACGTTGAATTACTTAAAGCCGCAAAGCCAGACGTGGAAATGATATATGTAGGAAAGCAAGGCGGTTCCCATACCCTTGAACAGGAGGATATTAATAAGCTTCTCGTAGAAAAAGCATTGGAAGATAAAATTGTCACACGGCTGAAAGGGGGAGATCCTTATATTTTTGGACGCGGCGGAGAAGAAGCCCTTGTTCTGCGAGAATATAAGATCCCTTTTGAAGTAGTTCCGGGCATTACCGCAGCTATAGCGACTCCTAACTATGCAGGCATTCCCGTAACGCATAGGGAATATACCTCTACTTTTGGTTTGATTACCGGGCATGAAGACCCTGCCAAGAACGAAAGCTCCATTGACTGGTCAAAAATAAGCACGGGGATTGGCACACTGGCATTTTATATGGGGGTAAAAAACCTTCCATATATTACAGAACAGCTTATGAAGCACGGACGTTCCGGCGATACGCCGGTGGCGGTAATACGGTGGGGCACCACTTTCCGGCAGGAAACCGTTGTCGGCACACTGAATACGATTGTAGCGAAGGCAAAAAATATCAAACCTCCTGCAATAACCATCGTTGGTGAAGTTGTTAAGTTGCGTGACCAGCTTAATTGGTTTGAAAACAGGCCATTGTTTGGCAAAACGATTGTCGTTACCCGTTCGAGAGAACAGGCAAGCGAATTTGCGGACAGGCTATATGAATTTGGCGCAAATGTAATCGAGTTTCCCACGATTGAAATTGTAAAACCGGATTCAATACAACCATTGGATGAAGCAATAAATACCATTAATACTTACGACTGGCTGGTATTTACAAGTATTAATGGTGTGGATAGTTTTTTCCAGCGATTGTTTGAATTAGGAAAGGATGTAAGGGTTTTGAAAGGCCTTAAGATATGTGCCATAGGCCCTGCTACTGCCGGAGGCATAGAAAGGTATAATATCAGGGTCGATTGTAAACCGCCAAAGTTTGTGGCAGAATCTGTGGCGGAAGAACTGAAGAGGGTAACGGCAATAAAAGGCGAGCGGTTTTTACTTCCACGGGCAGATATAGCAAGAAGTTATCTTCCCGAAGAATTGCAGAAGTCAGGCGGTGAAGTTAACGACCTGATTGTATACAAGACCCTTATGGGGCAGCCAAAAGACGTCAATATTTTAGAGAAAATGAGAAACGGGGAGATTAACATCATTACCTTTACCAGTTCCTCAACGGTAAGGAATTTTGTACAACTTATAGGAAAAGAAAATATCACTTCTTTAAAAGGACATATCCAATTTGCGAGTATTGGCCCCATTACTACAAAGACAGCGGAAGAAATGGGGATTGATATTGCCATTAAAGCGAAGGAATATACGATCCCCGGATTGGTAAATGCCATACTGGAAAGTACATCTCCCATTGATAAATAAGTTCATAGTACAGGAACTTCAATATTAATGTAGAGACGCATGCAATGCGTCTCTACATTGAAAAATCGCCAAAGGCATAATTTACTTCAAAAAATAAACCCCCTGCTTACTTGACCTACATCATTTTTTCACCCCCCCCGGAGAAACGTTCTATGTGCATTACAGCACAATGTTTTTCCAGTTGATATGTCTGTAAATTCCATTTAATTTGAAACGCAATGTAATGTAAAAGGTATCGGTACCGCATATCACATATAAGGAGGCCATCAATATGAAAAGAGCAAATATTAACATAAAAATATCCGTTATGTTTTTGTTTATAACGGATGTTCACCCCAAGTCAAAAAACAAAAGTGCCGTAAAAGCCTTATATTTATTGGCTTTTACGCCGAACAGCAAGCTTTTTTCTAGTGACTACCCGTATGTTCCGGCTTGGCAATACTTCTGGCAACTTTATCTGTAATGCCTCTAATAATTCATGTGATTGTTGCCGCGGACGCGGGATCTTCTGGCAACTAGCTTTTTGGCCTTTGATTGTTACTTCCATCGAACAAATGGTCGTCAATTGTGCGAGACCTTCCTCTACCGTCAAGTCAAAATTCTTCCACGCTCTGCGCAGCCTTCGAATTATCATGTACGCAAGCATTACCACAAACACATGTCCCCGTGTACTATCCTCCTTTCTTACATACACCGGACGAACCTCCAAATTCACCGTCTTACAGTCCCGAAACGCCTTCTCCACTTCCGTTAAATCCTTGTATCGTTCATGTACCAGATTGGTATCCGCCTCGTTCTCCTCAAGATCAGTCTTGATTGCGTAACAACCATCAAGGTATGATGCCTCCTTTAATGCTTCCTCAGCTCTCTCTATCTTTAGCGTCCTATCCTCTTCTTTTATCTGCACCCACCCATCAAGTTTCAATCTCGTTAGCCTTTCCCTTGTTGTTTCCAGGGCCTTCGATACTGACGACTTAGGATGTTCCTTCAGATAACTGTTCTTCTTCACGATGTATTTCTCTATACTCTGTAATTTTGATACACGGGTCTTTGACATCTCTTCCGCCCTTACCGGATTGCGCCTCAGAATATATCTAACCTCATCATCCTTTATCTCGCAGAGCTTTTCTTCGAACAATCCTAATTGCAGTATCCCTTTATTTATCAACGACTCTATCTGCGGCTTGGTTATCGCCGTTATGTAATGAAACCCTTCCGGTAAACTTTCGATTTGCACCGTCTTGATCATCCCACGATCTCCTACATGCTAAGCCCCACAATAAATGAACCTGGAATTCTCAGATTAAGTGGAATTAATATATTGAGGTAAAACGGATTTTAGCAGATAGACAGCATCTGGGAAAGAGGAGTTGGAATCTACCATGACGATGTCGATGGTATTAAAGTTTTTTTTACAACGGAAACACCTGGCGAGGTTCGTATTTGGGTTGGTGGCGGAATTAAATTCAGAACAGAGAGGGCAGAGGAAGCGGAAATAGCCTTCGGAGTATTTATGAGGTATGGAGAGGACATCAGCGATGAGTCGATCGATGGGGATATCGTTTCGTAATGAGCGCAAGAGTTGAGGGGAAAAGAGACGGGCCATGGTAGACCTCCTTAAAAAGATTGAATTTCAGCAAGAGCCTGATGGAAGATATCCTGGGTAATTTTCTGTGATTGTCTGATGGAAGCGTTAATCAGGCAGGCGGTGGAAATGGCGTTGATTTGCCTTGGGATGCCGGCGGAGAACTCATGGATCAGGTCTTTGACGTCTGAGTCAAAGATTTTATCGGATGCGCCGGAAGATTTCAGATGGAAGTCTATGTATGCAGCGGTTTGAGTTTTAGTAAGGGGATGAATGTGGTAATGTACCGAGATGCGTTGTGCGAAGTCGGCATGGATGTCTCTTTTGAGGATATATTTGAGGTGTTCCTGTCCCGAGAGGATGATTTTGAGATGAGTGGAAGAATCAAGCGGAGAGCTGACAAGGAGTCTGAGGTCTGTGATGGCGTCGGTTTTCAGGAGATGAGCCTCGTCGATAACGATAATGGGAGTGAGATTTGAGCGCAAGGATTTATCCATAATTTGGAGGAAGAGCCGGTCTTTGGTGTGTTTTGGTATTTCACCGAGCTGGGAGACGATTAAGGAGAGAAGGCTGGATGATTTTAGGTGGGTAAAATGGAGGTAGATGGGGAGAAACAGGTTTTGGGGGATTTGTGAGAGGAAGAGTTTGAGGAGTGTGGATTTTCCGACTCCCGTCTGTCCGTAGAGGACGGCGATAGAGCCTGAGTGTAAGAGGTATTGGAGTCGTGCAAGCCCCTGGGTAAAGCGTTCGTCTTTCATGATAAGGCTGGTGTTGATTCTTTCAGAGAACGGCTGAGTAGTCATGGAAAAATGAGAAGTAAACATGGTTAAGAGACCTCCTTTTTCGAGTAAGCGATTTGTAATTCACGAATGATATAGGGTAAGGTTTTCACGGAGGCATTTTGGAATGCCTCCGTGAGCAATGATTCGTTGAGAGCGGGGATACGGTTGTAGCATTTTTTAAGCGATTCGAGTTCATGAGAGCTGAAGGCGGAGAGAGAGCCTTTGTGTCCCATGAGGAGTGCGAGTTTCTGGACGAATGCCATGAATGGCCAGGGTCGTTCGGAGATGATTTGGTGGTAATCAATGCCTTTGGCCTGAGCCTGGAGAATGGATTTGTGTTTCTGAGTGATAAGGTCGAGGTAATTATGTTTTGGTTTTGAAGGTGAGGCGGCTGGAGTTTCAGCGCCCTGGTCGCGCAGGTAGAGATTTCCCGAGCCGAGGTATTCACCGTTTGCGGAATAGATCAAGACCTTTTTGAGATCGCCGTATGGGTCGTAACGGACTTCTACTTTATCGCCTCTGAGTTTGGGGTCAACACGGTAAAAGCGGTTATCAATGCGGACATCGGCAAAGGTTCTGTCAACGGTTCTGGGGATGCGTTTCATGAAGAAGGCAAGAGCGGCGTCCATATCGACGTGTCGGATGACGGTAAGCCCCTCGTCGTAGCGTTGTTTTGGAGATTGATTGGTTTCGGAGTGGATTCTTGCGTGATAGACAACGGCAAGGTAAGCGGAGAAGGCCTGGTTAATGGCATCAAGGGTGATAATGTCGCCGGAGCGGACTTCCGACTCGAACTATGTCTGGCTGGTGCCGAAGAAACGTTCGACCAGTCCGCCGGGAGCAGGGTCGCGTGGTGGTCTGTGGATGAGTTTAATGCCGAGGTTGTAACAGGCAGAGCGCAGGGCGTCAGAGTGGTAGACCTTGGCATTGTCGAGGTAGAGTTCTTTGGGCGAGCCGTGGATAGTCCAGGCCCTGATGAGAGAATCGATAAGGATATCGAGGGTTTGTTTGAGATAATACCGTCCTTCGACCACATAACGGCTGTAGCAGTCGATAAAGAGACAGAGGTTTGTGGGAAGCGCCTCGCCGTCAACGAGCACGAAAGGGCCTTCCTGGAAGTCGCCAATCCAGAGGTCGTGGGTATGCTCACGGCTAAGAGCGTATACGCACCTTTTGCTGTGAGACGCCGAGTTTGAGCCGGGTCGCCCCTGCGAGTCTGAGATGGCGGTAGAGGGTGGATTTGGGGATCGTTTTCCCATAGTATTTCTCAAGAAAGCGGTTGAGGCAATCGTCGCTGCGGCGTGGTTGTTCTTTTTTGAGTTCAACGGCTTTGTCGATAATTTCAGGAGAAAACCTTCTGGATGCGCCACGGTCGCTCCTCGCCTTTCTTGCAAGAGATTGAAATCCATCTTTGCGGTAGCGGTTGAGTTTTCTCCTGAGGGTAGAGATAGTGGGTCTTTTCCGCTTTCCGTTGGGGAATACGACCTCCTGAAGGCAGAGTTTTTTCAGAAAAAGGTTGGTCTGCTCCTTCTCAATCTCACCGAAGATGACAGGATGCAGAAGATTGCACCAGAATAAAGCCCATTTTTCGTCTTTCGATTTCATAATTCACCTCCTTTTTTAAGTGTGGAGGTGATTGTAACTCAAGACCAGCCGCTTTTTGTTGCCAGTTCGGGGAAAAATGAATGCCCAAAAATTCGGTGATATTCCGGCTCGGCGCTGAACAATTGAATCGATTGATCGAGGGAGGTTTTTCGTTGTTTGCTTTTATACTTTCCGTGGTAAATGGGAAACATTTGGCGAAAAACCGGAGAGTTGGGGTCGGCCTGCCTGATGAGGTCAAAGGCGTTGCGGAGTGTGTATTTCAGTGAGCCAAAGAAACGCAGCCACCTCCAAACGGTTGACCAGGCAAGCATGCGGTTGTCTATTTCCTGTGTTCGGGTAGTATATCCGATGGCAGAGGAGACACTCCGGTAGGTTTCTGTATCATCTTTGACATAAGCCTGACTGAAGGAGAGACAGTGATCCTTTACGTACCGCTTGTAAGGGAGCGCATACTCAGGATAGGAAGTAAACGTCTTCTTGCACAAGGAACATTTCCAACGTCCCAGGAAAGATTCTATCGTATGAACAAGGGAGTCGATAATAACGTGAAACAACCGATATCTGCATTCATGAAGGGTGAAATTGACATGGGTACTCTTGCACTTTGGACAAAAGCATGGCTTCTGTTTTGTCGCAATAAGCTTTTCATGCTTGTGGATTTTTTCTATAATATTCACGCACTGCCTCCTTTGTATAGGGGGGAAATGGGCAGGAGGATGAAGTTTCCCAACGTTCGGTCCTCCTGCCCTGAGTTTTTTATGTTCCGGAAAAATCTTACAAAACTTGTCCTCGTGAAAACGGGGAACTGGGAAGTAAACCGCCGTTAGGAAGTTTGGAAGTGGTTTTAACCCCTTCCAAACTATTTAATGAGGCTTTACTCCGCCTTACGGACGTAACTTCTTTCTAACGGGGTAAACGATGTATTTTTCTTAACGTGAACAAAAAATCAAGTGAAATACTTACGCAGGATAAAAAAAAGGCGGGGTAGCTGGGTAAGATTTTTCAAATCATTTGCTGGGTATTAGACTCAAATATTCTGAGACTAATTGGGCATTTTTGGAGCATTTATTCTAAGACGTAGCACCTACAATCGTTACATCTTTGCATCCAAACCGCTCTAATACCTTCTTTACCTGTGATTCAAAGGTCTTCGGATCCTGGGTGTTGCCCCTAAATACTTCTGTTGATACCGGCTCCCCGGATTCATCACAAAGCATACCGATCACTATCTGTTTTTTCCTCTTTTTGCCGTCACGATTATACCCGTACTCACCAAAATGATTCGACTTCCCCTCTAAATAACTGCTCGTCACGTCATACAAAAACAACTTCGGCTTATTGCCTCCTCGTCTTAACTCAAACAGCTTTCGCTCTATCTTTGCCTGATTCTCTGACAACCATGACAAATTATCGTACAGATTGTTCTCGTCAAACCCACGCTTCATATCCAGGACGTCACCCGCAGCATGTATCTGCGCCAGCCTTACTGCAGACAGTCTTGACCCCCGGCCTATTACCCTTGCCATTACTTGCCAAAGCGCCAGCTTTCCTTCAAAGTCCTTTCCCAATGCCTCTTCTATCCCTAATTCCTTTGCCACTTGGTACACGCTCCACGCTGCTCCCACAGACAAACCCTCATGGAGTTTCACCGATTCTGACAATGCGCCCAATGCACAGAGATCGTCTTTATGTGCGAGTGCAAGTCTTATCGCTTCAATCTCCAGGGGAGTGCAATTCGACAGATTCGCAATGGTGCGTTTCTTGACCTTCCCATCCTCACGGTACGATTCCCGCAGAAGGGTAGATCGATAGATTTTTTTACCGGATTTTGACTTGTTCTCTACAATATGCATGTCCACCATTGTACAGATAACAACCATTATCAGTCAAGTATATTGTCGGATAATAACAATATATTAGTGACTACATATTTATTAAAAATACAGCCTTAACCAACTATTTATTAAGCACTTATGCGTTTTGGCAGGGGTGAACATCCGTTATAATATTCCTGGGATCGGCAGCTTTCGCAGACCAAAGCGGTAAACAAAAAACATTACATCAGGAGATAGTTAAAAAAGCGCAAATGCTTACGGTACCCTTTATTCTTAATAAAGGACAAGTAGATGCAAGGGTAAAATTTTATGCCAACACCTTTGGCGCGACAATTTATGTGACAAGCGAAGGTGAAATAGTTTATTCATTGCCGCATATTTCAGACAGGCCAGGAACGAAAACGCAAAATATTACCGCGCAAACCGAACCCTGTTCCCAAGACTCCACAGTTGCAACTATGAGAAAGGCAGATAGTAAGAACAACCTGGTTATGAAGAATATCGTGCTTACGGAGCATTTGGCCGGTGGAAAGACGGTTAATATAAAGGGAGAAAAAACTTCGGTTACGAAGGTTAACTATTATAAGCATAAAGACCCTTCGCAGTGGCAACAAAATATCCCAACATACGAGTGTCTCTGTTTTGGCGAGGTTTTCAACGGAGTAGATTTAGTATTAAAGGCGTATGGCAACAATGTAGAAAAACTTTTCCACGTAAAACCAAATGCCAGCGCGGAAGGAATAAGAATAAAGATACACGGAGCGAGTTCGTTACATGTTAATAAAACAGGACAACTGGAGGCAGAGACGCCGTTAGGAAATGTTACGTTCACCAGGCCGGAAGCATATCAGGAAATAAATGGGAAAAAGATCCTGGTGGCGGCAAGCTATCATTTGAAAGATGCCGGTATGGTTTATGGTTTTAAAGTGGATGAGTATGATAAAACGAAGGAGCTTGTTATCGACCCCCTTCTTGCTTCTACCTATCTTGGCGGTTCAGATAACGATGAAGTGTGTTCTTTGGCAATTGACGGGGATGGGTATGTCTATATCGCCGGTAATACATTGCAGTCTGACTTTCCGACTACCGGTGGTTCATACAATACCGGCAGCGCAGGAAGTAATGTTTTCATTTCAAAAATAAATCCAACGTTAACTAGTCTTCTTGCTTCGACTTATTTGGGCGGATCTTCAGAGGATAAAGTACGGTCTTTGCTTTTAGACCCGGAAGGGAATGTTTACGTAACTGGAGAAACGAATTCGTCCGATTTCCCAACAACTGAAAATGCTTATGCAGGGTCGTTAAACGATTCATATGGAGATGTTTTTGTTTCCCGGCTTGACACCGATTTGACGAATCTTCTGGCTTCTACCTATTTAGGCGGGACTTTTGGCGATTATAGCCGAGATATAGCAATTGCTGCAGAGGGAAATATTTATGTAACGGGTGATACAAATTCTGCTGATTTTCCTGCTTCAGCGGGCGCTTATAAAACTTCATTGACCGGCAGCTCCAGAGATGTTTTTGTTTCAAAACTGAATAATGAACTAACCGGTCTTTTGGCCTCAACATTCATGGGAGGTTCTTCCGGTGATTATAGCAGCGCCCTTGTTATCGATTCCAAAGGAAACGTTTTTATCGCAGGCACTACCGGCTCATCAGATTTCCCTGCTTCTTCAGGCACGTATGATGCTGTCTTTAATGGTGGAGAACATGATGTTGATGGTTTCGTTTCAAAGTTTGATAAGGATCTGACGAGCCTTCTTGCTGCCACATACATTGGGGGATATTTTAATGACTATATAAGCGATATGGCAAGCGATTCTGAAGGCAATATTTATGTAACGGGTGGCACCCTTTCTTCGAATTTTCCAATAACTACAAAGGCATATGATACGACATACAATTTTGGCTCCGATGCCTTTGTATCGAAATTGAGCAATGATTTAAAAACACTTATTGCCTCAACCTTTTTGGGCAGTTCGGGCTATCCTTCAGAAGGGTACGACTATAATTACGGATATGAGCATGCGAATGCCATCGTTATTGTTTCGGACGGAAAAATTTACGTAACCGGCAGTACGTATTCTTCAGATTTCCCTACCACAATAGGGTCTTATAACGCCTCATTTAATGGTGGAGGTGCAGATGCGTTCATTTCCAGTTTTGACAACAATCTGGAAGATCTGCTGGATTCCACCTATCTTGGCGGTTCCTCTGGCTATGATTGCGGCAAGGCATTGGCAACAGGGCCGGAGGGAGATATTTATGTTGCCGGATTTACGAATGCTTCAAATTTCCCGGTTACCAGTGGGGTTCTTTATGCAAATTATAGCGGTAAGATAGACACCTTTATTTCACAACTGGATAGTGATCTATCTGCATTTTTGGGGAAAATATCGGGAAGTTTGAGCGATGAGAATAAAAACCCCGTTGAATCTGCTAAGATAGCACTGAAGGGAAAAACTACAAAAATTAAAAGGAAAACCTTTTCTGATGAAAATGGACTTTTCGAGTTTGGCAATTTAAAGGCGGATACGTATAATATTACAGCTACAAAGAATAGCTACAGGAAATACAAAACAAAGGTTGATCTGGAAGAGGGAGAAAAGAAGGAAATTAAGGCAGAGATGAAGAAAACAAAGACCCGATGAACAGCAAAAAAGAATCTTTTCGCGGTGGCTTAATTAATTACGTTAAAGCGGTGTTCCGCGAGGGATTAAAAAAGAGGTGAAACATAAGTGGTCGGGGCGAGAGGATTTGAACCTCCGACCTCCTGCTCCCAAGGCAGGCGCGCTAGCCAAACTGCGCTACGCCCCGTCATATTGAAAATATTCGTTTTTTCAGGTTAATTGTAGTTCACATTATACGTTACATCTGTATAAATACAAGCAAAAACAGAATAAAAACGTACCCATCATTGCCTACATGCCTTCGCTAGCACCTTATCATACTTACTTTACATTTTTTGACAAAATATTTAAATGTATGATGCTTCTAAGATATTATTTTACAAGAAGATAGCGCATGCATTCCGGCGTTTTAAGTAATAATGGTTAATTATTGCCCGCCAAAAAGCAAAAAACACCGAAAATCTTTTATTCTGTTTTCGATTAAATTTGCAAAAGAGTAGCATGGCATAAGTAATTACACCTCAATGTATTAAAAAAACAGTAAAATATTTTTTTACAAATGGAACAATATTTTGTGTTGCCTTGTTTTAAGATTGAGTTATAATCGTACCTTATTTTTTATTGTAATTTTGAAGGGGTAGGAGTAGTAGATGAACATTCAGCAAAAAGAAAAGTCGAGAAAAAAATATAACGAAAGAAGCCTTTCTTTAAAAAACGTATTTATTGACAAGGCGGAGAGAAGTTGTTTAATGTGCGGTAAAAAATTCATTAGCCGCGGGCCGCACAACAGAAGATGTGCGAGGTGCAATCAAAAGATTGATCAGGCGGCAGAAAATACATTTTACATGCCAACAGTGTACGGAAATGATGGCTCTGTAGGAGGCGAAACATACACGGTAGCTGAATAAAGATTAATCCTGTTTTTTTGACAAAAGGGCTATGCGATTATTGAAAAGCATAGCCCTTTTGTCATTTATCCGCGTTATTGTTACGCATGTTAAAGAGGTTTTATTGTTATAGAACCTTCTTCATTTATCCTGCCCGTTATTGTAACACCAATAGGGATAAACTGTTTTGTAATTTCAATGTTCGTTAACAGATGTTTGGTAATTATGGACGTGGTAAAGGTTGTCTCTTCCTCCTTTACCAGGGCAAGTGGCACAATAAGCTGATCGGCCAGGTATTCATCGAATACGCCTTTAGTTTTTAAAAAATTGTTTAGTTTGTTACACGCCTCTTCTGCTACCGTTTCAGCGCGTTTGCCAATTTCACCCAAGCTAAAATAACAACATTGGCTATATTCAAATTCCCCAATGAGAAGCAACAGGGTGCCCTTGCCGATTGCAGGCATTTCAAATAAGGCTATTTCATGTGGTATGTTTTGTACTGAAAACTGTTTCTGAGCCTCCATTTGTTGTCTTTTTGCGATGTTTGTGTCCAGATTGCTTACTACAGAGAGACCTTTAATCCGGAGAAGACGCCCCCTATCCTTTATTCGTATGGCGTGCTGTGTATGTGACGGACTTATTTTCATTACAACTTCGCCTCCGCCACGTGGATAAAAGCCGGCTCTCGTCGTTTGCATTTCAGCATCATATCCCATTTTTCTCAGGAAAAACAACCATTGCCGCTCAAGATAATCCGTACAAGGACTATGGCTTACATGCGTACCGCCGGTAATGGTGATTGTGGATGGGCCTTCTGCGAAACTGAGTGGATAGAATATCGTTTGTAATACAAGGGCAATTGAACCCGCAGTCCCGATATTGAAAGAATATGTTCCGTGCAGGATATTACCAGGATAAAATCTGATGGTTGTAGAGCGAAGGGTGTTCCCGGCTACCTCCGCATTGCAAATCCTGGCGGTAGCGTTTATTGCCTGTAAATGCTGATGGCTGATTCCGGGTGTTTTTCTGTTGGCTCTGATGCTATGTATTTCAAAAGGCTTTTTAGTAATGGCTGACAGAGAAAGCGAAGTCCGCAGTATTTGCCCCCCGCCTTCCCCAAAAGAACCATCAATTTTGATAATATCATCGGCCATAGTTGAAAGAAAAAGGGCAGAACATGAGAATGCCCTGCCCTTGCCATTTTGATTTTTATTATTACATTTTGTGTAAAGGCCTATTTGCTAAATCCACGTACAATCTGAACGAGTTCGTCAAGGTGTGAGAGATCGACCCCAAGGTCTCCGAGCGGCACGTAATTTGGATTTTTGGTTCCCTTTGTCATAGATTCTTTCATATCTTCGTCGGTTCTTGACCTCTGGTAGTCAGGGTCGCTGAAATCAGGCACTCCAAATTGTTTTCCAGCTTCAGAGCCTTTTCCATCAGAGCCGTGGCATAATTCGCAGGTATCTTTATAAATTAGTTTAACGTCATTTGCAGATGCAGTGAAGCTTGGTTGTACAAAATAGAGACTAAAAATTGCTGTTGCAGGAATAACACAATAACTAAAAAGTTTTTTCAACGGTAAGCCCTCCAATAAATAAAATGTTAATGTATTGTTATTAAGATTTTTCATAAGGCACGTTTCGCTTTTGATATTATCGCGAAAAGTCTTTTTCTTAAAAACATCACCCCCAATCAAGAATTATGATTAATAGGTATTATCAAATAAAATACCGGAATAAAGACCCTCTTTCGGCGCAAAATATCCTCCTTACACACGGTACTCTTTAACTTTAATAAAAAAATTATTCAAAATGTATTCTGTGAAAATACTGATTTATATCAGGCCGAAGTCGCAAGCAAAAATCGTAACATCCACTCCATAAGGTGTCAAGTACTTTCCGGCGTAAGCGAATATTTGCAAAATACATGTTCACATGCAAATACAATTATTATATAATCACATTTTTATGTTTGCAAAATAGGTCTGATTTACAACATCACAGCGACATTTTTATTTCAGATGTTGCAACGATTTCTTGGTAGATATATGTTTCATAACCTGCCTATGAAAGAAATAACCCTGACAGGGTTAATGCCCTGCCGACTTTGTGCAGGACTTAATAATAAAATGTCGCTGTAGTGATAACGAAGGAACAAATCAGGGGACAATTTTTGTTTATTTACACTGATTTATAATCAAAATAAATTCTCGCTAATTTACTTTATATCTTATAAACGAAAGATGAATTTGCTATGGAGGAATAAATGGATTCTGGTGTTAGAAGTATTACAGAAAGGGTAAAGGCGGAAAGTGATTTAATAAATACCCTTCTGTACGAGGTAGGTAAGGTAATTGTAGGACAAAAATACCTGATCGAGAGATTATTAATCGGGATGCTTTCCAACGGACATGTTTTATTAGAGGGTGTTCCCGGATTGGCAAAGACAATGTCCATTATGACACTCGCAAAAGCAATGCATGCCTCCTTTCAAAGGATACAATTTACCCCTGATTTACTGCCTGCGGATTTGCTTGGCACGCTTATTTACAATCCCAAGAGCGGTGAATTTACCGTTCGCAAGGGACCGGTTTTTACGAATATCGTGCTGGCGGATGAGATAAACCGCGCTCCGGCGAAGGTGCAAAGCGCACTTTTAGAGGCCATGCAGGATCGGGAGGTTACCATTGGCGATGAGACGTTTAAACTGGAGGAACCGTTTCTGGTATTGGCAACTCAGAACCCAATTGAGCACGAAGGCACGTATCCGCTGCCGGAAGCACAGTTGGACCGTTTTATGCTGAAATTGAATATTACGTATCCTGACAAAAAAGAGGAACGTGAAATATTAGAGCGTATGGCTACCACCAAAAGCGATATTAAGGTAAATCCGGTAATTTCTCCGAACGATATCTTACGGTTACGCACGGTGGTGGACGGGATTTACATCGACGACAAGATTAAAGATTATATTATAGATATTGTCTTTGCCTCCAGAGAACCGAAGACGTATAACCTGGATTTGGATCAATTCATTGAATATGGAGCGTCTCCGCGTGCAACAATAAATCTGACATTAGCGGCAAAGGCGCACGCGTTTCTCAAGGGTAGGGGATTTGTCACTCCTCAGGACGTAAAATCTATAGGAATGGACGTCCTCCGGCATAGAATAATCATAACATATGAAGCAGAGGCAGAAGAAATACGGCCGGAAGATATTATTAATAAAATTTTTGATAACGTGGAAGTTCCTTAATTAACAGACATGATTTCAGCAGATGTTTTAAAACAAATTCGTCAGATCCAGATTCACACAAGCCGCCTTGTCAATGAAGCGTTAGTGGGCGAGTACCACAGTATTTTCAAAGGAGTTGGTATTGAATTCGAGGAGGTGCGCGAATATCAGCCCGGAGATGAAATACGGATGATTGACTGGAATGTGACGGCACGCATGGGACGCCCCTTTATTAAACGCTTTGTTGAGGAACGGGAATTAACCGTAATGCTTCTGGTGGATGTAAGCGCGTCAGAAAATTTCGGCTCGGTAAAATATTTAAAAAATAAAGTGGCAATAGAAATATGCTCTCTCCTTGCCTTTTCTGCAATTAAAAACAATGATAAAGTGGGTGTTATTATGTTTACGGATAAAATCGAGAAATTCATACCTCCGAAAAAAGGGGCAAAACACGTCTTCAAAGTTATTCGGGAACTTTTGTGTTCAAAGCCGTCGGGAAAAGGCACGAACATCGCCATGGCGCTGGACTACTTAAATAAGATTGCTTCCCGAAAGACGATTACCTTTATCGTGTCTGACTTCATTGCGGAAGAAAATGCTTATGCGCGTTCATTAAGAACCGCAAATAAGAAACATGATGTGATCGCGGTTAATATTATTGATCCGAGAGAACAGAAATTGCCCAATGTAGGTTTTATCGAATTAGAGGATGCGGAATCAGGCGAGAGAATAATAACAGATACCTCGAATTCAAGTGCAAGAAAAGAGTATAGCATGATGGCCCTACGGCAAAAAGAAGAACGGTCTCAATTATTTCGTTCAACAGGTGTTGATGAAGTTGTCGTTAATACTCAAAAAAATTACGTAGAACCCATAATTCGTTTTTTCAGAATAAGAGAGAAGAGGATTTAAAATCTTTTCACATGGTAGTTATATGCCCAACATAAAGCGCTTTATGCCCCTTTATAGACTATTTATAGTACTAATGGCAGCAGTATATACCTTACTTTCCTGGAGCGCAATCCAGGCAAGCGAATCGGGCGACCTTAATAACGTACCGATTGAGGTTGCAGCGAGTGTTGAGAAAAGCGATGTGACGATTGGCGACAAAATAAACGTAATAATTCAGGCAAAGAGTCCTGTTGGTGTAAATGTTACAATACCCGATCCCGGAGACCGTATCGGAGAATTTTTTGTAAAAGATGCGGGCGAGACAAAGGAAGCCGTCGGAGGAAAAGAGGGGGACAGGATTGTTGAACGCCGCTATATTTTGCGTTCTTACAAAACCGGGCTGCAAATAATTCCGCCAATAAAAATAAAATACCATGCAGAAGGTTACGGAGAGGGGGAAGTTGCTACAAATGAACTTGAAATAAACATCAAAGGCATGATAAAAGAAGGTGAAGAGATCACTGACATTCGTGACATTGCCCCTCCTCTCGGCATTGACACAAACTATGCGCGTTTACTACAATGGATTTTTGCAGGAGTTGCGGCAATTGCCCTGTTCATGCTCGCCTACCGGATATTGAAAAAGCAAAAGGGCGGAAAGCGTGTTCAAACAAGAGTAGCAGCAAAGAAGCTGCCACATGAGACAGCTTATGAATTGCTTGAGATATTATTAAAAGAAGACCTTGTCGGGAAAGGTCTGGTAAAAGAATATTATTACCGCATTACCAATATTTTGCGGCATTATATAGAAGACCGGTTTGGATTGTCCGCCCCCGAACGTACTACGGAAGAATTCCTGGTTGAAATGGCATATACAAATAAATTAAATACCGCTCATAAAAAATATATTCAGGAATTTCTTGAGAAATGTGACTGTGTAAAATATGCAAAATACGGCCCTTCTTTATTGGAAAGTCAGGAAACATACCATCTTGCAAGGCGGTTGGTAGACGAAACAAAGAGCGAAGGGGAAGGGAAAAAAGAAGAGGCCGTGATTGTTGATGCGAAATGATAATAGCAGATGTGTCGTTAATTACTGTTTTGTATCGCGTTAACCTTTTTAAAAAGGATGAAAAATGGTAAAAGCGCCGGAAAAATTTATGGAAACATATTTAAGTCGTGAAAAAGAGCTTAGTGGTAAAAAGGAAAGGAGACCTTCCCGTGAGCATGCAGCGGTATTCTCCCCGGAAAAAACGAACAGACTTAAAAGGAATATGCAAATAATCTGGGGAATTTATGGCACTCCGGAAATTAAGGAAATCCTGGCAAAAAAAGAGAGGATTCATTTTTTAGATTTGAAAAATGCCAGGGCTTGCCTGAATCTTTACTATGTAAACAGAGGGGTACTGGCTGAATACGAAGTAGATATGGGAGACCAAAGAGATCTTGCCGGCGCCAGGATATACAAGCAATCGGAAACGCTTATTAGTAGGTATTTCTATACGGAAAAGGGAGCGGAAGAACTATTGAAGTCAACAAATGAGGCGTACCAGGCTTTTGTCGATGCTCTTTCGGCAAATGATATAGAAGAAAATGCCCTATGGGATGCAATTGCAAAGCAAGAAAGCATTAAACTATCGCCGGGATATTAAAAACCTTCATGCATGCTGCTAAATCCTCTCTATCGAGAGGGGCCTGGGAGGGGTGTTATCTGTCCCGTTCCCAAACTCCAGCCTGAGAACGAGCATTTTTACATTTTCAAAAACCAAACTATTACCGTATATTTAATTTATATTATTAATACGTTTTTCCATGATATGTTGTTTTAAATGATTCTTCGAGACCCTTTATTACTACTGTTACTGGTTATTATTCCCTTTCTGTTGTATGTTTATTTCCGGCAAAAGGGAACACATCCGCTGATTTTTTCTTCAATAAGAAATCTAAAAAAATTAAAACCTTCACTTGCACAAAGGTATCGCCACATCATTGTTGTTTTACGCTCGCTGGCTATTGCATTATGTATTATTGCATTAGCGCGTCCGCAGCAAGGCAATGAACAAACAAAGGTAAAGACAGAAGGGATAGACATTGTTCTCGCCGTGGACATTTCAGGAAGTATGCTGGCGGAAGATTTCGAGATGGACGGCAAACGCCAGAACCGTTTGTATGTGGTAAAGCAGGTGGTAAAGGATTTTATAAACAAACGCTCAACCGACCCTATCGGCCTGGTGGTATTTTCGGCTAATGCCTACACACAATGCCCTTTAACGCTCGACTATGGGATATTACTGCAGTTTTTGGAAAAAACAGAGATTGGGCTACTTGAAGACGGCACAGCAATCGGCTCTGCGATTGCTTCCTCTGTAGACCGTTTGAGAAATACAAAAGCACAAAGCAAGGTGATTGTGCTTTTAACGGACGGCAGAAATAATTCAGGGCAAATTGACCCTCTTACCGCAGCGGAACTTGCACAGGCATTTAATATTAAAATTTATACGATCGGGGCAGGGTCAAAGGGATTGGTCCCTTATCCTGCAAGAGATTTATTTGGAAACAGGGTGATGAGACAGGTAAAGATAGATATTGATGATGAAAGCCTGGCGGAAATAGCAAATATTACCGGAGGCCGGTATTACCGGGCTACCGATACGGGGTCGCTCAAAGAAATTTACCAGCAAATAGATGCGCTCGAAAAAACAGAAACGGAAATAACCCATTACAAGGAATACAAGGAATTGTTTCATTATTTTCTGCTTCCGGCATTTGGGTGTTTATTGATTGAATTGTGCCTGAAAAAAACAAAATTAAGGAAAATTCCTTAATAACTGTGCCTGTTTTTACACATACTACAGAAAACAAAACTATTATATCGGGAATACAATTTACCACATATGCAATACGGCAATCTTAATTACTTATACCTGCTTTTCATTGTACCTGTTCTGGCTATAGGGTATATACTCTTCTTTCAAAGAAGAATGAGAGATTTAAACCGGTTTGCCAGTCTCGATCTGTTGAAGATGGCAGGCTTTTCCCTTAGCAGAAAAAAACAATGGCTCAAGGCTGTTCTGATGATTATTGGAGTCCTCTTTCTTATCATCACACTCATAGAGCCCAAATGGGGATATCATTGGGAAGAGGTGGAAAAAAAGGGCATTGATATTATGATTGCGGTTGATACTTCCCGAAGTATGCTGGCAGATGATGTAAAACCAAACCGCCTGGAAGTCGCAAAACGGGAAATTGAAGACCTGTTGAAAATACTGGAAGGCGACCGTGTCGGGTTGATTGCATTTGCGGGTAGGGCGTTTACTTATTGTCCACTCACCTCTGATTATAGCGCATTCCGGCTTTTTTTGAATGATTTGAATGTAAACATTATCCCCGTAGGCGGGACTGCAATAGCCGAGGCGATTTATAAGGGCATCGACGCCTTTGGCGAAAACGAGAACAACCATAAAGCAATGATAATAATTACCGATGGGGAAAACCACGAAACCGATCCATTAAAAGCGGCAAGTAAAGCAAAAGAAAAGGGGATAGTCATCTATACGGTCGGCGTTGGCAAAAAAGAAGGGTCGTACATCAAAATCATTGATGAACAGGGAAAAGAGACTTTATTAAAAGACGCACATGGGCAGGTAGTAAAATCAAGGCTGGACGAAATAACCCTGAATAAAATAGCGCTTGAAACAGGCGGACTTTATACACCCGCATATGGTACTAAATGGGGACTGGCGAAGATTTATAATGAAAGCTTCGCACAAATAGAAGGGTCTGTTTACAAGACACAAAGGGTTAAAAAATATGTAAACCGGTTTCAGATCCCCCTTTTCTTTGCCATTATTTTCATATGCCTCGAATGTTTTGTGAAAGAAACGAAATACTCTTGAGAGAAAAAAGGATTCTATGACGAATGTGCTGCCTTTCATTATAAGCGGTTGGTTGTTTCTCGGCTGGATAGACCCCTTTGCCGATCAGGTCCGGCAGGGAAATGAACTCTATAAAAACGGAAATTATGACCAAGCCCTGGAAAAATATCTTAACGTACAGGTAGATTCCCCAGATGTTCCGCAATTGAGTTTTAATGTTGCTGATACGCAATACAAGCGGGGTAAATACGATGAAGCACTTAAATCATTTGAGAAGGTGCTGAAAACGGGAACCCCGGAAATGCAGGCGAAAACCAGTTTTAACATAGGAAACACACTCTATAAGCAGGGGAAGATGGGCGAGGCATTAGACTGGTATAAAAAAACGGTTGATATTATTGATGAAATAGCACCAAAAAAAGGCGGTGAACTTGAACAATTAAAAAACGATGCAATGTATAATCATGAATTTGTCGAAAAAAAATTAGAGGAACAGCAACAACAGGGGCAGGATAATCAACAGGAACAGGAACAAGAACATAAACAAAGTGAACAGGAACAGCAAAATGACCAGAACGAAGGCGATGATCAATCTGCTGAAAATAAAGAACAAGAGGGTAAGGAACAAGAACCGGATGGAGGTAACCAGCCATCCGAAGATAAGCAGGAAGAAGATTTAAACAAGGAGAATGAACAACCTTCTCACGCGAATGAAGAGCAGCAGCAGCAGCAGCAGCAGAAAGATAAACCTCCTACACAGCAGCAGGATGCGCAAACCCAGGAAGAGGGAAATCGACAAATGTCGAAAGAAGAAGCGGAGCGTATTCTTGATGCGTTGAATCAGGTTGAAAAAGAGGCGAGACCAGTAAACAGAGAAAAACAACACCAGCCACACAGGTCGGTAGAAAAAGACTGGTAATTCCTAAGCTGGTAAAGCCGGAACCAAAAAAGTACTAATACATCGTTTCGTTAAAATGTGTACTTAAAAAAATGTCATTGCGAGGAGTGGAGCGACTAAGCAATCTCTTGTTCCTAAAAGACTTAAGATTGCTTCGCTGTCGCTCGCAATGACGGTATCAATGTAGATATTTTAATTAAACATTATACTAGATAAAAAATATGAAGCACGAAATACGAAACAAATTCTAAATTTCAATTCCACCCCCTGCACCCCCGCCAGCAGGGGACATTTTCCCCTTTTGGAGGGGGTTGAGAGGGAGGATTTTAGAATTTGTTTCGCATTTCGGATTTTACCATTAAATGTTTTGCCAAAAAGCACGCACTGACGAATGGAAGTGTGCAAAGAAATTACTGATAAGGTGCTAATTCAGAGTGGAGCGGTAAATAGGAATTTATTTGGTATAGGAAATATTTTAAAATGAAGAAACTTACAGGCTTTGTTTGGCTTTTTATGTTACTGGCAATTATTTTCGGAGGCATGGAAAAGGTATATGCCTCGGAGATTGGTTTAACCGTCACGGTAGATAAAAACATATTAACATTGGACGATAAGTTGAAACTCACATTGACCGTCTACGGCGCACAGGATGTATCTCAGCCAACATTCCCGGAAATAGAAGGCTTTAGCGTGTTGTATGGACCTCAAATTACCGCACAGACGCGAATAATCAACGGGGAGGTATCGATAAGCAAGGGATACACCTATATGTTGCAACCCGTTGCAAAGGGCAAATACACCATCGGCTCATCAACTCTGACGCACAACGGAAGGCAATATACCTCAAATCCGATAAATATTGAAGTGATAGAATCAAAACCTTCCACAGGCACAAAAACGATTGATCTTGATAAGTTGGTTTTTGTGGAATTGTATACGGATAAAGATGCGGCATATTTATATGAACAGGTAACCCTTTACTTCCGGCTCTATTTCCAGAAAGGATTGCCGGTTGCTGATATTGATTACACTGCGCCTGCTACAAGAA
The DNA here is from genome assembly GCF_900232105.1 of Candidatus Kuenenia stuttgartiensis. Classification (NCBI taxonomy): domain Bacteria; kingdom Pseudomonadati; phylum Planctomycetota; class Candidatus Brocadiia; order Candidatus Brocadiales; family Candidatus Brocadiaceae; genus Candidatus Kuenenia; species Candidatus Kuenenia stuttgartensis. Next base: position 762,390 of record NZ_LT934425.1, read on the forward strand.
ATTTTATGGAAGAAAAACTGGGTGACCAGCGCCAATATGAAGTAGTAAGGGATGGCATACTCTATAGTGTACTGGAACTGCGCACCGCGATATTTCCAATAGTGTCTGGAGAATTGGCAATAACGCCGGCAAAAGTAAAATGTAACTTAATTGTTCAGGAACAGAGGAATCGCAGGGGGACGCCGTTTGATGATTTTTTTAACGATTCATTTTTTGATGACTTTTTTGGCAGTGGACAAAGGAAATATCCCGTAGAAAGGACAACAAACCCTGTTCTCTTAAAAATAAAACCTTTGCCGGAAGACGGAAAACCAAAGGAATTTAAAGGCGCCGTGGGAAATTTTAATATGGAAGCTTCCGTTAAAACATCCCGGGTAAGGATAGGAGACCCGATAACATTGTCTATTTCTGTATATGGAGACGGGTATATTCAGACCATAAATGAACCTGAGCTGGCATTCAATAATGACGAAGATTTTAAGGTTTATCCCGCAGAAGCAACTACACAAATTACCAATAGAGAAGAAGTTCTTCGCGGCAGAAAAGTATTCAGCAAGGTAATTGAACCACAAAATACAGAGGTAAGAAACATCCCTGCAATCGTATTCAGCTATTTCGATCCTCGTGAAAATCAATATAAAACAATTACAAAAGAACCGATTCCTATCACGGTGGATTCATGGGAACAGGAAATACCCATTCAATTGGCACACTCTCTGGAAAAATCGCCGTCTTCCCGGCGGCAGGTACAGTTGCTAACACAGGATATCCTCCCCATCATGACCAATCTTTCTTCTTTGAAGAATCAGGGAAATCCTCTCTATAAAAACCCCTTCATCGTAGGAGGCCTTTTTCTTCCCGCTATTGCCCTGGCAACCACTTTTTTTGTTGTACGGCATAAAGACCGTCTTCAAACGGATATCGGTTATGCGAGAAACAGAAGGGCACGTTCCGTGGCAAACAAAAGACTCACCCTTGCGCAATCTGCGCTTTTTGGGGATTCATCCCCCATGTTTTATGCATACCTTTCCAGGGGAATTACCGAATACCTTGCGGATAAATTCAATATTCCCGCCGCAAGCGCGTCGGGTGGAAAAGTGGAGGAATTGCTGCGAAATAACAGAGTTTCGGATGACGTCATTGCTGAAGTAGCCCAATGCCTGTCTGATTTTGATTACCGCAGGTTTTCCAGCGACGCCGGCACGATAAATGAGAGGGAAAACTCTTTAAAGGTTGCAGCGCAGCTCATTACAAAATTGGAGAAACAACTATGATTCGAACACAATTCCAAATATTCATTTTTGTTATACTGTTTATTTTCGGAGGGGTGGCATTTGCAGATGCCCTTTTGAAGGATGAGGTGATAAAAATGTTTACCGCTGCAAACGAAGACCATTTGCAGGCCATGAAGCTCATAGCGGAAAAGAAACTTCCGGAAGCAAATAAAAAACTCGAAGAAGCCGCGCTACAGTATGAGATAATCCTTTCCAAAGGTTTTCGGCACGGCCAGATTCACTATAACCTCGGAAATACTTACTATCGTTTGGGAGAAGTGGGCAAAGCAATTTTAAACTATCGAAAAGCCGAGAGGTTGATGCCGGGAAACGCAGAGATTAAAGCAAACCTGAGACTGGCAAAAAACTCCATCGAAGACAAAGAGGTTATTCATGAGACGCCGGCAGTCATTCAACGGATATTTTTCTGGTTTTTCCTCTTGAATCAGAGTGGACTCGCGGTCTTTTCGGTATTAATTTATGTAATGACCATGTTGTTACTTATTGCGTTGGTGATTTTAAAATATAGATGGTTGAAACGTCTTATCGTAGGCTTCGCGGTTGGATTGCTGATCGCTGTTGTATCGCTGGGAATAAAAATGTACGTGGAACGGGGCATTGATCACGGAGTGATAATAGCAAAAAATTGTTTGGTGCGGTATGGTCCAGGGGAAGAATATGAAACGAAATATGAAATTCACGAAGGGGCGGAATGTGTCATTGAACAAGTAAAAGGGCAATGGTATAAGGTATATGTGCATGTAGGTATAAAACAGGGAGATCCCCTGCGGGCTGATGCTGATAAAAAAGAGGATAAGGAAATAAGAAGGGGCTGGCTGCACAAAGACGCCGTGGGCATCATTTAGTAGCGACGTGCCGGGTCTTCAGGCAGATAGAGATATGGGGGGTTAATAATCAGTGGATTTTAATCGTACAAAATCTGTGGTCACTGCAATTGTGAAAATCCAAAATACTAAACACGAAATCCGAAACAACTTCTAATGACAAAATGATTTGAAATTCTAAACGAGAGTATCTTTCGTATCTCGCTTTTCGTGCTTCATATTATTGCCTGCCTGTGCGTGATCTCATGCAGACAGGGATGTTTTGGATTTGTTTTGAATTTTATACTTTGTTATTCGGATTTGTTTCGTATTTCGGGAGCATTCCCGATTTTTTGTAAGCGTTCATGGAGTTGGAGCAAAACAACCCTGACAGGGTTTGAAACCCTGTCAGGGTTAACACTACTGTACGTTTTATTAAAACAGGCGGAAGTCACAAAAAATCGGGAATGCACCCCGTATTTCGTATTTTTTATTTCTTGTTTGTTTGGTTCTTGGCTATGCCATCTCAGGAATTTTAACATTTTTGGAGTTTATAATGGGCGGAATATACGGCAAATTAACGATTACCGCATTTATTTTATTTGTGGCAATCCAGGTCGGTTTTATTATCATGTGCGCAGCGTTTGGCAGAAGAAATAAAAATGTCTTAAAACCATAGAAATAGTAAAACGTAAGATAAAGTAAAAACGGCTGAATTATTTAGGGGATTTTTATGAAGACAATTAATTTAAAAGCTCATTTTGATGGCAAAAAAATACTTTTAGATGAACCATTTGACATTGAACCAGATACAAAACTCATCATAACTGTTTTGCCGAAGCACTTGGATGAAGAGCGGTAAGACTGGATGGTCATCTATACAAAGAGGCTTGCAACAGGCTTGTGGAAAAAATGAGCCAGAATATTCTACGGATTTAATAAAATTGGAGGAGAAAAATGACAGAGATTGATAAGCAAGACGAAAGAATTGGTTTCATCTTTGGTGGTGAGATTCCAGATGTCACGGAAGAATCTTTAGCGACATATCTGACCTACTTAAAGGAGCATATCGAATTGCCATGTGAGCTAACCGGCATCGAAGATTTTGATTGGGAAGAGTATTATGTGATTGGTCCAGGAGACCAAAAGGAGTATGAGAAGCTAAAAAAGACCAAACCCTCTTATACTGATAAGTACGATATGCTCTCGTTAGCAACTGAAGTAGATGAATGGGTGGGGATTTTGGTCAATTTGAAGCGAGTCTCAGATAAGAAGAAATTCACTTTACCATTAGCGGAGCTGAAAGCAACAGATGAGAAATTGAAGAACTATCAGTTGCTGGATGATTATTCTGTCTGGTTTGTAAATAATCGATAGCAAAGCGGTAAACAGGTATTGGTGATTGTGTGGTGAATCGCCGCATAACCGTTGCACACAGGTTGGGTCAAATGGGCAATTTTATCCTGTTTTTGCGATATGCATTCCCCACTTCAAAAAAATAGTACTGAATAGGGCATATGCTTCGCCCCTACTTACTTTTTGTTTAGGAGAAGGCCGCCATTTGCCCTGTAAAAGAGGGAATCCCCCCGTACAACATCACAAAAGACGTCGCTCTCTCCCTGGTTGTCAAGCAGCATGCCTATGCCGGTGATTTCTTCTGTTTTTGACGGAAAGGAAAAACCCTGGCTGCTGTCCTTTGCCCGGTAAACGTCATCTCCCTGAAAATCCGCCAACACTCCGATACCCTTCTCCATGCCCGCCCCCTGCGAGACGATTTCGCCCGTATAGATGTCATTCCCCATGGTATCAACAAGAAACCCTATGCCGGTATCGTGCCCACACCCCTGCGAAACGCCAAAAGAACACTCGTATTTGTCGTCACCCCCGTTATCCCCCAGTATTCCAATTGCAGAATGTATGCCGGCGCCCTGGGCATAGCGGCTTGCATAGTAGGTATCGCTCCCTTCGGAATCAAACAATAACCCCATTGAAAAATAATATCCGCTGCCCTGAGAGAAATAGTCGCCATAATACCTGTCCGAGCCTTTTTTATCTATTAATATCCCTATGCCACCGGAAGCCCCCACTATGGTAGTTTCAGGTCTGATGCCCATGCCCATTCCCTGCGACATGGATTGAAAGGATTTTTCAGGATCCCTGAAATCAGGGTATTTTCCGCCGGTAAAATAAAAATCGTTTCCATTATCATCTTCCAATATCCCTATTCCTTTTGTAAACCCGACTCCCTGCGAAAACTGGCGGCTGAAATAAACGTCGTTACCATTGGCGTCTATCAATTGTCCCAATCCAAAAAAACCAACCCCGCTATTCAACGCATTTCCGCTATAGAAATCATCGCCTTCATTATCTAGTAATAGCCCTACTCCAAATAAACCTGCTCCCTGCGCAAAATCCCGTCCCAAATACTTGTCATCACCTTTAACATCCTCAAGAATACCAATTCCAAATCTGCCGGTTCCCTGAACAAATGATTTTGCGGCATTATACGTGTCATTACCTGAAAAATCAATGCAAACGGAAACGGGTATTTCTTTACCCGATGCGCCTGCATTATTAGAATAATAATCATTTCCGCCAAGATCCACGATGACCGCTGCATCATTATAATAATAGGTAGCGCCGGTTCCACCGATGACGATCTTCCCTATGCTTGTATCCTGCACCAGTAAAACATCGCCGGCATAGTCATCGTCTCCCCCTGCTTCTTTACCGGAAGGAATTTTAATGTTATCTGCACCCTGGAGGAATGCTGGCAGGGTAAACGGCTGTAAAGCCGTTTGCGTCAGATCGCCGTCATATTTTTTTATATCTTCAATCCTGTGCAGCATCAGTGTTACGGCTTCAAATAATCCTGAAAGATCAACCTTTTGAGACAACTCAAGCACTCTTGCCATATCGGATGGCTCAATAGTTTCTTCCTGAACCCATATTTTTTGAGCGGATTGATACAAAAAATCAAACTCATCCTCTGTTAAAGCGTCAAACACTTCCTTGATAAGCGAAACACAGGGGACAATATCATTGATGAGCCTTTGTATGCTTGCCTGCAAGTCCCCCTCATGGTTTATTTCTTCTCTTTCTGAAAATTCAACATCTAATAACTTTGCCGCAGACAGCACCTGGCCGGCAATGCTTTCTTCCAGAAAAAGATCCCGGATAATTTTACCGGTTTCATACGTATTCATTGGATTTTGCAGCGAATAATCTATTATGGACAAACGAAACGGATTTGATGCTTCATTTGTCTGATATCCTTCCCTTACGTAAACTTCCTCCCCTATTCTTTGAATAGTATCGCTGCACATTTTTCTATATGCCCTGTTTTCCATTACAAAGTCCATAAACGATTGCCCTTGTCCTTTTTTGGCACCTTGGGTTAAAAATGTTTTCGGGGATAAAACAGGGAGACTAACGGGTTTTTTCACATTTTTTAAAAGTTTTGCGATAAGCTCCGGCCTGCACTCAATTACATTGCCATCCCTTAAGACCGTCAGTGTCGGAACGGCTCCGGCGCCCATAGTTTCTATACTATTTTTGAACCTGATTAAATTCTTCCCTTCATTATCGACAAGAGGTTCATTGTTAATCTTTGTTATAATATCTCCCGTTTTCATGCCTGCCTTTTCTGCCGGAGAACCTTTTGTTGTTTCTACAACCAAAATGCCTTTGTCCTTTTCATTTTCCATAAAGATGCCAATCCACCCCTTATTGAAATGTACCTTTTCCTTATCAAAGCCTGTCTCCGAAAGTTCAAAAAAATTTTCAGGAGAAAAGCTTACATCCCTGACTGATACCGGCACAGCCTCTTTTGCAAAGGCATGGTGAGGTAACATATTTACTGTAAGTGTACAAAAAAGGATTACCCTGTATAAAATTTTTATAACCATATTCATATTCATCCTCATTTATCTTCGTTCGTAACGAAGCAACCGCTTCGTTCTACAAGTTTGAAATTCCTAAGCCGGCATAGCCAGAACCAAACTAGAAATAAAAAACATGAAAACACTTTCCGGCAGCATAATCAACATTGTGTGTTTATACGCCCTTTATATTTGCTTGACAAGATAAATTAAAGCTAATATCATAACCAAACGTCACGTTTTTAACCCGCCGCGATGAGGCTTGCAGCATGGGTAAACCATCAGTACGCCCATCAAAAATAACATAACATTTAACCAATATACCTATACAATGGAACTTTTGTATCCGGAAAAAGAAAAACCACCATTAATCCTCGTTGTAGATGACGTTGAGGCACACCTTGAACTCATAGAAGCGGTATTGACCACAGAAAGATATAGGGTTGAAGCTACCACCGACGTAAAAAAAGCCATTCGGTTCACTGAAACTCATTCTCCTGAATTAGCCATTCTGGATGTAATGATGCCGGGGATGAATGGCTACGAATTGTGTAAAAGACTGAAGTCTACCTCCAGGAGAAAGTTCTTCCCTATAATCCTCGTGACAAGTCTCAATCAGGTAGAAGACAAAATAACAGGACTTGAGGCAGGGGCAGACGATTTTTTCAGCAAACCATTCAACACCCTCGAACTTATTACAAAGATTCGCTCCCTCATTAAACTTGAGAGACTCCAGGATGAACTGGAATGCTCAGAAGATATAATCTTTACCCTCGCAATTACCATCGAGGCTAAAGATTACTATACAAAAGGACATTCAGAAAGGGTTGGCAATTTGTCGGCGGAATTTGCCGGTTTTTTAGGATTTCCTGATAAAGATATCATTAGTATCAGAAAAGGCGGCATATTGCACGACATTGGAAAGATTGGAATAAATGAAGCAATACTTCTAAAAAGCGCCCGTCTTTCCGAAGATGAAACAACCCTGGTGAGAGACCACCCTGTGATCGGATCAAAAATCTGCAAACCATTATATTCCTTACGCCAGGCACTCCCTATTATAAGAAGCCACCACGAGAGATGGGACGGAAAAGGCTACCCTGACGGACTTACGGGCAATGAAATACCTGTTATGGCAAGAATGGTAAATATTATTGACACATTCGATGCGATGACGTCTATAAGACCTTACAGGAATGGTGTTTTTACGCGGGAAGAAGTCATAGCCACCATGAAGAAGGAAAAAATGTCAGGACAATGGGATCCCCATCTTACGGGAAAATTTATAGAAATGATGGAAAAGCAGTATCTGAATCAATGGCCGCTGAAAAGAGATTAACGTTAATGAGTCTGTGATTGGCTCATAGCAATCTGGCTAATGGCTATCGTTTTTAATCTGTACTACTATCCATCAACTCGTGGCTAAATAAAAAGGAGACTATGTGAAAAATATAACACTTGAAACTATTTGCAAAAAGATTACTGATCTGCAGCATGATATAAATCTGATTAAGAAGATTCTTTTAGAGGAGCCAGAGTTACGTGAAGATTTTATTTTACGGATAAGAGATATTGACCTGGAAAGGTCCATTATAGTTGATGACTTCAAAGAGAGATACGGACTAAAATAGTGTATAAGCTTGCCACTAAGGAAAGTCTTGACAAGAAGTTCAAAAGACTTCAGAAAAAAGACAAAGAAATGCTGCGGTTAATTAATCGGAAAGTACAAGAGATATTGGCAGATCCTTATCGTTTTAAACCGCTGAAAAAACCATTGCAAAATAAACAAAGAGTTCACGTCTGAGGATCATTCGTTTTGGTTTATGAGATAAATAAAAAAGAAAAGATTGTAACACTTTTCGATTTTGATCGTCATGATAATATCTATAAAGATTAACTACAGTGTTACGTTTTTTGACATTTGAATTTGTTTCGTATTTCGAATTTGGTTGCGGCCAAAGGCCGCGCCAGGAAATCTGTGGTTCCCTCGTCGGCAGTCTTCAGTCTACAATCGACAATCGGCAATCGGCAAATTGCAGATTGAGGACTGAGGATTGCAGATTGAGGATTGATGACTGTTAACAGATTGTTTCTTTAAATAATATGGAGTCTGGCAGTATGATAAAAATTGCCATAGCGGGTGCAGGAAAGGGCGGCAAAGCCCTTCTTGATATATTTCACAACAATGGCGAGACACAGGTAGTCGGCATAACCGATAAGGACAAGAATGCGCCCGCCCTGCGCCTCGCTAAAGAATGTGGAATTTTTAGTACAGATACCATTGATGAACTCTATTGTCAAAAACCAGACATTATTCTCAACGTTACCGGCAACGCTGAGATAAGTGAATATATCAGAAAATCTTCCCCCAATCCTGTAGAGGTTATAGAGGGTACAGGGGCAAGATTCCTCTGGGAATTAGTAAGTAAACAGCAAGAAGCCAGAAAGGACATGGAGGCACTGTATCAAAGCGGGCTACTCATTACACGATCTAAAAGTTTAACCGGCGCCCTTGACGAGGCGCTTGGTTCCGCCTTGAGGCTTACGGACACACCTGCCGGGAGCATTGCAATCATTGACGGCGAAGAAATGATTATGGCCTCTCAAAAAGGCTTAAGCCGCGATTTCCTGAAATCATTGCGATGGAAACCCAGAGGGGATGGCATTACCCGATATATACTGGAACAAACCAAGCCGGTCGAGTTTCAGGATGTTGAGAAGGAACCGATGTTTAATGATACGGTGATTTTAAAAGAAGGTATAAAATCTCTCCTTGCAGCGCCGCTCCTTCTAAACGGCAGTGTAGTCGGCATACTCTATTTAGACGATTTCAAGCCACGGGTATTTACCGAAAGACATAAAAACCTCATAAAACTCTTTTCTACAATGGCCGCCCAGACAATTGAAAAGTATAAATTACTCCACGACCTGGAAGCATCCTTAATGTATTTTCAGGGGATGCTGGATGATTCGGGCGACATAATTATCACCACTGACTGCGAAGGCAATATTGTGAAGTTTTCAAAGGGCGGCGAGAAAATTTTAGGCTACAAGGAACATGAGATCAGAGGCAAAAAATGCTCCGAACTCTACGTAAATAAAGGGGAACGGACGAATATCCTCGAAGCACTCAGGGGAAAGAGTTCTCTCTCCAATTATGAAACAACACTCCTCAAAAAAGATAACACCCCGGTTGATATAAGCCTCACTATTTCGGAGTTGCGGGATAAGACAGGTAACGTCATAGGCACCGTAGGGATAAGCAAAGACATTACCGAAGAAAAACGCATGAAAGGTGAACTGGAGAAGAAGAATAAGGAACTTGAGGAACTGACCAACAACCTGGAAGAAAAGGTGCTTGAGAGAACAAACGCGCTTGAAAAAATGAACAGGGAGCTTGTCAGGGCAAACGAACTGAAAGGACGTTTCATCGCAAACGCAAGCCACGAACTCAGGACACCTCTTCATTCCATAATAGGTTTCTCAGAAATACTGCTCCAAAAAACCTTTGGAGATTTAACCGAAAAACAACAAAGATACCTGAACACCATCTTTGGTTCTGCCAAACATCTCCTTTATCTGGTGAATAATATCCTGGATCTGGCAAAAATAGATGCTGGTAAGGCTGAAATTTCCTATCAGACATTTCCGGTGAAAAGCGTCATTGATGAAGTATTAGTGGTAATAAGGCCACTTGCGGACCGGAAGATGATAGTGCCTGAGACAGTGGTCCATCATGACGTCTATTTTACCGCAGACAAGATAAAGTTTAAGCAAATCCTCTACAACCTGATAAGCAATGCAATTAAGTTTACGGCGGATAGCGGCAATGTAGGCATTGCCATTGAAAAGATAATCAGCGATAAAAAAACCTTCCCATGGGTAACAGAATCGCAGGAGTTCCTTAAGGTCTCCGTGTGGGATACGGGAATAGGCATCAAACCGGAAGACAGAGAGCGGATCTTTGAGGAATTTGAGCAGATCGATTCCTCAAAATCCACGGAGGGCACGGGACTCGGCCTTTCGCTTACGAAAAAACTCGTGGAAATACACGGGGGACATATCACGGTTGAAGGCATTTATGGGCAGGGTTCGGTCTTTAATGTCTACATGCCCTTCATAGTCAGGGAAGGATACGGTGCTGTAAAGGCATCCATGACTTCCCTGACGGCCTTGCCAGAAGAAGAACAACAAGGGCCACTGATACTTGTGGTGGAAGATGATTTACCGACAGCCGAGATTCTGGACATCCATCTTACCCAGGCAGGTTACCGGGCAGCGCATGCCTATGACGGAGAAGAAGCATTACGTAAGGCAAAGGAACTCAGGCCATTTGCGATTACCCTTGATATTATGCTTCCAAAAAAAGACGGTTTGGCGGTACTTCAGGAGCTTAAGGCGGATGCGGAAACCAGAAATATTCCGGTAATAATCCATTCTATTGTGGAGAATAAAGAGCTGGCTTTTGCCTTGGGGGCAGCAGACTACCTGGTAAAACCAGTGGAAAAGACAACTCTTCTCGAGAAACTTTCGGAAATGTCTTTTGTCACAAAGAAAAGCCATTTTCCAGTAAACATTCTTGTTATTACCAGCGATGAAACCACCATGGGGACCCTTCATAGCACCATTGAAAATGAAGGGTTTCTGATGCAGACTGCCACTGATGTTGAAAGTGGACTTAGCCTTGCATTGGCGACAAAGCCGAATTCTATTATCATTGATTTGGGCATACAGGAGGGAGGATTTAAAATAATCAGAGAATTTCAGGAAAATCCCGCCTTGAAAGACATACCCATTTTTGCCATTGCCGCAGAAACACTTTCTCCAAACGAACGGTTGGAAATGGTAGATCAGATAGAATGGGTTTTATGGAGGGAATCATTAAGCTCAAAATCATTTATAAATCATTTGAAGGATATCGAGATCATGCACCCGAAAAGGGCGGGGCTTATTGATGAACTGACCATGATTTTCAATCACCGGTATTTTCAGATACGGCTGGTGCAGGAAACATTGAGGGCGGAACGATATAATCTGCCGCTGGCGCTTATACTTTTCGATATTGATCACTTTGACAACTATGTTGCCCGGAAGGGAGAGTACTATGGCAATCTCGTCATTAAAAAAACCTCCGGGCTTGTCAAGAAAAACACAAGGGGGTCTGATATTTTTATCCGGTACGGAAACAGCACTTTTGCCCTGCTGCTGACAAATACCATTATGTCGTCCGCAACCAACCTCGCAAAGAGATTTGTCTCAACAATCCACGATTATCCGTTCCTTTATGAAGAGGTTCAGCCTATGGGCAAGATCACCATAAGCCTGGGTCTTGTTGAATTTAAGGCGCAGTCTCCTGAAGAATTCGTCTATGCCGCCGAATTTTCACTCTCTGCTGCAGCAGCAAAGGGCAGAAACAGGGTAGAAGTGTATAGGAAAGGCGATAAAACATAAATACAGTATCAATTTAGAAATACAAGCAGTCATCATGTTTCATTTGCACAACACACAGAAACAATGAAAATGGTTTTATAACCATATCGTGTTGTAGTATATGTGCTTAAGCTATTTTTTGTAGTCTTACTTTCGAGGCAGAAGAATAGATGCTGATCAACCCTGTTTTACTGCATGCCGACAGGGGGGATTATTGGGGTGTTTGAAACTCCTAAACTTTAAATTAGGTTGGGTTTTTAAAAGACAAAAACCTAACGGCATTCATTTTTACCCACCCCTCCCAAAAGGAGGAATTTGATAATCCTTCTCTTGGGAGGGGTGGGTTTGTTCAAAGAAGGATAGAAATATGAAGTCTAAAGTATATTTTATAAAAACTGAAAATGGAGAAAAGGTCCCTTCCCTCGCTGAAAAAGCGGGAAAATTGTTTGATTATGCCAATTTTAAGGACGCCATTAAGAAAAATGACATGGTGGCGGTAAAAACAAGTTTCGGCGAAAAAGGGAATATCGGATACCTCAAACCACCAATTATTAAATCAATTGTCAACAAGGTAAAAGAGCATGACGGGAAACCTTTTTTAATTGAAACAAACACGTTGTACCTGGGGAGAAGGACAAATGCCGTTGATCATATCGCACATGCGCACGAACATGGTTTCAGTTATGAAAGTGTTGGCGCTCCGATCATCATCGGAGACGGCCTTTTCGGAGAACATGATGTGCAGGTAGAGATCAACCAGAAAATGTGCAAATATGCCCATGTTGCGGGAGTGGCAAGGGCGTCCAATGCAATCGTCTCTATTTCCCATGTAACAGGACACCTCGCAACCGGCATGGGGGCAACGTTGAAAAACATCGGGATGGGACTCTCTTCACGCGGTGGAAAATTATCACAACATTCTGGAGTCATACCGCAGATTCTTAAGAAAAAATGCACCACCTGCGGGGTATGCGGAAAGTGGTGTCCGGTTGGAGCGATTAAAATTGGGGAAGAATATGCAATCATTGACCCGCAAATATGCATCGGCTGCGGAGAATGCCTGGCAGTATGCCAGTTTCAGGCGGTAAAGATTGCATGGGACGAAAATGCCGTAAATCTCCAGAAAAAGGTGGCGGAACACTGTCTTGCTCTTTTAAAGGGAAAAGAAGGGAAGGCGGTTTTCTTTAACTTCCTCACGCACATTACCCATCATTGCGATTGTATGGACAAACCCTTTGAGCCTGATATTGCAGACATCGGCATCATCGCCTCATGGGACCCCGTTGCAATTGAAAAAGCGACCACCGATCTAATCAGGGAACACATCGGCAAGGACTTTTTTAAGGAATCCTGGCCAAAAATAGATTACACCGTTCAGATGAATTACGCCCAGGAAATAGGTTTGGGGAGTATGGCGTATGAACTGGTGAGTTGTGGATAAAAAAATTTGCAACACTTTAATCTTTGAAAAAGTAGAGGCGAAGCATTTGCTGTAAATTGTAATAAATGTATCCATACCCAAAATGGCAAATGCTTCGCCCCCTGCTTTTTCAAAAAACCAAATTGTTATATTTCAACGACTTTCACTAATATTTCGACACATTTAATTCTTCCATTTCACCCGTAACCATATATACCGTCCTTTCCGCTATATTTGTCACCCTGTCCGCAATACGTTCCAGATTGTGAGAAACCCATGTAAGGTAGGTTGCCAGATTGATTATCTTTGGATTACCCATCATCAGCAGCAAAAGTTCGTGGTAAATCTGGTCGTGGAGCGCATCCACTTTATCATCTTCATCACATACACTCCTTGCCGCTTCCACATCTCTTTCCATAAAGGCCTTGAGAGATTTTTCCAGCATGGCAATGCCTATCTCCCCCATTCGTGGAATATCAACCAATGGTTTTATCAAAGGTTCCTCGCCAATCATAATATTTATCTTGGCATTGCCCTCCGCATGATCACCCATCCGTTCAAGGTCGGTTATTATGCTCAGAATAGCGGTCAACGTCCTTAAATCCACCGCCAGAGGCTGTTGTGTCGCAATGAGTACAATACATTTCTCCTCAATGTCAAACCGCTTTTTGTTAATCTCCAGGTCTTTTTTTATAATTTCCTTCGATGCCTCTATGTCTCTGGTTTGCAATGCCTGTATGGAATCCTGTATCGCCTGCGAAACCATTTTCCCCATATCAAGCACTTCGTCCTGCAGCGCTTTTAAAGCCTTGTGATATACTTCACGTACCATAACGTCCCCGCCTCCCCTCTCTTTTAAACCGGCAAAACCCGTCCTTTCCCAGCACCATAACATGGCGTAATTGTTCCAGGATACCCTGCGAAATAACCGCTGTTTTTGCAATGAAAATTGTTTTCACGTTTCTACCCGAACCTGCCCGTTATATAATCCTCTGTCCTTTGTTTTTTCGGTTTCGTAAATAATTCAGTCGTATCATCATACTCTACAAGTTCCCCCATCATAAAGAACCCGGTATAATCGGAAACCCTTGCCGCCTGCTGCATATTGTGGGTTACGATAACCACCGTGTAGTCCTTTTTCAGTTCGACAAGCATGTCCTCTATCTTTGCCGTGGCAATCGGGTCTAACGCGGAACAAGGTTCGTCGAGAAGTACAATTTCCGGTTCCATGGCGATTGCCCTTGCGATACACACCCTCTGTTGCTGTCCTCCTGACAGTTCAAGGGCGCTGAGATGGAGGCGGTCCTTTACCTCGTTCCATAGCGCCGCCTTTATAAGCGTCTTTTCGCAGATATCATCCAGTGTATTTTTTTTCTTTATTCCCAATACACGCGGACCGTACACCACATTCTCATAAATTGTTTTCGGGAACGGGTTTGGTTTCTGGAATACCATGCCAACCCGCTTCCTGAGTTCAGTGACATTGACAGAGGGGTCGTAAATGTCTTTTCCGGCAATCTTAATGGAACCCTCAATCCGCACCCCTTCTATAAGATCATTCATGCGGTTTAAACACCGGATTAACGTTGACTTTCCGCATCCGGAAGGCCCGATAAACGCTGTGATCATTTTTTCTGAAATATCCAGGTTTATGCCATTCAGGGCTAAATTGTCGCCGTAATACAATTTCAGGTCTGTAATATTAACTACCGGATTAGGTTTTTTTTTCATTTTACCGGGAGAAATGGTACACCTCTCTTGTTTTCAAAATTACTTCTTTAGAAACATACATCTCTTATACAGATGACATCCTGTATTTTTTTCTCAACTTGTTACGCACTATTATTGCCGTAATATTTAATACCAGCACGCTAAATAGTAATGCAAGGGTTGTGGTATATACCATGGGAATTGCAGCCTCGACATTTGGCGACTGAAACCCTACATCGTAAATGTGGAAACCCAGATGCATAAATTTTCTTTCTAAATGAAGAAAAGGAAAATGATGGTCTATGGGGAGAGAAGGTGCAAGTTTCACAACACCCGTAATCATAAGCGGTGCAACCTCTCCCGCTGCCCTAGCCATTGCCAGAATAGTACCGGTAAGTATGCCCGGGGCGGCCTGGGGAAGCACAACCCGCCATAACGTTTCAAATTTTGTTGCGCCAAGGGCGTAAGAACCTTCCCTTATCGATCCGGGCACGGAAGACAGCCCCTCTTCCGTAGAAACGACCACTACCGGCACCGTTAATAATGCCAACGTAAGCGCTGCCCACAAAATACCGCCCGTTCCAAACGTAGGGGACGGCAATGCAGATTTAAAAAACACATTGTCAATAGTACCCCCTATTAAATAGATAAAAAAGCCAAGCCCGAATACCCCGAAAACAATTGAGGGAACACCTGCCAGATTGTTGACCGAGATGCGTACTATCCGTGAAATAAAATTATCACCGGCATATTCTTTCAGATAGACTGCCGTCAATACTCCAAGGGGAACGACGGCAATACTCATGATAAATACCATCATGACCGTACCAAATATTGCAGGGAATATCCCCCCTTCCGTATTGGCCTCCCTTGGTTCATCGGCAATAAACTCCCACAATTTTGTCAGATAAAAACCTGTTTTTGCGAATACATGCATCGAATTGGGTGTGTACATACGTACTACCTGAAAAACAGGAAGTATTTTTTCTTCTCCACCGGCAAGACGTATGATGAATTCTTTCTCTCTTGCCTTTTGGTAAAGGTTTGAAAGCAAGGCCTCCTTTTCGCGATATATTTTCTCAAGGGCGTCAATTTTTATTTTGACGCCATCCATTTTTTTTTGAACTATATCAGACGGCGGCAGCGACTGTAATTGTTTTACGATAATTCGTTTTTTTTCCATCTGATAGTTAATGTCGCCAATTTCCTTTTTTTCGAGCCGCCTTATTTTTTTGAAAAGTTTTTTATTTTCGTTTATAAACCCCATTGCCCCTTCCGGTTGTATTGCTTCAATCCCGCCGTTCTTTCCTATAATGCCCTGCAAAAACCCATACATATTTCCCCACTCGCGCCTCTCGATGGCAACAGCATCGGCGGGATATTCCAGTAAAACTATTTTGTCATCATCAATCCATCTGAAATCAAGTCCGTAAATATCACGGTTGCCTATTTTGATCTTTGTCCGGTAACCATCTTTTTCGTAGGGAATAGGCTCTTTTTTTGCCACCTCCCCTAAAACCGTTGTCCCGTCTTTGAGATGAAAATGAACAATGGTATGCGGCCAAAATATACCAAGCCCTTTTATCATAATAAGCGTAATCAGCCCGCAAACCATCAAAAGGCATATGGTCAGAGAGCTTGCGGTTAACCACACATATGGATCACCTGACTTTAAAAACTTTTTCATAGTTTACTGTATTTTTTCTTCATCTTTTGCCGGACTACTTCGGCAAGGGTGTTAACAATAAATGTTGTCACAAAAAGCAGAAGTGATGCAAGAAAAAGCACCCGGTAAAGAGTTCCGCCAAACGGCGCTTCGGGTATTTCCACGGCAATATTTGCAGCCAATGCCCTGAATCCGCTGAAAAGATTCCAGTCCATCACAGGGGTATTACCCGTTGCCATAAGCACGATCATGGTTTCCCCCACTGCCCTCCCAAAACCGATCATAACTGCAGAAAAAATAGCCGGGCTTGCGGTGGGGAGCACAATCTTCATCGCGGTTTGCCACGGTGTAGCGCCAAGTGCCAAAGAAGCGAAAATAAGGCTTCCGGGAACATTGCTCATGGCATCTTCTGATATGGTAAAAACAAGCGGTATCACCGCAAATCCCATGGCAAACCCTACTACAACTGCATTTCTCTGGTCATAATGCAGCCCTAAAACATGTAATAACCACTGCCGGTAATCTCCTCCAAAAGCAAACGATTCAAATACCCCCGAAAGGCAAATAGATCCAAAAATTGCGCTGATGATAAATGGTATCAAAAATACCAATTCCACGCCATGTTTGTATTTACTTTTGCAGAATAGAGGAGTCACCTTCCAGATAATCATCGCGGCAGAAATGGAAAGTACAATGAAAAATGGCATAATTACCAAAGCCGGAAAGATTTTTTCAATTAACGGAGCAAGCCATAATCCTGCGAGAAAACCCAGAATCACACTGGGAAGTGCCGCCATTAATTCAATAACAGGCTTGATTACCTTTAAAGACCGGTGGAGAAATTGCGAAGTATAGAGCGCCCCGAATATGCCGATTGGCACGGCAATAAGCAGCGCATACACCGTGCCTTTGATCGTACCGAAGATTAAAGGAATCAGGCTGAACTTTGGCTCAAAATCGTCCGTACCGCCGGTTGATTGCCATATGTATTCAGGTTTTTCGTATCCCTCATACCATACCTTGCCAAACAGTGTCTTTAATGTAGTTTCAGGATGCGGGTTAGAAATGTTCCACAAATATAATGCGCCTGATGCATCGGCTGCCAGGATGCCGTTTGCCTTTTGAGAGAAGGCAAGTGCGGTTACAGGAGAAGACGTTTTCACATTTAACAATGTTTGTTCTGATGTGGCGTGGCGGAGAAGTACCAAACCGTTTGAATCGGCAGTAACAAAACCCTTGTCTCTCACAGACCCGGCAATAGCCACTACCGGGGCGTTATGGGATTGAAACGTATGTATTTTTTTCAGCGACCATCCCGAGAGAGACAATGCATCTCTCACCTTCATCCAGGAGGAAACTTTGCCTTCTGAGTCGCCAATCACCAGTGAAATATCGCCCAACAAAAACCTCATTGCGGAGACGACGCTGCCGGAAACCTTTACCCGTTCCAAAACTACGGGTTCCTCTTTCTCCCTTATGTCAATACATATTACCTCCCCTGAATCTGTGCCGACATAAAGATTATCCATAAAAATGTCAAGGGCAAGGGCAGTTATGGCAATCGTCCCTTCCCGCAGTGGCTGTTCCGTCTGATTATGTATAAAAGGGGTAATTCTACGTAACGATTTTTTAATGAGGCGGGTAATATCCTGGCATAAATCCCTCTTTTCCCCTTCTCCAAAAAGAGAGGTCTCTATTATTGAAGAAAGCAGCAACAACCGGCCATCGTCAGTATGTACCGCAGTAACACTTGTTTCTTCATCCTCCCGCGAAACAATGTGTTTCACTGCAAAAGGCAAAGAATCGCCTTCTTCATTCGTATGAATCGCTTTACGCGAAGAAATTACCGGGGATATTATCCGTTTTCCGTTTTCAAACGATTGGGTAAAACCAATGGAAACCGTTAAAATTCTCCCGTCATCCATTCCCATAACATGATGGTCTTTATATTTGTCAACCGATGTGATATGCGCGTTACCAATCCCGGGAAGATCGTGTTTCCTGATAATACTGCCGTCCCGCAGCGAGACAAATTCTGTTTTGCCATTATTATACACGACATACGCAATCTCCAGATGTTCATCAGCGCCAATACAAACCGCCGCCTTACGAATGGCAAATGTATTTTCTTTTACAACCTTCGCTCCTTTTAAAAGGGGAAGGACTTCCATGAAGATAAAGACAAAGAGGGCAAGTATTACAAATATGGTGGCTACACCGCTGCATGTGATCATCCAGCGGGCAGTTTTGTCGGTAAGTTTTCTGCTTTTCAGGCTTTTCATATGCGAACAAACAGTGCGGTCTAAAAGAAAACCACCCCTCTTCCCTAATTTTCAGTTTCTTAGGAATACAAAGGGGTGATTATTAAAACAATTTGATTGAATGCAGATATTGAGAATCGCAATGATGGATGCTATTCTATTTTTTTCAGTTCTTTTTCCACAACTGACGACGGCAATGGCATATATCCATCTTTTATCACTATTTGCTGGCCCTCATTGCTCAGGATAAATCTGACAAATTCTCGAATCAGAGGGTCAAGAGGCTGCCCCGGTTTTTTGTTAATATAGATATAGAGAAATCGTGCAAGGGGATAAGAACCGTTCAGCACGTTCTCTGATTTTGCCTCTACAAAATGCCTTCCCTCTTTCAACGCAACAGGCACGGTTTTGATACCCGATGTCTGATATCCTATACCGCTATATCCGATGCTATAACGGTCTTCAGTAATCCCCTGAACCACAGAGGCAGAACCAGGCTGTTCTTTTACCGTATTTTTAAAATCTCCTTTAAAAAGTGCATGTTCCTTGAAATAACCGTAGGTGCCGGAAGCGGAATTGCGCCCATAAAGACTTATCGGTTTTGACGCCCAATCTGCCGTCAGCCCAAGTTGTCCCCAGGTCTTAATATCTTCTTTATATCCGCCTCTTCTGGTACTTGAAAAAATCGCGTCTATCTGCGGCAGGCTCAGGCCTTTTATAGGATTATCCTTGTTTACATATACCGCCAATGCATCGAGCGCTGTTCTTATTTCTGTTGGTTTGTAACCATACTTTTTTTCAAATGCATCGATTTCCGTTGGTTTCATAGCCCTGCTCATCGGGCCAATCTGTGCTGTCCCTGAAATCAGCGCAGGAGGCGCTGTTGTAGACCCTTTGCCTTCAATCTGTACCTTCACGTTGGGGTATAACCTATTGAAACCCTCTGCCCAAAACGTCATGAGGTTATTCATGGTATCAGAACCGATGCTGTTCAGATTTCCCGAGACACCGCCTATCTTTGCATAGGATTTAATCTCCGGTTCAGCCGTTAATGGTTCTTCGGCATAGGCCGCACCTATTATTCCCCAACTTGCAATAGTTAACAATAACAATAATTTTTTCATCATTATAATCATTCCTCCTTAAATTATATGAGCGATATATTACTCGAATTTATATTGAAAATCGACTTATTTTTCTCCTTTTTAGAACATAATCTGGTATTGTACCCGTACCCTATTCTCCTCTTTATCCTCTTCTTCCCCCTCTGTTACAAGATGCCCGAAGTCCGCCTGAATTTTTGAGCGATGGCCGCGAAAGTAATAATTGACTCCAAAAGTATACTCTCGTTGAATATCATTTGAAATATCGTCATCGGGGTCTATCACGGAGTAACGTCCGGCAAGTTCCAGTTTTTTAGGTAATACAAAGTAACCAAGTTGCGTATGAAAGCCTTCTGATTCCAGGGATTCCCCGCCTGATTCAGGATCTCTTGACATAAGATAATATTCATTATTCCAGGAAATCCCTTTATATACTAATCCGCAATCAACTACACCCGTAATGTTGTCATAATCTTCCTCTTTAACATCTTTTCGTTTACCATTAAAGGCAACGGATGCGCCAATGGTTGCTTTTAATGTATCGGAATAAGCCAAATCGGTTTCATCATAATAGTTATACTTTCCAAACGGATTATACCGGGCGTTCAGAACAAACATAAGTTCATTGTCAAAATTTTCCTTGCCCTGAAACCAGTCCGCCTGATCCTCTCCCGCCCCCTGAAACACCGCTGCGTGATATTCCATATATCCGTCAAAGGGTTTTCCATACAAATCTACACCGTAATCACGGTCCTGGTCAAAGAACTCGCTGGCAATAGACCTTTCCTGAAGCAAAAGTGTTGCAGAGGATGCTAGCCGCTGCCTGTTAAACGGCACCTTAAAGTAACCAATTTTAGTGTTTAATTCTTCCAAGGGCGTCCAGTATACGTAAAAATCCCTCACCCCTACGTCGAATTTATCCCCGTCTATTTCCACATAATAATGCAGGTCTTTGCTGTAGATATTACCACCAAAATTAAGCCTTGCACGACGGACGTCGATATTTTGTGTATCCGACTCGCCAAAATCATCGTCCTTGTCTTTATATTCATATTGCATCTGCAATCGTCCGCCAATGTTAAGGGAATAATTGCCATCGGTCGTTCTGATACTTAAGGCTGATTTTTTATCGTCCGGCGTATACTCAACGATCATATCGGGCATGCCAACTCCCAAAATTTCTTTGGCCTCATCTGTGGAAAAATAGTCCTGCACTGCCTGCTTTGTCTCTTCTTTCACGACAACCTTGGTTTCCGTGCTGATTATCTCTATACGATTTTTTAAAACATCCATCTGTTCCTGTTGCCGTGCAAATGCCTCTTCCATCAGTTTTAATTGCTGCTTTAATTCTTCTACCTCACTTCTGGCATCGGTACTGGATTCTCCCTGTGCAAACACTATCGGAGATACACCGCCCATGCATAACACACAAAAAACAAAGAAATTTGGTAGCATAAAATTACGCCATTTACGGCCGATCATTTAAAATTTCTCCTTTTAAAAACAACACATATAAAATAAAAAAATACAAACTCTTTTCGGTTTCTCTATAGCACAATCATGCCTGCAACACGTCTTCTGTTATGTCTTTTTGTATTGTTACGATAGGCAACAGACTATAATGAAAACGCAAGGATTATAAATTACAAATATTAAGGCCATATAAAGAAATTATTAAGATTTTGTTAAGATTTTCCATGTATCAGAATTGCCAGAAAAGCGGGATTAACGCGACGGCCGTAATCCAGAGCATCAGGTTAAAGGAAAAATATTTAATGGTGAAATACGAAACGCGAAACAAATTCTAATTTTCAATTTTCAAATGTTCAAAACCAGGTTTTTTATTGGGATTTTGTATTTTTGAATTTGTATCGTATTTCGTACTTCGAATTTCGTATTTTTTCATCTTGCTTGTTTGGTTCTGGCTGCTATGCCACCTTGGGTGTAACAAGGTCAGGCAATGCTTGACATGACAATGAGAAAAGAATATATTCGAATACATGCATTAGTGTATATTGGCAGTGAAAATCTGTTTCTTATCAGTTGTAAAGAAAGGAATAAAAGGTGTGGGACTATTCTGAAAAGGTAAAAGACCATTTTTTGCATCCGAGAAATGTTGGCGATATCGAAAATCCGGATGCTGTGGGAGAAGTAGGCAGTTTAGCCTGCGGTGATGCGCTTAAACTGATGCTGAAAATAGATGCCGGGGGCGTTATATCGGATGTAAAATTTAAGACCTTCGGCTGCGGGAGCGCCATTGCCTCGGCAAGCGCCCTGACAGAGATGATAAAAGGGAAAACAATCGCTGAAGCAGAGAAGGTCGCTGATAGTGATATTGCAGAGTATCTTGACGGTTTGCCTGAACAAAAAATGCATTGTTCTGTTATGGGACGTGAGGCGCTGGAAGCTGCTATTGCGAATTATCGCGGGATAAAGCTGGAGAAAGCTGTTGATGAGGGAACAATTGTGTGTAAATGCTTTGGGGTAACCGACAATAAGATCGCTCATGAAGTCAGGGAGCATAAGCTGACGACTATTGACCAGGTAACAAACTATTGCAAAGCGGGAGGAGGCTGCCAGTCGTGTCATCCTCAAATCCAGGCTATTATCGATGAAATCTGGCACAAGGAAAAAGAGAAAGAAATTATTAAAAAGGTACAGAAACCCGTTAAAAAATTAACGAATATTCAAAAAATGAAGCTTGTGCAGGAGACGATAGAAAGGGAGATTCGCCCTGCCCTGCTGGCGGATGGAGGTGATATTGAATTGATTGATATCGACGGCGACCGGGTAATGGTTTCTTTCCGGGGAAGTTGTTCCGCATGCCCGAGTTCGGGAGTAACCTTAAAATCGACGGTAGAGGCTAAATTAAGAGAATTCGTCACCGATACGCTCATTGTGGAGGAGGTAATATCATGAAGGTTGTTTATGCGGATAACAATGCGACTACAAAGGTTGCTCCTGAGGTTTTGGAAGAAATGCTGCCTTTTTTTTCTGAATATTACGGCAATCCTTCCAGCATGCATATTTTTGGCGGTCAGGTTGCAAAGAAAATAGACAAGGCAAGGCAGCAGGTTGCGGACCTCATTGGCGCCGGGCCGGAAGAGATATTATTTACCAGTTGCGGCACGGAGAGTGATAATACTGCGATATTGGGCATCCTCCGGGCGAATCCGGGTAAAAAGCATATTGTGACGTCACGGGTCGAGCACCCTGCGGTTTATAACTTGTGTACATATCTCACCCAACATGGGTATCATGTCACAGAATTGGGGGTAGATAGAAATGGAATGCTCAATGTGGATGAATTGTCTGAAGCGGTGAGAGAAGATACGGCAATTGTGTCTATTATGCATGCAAACAATGAAACCGGCGTCATTTTCCCTATTGAGGAAGTTGCCGGCATTGTAAAACAAAAGGGGTCTTTTTTGCATACCGACGCGGTGCAGGCAGTAGGTAAAATACCGATAAATCTCGCTGATAGTGCAATTGATTTATTGACGCTTTCAGGGCATAAATTACATGCACCAAAAGGGGTTGGTGCCTTGTACATAAGGAAAGGCACATCCATCGCACCCTTTATTATCGGAGGGCATCAGGAGAAAAACCGCAGAGGAGGTACGGAGAATGTGCCTTCTATTATTGGACTTGGCAAGGCATGTGAACTGGCAAAAAAATTTATGCAGGAGGAACAGACAAGGGTAAAACAATTGTGCGACAGATTAGAGAGTGAAATTGTGGCAAAGGCCCCTGATGCGATAATAAACGGTTATAAATCTCCCAGGTTACCCAATACTACAAATATAAGTTTTGAATATGTTGAAGGCGAAGCTATTTTGTTGCTGCTTAATGAGAAGGGAATTTGTGCTTCTTCCGGTTCCGCCTGTACTTCTGGTTCACTGGAACCTTCGCATGTATTAAGGGCAATGGGCATTCCTTTTACCGCAGTACACGGTTCCATCCGGTTGAGCCTGAGCAGATATACGACAACAGACGATGTAGAATATATAATTGAACACCTTCCACCCGTTGTGAGGAGACTCAGGGAAATATCACCATACAACAGGGATTCTAAATTTCAGGGACACGTTTCTGCGGGTTATTGCTAGCGTAATCTATTAGACTACCGAGCGCGACTCGTTCCCAAACCTTGTGCTGAACATAGTGAAGTATCTGTTTGGGAACGTAATGGTGCTGGAAACTATGTGCGCGCAACCGAACGGTTGCAAACATGAACCCGCCTGGCCCGGGAACGAGATCTAAAAAACCAAAGTGTTAACAAAAATGGCAATCGTAACGATTGCCATTTTTGTTTTGTTTTTGTACTGGGAGAAGTTTTCTTACTCTTTATCTGATTTTACAATAATATATTGAGCGTATTCGCCGCGTTTCACAAGCAACAAAATGCCCTTTTTCTTGTCACCCTTCTGCACGGCGCTGTTAAATTCTTCCACGGTAGTTATTTTTTTACGGTTAACTTCCCTGATAATGTCTCCTTCTCTTATGCCTACCATTGCGGCAGGGCCTCCGGGCTGTACCGCGGAGACGATAATGCCTGTTTCATTTTCCAACCCCAGATTTTTTGCAATTTCACTTGTAATATTTTGCACCGTCATACCAAGTTCTTTTTCCGGCAATGTCCCGGCCGGCGCTGAAGCAAACAAATCGGAAGGTTGTTCGCCTATTTTTACTGTTAGTGTTTTTTCATTCCCTTCTCTCAGGACGGTTATCTTCACTTTTTTGCCTGCTTCCGTTTGCGCAACCGTATTGCGCAGGTGATTAACATCCCGTATTGGCTTGTCGTTAAACTTGATTATAATATCACCACGTTCAAGACCTGCTTCTTTTGCCGGGGAATTTTCCTGCACATCGCTGATGATAACGCCTTCTGCGATGGCTACCTCAAATGATTTTGCCAGATCCGGGCTGATATCCTGTATCGCAACACCGAGCCAACCACGCGTGACCTTCCCTTTCTCAATGAGGTCTTTCATGACGATTTTTACCATATTAACGGGTATGGCAAACCCAATACCCTGATAACCGCCGCTTCTGGTAAAAATTGCGGTGTTTATGCCAATCACTTCCCCGCTTAAATTGACCAGCGGCCCTCCGCTATTACCGGGGTTTATCGCTGCATCTGTCTGGATCATATCTTCGTACTGCGCAACACCAACATTAGCCCTTCCCATGGCGCTAATAACGCCCACGGAAACGGTCTGTGATAAACCAAAGGGATTTCCTATTGCAATAGCCCACTGCCCTACTTTAATGGAATCCGAATTCCCTAGCTTTGCAAAAGGCAAATCCTTTCCTTCGATCTTTACAATTGCTATATCCGTTTGCGGATCGGTGCCAACGATTGTGCCTTTAAATTCACGCCTATCTCCGAGGGCAACCGTTAGTTCGTCAGCATTTTCAACAACATGGTTATTGGTGACGATATACCCGTTTTCGCTGTCAACAATTACACCGGAACCTAGTCCCTGAACCTTGAAATCTTCTTCAGGATACCGGGGTTTTAAGTACTTGTCAAAAAAGTCATCTCCAAAAAAATCCCAAAAATCGCGAAATTGCTCCTGTTCCTGTCTCGGTTGAGGTTGGGGATGGTTACGGTCTCTCGGCATTTCACGCTGACGTTCTCTTTTGTGTTTAAAGCTTTTTACTGAAGTTATTGACACAACTGCAGGCTTTACCTGTTCCACCACTTGTGCGAAAATCTTCTCAAAGCTTTGTGCGGCTTCAACTACCGAAGTGTCGCTATTTGTCTTATTTGAAGCGAAGATGATTGATTTTTGGGGCAAACATAAATTTATGCCTGCAAATATCCCCAGAATGCATAGTATGCGTATACAGTTGCTTCGTGCTTTGTTCAACATTTATATGCTCCCTTTTTTTAAATGACTAACGTATAAAATACTGAGCTTCAATTCTATTTTAGGCAGTGTTTTTTGTCAATATAATTCAAAATACCTTGCAGGGCAAAAAGATGCGGACAGCCTTCCTAATTTCTTGCATTATTCTGTTTTCGCTGATATTATCTAAACAGTCATAATTTTCCATTCCGATAACATGCGCCGATATTATTCTCAATTATTTACAAACATCATCTCGCTACTATTGTTACCATCAATTTTTAAAGCAGCGCGTATGGCTTTTTTATGTAAGCACAGGTCGCCTCGTTCTTTCCGGGGAAATCTGAATAATCAATCCTTTCGGGTGTTTTATTTTAAAACTACCGGATACGCTGAATTCAACAATAAACAATGTGCATTTGTTCCTTAATAAAAAATTAAGAAAGGGTGTGGGTATGAAAAAGATTCATGCGGTTATTATTACAGGGATTGTAATCCTTATGTGTATTCAGGTGAAGGCATTTTCATCTGAAGTCTATTTTACTCCTGATGAAATTAAAGAGAAAATCCTTAGCGAGATAGACGCTTGCCGCGAATCTATTGATATTGCCACGAGAAACATCACTTCAGTCGATATAGTAAATGCACTTGCGAAGGCAAAGGAGAGAGGGGTAGAGATAAGGATTGTTATTGACAGAAAACGTTTTCTCTCGAAGGGGATACTATCACAATATTGCGGGGAAAACGGGTTTGCCGTGAAGATATTGATCCAGAAAGGTATTATGAACAATAACTATGCCATCTTTGATTCCAAACTGCTTGCAACAGGGTCTTATCTTTGGCATGAAAAAACAAGCAGGTTTAATTGCGAAAATGTCATTTTTATGGACAAAACTCCTGTATTGGTAAAATATCAAAGAGAATTTGACAGGTTATTTCATAAGGGTAAAGCCTCTCCTCTTAAAAAACAGACGTATATTGCGGAAGAAGCAGAGAAAAAGAGACCTGTAAAAGCGGTATCTGAAAACAGTGAAAAAAAGGCAGTTGAAGGAAAGGTGATAGCTTCAGGGTATGGCATAACAATTACAGAAAATGCGGATGGCTTTATTGATATGAATTTTGAGGAGTTTGATAAAATATTTGGGGTGATAAGCGATTTGTCGGATAATCAAAAGGAAAATTTGTGGCGGAAATGTGAGGGCAGAAAGGTTAAGTGGCGCGGAAGGGTCAAATATATTGGATGGACGATTATTAACGGATGGCTAATGAATACTACTCACGGACATACGAGTGTGGAAACAGACCTGAACCCTGAGCATAAGAAAAACTTTGCCGATGTTAAATATGGCAGTCTGGTAACGTACACAGGAGAACTTGCTTCGCTGGTAACAAAGGTATATCCTTATAAACTGAAAAACGGCAATGTAATCCGAATTGAAGACGATACTTCCAAACCATTAACAAAAGAGGAACTAACCGCTGACCCTTATACGACAGTTTTGTGTCAGGGACCCGGAAAAGAATATATAATAGAAACGCTTGCAGATTTGGAAAGTATGTTTGGCGAAGAGAGCGGTTTTTCCGCAGATCAAAAAAGGGACAAATGGGACAAATTTGAGGGCAAATACCTGAGCTGGATGGGGAAGATCATATACAAGCATCTGGCGGCAGAAAACGATTTGCGCATAGGGTTTGAACAACAGGAGGGCGGCCTGTGCAAATTAGAACTCAAGGTGAAAAAATCAAGAATAGATAATGTATCGGGATTTAATGAGGGTGATACAGTAATCTATCAGGGGATGCTAACCAAAAGGTGGGGATTAGATATCCCTTATATCATAGAAGATGGAGATATATTGACCTTCAAGTAACATGGTATGCGGGCAGGAGCACCATAAGCACTAAGTTGTTTTTGATATTTTTCAGATGGAGTCCAATACGAAAGTCGGCAGTCGGCAATCGAATATTGAACAATTAAACTGGATTTATTTAACAGGGTGAAATATTCGTTATTCATTCGCGTCTATTAGCGTGTATTCGCGGTTAATAAAGTAACCGCGAATACACGCTAATAAACGCGAATATGGAAATTTCATTACACGGTTAAATTAATCCGTGGTTTAGTTGCTTTCTGTTTTTTGCAATGAGGAGATGGTAGTTATGGCAAAAAATGTATTCATAATAAAAAGTCTTCTTTTTTTCATGCTTGCCGTGCTAAACACAGTAGCGTTTGGGGAAGAAAATTATGAAGAGTGTATCAATAAGGGGAATATCCTTATACATAAACAGAACTATCAGGATGCGCTTCACGAGTACGAACGCGCCATTTCCCTGAAACCCGATGCGCCGGAGGCATGGTATAACAAAGCAGCCGTACTTGATTATATGGGTGATTTTGAAAGAGCCATAGAAGCCGCTGATATGGCAGTTCAATCGAAACCTGATTACTGGGAAGCGTGGTATATGAAAGGAAGGGCTTCAGACCACACAGGAAAATATTATGAGGCAATTAAGGCATTCGACAAGGCATTAGAAATAAAACCGGATGCTTTGATGGTTTTATATAACAAGGGAAACGTACATGACCACATAGGCGATATCGAAGCATCGGTAAAGACGTATGACTCTATCCTGAAATTAAAACCTGATGAATATGAAGCATGGAATAATAAAGGATTGGCATTGGCGAGAATTCCGGAAAAAAGGGGCATAGCGCTGGAAGCTTATGATCAGGCAATAAGAATAAATCCGGTATATTATGAAGCCTGGATTAATAAGGGAAACTGTTTCGTTAGGTTGCGCAGGTATGGCGAAGCGATTGATGCATACGATACCGCAATAAAAATAAGGCCTAAGGAACATGCGGCATGGGCGAATAAAGGCTTTACACTCGCTGACATGGGAAAACATGAAGAGGCCGTAGACGCTTTTAATAAAGCAATTGAGCTGAGCCCGGGTTCGTATGCAGCATGGAATGGCAAAGGACTCGCATTGGACTCACTGTCCAGATACGAGGATGCCCTGAAAGCATATGAGAAGACCATTGAGATACAACCGGATTCTTATGGGGCATGGACAAATATGGGGTTGACCTTGTCCCGTTTAAAAAGACATGATGAAGCCGTTGCTGCATATGAAAAGGCATTGATAATACAGCCTGATTCGTATGAAACAATGACGAATAAAGGCTGCGAATTGTTTCACCTCGGAAACTATGTTGAAGCAATAAAGGCATTTGACCGGGCAATAGAATTGCAGCCGGATTACGCGGAGGCTTGGAAAAACAAGGGAAATGCCCTGGCCAGGATGGGGTGGCTTGAAGAGGCGACAGAATCATTTGCAAAGGTAGGACAAATTATTACTGATGAAGAAGCTGTGAACGTTCCCCGTTTATCAAAAATCAAACTGGAAGCGTTACAAAACAACGGCATTGCACTTATCCGTCTCAACAAGTATGCTGACGCCGTAAACGTTTACAATAATGCGTTACGGATTAAAAATGATGATTTTGATGTATGGATGAATAAAGGGATTTCCCATTCATTTTTAAATGAATACGAAGAGGCGTTAACCGCCTTTGATAAAGCGGCGTTATTAGAAAGCAATGCATATGAAGCATTTAATTACAAAGGGTACGTATTGGAAGAAATGGGAAAATATCAGGAGGCGCTTGATGCTTATGACAATGCGCTCCGGTTAAAACCAGACTTTCCTGAAGCAATGAACAATAAGGGACTTTTGCTGGATAACATTGGCAATCACGAAGATGCTGTAAAAATGTATAACAACGCACTACGTATCAACCCCGATTTTGACGCAGTATTATTTAATAAGGCCTGCGCACTTTCATTGCTATCAAGAAAAGAAGAAGCCCTTGATTCATTAGAGAAAGCGGTGCAATTAAATCCCCTGCATAAGAATGCCGCCCGCAACAGCCCTGATTTTATAAAATATAAGGGAGATGCCGGCTTCGGGAAGATTGTAAGTGAATAGTATGGTCAAATAATATAATAATGGTTTTTTGTAACCCTTCGGCTAAGCTCACTACGAAGCCTGAACCACACGTTTTATACTTTCAAACCAGCCTTCGATTAGCACTACAAATTCAAAATTCGCAACACTTTAGCTTCCGGATGGTTGAAAGGTTAATTTGAGTATTTTTTTTGTATTGCCAGTAACCTTAACGCTGTTATCCAGACATATTCCGACGATCCATACCGGTTTATTATTCATAGCAATTATAGGTATGAGGCTGCGTTTTCCCTGGGGTATTTTTTTATCGATAAATAGTTTTTTCACTTTCTTACTGCCCCGAGTTCCCAATGGAGAAATGGTATCTCCGCTATTTCTCTTTCTTAAGAGAAGTGGTTCTTTAACGCTTTCGAAATCCAGTATCTCTTCATATCTTGTTTTCGTTAATATAAATTTTTCGAGCGACACATCCTTACTCTCCGGAAGCTCTGCGGTTAAACTGCCAAGACCCACAATTTGGGTTGTCCCGGGTATTTTCAAGGGAATCTCCGGTAATTCTGTAAATGTTTCCCGGGAAAACCCCTTTTCTAAAAAAAGCCTTCCCCGCTCATACCGTAAGGTAATTTTACCCGGTAATTGGAATTTCCTGGCATTCCCTTTTTGCGCCAGACCTTCGAGTATCATGGAATAATGTCCATAATGTATGGCTTTCAGAGGGATATGCATTACGTGCAACAATTTCTGCAGCAGCAGGAATTGCAGAATTTTTGGTTGTTTCAGGAGAAACCCGGCGTTAAGAACATATGCATTGTCTGGTTCTTTCACAATGGCGTTTTCAAATACTGATTCGCATGCTGCAAGGAGGTATTCATTGTTTATCGTAAGTATCTGCGATAATCGGGACAGGGCGTTTTTTATATTAGGATTGTATTTATGTTCCAATAAAGGAATGAGTTCATGACGTATCCTGTTCCTCGTGTATTCCTTTTCATAATTAGATGCGTCGACCCGGTATTTCGTCTTATCTTTATTGAGATATTCGAGAATCTCTTTTTTCCATGCAAATAACAGAGGCCGAATGATCAACTGCGGCGTACCCGGAGATAACAGACGTTTAATGGGTATTCCTCCAAGACCGGGAGCGCCGGTTCCCCTGATTATTCTGTGGAGAATGGTTTCTGCATTGTCATCGGCATTGTGTCCGGTTGCTACATGAGAAACATTGTAGTTTTGCGATGCCTCGGAATAAAATGTATATCTCTCTTTGCGTGCCATTTCTTCCAGCGAAAGTTTGGTTTCTGAAGCGATCTTTCCGATATTTACCCTTTTTGAAATAAATGGCAGTGAGAGTTTGTTTGCTAAATCCTGGACGAATTGTTCATCTTCTTCTGAAAAATCACCACGAAGCTGATGATTAAGGTGCGCCACATATAATCGCAAACGCAGGTTTTTTGCAGCATTAAGAAAATGAAGGGTTTTCAGTAGAGCGACAGAATCAGGCCCGCCGGAAACACCGACAATGACTGAATCATCTGGTTGAATAAGCTGGTATTTACAGATAATTTTGAATATGTTTTCGACAAATGGATACAGTTTCATAATTAATGGGAAGAAGACACTATTCTACTGTTTTTGGTTAAAATAGGATATAAGCATCATTTGATGAGAACTATATCCCTTCCTCCCTAATAAATCAAGCAGAGAAATGGATTGACTTTGCAGGTGAGGTGCGTAAAATATTCATACATAGTGAAATTGTTGATTTTAGTAATTTTCTAATTAAACAAATGTATTACATCCATCTCCGTGTATTGACGTTTTTTTGCTTCTTCATTACAGGTTTAGAAAAAGATATGCGTATGAACAGGACATTAAAATATTTTTTTCCTGCTGTACTTTCCCTTTGCATTATAGTATACCATTGCATAAAAAATGATTGCTACGGGAACCATGAAAAGAAAACAGAGCAAATAACGGTATCCGGAACAGACATAGAGGTAGAGTTGGCGATTACCCCTGAAGAACACATGGCAGGGCTAATGTATCGTAATACCTTAGAAGATAATAAAGGCATGCTCTTTGTCTTTCCGGATGAAAAGAGGCTTTCATTCTGGATGAAGAATACCTATGTGCCTCTTTCTGTTGCATTTATAGATGAGAATGGACGGATTACCCAGATAGAAACAATGAAACCCAGGAGCCTCGATCTTCATGACTCACGCGAAAAGGTTCGCTACGCCCTGGAAATGAAATCTAATTGGTTTGAAATACATAATGTGCGGGAAGGAGATGTAGTGAAAATGCCACCGCGCATTATCGCAAATGGAGAATCTCGTAATGGTAAGAATTGGTAACACTTTAGTTCTTTGAAAAATTCCAATAATCCCGAAGGGATGAAATGATTATAGAAATTATACAAAAAACCCATAATTAACCCCGAAGGGGTGATATAATTTTATCTTTCATGAAACACCGAACATTCTATAATCATATTACCCCTTCGGGGTTATTCTTTTTTCCCGGAATTTTTCAAAAAGCTAAAGTGTTACAAGAATTGAAATTTTAAGCAACAATGTAGTTTTTGAAAAATCTCCATTTTAACTATTTTTACAGAAAATATATGCATATGACACAGCAAAGTATTATTAACGAAAAAGATGGCTCTGAAATGGTGTATGTGTCTGCCGGTAATTTTGTTATGGGAGAGGACAGGAAGGTTGTGTATGTCGATGCATTTTATATTGATAAGTTTCCCATAACGAATTCCCAATATAAGAAGTTTATTGATGAAGCTGGCGCGAAACACCCTTCTTTCTGGAATAATGAACGATTTAACAAACCACTGCAACCAGTGGTAGGGGTAAGCTGGAGTGATGCGGTTGCATATGCGAAATGGGCGGGAAAACGACTCCCTAAAGAAAAAGAGTGGGGCAAGGCTGCCCGGGGGATTGACGGAAGGGAATACCCGTGGGGAAACATGCAGCCTGACCATACGCTGGCCGTATTTAATCTCGACCCTAATACTGGCGCCCCGGCGGCGGTAGGAGCCAGAAAGGAAGGCGCAAGTCCTTATGGGTGCTATGATATGTCGGGGAATGTTTGGGAATGGTGCGAGGATTGGTATGAAGAAGGAAAATACCGTGTAGTGAGAGGAGGCTCATGGTTGAATCATCATTATATTCTCAGGAGCGCTTATCGTAGTTGCAGTTATCCCGAAGGACGGGATAACAACGTAGGTTTTCGTTGCGTAAAAGACGCTGAATAAAATACCAAGTATATATTGGGATGAGATATTTAACTTTTTTTGATACCAAGCGCACTTAATGACATCCGGATATCATAGTTGCCTTTAAATTCGTACTCTTCATCAAAGACCTTTTTAAAGTTATAAATATTTTTAAAATCATCTTTCGAATCCGTTTCTGTTTTCCCCATCAAACCGCTTTCAACAAGATTGAAGACGATATTCCCAAAATCAATATCCTCCTTTATACCCCATTGTTCAAATACAGTTAAGGCCATAAAACCAAATTGCTTCAAAGCATAACGTTTAATCCCCTCCAAAAGTTCTTTTCCCGTCACATGACGGCCTGAATCAGCGGCCTTATATTGAGTTTTGCCTAGCATGTTTGTGGTAAATTCCAGTGCCTCGAATACAAATTGATAAGCCATCGGGGAATAGCGCGGGTCTTTTTTTTCTATTTCCTTTATTTTGTTCCAGGGGTTTTTCATTTTCGTTTCTCTAAGAAAAAGCTTACCGTATTTCCGGGGAAAAGTATTAATTATTGGTAATTTTTCAGCATTGTAAAACTAAGCGATTGCTTAGTTAAGAGCGAAGTGACACTTCGCTCTGCATTTCAGCCACAGAGCCGCAAAGTTTTTTAGAAAACATCACCTCTGTAGCTACATAGTTACAATTATTGTAACAATTTAATGTATGTTTCCTGCTCCGGCAATTAGCAGGTCTTTTAGATTTTTTATTAAGAGGTCAATTTCTTCCTGCGTTCCTATCGTAATGCGCAGGCAATCATCAAGCCGTCTTATGTTAAAGTATCTTACCAAAATCTTCCGTTTTTTTAATTCATTATATAAATTCTGTGCAGAAACCCCCTTCATACATCTGGCTAAAACAAAATTGGCATGAGATGGATAAATGAAAAAACCCATTCCCTGCAATGCCTTTGTAAGGTACTCTCTTGTTTTTATGATTTTCTCGACATGCTCCATCATGGTCTTTTGATCTTCCATAGCTGCCACTGCGGCTACTATGCCTAACCGGTCAACATTATATGAATCTTTTACCTTCATCATCCCTTGTATAAGAGATTCTTGCGCTACGCAAAAACCAAACCGAATGCCTGCAAGTGAATACGATTTTGAGAGTGTACGCAAAAGGAGTACATTATCATGCCTTTCTACCAATGGCAAGCAGTTCTCGTCGGAGAAATCCGCATATGCTTCATCAATAACAAGCACTCCATCAATTTCAGACGCCAGTCTTGATATTTCCCGGGGAGAAATCATTGTGCCCGAAGGCGAATTGGGATTTGCGATAAAAGAAACTTTTGCCCCTTTTACGATGAAATCTTCAGGGAGGATATAATCTTCCGTAAAATCAATCATACATGCAGCGCCGTTTTGTAATTCAGAAAGGGTTTTATAGAGCATATAGGAAGGGTAGGGAAAAACTATTTTATCACCAGGCCCTGCAAAACTGCGAACTATTATAGAAAGAAGATCGTCCGACCCATTCCCGGCCATGACACGTTCCGGTTTTGTTTTAAGTACTTCCGCAATTTTTAATCGTGCCGCCATTGCGACCGGGTCAGGATACAAACGAAGCGTTTCGTTTAATGAATTACGTATTGCTTCCAAAACATGCTGTGACGGCGGATAGGGATTTTCATTTGTATTTAGCTTTGTGTAAACACCATCCCTTGGTTGTTCACCCGGTATATAACCGGTCATTTTTTCAATATGTTCTTTAAAATAACTCAAGAGAATGCTCCAATGAATAAAACAGTAGTGATAGTGAGCCAAGAACTACGTTACTTTCAACGCACGGACGGCTTTTTCCTGCCTGAATCCAATCTGATTTTAACCGATTTTGCATGCGCATCAAGTCCCTCAGATGCTGAAATTTCAGACACATCCTGCTGTACGCTCCTCAGCGCTGATTGTGAATAGGTGATAACACTTGTCCTCTTAATGAAATCATTTACCGATAAACCGGATGAAAAACGCGCAGTGCCTCCGGTAGGGAGCACATGGGATGGTCCGGCGATATAATCTCCCAGAGCCACAGGGGTGTAATCTCCCACAAATACCGCGCCGGCGTGTTTAATGCCTGATAACACGGCTTTTGGATTCTGCGTCATAATCTGCAAATGCTCTGGAGCAATGGCATTGGAGAGCGCTATGCATTCGTTCATATTTTTTGTGATAAAAATTACTCCATATTTGCTGAGGCATTCATTTGTGCCGGCGGAACGGCTGAGTGTTTTTATCTGCAGGGTTATTTCTGCTAAAACTTGCTTTGCCAACAATTTTGAAGAAGTGACTAAAAGAGAAATACCCGGAGTATGTTCCGCCTGAGAAAGCAAATCAGAAGCGATATATGATGGGTTTGCATGGTTATCGGCAATAATTAACACCTCGCTCGGGCCGGCAAGCATGTCTATTCCCGCATATCCGAAAATTTCTTTTTTGGCAAGCGTCACAAACACATTTCCAGGGCCTACGATTTTGTCCACACTTGGAATGGTTTTCGTTCCAAAAGCGAGCGCAGCAATTGCCTGAACACCGCCGATTTTGTATATCTCACTAACGCCTGCCTCTTTTGCCGCCACCAATCTCTCCGGAGGAATGTTTCCGTCTTCCTTTGGGGGAGAGACCATGACTATTTTCTCCACTCCGGCAACCTGGGCGGGAATAGCGTTCATCAATACGGTAGAGGGGTACGAAGCCGCCCCCCCGGGGACATATATCCCTGCGCTGTCTATTGGGGTATAGATTGTGTCAAGAATCACCCCTTTAGACCTTAGCGGTTTTACGTTTTGAATGCGAATATGGTTCTGATATGTTTGAATATTTTTTATTGCAAGGCGTATTGCCTTTATAAATTTACCGGTTACATATTTATAAGCGTCTTCAATTTCCTCTTCTTTTACCCTGAATTGTTCCGGCGAAAGAGGTGCCTTGTCAAAACGTTTGCCATATGCGGCAATGGCCTTGTCGCCATTTTTTTTTACATCCTGAATGATTTTGAGTACGGTTGTTCTGATGTCTGAAGAACTGTTTAAAGGGTCTAAGCCTTGTTTGATTTTTTCAATCTCCAGGCTTGCATCGCATTCCCATGTTTTAAGTATCCGCATCATTCATCATCCAAAAAATTAACGAGGCCGTTGGCCTCGTGTTATAAAGACGTAGAAAGAAATTATTGAAAAAAATTATATTTACTATGGTAAATGTTGTCAAGGAAAATGAAAAGACGTTCATCAACAACAAGGACTGGTAGTTCATGGATATTGTCTGATGCCGGATTATTGTCATCTTGAAGTGAGAAGTCCGGCCATTACTACACGAAACAAATAAGCTTGCAAATCAGAAATAGGGTTTCTATAATGCAAACATGCCACTGGTAAAATGATCAATCCCGGCAAAATTGTACAAACATCTCAACAAGTTAAATCGGGCATTTTCAGCTATTTTCCTCTCCCACGTTTAAATAATTCCGCTTGTATAAAGGCTAATAGCATATAAACAAGTACCATGGATAATGTATACCACTTAGACCTGAATAGCAAAAACATACAAGGGGCGAAGATCGCTTTATTGCCAGGCGACCCCTTTCGATCCCAAATTATTGCAGAGAGCATTTCGAAGACATACGGAACCGGCAACGAGAGACTCGCCTGGAAACGCGAGTATTGCTCATATCTTACTGAGGTGAGTGGACAAAAAATCCTCATTACCTCAACGGGAATCGGGGGTCCCTCCGCATCAATCGCCGTAGACGAGTTGGCACAATTGGGGATACAAACTTTTATCAGAGTGGGGACATCAGGTGCAATACAGGAATATATCGATATTGGAGACGTTATTATCACTACCGGAGCGGTTAGGCTTGATGGCGCATCGACGCATTATGCCCCCATTGAATACCCCGCAGTTGCCAACCATGAAATTATTTATTCCCTGATAGAAGGCGCAAAATATTCCCGGATAAAATATCATGTCGGTATCACCGCATCATCGGATACTTTTTATCAGGGCGAAGAAAGAAGCGATTCGTTTAGAAAATATACCTTAAGAAAATTTCAGGGAATAACAAAGGAATTGCAGTCCCTTAATGTACTCAATTACGAAATGGAGGCGTCCACGGTATTAACCCTGACCGCATCCATGGGGTTGAAAGGGGGATGTATTACCGGGGTGGTAAATAAAAGAGGCATGGAGAAGATAACGGAACAATGTCTTAAAACAGGGGAAACTCATTTAATTAAGGCGGCAATCGCATCCCTGAAATATCTGACAGATCTCTCCGGTTAATTGCAGACAGAGACGCATTGTCCTGCGTTGGTACTATTTTCCGAAACATCTTATTATAAACATTTAGAAAAAAGAGAAGATTGCTATTTATGCAAAACAAAAAAGATTTCAGATCAGGATATGTTGCGGTAATAGGGGAGCCAAATGTAGGCAAATCCACCCTCATTAACAATTATATGGGGTGTAAATTATCCATCGTTACTCATAAACCCCAAACGACAAGAAAAAAAATTATGGGTATATTAACGAAGGAAGATTACCAGATTATCTTTTTTGATACGCCGGGCATTATAGAACCAACATACGAACTACAAAAATACATGGTGAAAACCGCTTACAGTGTTATTAAAGAAGCGGATATACTCCTTATGATGGTGGAACCTTTTAAACAACCTGCAAAAATACACAGAGATGTAGTGAAGAAACTCGCCACCTTTAACAAGCCGATACTGCTGGTAATCAATAAAGTGGATATGGTAGAAAAGGATAAACTCCTTCCCATTATCGCTTCATATAATACGTTAATGAAGTTTTCCGAAATTATTCCCATTTCCGCAAAGGAAGGAACTAATCTTGAACGCCTGCTTTCTCTTATTGTGCAGTATTTGCCAGAAGGCGAGCCGCTGTATCCGGAGGATTCTATTACCGATTACAATGAGAGATTCCTTGCCGCCGAAATTATCAGGGAAAAGGTCTTTGAGTTTTATGGAGAAGAAATTCCTTATTCTTCAACGGTGGAAATTGAAGAATTCAAGGAGAGGGAAAAAGGCAGGGACTATATCAAGGCGATTATTTATGTTGAACGGAAATCGCAGAAGGGAATTATTATCGGCGAAGAGGGCAAGGCAATCAAGCACGTGGGCGTCATTGCACGAAAAGATATCGAGGATCAACTGGGAAGGGAAGTATTTCTTGAACTGCACGTTAAGGTCATGGAGAAATGGCGAAAAGATACACATAAGTTAAAAAGGTTGGGTTATCAATAACAATGTTGGATATTGAATCGTTTTCCACAGAAAATTTTTCGACGGCTTACCGTAATATAGTTGCCATGTGCAGCGCTGCCGCACGTCATGAAAACATCTCTTTCATACTGGAAGGCACAGAAAAATTAATAAAGGAAGAACTTGTCCGGTGTATCTGGTTCGGACAGCACATTGAAAAGAAAAATTTGCGCACGGACGATGGCCTCCGCCTGGAAATCCTTTCTCCGGGATGGTGGAACAATGAAGAAGGGCCTGATTTCAAGCACGCGGAGTTTTTTCTGGAGGGAAAGGGGTTAATAAGAGGCAGTGTCGAAATCCATGTATTTGCCTCCGACTGGATACATCACAAACATGAAAACCAAAAAACCTACGATGCCGTATGCCTGCACGTGGTTATGTGGAATGATCTGAAGGGGAGATGCGTCAAAAACTTCTCCGGAAAAGTAATCCCACAAATAACATTATCACTCTATCTGGAGGCAGAACTTGATGAGATAATCGAAACCATTGATGTTGGCTCTTACATCGGCAACAAACAGGTTATCCCGGGATATTGCAATCTGGAGATGCGAAAACAAAAAATAACACAACAATGGATCGGGGGTTTTCTTGATTACGCAGGAGATGAACGCATCCTTCAAAAGGCAAAAAAATATGAAAAATGGATTGAAAACAAACCTTTCGAACGGGTTCTTTATGAAGCAATAATGGAATCGCTGGGATACAAAAACAATAAAAAACCTTTTCTGATGCTGGCCTCACTCGTTACCGCAGAAACGATTCAATCTTTTGTGCCGGAATATACTCCTGCTCAGGAGAAAAAAATCATAGCCCAGTCCCTGTTGCTGGGTATGGCAGGATTATTACCCCTGAATGAGGAGGAGACAAAAAGATTTGATGATGAAACCATACAGTATTTTGACCGTATTTTCTCAACATGGCAGGGCATAAAACCAAAGATACATCAGACGCCCCTGACCAGGGAAAGCTGGTCGTATACAGGGATCAGGCCTGCAAATTTTCCCGACAGGAGAATTGTTGCCATTGCCAACATCCTATCAGAACACCTTGACAATGGCCTCTTCCGGTATATATTGCGTATCTTCCAAAAAAGAGATGATACGAAAAAAAACACGCGGGGATTTAAATCATTCGTCAATGAATTCCTCTCTCCCTTTCTGGAAACCCATGACGCATATTGGTCGTATCGTTACACCCCCGGTGGCAAGAAGCTGAACAAACCGCAAAAACTCCTTGGAAAAGAAAGGACATCAAACATTTTTGTTAATGTGATCATCCCGGTCATGCTCGTATACGCAAGAAAGCATAACGACAAGGCATTAGAAGAAAGATTGCACTACATTTACAGAAACTACACACCTCATCCTTCCACCAGCGTTACAAAATTTATGGGTACTCGTATATTTGGAACATCAATGGTTTCAAATAAAGTGATACATTCCGCAAGAAGACAGCAAGGGCTTTATCAGCTATTTAAGGACTTTTGTGAAAACGATACGATCAGTTGTAACAAATGCGCCTTATATGCAGCCATGAACAAAGAATAACGTATTAAAAAACAGAGTACCAAAATGAAAAATCTAAAGTTCTACATTACAGGGATACTTGGCTGTTTTTTAGTCAGGATATTGCTGTTTACCCTGCGAATAGAACACGAACCAGGGGGA
The DNA here is from genome assembly GCF_900232105.1 of Candidatus Kuenenia stuttgartiensis. Lineage (NCBI taxonomy): Bacteria > Pseudomonadati > Planctomycetota > Candidatus Brocadiia > Candidatus Brocadiales > Candidatus Brocadiaceae > Candidatus Kuenenia > Candidatus Kuenenia stuttgartensis. The sequence continues at coordinate 802,011 of NZ_LT934425.1, forward strand.
AGTCTGGAAAAGGTAAAAAAGTCATTAAATATTTATGCTATATGGCACTGTACGCTGCTTTGCCTTGCCTATATTGGCCGCAATGCAAATATACAAGTACTTGTCAGCCAGCATTCTGATGGTGAATACATTGCAGGGGTAATTAAACGGCTTGGTTTCGGCGTTATCAGAGGCTCTACCACCCGTGGAGGCGCCAGGGCGGTAAAGGCGTTAGTGGATAAAACAAAGGCAGGGTATTCAATTGCAATTACACCTGACGGGCCCAGAGGGCCGCGATGCGTGGTGCAATCAGGGTGTATATACCTTGGCAAAAAAACAGGCGTACCCATTCTCCCTGTTACAGTCGGAATGTCAAATTACTGGAAACTTCCAAGTTGGGACGAATTTCGCATACCAAAGCCGTTTTCCCGTGTGTTAATACTCTATGGCAAACCCTTGTTTATCCCCCCACAACTTAACGATGAAGAAATGGAAGCATACCGTCTATTGCTGGAAAGAACCATGTGCGAAATGATGAAAAAAGCAGATTTACTGGCACAACAAAAATAACCCGTGTTTAGCACCTTCTCAATAGTTTCTTTGTATTTTTTGTAACTATTCAGCGTAAACATTACACGACTCCCGGCGGGTTCCGGTTTGCAAGCCTGAACTCTCGAAGGTAATGGGTAATTGGGGCCACTTCCCATATTTTCAAATCAAATCAAGTTGGAAAATATGGGAAGTGGCCCTACATTTACTTTTTATTTAGCTCATCGTAAAGGGCTATTTGTTCTTCCACGCTAAGCTGTCTTGGTTTTTTCTTGTTGCACAAGCACATGGAACAGCGTTCATCGCTGCAAAACTGACAACTAAAGCAGTCGTCGCACGGATATTTTTTGTCTTTACAATTTCCCATTATCGTATAACCATGCCTGCCAAGAAAATCTTACGGGCACAAATATTTAATTTTTTTAACACTTTAGTCTTTTGAAAAATCTGACCACGCATTAACTCCCATGCTTCAGCATGGAAAATAGCTCGATCTCGTTCCCCAAGCCGGAGCTTGGGAATGAGCATTTTTAATTTAAAATTCAAAATTCCTAATCTAACATTTCAAAGAAATACCTTTTAAACTACTATCCTTCACCTAGCAAGCTGCTCAGGAAAATTCTCCCTAGCACTGCTGAAATATTCTTCAGTTCACCGGGGGGCAGCGCATAAAAACCTTTCCGCATCCCTTCTTTATCACACCGCAATGATACGTCAAAAATATCATTTATTCCGCCATCTCGGATAATCTCAAATCTCTCCCCTTTTTTATCTTCTCCCTGATACGGCACTATTTTCCCCATGACATAATTCTGCAGACTCTCTTTAAAATCTTTATGTGACGTCGCCATTAAACGATCCGTTGTCGCTCTGCCAAATTTTCTAAAATACATTACTTTGTCTTCAACACTAAGCGCATGGTCCATTGACGCCGGCAAATCCATCGCAAGATACCTGTTCACCCTTCCTGACAACGGGAGCAAAAAATCTCCATTTCCGCTGCCGCCTTTTGCACCGTTACACCCCTGAAAAACAATCGATGTCCCCTGTTTCCACTTCCCCGTTGTTTGATCAAAGGAATAGCCCATTGCGCCAGCATCCTGTTCAGGCATTTCATGGCGAAGGCCTTCCCTTCCACCGCCGGATTCACCATAAAAGGCAACCGGTTCCAAATAGGGAAAGAAATGACTCTTTCCCCTGTAATTCATAGTAAATGCATCCTGCAGAAACATTGACTCTTGTGTTTCGTTTATCTCAGACCTCTTTGCCTCCCACTCCCAACAACCGCTGTAATCCCCCGGCATACGCTGGCTAACCATCGCAAACACCATGTCGGATTGTTTTTTGCGCAGCGCACAATGATTAATGAATTCTCTTTCCCGGCGGGCAATGGCGTCTGACGGCCTTGTTTTTAAATAGAGACCATACCATTTCTGCGATTCCTCAAATTCATGCATCTGCCTGTTCAGTTTCCCCATCCATATCATAGCGCGGGTATCTCTGGAATTTGATTCCCACATTGCCAAAAATTGTTTCTTTGCCATTTCATACTCTTCGTGCAAAGCCAGGAACCTTGCATACTGATACTGAATGCCGGTATTTTCAGGATATAATTCCACGGCATCGTTCAGCCAGTTTTTTGCAAACTGATAGTGTTTCCCCTCCCGCCCTTTGTCAAAATCTCCCGCCTTATCCATGATTAACTGAAAGAGGGAGAGAGAGATCTGATTATTTAAGAGATATTCCGTTACTATATTATTTGCAAGAAAGTAGTCGCCGTAATGAATATTTGCCATTGCTATCGCTGTTATGACACGCGTGTTTTTTGTCAAATCCTCCGGCAATTCCATGATTATCCTGTAAAACGCCTCTCTTTCAATGCCACATTTCACCACATTTTCCAAATAACGGGGCATTTCCTGGCGAGGCAGATTCGATAATTGTATTTCATCACATACTTCCTTCGCCTTCTTTTTATTGTTCATTGCCATGAAACATTCCATCATGCCCAGTTTATATGATGCATCTTCACGCATACAATAGAGTTGTTCATAAACCTCCAGCGCCTCCTGAAAATTCCCTGCTCTATATTCAGCCATTGCCAACTGCTCCGTTATGTCTGCATTATTATGCCCGGACAGTTCATCCGCAATTTTCCAGGCATGAAGCATGCGGAGGGCAGTCACCTTTGATGCATCAAAGAATAATTCATCCTCAAAAAATTGCTGCGGCATCGTATCAAACCAAGAAGAAGATTCTGCCAGTGATGCTCCAAGCGCCTGAATGGATTGGTAATGTTCTTCCATTTGTCCGCTTGAAGCGAACAACGATATTGAAAAAACCGCCGAACCATAATCGGCATTCTCCAGCGCTGCTAGCAATTCAACACCTTTGTATGCATAGAGCAAAACGGAAAGCATTGCGGCTGTATATTTTTCTTTCTGCGTTTCTAAAAGCACCCCAATCTCTCTTTCCGCTTCCCTATGCAAGCCCACTTTGATTTGCGAAAGTATCCGCAATGCCGACACCCTTGATTTAGGAAAAGATTCATCCGCGCCCCATTTTTGCAATAATGAAGCGGATTTTTTGATAAGTGCCTCGTAATCTTCCAGGCCATAATAACATTCCAGTTCAATAAGCTGCGCCTTGTAATCATTGCCGGTATTTTGTTCAAAAGCTTGTAACATTGACAATGCTGTTTCATAATTTTTTACAATAGAGAAAAGCCCTGCCTTTGCAATATTCAGTGCGCTACTGGTCTCCGGCGTGTTTTCAAATTGACGCAAAATTTCCATACCGTTCTCCGGCATATCCATGGAAGCGTATTGAAGAGACAACTCCCCGGCGATAAGGCTATTCGCACCGTCCATTTCCAATGCCTGCTTCAGAACCTGAACAGCCGCTTCCCGTTTCTTATTGGCAGTTAATGTGTTCACTATGGCGAAAAGAGTCTTCCTCCATCGTTCCGAAGCAACCTCCATACCTCTCCATAAACATAGCGCTTTCTCTGTCTCCTCCAAAGACAAATACATCTCCACCAGGAAATCCCGCCTGTCATCGGACATTTCTATTTTGTCTATTCCTTCTTTTATCGCCTTTGACAGCAGCGACCATTCCTGCGCTGATGAAAGTGCTTTAAAATACCCAAACCAGATATCGCCATTTTCCGGCCATCTACTGATCAAATCCTGATAGAGGACAATAGCGCTCCCATAATTCCCCAGCCAAAACTCAAGGTCGGCGCGAAGTTGCAACATCTTCAATGTGTCGCTTTCCTTTGGCATATGGGCAAGTATCATCCTCGCCTCCCTAAATTGCCGGGTTTGCACGAGCATATTCAATTTCAAACATAAGACCTCCCTGTTGGAAGGATCAAAAAATAACATCGTGTCGCACAATTCAAGGGCTTCATCAAATTGTCCTGTTCTAAAAAAAGCGTCTGCAAGTTTTTCTAACGCATAATTCTTTTCCTTTAGCTCATTTAATAAGGGAACAGCCTTTGTGGAGTCATTTTGCATCACGAAACAACATGCCTTGCCCAGTTTTGCCTCTAACACCGTTTCAGAGTAAGAAAGAACCCTGTGAAAAAGTTCCAAGGCCTGCGCATAATCACCAGACCGATAATAGTCCCATGCCCGCACGATATCCTCATTTTCCCTGCCATTTCCGCCTTCGGCAGAAATCCCCATCCCTTCCATTGAATGAGGCGGATCGTCCATTCCGTCAAACGCACCATAATCGTCCTGCCCATAATGAGTTTTCCGTACAATCGATAACAGGTTCGACAGTCTTTCCTTCGTTACCGCGATATGAGGTGAATTTTCCAGAGCTTCCTGCGGCTCCGCACGATGATTGTTGATAATAGTCGCCTGGGGATATCCGTTTTTCCGCAGCATATCAATATCTCCATGCAAATCCGACCGTTTCCCTGCCCCGCCTGCAAGAAGAAGGTAATAGTGACCATCTTCCTTTATCCGCATGCGAAGACCGGTGGCATGGGAAATGTGTTTCGCGCGTTTTTCCGCTTCTTCCCGATTGGTGATATAGGCAACCCGGATGGTATAGAAAGCGGCGTAATCATCCGCTCTTTCCCGCTTATTCTTTACTACTGGTGGCCTGGCGTTTGTTTGGTCCGGCAATATTTCCATAATAACAGGAATCGCTCTGTATGGGTCATTCACCACGGACGCCTGTGGATATCCATTCGCCCTGATAATGCTTTCAGACTCCGACAGATCAGAACGTCTCTCCGCTTTCCCCGCAAGGATGACATAATAATTTTGAGCGGTTCTTTTTATACAAACTGGAAGAAATATGTGTTGCGACAACTTCTTCACGCGCTTCTTTGCTTCTTCCAGATCAGTGACATAAGCAACTTGAATGGTGTACAAACGGGACGCCGGCGTTTGCGCTGATGTATCGGGGTTATTGAAAGAAGCGTATCCATCCTGCAACCCCAAAGAATATGCAATGGTTCTCTGTACCGCAAAAAAGATACAGCATAAAACCAGAAAACAGATATTTACTTTCATTTTCACTCTTCCGCCAGGAGGTACAGACAATACGAATAATAATCTTTTTTATCATACACCAACCTTTCACTTGCTTCTTTGAACAATTTCTTGCTCAACGTTTTTTCACCCATCTTCTCCGCCGCCCTGGCAAATACGGCGTAAAAACCTGGCGGGGCATTTTGCAGTGAAATGCTGTCGTTTGCAACATCTACCCAAAGTGGAATAAAGCCCAGCTTATTATAAATATCCAGCATCTTCGCCAAACCTTCCGGAAACGGGGGATTTTCTTCCCACGAGAGATAGAGGAATACACGGATTGCCTCATAACCGAAATACGGTTTTCTTTCATTACAAACAGCTATGTCCCTGCCCTCCAGCATTACCCAGTCTGCAGGCATTTTCAGCGACCCAAAACAAGATTTTGCAACGAGCAGCATGCTGTCTTTGTAAACCTTTTGCCAGAATGCTTCGGCGTCAACCTTTGCAAACGCACGATACGCTGAAAAAATAACATAGGAAGGGTTTACGATAAAACGATTATTCTCCCTTATAAATCCGTGATAACCGGGTAAAAGAAACTGGTGTCCGTTCCACTCCACCGCAAGATTCTCCCGCACACTTCTGATAATTTTCAAGGCGTTATTTTTATAATTATTGTTGGGCCATTCTTCATCGGCTTTGATCAGTGCGTATGCGATGAGAATATCGCCGTCGGTGGCATTATTATAATCGACTACCCCCCAGACGCCGCTCGTTCTCTCTCCCCATTTCCACGCAAACAGATGATCGTTCCTTACCGCAATGTTATCCTGCGTCCACTGCCAAAGCTTATCAAACACGGCCTTATCATTATACTTTACCGCCAGCAACATTCCGTATCCCTGCCCTTCGGAATGACTGATATGCCCATTGTAATAATCGACCACCCTGCCGTCCTGTCCGACAAAATTCGACTTAAATGCTTCCCAAACAACCGGCTGCCGCCCGTATGTCATATTGCATATACCCAGCATAAAAAACACACCTATAATAATGCAACTTAATTTCTTATGCACTTTTCAACCTCCTCTTTCTAAAGCGATATAACAAATAGAAAACGGTTATTCCCAAAAACAGAAAAACAAAAACTAACAGATAAGCATAATACTTACTCATGGAATATATATACGCCTTTACCCGGGATATTTTACCGCCTTTACCGCTGAAATATTTTTTCCCTATATCAAAAGAATAGACCTTGTAATGAGGGGCGGAAGCAAGGTCAACCAATGTAAGATCGCCCTTGCACGCGCCTTCTACCGCAGGTTCTGTCAGCATCTTGCTAAAGGCATACAGCTCTTTCGGAGAAAACGCCGTGACCATCAATATCGTGCGTCCAACCCTGTAGGGGGATTTGAATTGCATTACGGCGCCTTTCGCCTTTCCAAAATCGCTTATTTGCCCACTGAAAGCAAGGGTTTTTTCATCCCGCCAGCTCTTCACCACCGGGTACGGGACGGAAGTATTTTTTGTAAGTTTCAAAGGGGCAAGTTCCTTTAAATCGTCCGGAATGCTTTCGGCGCTTCCCAAAATAATAATCTCACCGTCCCATGCGTCTGGTTTGCGAAAACCCATTTTAATTTCCAGGAGAGGAAATCCGTTTTTTTGAGTGATAGAACCAATGATGTTGAAGGCGGAAGCTATCACGCTGGACGTTGGCTGCGTCATAAAAAGAAACGTTTCGTGTCCGTCAGGCCAGCGGGTAAAAGGAAACCCGTTCAAAAAAAACAGCTCCAGCCTGGGCAATTCAACAAGATGCGGCATTGGCGGAAAAATAAATGTTGAATTATCGAATATGGTGAAGAAGAGATTGTCTATGGGCTTCGGTTCACAATTGCTACTCATTGACGGGGCGAGCATCGGCGCAAAGGAAATAACGTTCGTTCCCGCCCGGAACAAATAGGTAGGGATAGTGAGGTTGTATCCTGCCACAATAGCCCCCAATTCGTTATCAAGGCGAATAGCCCGTATATGTATTCCATTCAACAATACATTCAGAACGGAAAAATTCCTCATGCCGGCGCCATATGCAAAGTGCAGGGAAAGATTTGCATATTGATTTTGCTTCACCAAAAAATCGGGCGGCAGGCGAAAGATGATTTCTTTCGGATTAGGGGATAATCCTTTAAAAGTATACGTTTCAAGGTTAAGGGTTTTAAGGGTATATTTTTTATCGGGAACCAGCATGTGTTTGCCGCTGTACTGTGCAACATCAGGGAGTTCAAACTTCACCGGCGTCATTTCGTCGGTGTCAGGAAAGGGAAAAGACATAATGGCGAACGTTTCCGCGGCCAGTTTCACCTGCTCGGTATGTTCTCCGGTAATTATAATTAAGGCGTGATGAGGGTCGCGTACGAATTTTTCCAGCGGAAGGTGTGTTATTTTCAAAAGGGCGCCGGCACCTTCATTGATTTCAACGCCCTTTTTTCTTAAAAAATCGTAGATAAAATCCTTTTTCCCCAAAAGGATATTGTCCACGTTGGGCTTGATATCTTTACTCACACTGAAAAATACCTGCCGGTAATCATATCGCAGCGCAATTCCGGAAGCCACGATGCCCGCATAATTGATCAACTCCTCGGAAGTAAGTCCCTCAGCAATGAAATTCACCCTGCCGCGAGGAAAGATTTTCGGGTCAAATATAAATTCAGAAATCGCAGATAACCGCAAAGGAACCGGTTTTAAGCGGTATTCCACGCGTAAAATGGATTCGTCAACCTTAATGGTTGTCCAGAGACCGGGAGCGCACGGGTCTTCACATTCATCGGTATAATGCTGCGTAACGGCAAAGCTGATGTTGTTGTAGCCGGTATCCAGTAAAATAGCAGGAATTGCCACCTTTACCTCCCCCTCAGGAACAATGGGGCTTAGCTTGATTTGCGCAATCGGATATCCATTCACTTTCACTACCAGGGTAGACTTGTTTTCCAGCAGAGAAGATGAATTTACATATTGAAAACGCATGACTGCCTTTTCAATTTCCCATCGTTCAGGAACACTGACCGGGATTGTGTATTCAGCGCTAATACATTTTAAATCGATGCTTTTAACAAGGGTATTGGTAAATTTATATAAGGGCACTTCTACTACTGCCGCATGCGCCAGATGTGCCAGGCAGAAGATGGTTGCTATACAGAGAAATAATTGTTTCATTTTGTATGCAATCCCTCAAGCTTCATCTTTTTCAGCCACAATGACTGCATTTTCCCATATATTACAAAAAAACTTTTTTTCAGTACGCTATACAATAATTTCGACGAAAGTGTAACGCAGTCCCTGCTCCCCTTTATACCCATACGCACAATAAAATAGAAGATCCCCCACGGACTTACACGCTTAAACCGCTTCTGCAAAAAATCTTCCCATCTTTGACTGTCGCCATACACATATTTAATCAAACGCAATTGCGCCGCTTTTCCTTTTGCAACAAAATCACATCCGCAGAAAACATACTCTTTCTTTTTTATCTTACGGAATATTCTTGCATCAAATGCATATTTTTCCCCATAAATATCTCTGACGTTTAATACAACATCCTCTTCCGGTTTTATAGGAAACGGCGTTTTCAACTGCACCCCCATCCCTGAATACGAGATATCCTTTATTTCACCCTGCACAATATACTTCATGCGCGGAAAATACACATTGACCTCGCCCCGCGCCCACATGCGATGATGACGGCGTATCTGCCTTCTCTCTACAAACGCACCCAGCGACGCCACAGCGATAAAAAGATTAAACATCGTCCATGACAGGGTAATAAGGATAATATCCCGGTATAATGGGAATTGTATCCACTTTACTATCCCCACAGGAACACACACGGCAATTACCAGTACCATGAGAAGGAATGGAATTGCCTGCCTGGTGAGAACCGTTTCGTCCAGACTCTGTCCTTTCGGGGTAACCTTAAAGGTGGGATGCCGTGGATTTCTGATAACGGAAAATATCACGGGTATAAGGAATATAGACAGCACGCTTTCATATATTTCCGAAAAAAACGGCCATCTGAATTTGCCGTGGAGAAAGTCCGTCACAACAATACACCCAATAACGTGGGGCAATGCATATGCCACTATCTCTGCAAAAGATGCATGGTATACCTTCAATCCGAATAATAAAAATGCCGCAGGGACAATATAAAAAATAAACCTCGAAAACCCAAAAAACCAGAATAGGGAAGCGCTCATATAACAGAGACGCTGATACCATTTCATTCCTTTTGCGAATAAGGGATTCTTCAGTATGAAAATTTGTATCATACCCTGCGCCCAGCGGCTCCTTTGTACAAGCATATCATCAAAGTTCTCAGGCGACAATCCGCATACCATTGGCCTGTCGATATACACGCTATTATAGCCCTTGCTATGTAAAGCAACGGTTGTTTCCGCGTCTTCAGTTATCGTTTCGCCGGCAATTCCCCCAACCTCCATTAAATATTTTCTACGCAAAAGGGCGGCGGAACCGCAGAAATACGAAGCATTCCAGGAATCAAGGCCATGATGGATACCGTGATAAAACATCTCATTCTCGCCGGGGGCTTCGCCAAATATCGCAAGATTTTTTTCAAACGGGTCAGGATTTATGAAAAAATGAGGTGTTTGCACAAGAAAAAGCATTTCATCTTTCAGAAACCATCCTGCCGTATTCCGTAAAATATCCCTTGTGGGTACATGGTCGCAATCCAATATGAGTACAAGCTCAGCGCTTGTGTGCTGCAGGGCATGGTTCAGATTCCCCGCCTTGGCATGCACATTTTGCTGCCGCGTAATATAACTGATACCCAGTTCCTTCGCCATCCTCTTCAGGGAATAATGCCTTTTCCACGCATCCATTCCCTTTTCGGGATGATTCCTTTTGGCGACAGTGCCGCCGTCATCCAGTATATAAACATTAAACTTGTCCTTTGGGTAGTCAATCTGCGTACACGAAAGGGCAGTAGTTCTTATAACATCTTCAGGTTCATGGTAAGTGGGGATAAAAATATCCACCGTGGGATACAGCCGGGAGTCGGCAGGCAAGGGCGCTATCTTGTGGTTAAGCGGCCATATATTGACAAATAAACCGAAAAAGTGAATGGCAACCGCATATGCCTCCGCAAGATAAAGCAAAATGGTTGCCGCATAATCCAATGGCCCCGTGTACACCAAACTCTGGAAAGTACGCCAGAGCAAATACCGCAGGGTAATAAACACAATGATCAGGATGAAGAGGATTCGCAAGGGCGGGCGTTTAAATACCTCTATTTTACCAGCAACTATTATAAAACCTATAAGACCCCAGAATATCCCAAGCTGGTAGTAAATATCCAGATAACATCCCGCCATGAAAATAAAAAAAAATGCCCCCACACCCGCAAAAATACACATCAGATAAAAAATGGATTTTTCGGCATCAAACTTTCCGGTTTTTATTTTTGGCATATTTCCAATAGGAAGCATGGTGTTTATTTACGTTTTACGATTTACGATTTGAGAGAGAGAGAGTAGGGACACGCCATGGCGTGTCTCAAAAGAAACCACAGATTTCACCGATTAAAAAATCGTAACAGTTCACCCCCCCCTGCTGTGGAAAAAACCTTTTCTGTTTATACCTCGTTCTTTATCCAATCATTTTTTGTAATCCCTGCTTGCCTGATTATTCCTGTTAACAGATCAATACTTATTTCTTTCCTGTGAGGATTTGGAATTGTTAGTCTTAAACTGCCCTTTACCATAATAAAGGTGCTTTCCGCCTCCATAAGGACCTTCAAAGCCGAACATTCTTAGTTTCTTCACAAGTTCATTATAAGAAGTGGGAGTAAGTTTAGGCATTTATATACTTACTTCCTCTACTTCTTTAATTTCAGTATTACCAAGTTTTGGCATAGAAAGCCCTTTTCTAATACTAATAAGAATCCAACCCTCTATAACTTCTTTCAAGTTATTTCTGCATTCTTCAAGTGTTTTGCCCGTAGCCCAGACACCGTTAAGCCCATGCACCTCACCATAGTAAGGTTCTTCGTCTTCTATTATCTCATAATGTGCCTTTTTTAATGCCTCGTTTATATATTCAGTAATCATAAGTATTTATCCCCAAAAAGTTCTTTTTCAATCCACAGAGCGCAGACTTCGTAGTGAGCTCAGTCGAACGGTTAACACAGATTTTAACCAAGCTTTTCTCTTCTTTTTAACATTCCTAAACACTTTGGTTTTTTGAAAAATTCCAATAATATAATAACATTGTTTTGCCGCACGGTGTAGAGGCGAAGCATTTGCAATAACTGGCATATATGCGTTCATGCCCAAACATGCAAATGCATCACCCCTACGGTTTCATAAAACTAAATTGTTACCAAAAAAATGTCCTTAAATAAATTCCATATCTCCTGAATACTTTTTTCCGTTTCTTTGGCGGTCATTTTTTGCCTCCTTAACAAACTTATTGAAAAATTATGCCGGAAAACTAATGCGTTATAAAAATACTATTGTTAAACATGATTAAATATGTTAACAGATGAGACTTTCAGACAGCAATAACTTCATGCAATCATTTCATTCTTATCTATCTGAAACAAAATGGGTTCTATAAAAGATACGTGCGTAGCCATTATACCTACCATACACAATATTGCACCATCAAAATCCGTTGAATGTTACCTGCAACAAATGATGCTTGAAGGCTTTGTCATGCCAATGTGCATTGTCGATAATTCCGAAAGCCCTATCTATGAAAAGAACCGCATATACCTTGAAGAAGTAAAGAATCGTCTCAAAGGAAAGATTGCGCTGTATCATTTCGGAAAAGAGGAACAAAAGATGTTTTTTTGTGAACTGGCAAAAAGGGGTATCGACCGTAAATCCATTGAGATATAGTCAAATAAATCTATTTTTCGAAAAACATTACAGGTAGGGGCGAAGCATTTGCCTGCATATAAGAGAGAGACGTAAAATGCTGTACATACGTCAACCCCGCTACGTTGAAGGAATTATGCTGTACGCATGCAAATGCTTCGCCCCCATTTTCCAAAAAGCCAAATTACCGCTAAGGTTCTAAAATCAGATTTGTTTGACTATACTAAAAACTGCCTCGGGGTACGGGGCGTCAAGAAATAAATGCTTTCTCCTCGCAAAGTATTTGGGTGCGGAATCAATATTTTTCTTTGACGACGATACCCGCCCTGATGGCGCCATATTTAAGGCCCACTTTGAAATACTTGGCGGGGAAAAAGGTTCACGAAAAATATCAATCGTGAGCGGGCCGTACACGGGGGTACGAGGCATAAATTTTACCTTTATAGAAAACCGGGAAGACCAATTAAGATTTTTGGCGGCATTGGGTCACCACGGCGAAAGCTCTTTACGCTATCTGAAGCATAAGGATACAGCAACAGAAAATGCGATGGACGAAAACGTTGAACACCATCTTGAAATCGTAAAAAATATACGCGGAGGAAATTTTGTTATTGATAATATTTACGAGGATATCGTTTGCCCAATCATAAAACAAGCGCCAGGCATCGACGATACCTTTGTCGCCCAAAGGGTTATTGAAAAAGGCCGCCAGGTAGTGAAAAGCCGGAAATCCGTTATTCACGAACATTTTAAATATAAAAGCAACAAACACTCCATTCTTGCCTATTTAGAATCATGGGCGCGAACAATTTCATTTGAATCGCTCTACCATGGAATGAATTTTGAAAACACAAAACAACATATTTTACATTACGGAAACACCCTGCTTACCCTTGAAAATAAATACTGCAAATCTATTGGCAAAAAAATACAGGATGAAGAATATATAACCTCCCTTATTCATGAAATTTCCGGAAGCATTAACGATTATCAAAGACTCAAAAAGACATGGAAACACATCATCGATATGTGCAGTAGTGCAGAACTTTTACCTATTGAAAAACTGAAAGTATAGTCAAACCAACTGGGGAAATACGAAATACGAAGTACGAAACAAATCCGAATAACAAAGCATAAAATTCAAAACAAACCCAAAACTTCCCTGTCTGCGTGCGATCACGCACAGGCAGGCAACAATATGAAGCGCGAAATGCGAGATACAAAAGATGCACTTGTTTAGAATTTCAAATCATTTTGTCATTAGAATTTGTTTCGGATTTCGTGTTTCGTGCTTCGGATTTCACAGTTACCGGATTTCACCAGTAAATATTTTGCCAAAAAGCACGCACTGACGAATGGAAGTGTGCAAAGAAATTACTGATAAGGTACTAAACATGGACATAAAACAATACCGGTTAGTTACAAAGGGCGATTTTGACGGTTTGGGATGTGCGATTCTTTTTAAGTCGCTGGGGATAATAGAAGACATCCTCTTCACCCATCCAAAAGAAATCGAAAGTGGAAATATTCAAATCACAAGCAATGATATCATGGCAGGATTACCCTATAGAGAGAAAGCCTATTTGGTATTTGACAATTATCCCGGTAGCATAAAAAACAGCGTTGGCAAAAAGAACAATTTCATTATCGACACCAATACCCCATCAACTACAAGGGTGGTATATAATTATTTCGAGGGAGGGAAAAGTTTTTCTGACATCAGTGATGAGTTGTTATCCGCGGTAGATAAAGGATACACCTCCAACTTCACTACGTATGAAATTCTTTATCCTGCAGGCTGGAATCTTTTGAATTACATAATCGATCAAAGAACCGGCCTTGAAAAATTCGGAAAGTTCCGGTCTTCGCATTACCAGTTGTTGCTTACATTAGTTGACTACTGTAAAAATCACACCATATTGGAAATACTCGGTTTGCCTGAAATGGAGGAAAGGATTGAGATCTATTTTTCCGTTGTCGATCAGTGCAAAGAACAGGTTTTACGACGTGCTTCCATATATCACAATTTAGTGGTAATTGACCTTCGGCATAAAGACGTAATTTATCCCGGCAACAGGTTTATTGTATATGCGTTATATCCGGAATGCAACGTGTCGCTCCATATCCTGTCTGATACCGCTCGTAACAAAACCATCTTTGTGGCGGGGAAATCCATTATCGACAGGTCGTATAAGGCACATATCGGGAAAATAATGTCGTTACATGGCGGAGGTGGCCACGCAAACGCCGGAACATGCCAGGTTTCCAATGAGAATGCGGAAGAGGTGCTGGAGGCATTAATCCGAAAATTACAATACGGCGTCCTCAAAAATCTCATTATGGGCTATTTTTAATAACCGGAACCTGTATAAAAATACTGACTTCCCATTTATAACATATTCATTTATACTATTCGGGGAACTTGTTGTGAGTTTGCAACCTGAACCTCTAATTTAACCTGCGGGAAGAAATGGGTTTTTCTGTAAAAAAAGGAATTTATTGCCTTATAATTAAACTTTCTCAGGAACGGGAAATACCCATAGGCAAATTAGGCACGTTTCATTTTCCGGCGGGTTTTTACGTCTACGTTGGGAGCGCACAAAACAGCCTGCGCCTAAGAATTGAACGGCATTTGCGTCAAACAAAAAACAACCGCTGGCACATTGACTACCTGCTGGATTACGGACAAATCATAACAGTGTATTCTTACGCGAAGGATAAAAGTCTTGAATGTGTACTGGGGCATAAGATTGCCTCTTTACCAAAGGCAATTTTTCCCATAAAAGGTTTTGGTTCATCAGACTGTTCATGCATCACACACCTTTATTTTTTCCCGGATAATCCCTCTGGCGCATTGGCTTCTTTCAAAGGCAAATTTGCCTTGCTGGAATGCAGGCACTATAATACAAATGGAGAAGATGAGAGGTATAGCAAATGATCACTGAAACCCCTATGATACGCCAATATAATGAGATCAAAAAAGATCACAAAGATGCGCTGCTTTTCTTCCGCATGGGCGATTTTTATGAATTATTTTTTGAAGACGCAAAAATTGCCTCAAAGATATTAGGGATTACCCTTACTTCCCGTTCCAAGGGTGAAAATGCGGTTCCTATGGCAGGCATTCCTCATCACGCCTCAGAATCCTATACCCGAAAACTAATCAAAGCAGGTCATAAAGTGGCGATCTGCGAACAACTGCAAGACCCCGGCGAGGCGAAAGGAATTGTTGACCGCGGGGTTATCAGAATCATTACCCCGGGCACGGTTACAGAAGATGCGCTCCTTGATGGTAAAAACAATAATTATTTATTGGCACTGTGGAAGGATAAGGAAATTTTTGGCTTGTCATGGATAGACCTGTCAACCGGAAAATTTGAAATTGAAGATATTCGGGAAGAACGCCTTTTTGACGAATTAGCCCGGTTAAACCCCTCCGAAATAGTGCTGCCCGACGATATTACGGAAAGCAACGCCACCTTCACACAAAGGATAAGAACCGAATGCAATGCCATGATTACACCGCTGCCCGCCTGGGAATTCTCGGAAAGCACCGGCTATCAGGCATTATTGGAACACTTCGGCACACATTCCCTGGAAGGATTCGGATGCCAGGACGCAGGAGTTGCCCTGGGCGCCGCAGGCGCAATATTGCATTACCTGAAAGAGACACAAAAGACGTCGCTCAAACACATCGCCAAAATACAAAAGTACGAAACAAACAACCGGGTGATTATGGACAGGGCGACGCAACAAAGCCTGGAACTAACACAAACTATCCGAAACAAAAACCGCGAGGGATCGCTTCTTGGAGCGCTTGATCAGACAAAAACACCTATGGGCGCAAGATTGCTTAAGGATTGGGTCATAAGCCCGCTGAAAAATCACGATGAGATCAAATATCGCCAGCTTGGGGTAAGAGAATTCACCGAAAAACCGGAGTTGCGAAGAGAAATCATCGCCATCTTACACGATATTTATGATATTGAAAGGATTGCGGCAAAGGTAAGCTGCGGACGTGCAAACGCACGCGACCTCATATCGCTGCAGCAATCTCTCTCAAAATTGCCGGAACTCAAGGAAAAACTGGATTTTTTTATCACCGCTATTATTTCAGACAGAGAAAAGGAGATCGACCCCCTTGATGAATTAAGAACGCTGATAGGCATGGCAATATCACTTGATTCGCCGCATTCTCTCAAAGAAGGCGGTATTATTAAAGAAGGGTATGATGCAGCGCTTGATGAACTACGCTACATATCCAAAAATGGAAAACAATGGATTGCACATTTTCAGGCGGAAGAAATTGCCAGGACAAATATTAATTCCCTTAAGGTAGGATACAACAAGGTTTTTGGGTATTATATTGAAATTACCAACACTCACCGGGAAAATATCCCCCCTGCCTATATCAGAAAACAAACCTTAAAGAATGCCGAGCGGTATATCACGCCGGAGTTAAAAGAGTATGAAACAAAAGTGCTCACCGCGGAAGAACGCGCAAAAGACCTGGAATATGATCTTTTTATTCAATTACGGGACAAGGCGGGCACTTTTACGAAACAGCTCCAGGGCATTTCAGAGGCAATTGCCCAAATTGACGTCCTGTCAACATTGGCTAAGATTGCAGTAGAAAACAGATATGCCATGCCTGAAATTACAGACAGTTTGGAACTCAATATAAACGACGGCTGCCATCCTGTGCTTACTATGGAACTTGATAGAGAAAGGTTTGTGCCTAACGATATAAATTTAGACGGCGTCCAGGATAAGACGATGGTCATAACTGGTCCCAACATGGCTGGAAAAAGCACCTATATCCGCCAAACGGCGCTTCTCGTAATTATGGCGCAAATGGGCAGTTTTATCCCGGCAAAAAATGCGACTATCGGCACTGTAGACCGTATTTTTGCGCGCGTCGGCGCATCCGACGAGCTATCAAAAGGGCAAAGCACCTTCATGGTGGAAATGAATGAAACCGCAAACATCCTGAATAATGCCACAGAACGTAGTCTGATTATCTTAGATGAAGTAGGAAGAGGGACAAGCACTTTTGACGGTATCAGCATTGCATGGGCAATTACAGAATATATTTACCAAAATATCGGGGCACGAACGTTATTTGCCACACATTATCACGAATTAACGGAATTATCGCTGCTCTTCGCCGGCATTAAGAATTTCAATGTCGCGGTGAAGGAATGGGGAGAAGAGATAATCTTCCTGCGAAAAATTGTTGCAGGCGGAACAGATAAAAGCTACGGAATACATGTTGCGCGGCTTGCAGGAATACCGAAGCAGATTATTCAGCGTGCGCGCTCTATTTTGAACAACCTGGAAGCGGCGACCTTAGACATAAACGGCAAACCGAAGTTTGCCCCTTTAAAAACAGACCATGTAAAAAAGCCCCGTCAACGAAAACTCTTTGCCTCAAAGGAAGATTTGGTAATCGATGAAATAAAAAAACTTTCTCTCGATGAAATAGCGCCGGCTGACGCCCTAAATAAACTTGCCGAATTAAAGAAAAGGCTTTATGAAGATGAGTAATGAACAAAAAACGGATAATGAAGTAACAATTTAGCTTTTTGAAAAAGTAGGGGCGAAGCATTTCCCAGTTTGGGTATGTACGCCTTTATGACAATTTACAGCAAGTGCTTCGCCCCTACACTATGCGGCAAACATCGCTATTATTAGATTTTTCGAAAAGCTAAATTGTTGCTAAATAAAAGACATCTCTTGCTTTTTCTCCTTTTTTTAGTACAAATATATGCAATAAAAAGCAACCGTTTTGGCTCTTCGAAAGAAATCCCCGGCGGGTTATAGAAAGATCATCTATGGAAATTCTCAATCCTCACGACAAATTCTTCAAAGAGACGTTTTCCATACGAGAAAATGCAATCGATTTTCTTAGCGGGAGATTTCCGCCGGAAATTTTAAAAAAGCTGGATTTATCCACTTTAACACAGGATAATAGCTCATATATCGACGAGGAACTCAGAGAACATTTTTCAGACATTGTATATACCTGTTTCTGTAAAGAAAAAGAGATCAGGATAACCCTTTTATTTGAGCATAAGAGTTATGCCTTGGCATGTCCATATCTGCAGTTGATGAAATACCTTTTAAAGATATGGGAAGCAAACAGCAAGCAGGCACAAAGGCTCATACCGGTAATTCCGGTGATATTGTATCATGGTAAAGAGGCGTGGAAAGTCAGGAGGTTCAGAGAATATTTTGAAGGGATAGACGAAGTATTCTACAGGTTTATACCGGAGTTTGAATATCTGCTGACGGATATAAGTTGCTATAGTAATGAGGAAATAAAAGACAGGGTCTTCAGAAGGGTATCCCTTCAAATAACCATGTTATTAATGAGGAACATATTTGATGAGAAGTATTTGGAAGATAAGCTAAAGGGTTTCTTCGAAATAGGGATACAATATTTTGAAGAGGATGAAGGGTTAAAGTTTCTGGAAAGTGCAATCAGGTATTTGTACTATGCGTCGGATATAGCGGAAAAACGGGTAATAGATACCCTAAAGGAGATATCGGAAGAAGGAGGTAAATTAAGTATGACAATAGCAGCTAAATTAATAGAAAAAGGCAAAATAGCTGGTAGAGTGGAAGGTAGAGCGGAAGGTGCAATAGAGGGCGAGAGGAAAGGCAGGATAGAAGGCCTAAAAGAAGCGATAGAGATTGGTTTGGAGCTAAAGTATGGCGTTAAAGGTTTAAAGCTTCTGGAACGTATCAGGAAAATAGTAGTGATAGAGAAGCTGGAGGCAATAAAGGAAGCGGTGAAAATAGCGAAGAATATGGAAGAAATTGAAAAACTGCTCTAAAGGGGTTTTTTGAAATAGGGAGGCAGTATTTTGAAGAGGATGAAGGGTTAAAGTTTCTGGAAAGTGTAACAGACTGTTCCTACGTAGCTTATCGGTAATACGTTTTTCAAAAAACTAACGTGTTGCCCGAATTATTTGTTTAAAAAATTTCATACAAGGGAAAACTATGCAATATTCGCCACTCCTTCTTCTTCCAGTAGCAATTTCATTGTCGCTCTATTTATTGCTCTTTTTGTTTATTTTCGCCATTTTATTCATTTTTTTAACGTACGGCAGGCTTTATATAAATGCCATTTCTTCCGGAGCCGCTATCTCCTTTTCGAAAATAATTGGCATGGCCATGAAACGCATCGATGTTAAATCGATGGTAAAATATTGTATTATGGCAAAAAAAGCGGGGATAGATATCGCACCTTCGTCCCTGGAAGCACATTACCTTGCTGGAGGAAATGTTGATCAGGCAGTACACGCCATTATTGCAGCAAGCAAAGCAAATATAGAGCTTAGCTTCGATAATGCCTGTGCTATAGACCTTGCAGGAAGAAATATTTTCGACATAGTCAAGGCCGGTATTTATCCAAGGGAATTTGCCTGTCCGGATCCGGCAAAGGGTTCTTCAACGCTCGACGCAATAACAAAAGATGGTATTCAAATAAAAGTAAAGGTACGCATTACCCTGCGTACCAATATTGAAAAACTGGTGGGGAGCGCTGCGGAAGAAACCATCACTGCAAGGGTGGGGGAAAGCATCATTACCGCTATCGGGTCATCGGACTGTTATCGAAAAGTCCTTGAAAGACCGGATCTCATTTCACTATATGTAATGGAAAAGAAGCTGGACGCCGATACAGCCTTTACCATACTTTCAATTAACATTATCGATATCACTGTTGGTGAAAACATAGGGGCAAAATTGCAATCTGCGCAAACGGAAGTAGATAGAAAAGTAGCGCTTGTGGAAGCGGAAAAAAGGGAAAAGGCCGCCATTGCACGCCAGCAGGAAGCAAAAGCGCTTGCGGAAGAGAGCAGGGTAAAAATACTCACGGCAGAGGCCGAAGTGCCAAAAGCAATTGTGCAGGCATTTCGCGAAGGGAATATGGGCATAATGGATTATTGTCATATAAAAAATATTGAAGCCGATACTGAAATGAAATCAGCGCTTTCAAAACAAGGCACACCCTAAGCTGGCAAAGCCAGAACCAAACAAGCACGAAAACAGTCCTCAGCCTGCAATCTGCAATCTGCCGATTGTAGATTGCAGATTGCCTACTGCAGAAGGGACAATTAAATATTTTGCCAAAAATGTAAAGAAATTACTGTTAAAGTAACACGCATCCAAGAAACGTCATGCGGCATACGTGTTTGTCCTTGATAATGAAAAAAGTTTATGCTAAATTACTCCTCTTATGTAAATATTACTTATTTGAAATTCTTTCATTTTTCGATCTTAAAGTCTCACAAGGACAATGTTAACATTAATTAATTGCTTACACCATAAATGATATTTTCAATCACAGATGAATCAAATCTTTTTCCCCTTTAAAATTATAGGAAACTCCCTCCATAAATTCATCAGAGAATTGGGAAAAATGGGGTGTTTTTTTGCGAACGCCTTGTTTTATATGTTATTCCCCCCTTATCTGTTCAGGCGGATTATCAAACAAATCAATTTCATCGGGGTAAAGACGGTCCTTGTCATCGTCTTAACCGGCACATTTACCGGAATGGTGCTAGCCTTACAGATGTATTACGTATTAATAAAGTTTGGGGCAGAAGCAAGGCTTGGGCCTGCGGTAGCCATGTCATTGATCAAAGAGTTAGGGCCGGTTATTTGCGCATTAATGGTTACCGGACGAGCAGGCTCTGCAATAACAGCGGAAATTGGAATTATGAGGATATCAGAACAAGTAGATGCGCTTGACGCTATGGCTTTAAACCCATACAAATATCTTATCATACCCAATATTATAGCCGGAGTAATATCACTCCCACTCCTGAATGCGATCTTTGTAGTCCTTGGAGTTTTTGGTGGCTATGCGGTCGGCGTAGGGCTTATGGGCGTATCGAGCGGCACCTACTTTGGCGGCATCAACGATTTTGTCGCGGCAAGGGACGTTTTTGAAGGATTTTATAAATCGCTGAGTTTTGGCGTTTTAATAACATGGATATCCTGCTATAAAGGATTTTATACAGGATATGGGGCAGAGGGGGTAAGCAAAGCCACAACGCAGTCCGTGGTAATTTCCTCCGTTGTGATACTTATATGGGATTATTTTATGACATCTTTACTGGTTGCATAGCTTTAAACAAAAAATGATAGAGATCGTCGATTTACACAAAAGCTTTAATGAACACAAAATACTACGTGGAGTCAATTTAAAGATAGAAGACGATCAAATGTTGGCATTGATTGGTGGTAGCGGGACGGGAAAGTCGGTGCTGTTAAAGCACATAATCGGGCTTGCAAAACCTGATAAAGGCAAAGTATTGGTGGATAATCAGGATATTAGCAAATTGAGGAGAAAGGCATTAAAACGTCTGAAAGAGCGATTTGGCGTCGTTTTTCAGGGCGGAGCACTTTTCGACTCTCTTACCGTCTTTGAAAACGTAGCATTTCCCCTCAGAGAAAAGACGAGGATGAAGGCATTGGAGATAAGGGAAACGGTATTCAGGGAACTTGCCAATGTGGGACTTTCCGGTGCTGAAAATAAATACCCGGCAGAAATCAGCGGCGGGATGAAAAAACGTGTTGCCCTTGCGCGGTGCCTGGTAATGCAACCGGAAATAATTTTATTTGATGAACCTACGACAGGACTCGATCCTTTGATCGCAAAAGCAATTCACAATTTGATACGGTCATTACAAAAGAATTTACACTTCACGGCAATTATGGTGACACATGAAATTCCCGAAGTATTTTCTTTCGTTGACCGTGTTGCAATGTTATATAACGGAAAAATCATTGCGGAAGGCACTCCGCAGGAAATACAAGATTCAAAAAACCCTATCGTACACCAGTTTATTCACGGGGAACTGGAAGGCCCTATTTCTATAAAATAATTGTAATGGTTCGTCACAGAGGCACAAAGTGCGCAAAAGTTATTATTTTTAGAAGCTAAAGGTTGCGAATTCTGAAAAACTTTATGATTTTATTGCAGAAGATATCCCTTTTTTGAAATTTTCTATCGTTTTTTCCTTGCGTCCTTTGCGATGGACTGCTGAACTGTCACAAATAATTTATTTATGCCTCTTGTTAACAAAGGTGAAATTTATGAAAAAATTTGATGTCGAAATTGCCGTAGGTATATTTATCTTCTGTGGTATACTTTGCATGGGTTATATCTCGGTAAAGCTTGGCAAGATCAATTTTTTAAGCGATAATTATTATCAGGTGAATGCCATTTTTAGCACGGTAAAAGGACTCAAAAAAAATACTGCCGTGGAAATAGCCGGTGTTGAAGTAGGCAAGGTCGATAACATAGTGCTCGAAAATTACGAAGTAGTGGTATCTATGAAAATCAGAAAAGACATAAAACTACAGGAAGATGCCATTGCCTCTATCCGCACGAAAGGACTTTTAGGCGAAAAATACGTTGAAATTACACCGGGCGGTTCAGACCACATAATAGAACATGGCGGCACCTTGATAGAAACAGAGCCGCCCCTTGATTTAGAAAAGCTTATTGGAAATTTTGTTTTTGGAAAAGTTGGAGATTAATTACATGAAAAATCAAAGAATTGCATTAAATCTGCTTGTTTTCGCATTACTTCTGGCGCCCGTTTCTTCTTTATTGGCAGGCGAAACAGGCGCACTGGTCATGAAATATATCGAAAGTGGGATGGCAATATTAGAAGATGAAACCCTTAAAGGAGAAGATAAAAAAGAGGAACGTAAAGAAAAGTTATGGGCTGAGCTTACCAATATTTTTAATTTTACTGAAATGTCGCAAAGGGCACTCGGGCAATACTGGCAAAAAATCAGCCCCGAAGAAAAAGCAGAATTCATAGGATTGTTTACTAGTATTCTCAAAAATACCTACCTGGGAGAAACAGGCACTTATTCGGCAAAGAAAATTGTTCTGGTCGGGGAAAAGGAAAGAGGGAAATACGCCACAATACAAACAAATTTCATTCTAAATACCGGCAAAGAAGCCGCTGTGGATTTTCGTATGATGAGTAACGACGGTAAATGGAAGATATATGATGTGATTATTGAAGGGGTGAGCCTGGTAAATAATTACCGCAGCCAGTTTAGCAGCATCCTTGTGAAATCACCCTATGCAGAATTAATAAAACGGCTGAAGAAAAAAATCACCGAAGAGTAGACCCCCCTTGTGGCACTAACAGGCAGACTAAACAATTATTTCCCATCAACCTTAACTTCAGGAGCATACAAGTGAAATTCCCCGTTTTATTGTCGTTTATTTTTATACTCACTCTCCCGTTTTTAACTATTTCTTTGAGGATGAAAACCACAATGGCATCTGAAGAATATGCCGCGAAAATTGCACCTAACGATGAATCAAAGACCGAAGGTGACTCTGTTAAAGAGAATACAGATATGCACAAACATGGGGAAGCAGTCGGAGTTGAAATGGAAGTTGTTTTTGCAAAAGAGGCAAACAACACTTCTGAGGAAATTTCATCCGTAGAAAATAATGACGCACCAAAAGAAATCACATTGGAAGCTTTGGATGTTGCTGAAACCGAAGTGCCAGAGGAAACAACAGAAGCAACTGACGCAGAAGAAGAGATTGAATATGAAGACGACTTCGGGGAAGACGAAGAATACCTTCAGATAAAAGATTCAATCGAACCATTTAACCGCGCTATGTTTGTCTTGAATGACAAATTCTATTATTATCTTTTTAAACCCGTATATAAAGGATACAGCTTTGTCGTACCTGAACCTGCAAGAAAGAGTGTGAGAAATTTTTACACTAATTTACAAATGCCGGGGCGCTTTTTCAATTGTCTGTTCCAGGGTAAGGGGAAAGGCGCAGGCACAGAATTGTTGCGTTTTACCATTAACAGCACACTGGGGCTTGCAGGTTTTTTTGATGTGGCAAAGGCCGGATTTGATTTAAAGGAATATGACGAAGACGTTGGGCAGACTCTTGCCAAAGCTAATATGGGAGAAGGCACATACATAGTACTGCCATTTTTCGGGCCATCCAATGTGCGGGATACCGTAGGACTTGCGGGAGATACCCTTCTTAACCCGATAACGTGGGTCACTTACTTCTTTCTTGCGCCCATAGAGGGATTCGGAATTAATGCGTATGATGTCACAAACACCGGTTCTCTGGAAGCGGAAGACGCGTATGAAAAAATAACAAAACCTGCCATCGACCCCTACATTGCACTCCAGGATGCTTATACAAAAAACCGAATCAAAAAGATCAAGGAATAACAGCGAAAAGGAGAAGAAAAATATGGCAAAATTGGAACGGGCGCTTATCAGCGTATCAGATAAAACAGGAATCGTAACGTTTGCAAAAGAATTACAATCGTTAGGCATAGAAATAATTTCCACCGGAGGTACCTGTAAATTACTGAAGGAAAACGGCATTGCCGTAATTGAAATCTCAGAATATACAGGGTTCCCGGAGATTATGGACGGCCGTGTGAAAACACTGCATCCGAAGGTGCATGGAGGACTCCTGGCATTAAGGAATAATGACTCCCACAAAAAACAAATGAAAGAACTGGGGATAAAACCCATCGATATGGTGGTGGTAAATCTGTATCCTTTTGAAAAAACAATTGCAAAAGAAGGCGTTTCCATGGAAGAAGCCATAGAAAATATTGATATCGGAGGGCCTTCCATGATACGCTCTGCCTCTAAAAATTACAGGGATGTCATCGTCATTGTCAACCCAAAGCGTTATGAATTTATTATCGGGGAACTACAGGCAGGGCATAACGATATTTCTGAAAAAATGCGCTTTGAACTGGCCGTTGAAGCATTCAGAACAACAGGACGCTATGACAGAGTCATTGCAAATTACTTCGACAGTCTTGGGGAAGAAAAAGGCGGGTATCCAACGGCGCTGTCCCTTGATTATATTAAACGTCAGTCATTGCGTTATGGTGAAAACCCGCATCAATCGGCAGCTTTTTATGCAGAAGAAAATATAAACGAACCATGCGTCTCCAATGCGCAGCAATTGTGCGGAAAAGAGCTTTCATACAATAATATAATAGACCTTCACGCAGCATTGGAATTAGTAAGAGAATTTGAAAAACCGTCCGCCATCGTAATAAAACATACCAATCCCTGCGGCGCAGCTTCAGCAAATACACTGGCGGCAGCATTTACAAAGGCATATAACGGAGACCCTGTTTCCGCATTCGGATGTATCCTGGGATTAAACAAAAACGTAGATGCGGCAACCGCTGAGGCAATTACCGGACCGGGGCATTTTGTTGAAGCAATAATAGCTCCCGATTACGATCCGCAAGCCATTGAAATACTTACAACAAAAAGAAAATGGGGGAACAGTTTAAGGCTTTTAAAGACAGGTCCCCTTTCGGCAAAGACGAGAGACGCAAGGATTCAGGAAATAAAAGGCGTTGGCGGAGGCGTCCTTTTGCAAAGCAGGGACATCTCCCTCTATGAACCTGAAAATCTTAAAACAGTTTCGAAAAAGCAGCCTTCCGAACAAGAAATGGCTGATCTTCGTTTCGCGTTTACTATCTGCAAACATGTTAAATCAAACTGCATTGTTTTGGCAAAAGACGAAGCGGTTGTGGGAGTCGGTGCAGGGCAAATGAGCAGAATTGATTCTACGGAAATTTCCATAAAAAAGGCCGGCGAAAGAACGAAAGGCGCCGTGATGGCATCCGATGCCTTTTTCCCCTTCAGGGACTGCGTTGATGTTGCTGCAAAGGCAGGAATAACCGCCATCATTCAACCAGGAGGTTCTAACAGGGATGATGAATCAATTGCCGCATCTGATGAACACGGAATCTGCATGGTACTTACCGGACAACGGCATTTCAAACATTAGAAACCCATACAAAAGCCGGCAGTCCATAATCGACAGTCTGCCATCGGCAGTCAGCAGAATGATGAAATTAGAAGCACGAAATACGAAAGAAGCACTTGTTTAGAATTTCAAATCATTTTGTCATTCGAATTTGTTTCGTATCTCGTACTTCGAATTTCGTATTTTTTATCTCGTGCTTGTTTTATTCTGGCTACGCCAGCTTAAGTATCATAAGGTGAGTACATGAGGATAAAAATCTGTGGGATCACAAACATCAAAGACGCGGAGACTGCAGTGGAATACGGTGCAGATGCACTGGGATTTGTCTTTGCAATAAGCCCCCGTCAGGTAACAAAGGAACAAGCAAGGGATATTGTTGCAGCATTGCCTCCCTTCGTTTCCCTTGTAGGAGTGTTTGCTGACGAGCAAGCCGATAAGATCAGGGGGATTTGTAATTTCTGCGGCATACACACCGTGCAGCTTCACGGCAACGAATCCCCCCCCTATTTAAACGATTTAAAGGGATACAAGATTATAAAGGCATTCCGGGTTAAGGATGAAAATGACTTAAAACAACTGGCTAATTACAAACCTCACGCCTTTTTACTGGATAGCTATATAAAAGGAGTTATGGGAGGCACCGGAAAAACGTTTAATTGGGAAATTGCCAAACAGGCGTGTAAATACGGAACTATTATTTTATCGGGTGGGTTGACTCCCGATAATGTAAAGGAAGCAATTCGCATTGTCTCCCCCTATGCAGTGGACGTGTCTTCCGGGGTAGAATCCTCTCCGGGAACAAAAAACGCATCTCTCATAAAGGAATTTATAACAAATGCGAAGTGGCAGTAAACCACCCCTTTTATTTCCTGCCCAGCAGCCACATTATGATAGAAAGAACAATGCTGATAATAATACACGTAGTGAGGGGAAAATAAAAACTGAAATTCTTCTTTTGCACGGCAATATCTCCGGGAAGCCTTCCTAAAAACGGAATTTTGTTTACAAACAAAAACAAGGCGCCGGCAATAATCAGGATAATGCCTGTTATTATCAGAACCTTTCCAAACGAACCAAATTCGCCCATAATACCCCCCCCTTCCCAATCCAAAAAAACATTATTAACGATTATATTATAAACCACTGAGAATGCAACCGCCCGAAGCATCCCGCAAAAACACTCACTATTATAATTATTATTTGCAAACTATTTCTTGCCCGATTGCCGGATACTTTGTACAATGCGACGGAATAGTATACGAGAAGAGGAATTTTTGACGATTATGAAAGAAACCACCTGCGAAAAATGGATGTGCCTTGCCATAAACAAGGCAAAAGAAGGAATCCTTGACGGCCAAACGCCTTTTGGCGCATGCATAATTAAAAACAATCGGCTAATAAGCTGTGTCCATAACCATGTATGGAAGAATACAGACATTACCGCCCACGCTGAAATTATCGCAATCAGAGAAGCCTGCAAAATATTAAACACGGTAGACTTATCCGGCTGCACAATATATTCCACCTGCGAACCCTGTCCCATGTGTTTTTCTGCGTGCCACTGGGCAAGGATAGCAAAAATTGTGTACGGCGCCAGCATTAAAGATGCGTTAGCAATTGGATTTAATGAACTTTCAATTTCCAACGAAGCCATGAAAAAAAACGGCGGAAGCCCTGTTGAAATAAAAGGGAACGTTCTCCCGAAAGAAAATATTGCGCTTTTCGCCTTGTGGCTTAAACAACAGAATAGAAGAATTTATTAAACGCAACAATTCGGTTTTTTGAGCATAGTTTCAGGACAGGAGAAAACAGCATATGGATCGTTTTATGCGCACCGCAATAGAAGAAGCAAAGCAGGGATTGCTGGAAGGAGGCATACCCATCGGTTCCGTTTTGGTAAAGGACGGGGAAATTATTGGCAGGGGACACAATAAGCGCGTGCAGGAAAACAACCCTATAGCGCACGCGGAAATTGATTGCCTTGTCAATTCAGGAAGGGTAGGGAAATACAGTGGTACAACACTTTATTCCACCCTCATGCCCTGCTACCTTTGTGCCGGAGCAATTGTACAATTCCGCATAAAAAAAATCGTTGTAGGAGAATCGGAAACCTTTAGCGGCGCAAAAGAATTTATGGAACTGCATGGGGTAGAAATCATTGATTTAAACATTGAAGAGTGTAAACAGTTAATGAAAGATTTTATACAAAACAATCCTGAACTGTGGAATGAAGATATCGGAGAGCTTCAGTAGAAACAAATAATATAAAACTGCCGGAGAATCAAATTTCCACTAACACGCTAGATATGGGTGCATTCCCGATTTTTTGTAACCGTTCATGAGGTTAGGACGAAACAACCCTGACAGGGATTCAAACCCTGTCAGGGTTAATATTCTGCAATGTTTCACCGAAACCAGCGGAAGTCACAAAAAATCAGGAATGCCCTCTGAGGTATCTATGATATCTATTTGGAGCAAGATTAAGGCGATAGGCTGGTTAATGCTTGCACAATTTCACGTGCTATTTACTTTACTTAAAAAACTCAATAATCGTAACGCTTTAGTTTTTTTAAAAATTCTAATAATAGCGCTGTTTACCGCATAGTGTAGGGACGAAACATTTGCCCGTTTGGGTATGAATGCATTTATGACAATTTGCAGCAAATACTTCGCCTATATTTTTTCAAAAAACTAAAGTGTTACCTATAATCATTTTTTTAAAGTGGCAAGTTTATTCGGCAACAAATTGTTACCGATCATTGCATAAAAACAATTTTTTCGCATGATTTTGTCCTTTACTTTCTATTACTTGCACTTGTAAATTATCGTAACACTTTAGTTCTTTGAAAAATTAACAAGCGATGTTATAAGTTAAGCCGGAAGTGGTTTTTGTTAAAAGAGCTTTTTTGGCGTATGCCAGAAGGTTTTCCACGGGGTTGTCTCCTTGCAATTCTGCAGAGCGAAGCAACGTCATAAGGATAGCCTGGGTATTGGCGCCCTGAACAGAACGATTCTGTTGTGATACCTTTCGGGTCAATACTGGCTTTCGCATCTGTTGCTCGGCATGATTATTATAGGGACTCACACCTTCATGTTCCAGGAACGTAAAGAGTTCCTGTTTATGGCGCTTCAGGCGTTTGGTCAATCTTTGTACGTCTTTATCCTGACAAGGCGTTGCCAAAAACTGTTCAAGCCTGCGATACAATCTTTTTTTTAGCCGAAGAAAGCATACCAGGCTTATCTGGTTCTTTTTCTCTGATAACCGGATGGCATCCTTGAGCAACCGGGAGAGTTTTTTCCGGAAAGCTTTCCATGCGGCAGAATGGTTGTGGGCATCTACTTTCACGAGTTCCGTGAACAGATGATAGAAACACCGCTGCTTTGCCAGTGCGCTTATCTTGTTGTAAGCGCCCAGAAAGTCACAGATCAGGATACCACCAAATAGAATGCCCAAGAGTTTTTTTATGACAGGAGACCCCCGACTTGGTGTTATGAGATAGTAGCAGAGTTTTTGTGTTGTAAAACACCATAGCCAATGGGTTTTTCCATTCAACCTCCATCCGGTTTCATCTGCATGTAAGACAGCGCTTGCGGAGACTTTTTGGCCAATCTCGTTATACTGTGGCTCCAGGAGTGTTGCAAGGGATTTCCATGCCTGGGTTAGACCGCCGGCGCTTATTTGAAGGTTGAAAAATACGGAAAGCATCTTTACGATGTTGTTTACACTGATACCGATTAAGTAGTGAAGCCATGCGGTAAAGACAACAAGGCGCAATCCTAGTCGGGCGCCATGCAACGCATCTGTGACCTTGGGTTGAACTATCTTTTTGCAACAAGCACACCAGTAACCATGAACTGTATGTTCCGTCACAACAGGGTCAAGGCGTGGAATATCTTCGATGTATCGCTTATAAGTTCTTACCGGTTTTTGTAATGGCTGGTGGCAATCAGGGCAACTCTCCATGGAATGCGTTTGATAGGCAGTTACTGTTTCAGGTCGTTTCCGGCAAACTCCCTTATGTCCCTTTTTCCTGCCACAAGGCCGTTTTCTCTTTTTCTTTGTGGGCTTTAGATAGGGCGGTATCGAACCGGAAGGGGTAGTCGGACCCGGTTTATCGCAAAGCCGGTCATATTTTTCTGCTTTCTCCGCCAGTATCAGGATGGCTTGAATCGCATCCTCTCTGTCCATCTCCAAAATAGCTATGGCTTCATCCCTGGTCACAGTCAAGAAACCTCCGAAAGTTTTTTTGAAGAGGGTAGAGGTAGAGATCCTTAGGTTGGCCATGATACAGATAGCGATTGCCCCGTTTTGCGCTCCCTTTGGTTTTGCCAGCACGAATCCAATTGGCCGCCTGATAGCAGGTACCCTTAAACCGCGCGGTATCAACAAAGGTTTTCGGCTAAATAAACGGGATGGCCGTAAACGGTATTCCAGTCATCTGACAGACGTCTGAGGGCAAGTGACAATACCTTGGATGCAAGGTGTTTGATCTTAACCCATGGTAGAATGAGAAATCGTACGTTATTTGCAATCAAATGTAAGTGTGTACGTTTAGTCGTCTCATCCCATTCAATGAAACGATCACGGTCTTTGACTTTCCATGCGGCGCTTGCCCACCCCAGGCAGGCAACAACCTGATTGCCTATACGTACGATGTGTCTGAGGTGTTCGCCAACAAGCCGGGGATTGCCGAGGTAGTGATAGTGTTGGAAGAGATACTCCCAGAGATATCTTTCCTGAGGGTCTTTTACCACATGGATTGTCAGGTTTTCATACTCTGTGATTTTACCTTCTAGTGGTCTCCTGACGAAAAGGGGTGTCTGGACAAAGACCTTGGGTTTCAGATTGTTTTTGGCCCGTATACGTGGAGGAAGCGTTATCAATCCCTGTTCTTCTAATCTCAAAAGGAGGTCTCGTGCTGCGTATTCTTTATGTTTGCCATTGGGCTGCACCCAGTTCCAATGCTTGCATAGTTCGCAGGAAATATAAGTCCGACCTCTGAGAAAATGCTGCTCGATGAGCGCCTTTATAAAGGCGATATCGTCCGCATGCAGTTTTCGTGAACGGTATTGGAATATGATAGGCTTCATAAACTGTTTCCCTTTATCCCATGTTCCGGAAAGAAATTACTAAAGTCAAATTTGGCAAACACTTATAAACATTGATTCTGCGACTACATGTCTTTTGGAAGTCTTTTAATTACTGGCCGAAAACAACATTGGACATTCCAAGTTTTTCCAATAGCATTTGTGTGACGGCGGGAAGTTTCACGGCTTTCTTTAAGGTTTCACCGGTATTTTTAGCCTCAAGAGTGGCGATATCTATATCTTTGAACGGCGCATAGAGTTCCTTTGAGTTTAAAAAATCTTTTTCTCCTATTGCCTTTCGTTGGTTTGATAGATAACGGTTTATAAAATATGCCAGGATGCAGATAGTATAGACGGCTTTAACATGTGCCTCGGTATTGACAAAGAAGGGCCTGATTTTTAAGAACGATTTTACATTTTTAAAGACATCTTCTATTTTTGTCTTGTCCCGATAGGCTCTAACTATAGATTGGGGTTTTGCTTTAAACGCACCTCCATCTTCCCGTTCTGTATGGTTAGTGATAAAAACACATACGCCATCCAACAATCTATCTGCGGCTATAACATCAGTTAACAGCTTGATTTCTATTTTGAAACTTTTGACGGATTTGACCTGCCCGTTTTTCAGTCTATGGGTAACGGTGATGGACGTCAGAACAGGGTCTTCGAAATATTTATGAATCTTTAACCTTTTCAGCTCATCTACAATGCGGCTCTTTGTTGCGTCATATTGCCGGTCTCTTTGGGCATTTTTAAGGTTTTTATTCTCTTCTTTGAGATAATCCTTAAAAAAGGTTATTTTCTCGTCTCTATTATTGCGGTCTTCTATAAATAAAGTGGGATTAAAACCGGTAATAAAACGCTTGTTTCCTATGACGCCATTGTCATGGTAGTATAATTCATCATCATAGTTTAAAAACCCTTGCGGGATAGGTATATCGGAGGCGTCCTTATCTTCTATGGATAACCCATTAAGAGACTTTAAACTGACACCGCAAGAGGGTATCTGATTTCTATCCAATGCCGAGATGTATTTGAGTTTGGCTTCTTCTATCAAATTGGCATTGTCCTCAGAGATTATGCCTCTGTCAAATACAAGGGTGACGTTTTTATCAGTCAATTTGAATCTGGTTTTACAGGCATTGATATTCTGTTTGAGGGTTTTTACCTCAGCGGTGTTCCCGGGGAATACATCCCATTTGAAAGGATATCCCTCAGAGTTGATAAGAACACCCAGTAAGACCTGCCGCCTGCCATGACACTCTATTTTGCCCTTGCCAAATGCCGATAGATCACAGTTATATCCCACAAAGTAGGAAGTAGTTAGGTCGTAGTTGATAAATTTATAGGATTCCGGACGTTTCCAGAAGGTTTGGTTAAAAAGGTGGTTCTCTATAGATATTTTGTTTTTGTGTATTTTATCTAATTCATAATAGATTTTATCGTCATTTAGGCCTGAAAGATCAATTTTAAGAATGTCCTCCAGCGCGCTCTTTTTCGCCCAATGAGGAATGGAATAATGAGAACACGGATCGGTGCACCTGTTAATAGTCAGTATCTTTGCAATCATATTGGTAGGAAGGGCGCCTGCAGTGACATCGTAGTCAAAAGCCTGATCAAGCTGCCACTGGTTCCACAACTCATTAACAACGGCTATATCGAGATATGCCCTGCTTTCCAGGACTGCAACGTCTTTGAGCTGAGTCTGCAATTGATCTGTGTTTTCAACTGTTTTACATATCAGTTTGATTTGCTCGGCTTGAATATCGGAAAGTTTCCCGATGGGCCAAAGTATTCTTTTTCTGACCTTTTTGCCATCCCTGTAGGATTCGGCAATAGAGTAAGATTTATAGGTTTTCCCTTTGTATTTAGAATCGCTATAAGTAAGGTGCATAATGTAGTCCCAATATTCTTTGACTACACTATCATTAATAAAATATTTTGTCAAGTCAGTATTTATAGGGTTATAAAGGATTTGTATTAATAAATAGGCCATTTATTCTGCGACTACATATTATTTTGAATTTGTGGAAACCCGCTTAAAATAAGGATTTTGTTGAAATCTTTCCGGAAAGGGGGCTTTATTGAAGCCTTTTATACCACAAAGGAAAAACAGACGCCAGCTTTTTTTACCTTTTTTCGCTATTAATTTTTCAAAGAACTAAAGTGTTACAAATTATCGCATATTTGAAGGAATAATTTTGAATAAACATCTCCTTAATATTCCAATTGTTTATAAGTACGGAACAAAGTGGTCGGCTTTTCTACCTGCATTACCTTTATATTTATTGGGCAGATACATAGCAGATTTAAGCTATTTGTTTTGCAGGTCGGCAAGAACTAACGTGAAAAAAAATCTTCGGCTGGTATTTCCCGATATTTCACAAAAAAAACTCTCCTTCATTGCAAAAAATCTTTTTAGAAACTACAGTAGATATTTGATAGATTATTGTAGATTTACAAATCTAAATAAACGCTCCATTCTTGATCAAATCACTTATTATGAAGGAAAGCAAAACCTTGAACTTGCATTGCAGATGAATAAAGGTTTACTATTGCTTACCGCACACCTTGGTAATTGGGAACTGGGTGGTATTTTCTTTGGCAGTTATGGGATAAAGACAAATGTGTTAACGTTGCCTGACGAAAATCCTGAAATCGGAAATATTCGCTCATGGTATAGAGAGATATTTAACGTTAAAACCATAACGATTGATAAATCTCCATTTTCTTCAATAGAAATGGTGAAAGCTCTCAGTAATAATGAATTAATTGCCATGTTAATTGACCGCTATGATGAGAAAACAGATGGTATAATCGTGGATTTTTTTAAGAAACCAACACAATTCCCGAGAGGGCCATTAATTTTAAGCAGACTAACAGGCGCTCCAATTGTTGTCGCATTTGTTGTGAAAGAAAAAAACACATATACGGGAGTGATTAAAGGGCCTTTCATTGTTACACATGAAAAAGAAGAATATGAGACAATGAAAAATATCGTAAATATACTTGAAGAATATATAAATATGTATCCTGACCAGTGGTATAATTTTACCCAGGTTTAAACGGTTAATTTTTTTGATACTGTTGCTCAGTTTATGGTTGAGAGCAGAACGCTGTCTGGGTTCAGTCCATCCATTTTTCATATTGTAAATCCATTTTCGCTACCCTATATTTGGTTATCCTGGAGAAAGAATATGCTGGTTATAAAAAATATTTCTGTATGCTTTTTTCTTGCAATATTATCTATCGGGTTTGTTTTTATTATCCCTGGTAATGTATCATGCGAAACTTTACCGAGTGAATCTTCTGAAACCAACCATAACGTATTTGAAAGGTTTTTAGAGCTCACACAGAACAATCATTCAATAATTGCCAAGATACATCAAGAGAAGCATCTCTCATTATTGGGGAAAAAAGTACACATTTACGGGACTCTAACCATGAAAAAGCCTAATATGCTGCGGTGGGATATAAACAAACCGGACAAATCCATCATTGCCATTGACGGTAAGGATATGATTGTATACCATCCTGAAGCAAAAGAAGCTCAAATATATAGCGTCTCTGGTAATTTTACGGCACGCAATACTATGCGTTTTTTTTCGGAAATTCTATCCGGATCGTTGGAAGAAATGGAAAAAAAGTTTACCCTGGAGATTTCTCGTGAAGAAGATGGGATTTCCTTTCATTTAACGCCAAAATCCAAGATGGCAAGACGATATTTGTCCCATATTGTTATTCATTATGATAAAGATTCAAGTATTCCGTCGGGTATTGGAATGTTTACCCCTAAGGGGGACAAGATAATTACAAGATTATCAGAGGTGAAAATTAATCCAGAGATTAGTGCTGACATCTTTACCATAAAATTACCCGCTGATGTTTTGATAACAAACCGAAGAGACACACATGATGGTTTAGTTGAATAATGGTGACAATAATTAAAATTGTATCTTTTATCGCCTTATCCTTTTTGTGTGCTTATTTGTATCCATATCTCAATCCTACCAATATTGCAGCGTTTATTGAAAAAAACAAGTTGTCGGTCCCTCTGGTCTTTATTTTGATAACCTCCGTAAGACCAGTTCTTTTTTTTCTTCCGTCAATGGGTTTGACAATAGTAGCGGGTATATTATTCGGGAAGTATTGGGGAACGGCCTATGTGGTGCTAGGCGGTGCACTTTCAACAGTGGTGGGTTATTATTTTGCTCAGTGGTTTGGCAGAAACACGGCTAAAAAACTAATTAAGAAAAACAGTTATCTTCTGTTCCTAGAAAAAAAATCGACAAACAATGGGAAGAATATGGTGCTTTACATGAGGCTATTTAATCTGCCCTGGGACCTGGTAAGTTATTGGGCGGGAGTTTCCGGTATTAATTTTAAGGATTTTTATATAGCAAGCATGATTCCTATTGTACCGATTAGTTTTTTATATACCTATTTTGGGAGTACGGTCTTTAATCCCACATGCGCCGGGTTCTTCATAGCTTTAACTATCATGTTTGCATTAGGTGCTATTCCGTTTGTAAGGGCAAAACTTAAGGGGAATAGTTATGTCTGAGTATGTAGGAGTAATAAAATTTCCTATTAACAGACTTCATATGGAACTAACAAATGTCTGTGACTTTTCCTGTGAATTTTGTCCTGATTCGAGGATGAAAAGAAAACGGGGTTTTATGGATGTTAAAATGGCGAAATCAATAATAGATGAAGTAAGTGTCGCAAATATGGTGAAATTATTGGTTTTTCATGTTATGGGAGAACCTACCCTGCATCCACGTTTGGTGGAGATAGTTGGATATGCACATCAAAAAAACGTGGTTGTTTGTATTACAACACATGGTGCTAATCTGGGTGATGATTTGTTGAATGACTTAATAAAAGCAGGTGCAAAAAAGATAATCGTATCGCTTCAAACTCCTGACGAAAAGACCTTTTCAATGAGAGGCGTTAGCGGGTTGTCTTTTCAGGAGTATGCAGACAAAATAGCATCCATTGCAGGATCTTTTATTGATCAAAGACACGGAACAGAGCTAACTATTGGTTTCCTTTCTTCTCCTTTAAGGAAATTAATAATACCGATAGCAAAAGATTTATGTATTGCAGATACATCAAAAAAATTAAGAGCTTATTTGAAATTGTGGGCAGAGAAAATATTGGTTAATTCTAAGATTGAATATCGTCTGCCTGACGTATTTAGACAGATTTCACGTGCAAAATGTTTTAAAGAAAATACAGTGATTATTAGCGATAAGATTTCTTTTCAAACTAGAATAGTTGGAGATTGGGCAACCCATTTTAACCAAAAAAATGTAAATGCAAGATTTGGATATTGCCCCGGAATGCAAGATAACTTTGGCATACTTTGGAATGGGGATTATACCTTTTGCTGTACAGATTATGACGGTAAGACCTCGATGTATAATTATAACGACACCTCTATTAAAAATTATATAAACAGTAAGCCAGTACAAGAAATAGTACGTGGGTTCAAAAGATATAGAGTTTTACATCCCCATTGCAGGCAATGTCTCGGCGATAGAAATATGCTCAATTCGTTCGTAAAGCAGATAGGTTCAATTGTTTACTTTAAATGGATTAAAAGGAACTAAAAAGGAGAACGACATGAAGCCCTTCAAAGTTATGGCCGTACTTATCTCAATATTTTTTGTTATAAACTTTAAGTTAGCAGTGGCGGAAACCATTACCAACGAGACAATTTTGACAATGGTTGAGGCGGGATTAGGAGAAGAACTGATTAACAGTAAGATAAAAACTTCTCAAAATCAATTTGATGTCTCAACAGAAGGTATCTTGAAGTTAAAAAAAGAAGGGGTAAGTGAAAAAATTATTAAAACAATGATTGAGGTCTCCACAAAGTCGGATACCTTAGAACAGAAGACTATTTCAACCGTTAACCGTGCTGAATCCCCTTATTTGGTAGAAAAAGCGCCACCTATTGAAAAAGAACAAAAAGAATTAAGTTCAACCGCTTCAAACACAAACCACAATGAGGACAACATTTATTACGCTCGTTGTAATCTGAAAGTGATAAAAGGCAATCATATTACCTGGGTTAACTGGCAATCCACTCCAACATTCATTCACGCGGGCACCAGGTTGAAAGTTACCAGAACGGGCAACACTGCATCCGTTGTAAATATTGAAACAGGCAGCAGCTACACCTTAGATATCGGCGCTGATGGGGAGGTATTCCTTGAAAAATTTGTTACGAAAAAACCGTTAGATATTAACCAGTTCTCTGCCGATGTTCTGAACAATATAAAAAATACTGTAGCAAGAATTGGAATGACAAAAGAAGAGGTGTACACAGCGATGGGACCTCCTACCAATATCGGAAATGTCAGGTCTAACACAAAAACGTATGAAGATATCATGAGTGCTGATTTGTGGGTTTATGCAAGACGACGTTTTGGCAAAAACATTGGAGTTGAATTTGATGCGGGTACAGGAAGAGTAAACAGGACGGAAGGGATCTGGAAATAAGTTTTGTTTATGTTTTTTTGATATTGTGGCTTTTCTGTTAATTTATTTATTTGGATAGGGAAGATTCAATGAAATTGACTTATAAAAATGTAAGTAAAGGCGGTATTCTTATTTTTGTTTTATTAATTGGTCTATTATTTCAAGGATGCGCAAGCTTAAAAGCAAATAGAGATATGGGAGTAAAGATTTCTAAGGCAGAAAATAAAATTATGGTATTCCCCTTTAGGAATCCATATTACAAAGGTGTGGAATTAGAAGGAATTGGTGATACTTTCGCAATTTCTGTTGTTGGCGAAATCCAGTCTACGGGGAGAACATGTGCGCTTGCTGAGAGTGATGCTTTCAAGGCAAATAAATCAGTCAAAGTTGATGATGCGTGCGCCTACGCTCACCAAAAAGGGGCAGGTATTGCCGTTATAGGTGTTGTTACCGAATGGCTTGACGGTGCTACACAATGGTCTGGTACCGTAGATGTGGCATCTGTTACTGTGAATGCTTATAATACAGAAAATTGTAACCTCATATCTTCTGCTTCTGGCAGGCAAAACGGACAATGGTTTACCTTCGTAAACGCACCGGCAACAAGATTTATGCGTCCATTATCCCAAGAGATAGTGCAGGCTCTGTTTGAATGATTTTTTCGCTGTGGTTATCAAATTCCATTATTGAAAGTAAGATGGTACATGGTCTAAGACTTATGCAGAAACTCAGGGGGATTCAGGGGAGTTGTTTTAACCAAATAATCCTTAGCTTAATGACATTGAATTGCAAACTTGAACCCGCCATGAATACAATATTAATCACAATCAAGACGACTTTCATGGAGATTTAAAAAATTAAAGGCCGACTTTGTAGAACCATGAAAAAACTTTTATTGGTCTCTCCCCTTGCATCAAAAAGCTTTCTGGGAGGCGATTTTTACTTTCGCCTCCCGTATCTGGGACTTTTGAAGGTTGCTTCCCTTACTCCGTCCGATTGGGACGTTAGTATTATTGATGAAAAGGTTGAACCGCTCGATTTGACTCAAGATGCCGATCTTGTAGGTATTACTGCCATGACGCCTGCCGTTAATCGCGCTTATGAAATAGCAGACAGTTTTCGGTTACGGGGAATAAAGGTCATTATGGGCGGCATGCATGTGTCGAAGATGCCTGATGAGGCGTTGCAGCATTGTGACAGTGTGGTTATAGGTGAGGCAGAGCAGCTATGGGACAAAGCACTGGATGATTGTAAAAGGGACGAACTAAAAAGTATCTATCGGCATGGCAACGAATATCCTTCCCTTGCCAATTTCCCTGCACCAAATTGGAAATTATACGAAGGGAAAAGATACCTCCCTGTGCATTTCCTTGAAACGACCCGTGGATGTCCACACAACTGCGAATTTTGCTCTGTAACAAATTCATTCGGAGGTAAATTTCGAAACAGACCTGTTGATGAGGTTGAAAAGGAGATACAAAACCTGAAGCCTTTTGAGGGGATGTTTGTTCTTAAAAATGGGGTCTTTTTCGTAGACGATAACATAATAAGCAACAGGGTGCACGCAAAAGAGCTTTTAAAACGGATCATACCTTATAACCTCAAGTGGACAGGACAAGCATCTGTCAATATCGCAAAAAACGACGAAATCCTCGAACTCTGCAAAAAGAGCGGCTGTATGGGACTTATTGTAGGGTTTGAGTCGTTATCTCAGGGTAACCTTGCAAATATGGGAAAGACGTTCAATACACCCGATACGTATATCGATGTGGTAAAAAAATTGCATGATTATGGTATAGGGGTCACCGGCGCCTTTGTTTTTGGCTTTGATCACGACGACGAAAGTGTCTTTGACAGAACTATTGAGTTTGTCATTAAGGCAAAGATTGATGTTTGTTATTTTTCAATTTTAACGCCGTATCCCGGCACGCGGGTTTATTCACAGATGCTGCATGAAGGAAGAATAATAGACCGGGACTGGTCTAACTACAATACGAACCATGTCGTTTTTATGCCAAAATTGATGCGACCGGAAAAGCTCCTTGACGGTTTTCATCATGCCTTAAAAGAGAGTTTCTCTTATACTGCAATTTTTAAAAGACTCTGGGGCAACGGGACATACAAGAATTTCTTCTACCCCATGAACTTTGGTTTCAGGCAGACCGTTAGAAAAACAATACAAAACAAGCAGGATTTTTCCTATGAACAGGGTTCTGGTTCTTGACGGAATGTGGAATAAGTCCCTTGCTGCCGTAAGGTCTTTTGGCAGGAAGGGATTTTATGTCACAGCAGGCGAAAGGACACGGCTTGCAACGGCAATTTTTTCTAAATACTGCAGCCGGAGATGGATCTATTCATCTCCGGTACTATCCCAGGTTAATTTCCTTACTGACCTTGAAGCGGAACTGAAAGCGGGGAGGTACGATGTTATCTTTCCTATGGAATTTTCTACACAGGTTCTTTTAACTGAAGTTGCAAACAGGCAGATGATTGAAAAATATACAAGATTGCCTTTTGCCGATGCTGATCTTGCCAAAAAAGGGAATGATAAAGCATTTATTATGCAGTATGCAAGAGAACGAGGGATTGGCGTCCCGACAACGTATATGGTAAATGATATTGAGCAGCTTGCGGTGATTGCAAAAGAAACTGCGTACCCTGTTCTTATAAAACCACGGAATAGTTCCGGTTCAAGAGGTATTGTATATGTTAAAGAAAAAGAGGAATTATTAACATTATACCTTAAAGTACATAAAGAGTATCCATTTCCCATCATTCAGGAATATATACCAGATGGCGGTGATGTGTACGGAGTTGGGTTACTTTTCAATTTTCAATCGGAGATACGTGCATCTTTTGTATACAAGCGTTTACGTTCACATCCCGTAAGTGGTGGTCCGAGTACTCTAAGGGAAAGCGTGAAAAGGGAAGACGTCAGGGAGATCGCCGGGTTATTTATGAAGTCGCTTCGGTGGACAGGGGTTGCCCATGTGGAATTTAAAATTGATCCAAGAGACAGGAAGCCTAAATTACTTGAAGTAAATCCGAGATTCTGGGGGTCTTTACAACTGGCGGTTGAATCAGGCATTGACTTTCCTTTTCTATTGTTCAGGCTGGCAATGGAAGGTGATATTGAGCCTGTTATGGACTATAATGCCGGTGTCAGATGCAGGTGGCTTATTCCGGGAGATTTATTGCACTTTATCAAAAACCCGGAGAGGTTAAGACTAAAACCTAATTTTTTTGATTTCAACACAAAAGATGATATTATTTCTCTGAGCGATCCCATGCCGGTAATTGGAAGGCTCTCATCTGTATTGATGTTTTTATATGATAAGGAAATGAAACACCTTTTACATGGATGAAGATATTTTGCAGACATGAGAAGAAATTATGTAACACTTTAGTTTTTTGAAAAATCTGTCCCTGCTTTAACCACATGTTTCAGCATGGGGGTTAACAAAATAAAAATGTCAGGTCATATAAGTTTTGATACTCTTTAATGGAGTAATGGCGCAGATTTAGAACCTGAAATGTTATATACAGAAAGTATTTTTATTACGGATATAAAGAATGATGTTTATTCATGAATTGTCCTTCTAATCACACTTTATACACTGAGGAGCCACTCAATGCGTAAAAAAGAAGAATTAAAATTATTAGCAAATAAATGTATTGCAATACTCACTAACAAATATCAGGTTAAAAAAATCTTCCTTATCGGATCGCTTGTACATGGTATTGTCCATGAAAGGTCTGATATTGATTTGGTTGTTGAAGGGTTGCCTTCAGAGTTTTATATAAAAGCCCTGTCAGAATTGAGCGATATCATGCCTCCCGGTGTCGAGATTAATCTCATTCCATTTGAAGATGCGTTTGAAAGTTTAAAGGAAAAAACAATAAAGGAAGGGGAACTTGTTTACGGATAGGGAACGACTGAAGAAGGACATTGAAATAGAACTCGAAAATCTGCAAAGGCTCGTACAAGAGATGGAAGAACTAATCCGTGAGTTACCTGAAAATCCCGGTTCTGTTGAAACACGGGCTGCGGGAAGCATTCTTCATGATTTCTATTGTGGTATCGAAAAGATTTTTGAAAGGATCGCTATTACTGTTGATAACAACTTGCCAGGGGGAGAAGACTGGCATAAACAATTGCAGAAACAAATGGCAACCCCTTATAAGGGAGCAAGAAGAGAGGTCATAACGGAGGAGGAGTTAATGTTAGAATTAAAAGAATACTTAAGTTTCCGTCACCTTTTCAGACATATCTATGGTTTTAATTTAAAGTGGGAACAATTTTCTCGACTTTGCTATTCTTTGGGGTCTTTATACAAAAAATTAAAGATTGCATTAATCGACTTCTTGAAAAACTAAACAGAGAAGAAGATATGATTACCTATATAATTGGGAACCTATTTGAATCCCCGGCTCATGTGTTGATCAATACTGTCAATACTGGGAGAGTTATGGGGAAGGGTATTGCCAAAGATTTTAAGACAATTTACCCTGAAATGTTTAGAGAATACCTACGCTGGCATAGCCAGAACCAAACAAGCAAGAAATCCGAAACAAATTCCAAAATTCTCCCCCTTACCCCCTCCAAAGGGGGAGAATGTCCCCTGCTGGCGGGGATGCAGAGGGTGGATTCGTATTGAACATTTCAGATTCGCCATTAAATATTTTGCCAAAAAGCACGCACTGACGAATGGAAGTGTGCAAAGAAATTATTTTTAACGGTAAGGAGCCAATGTATGACAATGAAAAAAACTTGTATTTTATTGGTATGGTTAATAGCAATTGTCGTTTTTTACGAGACTAAAACAAGCAATGCCGAAGAATCCATTACGCAACTGGCTCATGACGATTTATATAAAAAGGCGATGTTTCTTAAAGAAGAGGGTAAAAGTGATGAGGCTATAAACACGTTTAATAAATTCATGGAAGTCAGCAAGGACGAATTGAAAAGAACTGATGCCATGTTAGAACAATGCATGATTATGAAAGACATGAAAGCCCCTGCGTGGAAGTATAAGGCAAAAGAAGCACAGCAAAAGGTTAAAATTCTTTACCGGTCTCATTATTTGAACCCGGAATACTGGCTTGTCTATGCAAAATTTGCAGCGCTTATCAATAGGGAGCGTGATGTATATGGGGCATTTAAAAAAGCTTTCTTTTATAAGCCGGATTATCCGGAAGGTTACATCGTAAAGGGAGATTTGTACGGCTACCTTGCAAAAAATACCGATCCGTCAGAATCCACAGTTAGTACTTCAATCGATTCTGCATATGAGCCTGTTAGTAAAGAGAATTCGGCCCGTTACAATAAAGGAAAAGAGGCAAAGAAGTCTTACGAAATTGCACTCAGAAATTCAACACTGGGCAACGACAAAAAGGCTTATATTCATTATAAAATTGGTACACTGGAAATGGATATTTTATCAAATAAAGAAGATGCCATAAGAAACTGGAAGAAGACGGCTGAGCTTTCTCCTGACAGTATTTATGGGAAAAAATCCGTAGAACTCCTGAGCGGGAATCCGTGATTAATGGCTTGACCGTTGATCTTGAGGATTGGTATCACATCTGTGGCGTAGAGGGCTATTCTGATCCGCAAAAATGGGATACTTATGAAAACCGTATAATAAGGAATACTGACAAGGTACTTACTCTTTTAAGAACGTATAAAGTAAAGGCTACTTTTTTTGTCCTCGGATACATTGCCTTCAAGGAACCTGGTCTTATAAAGACAATTAAGAGCGAGGGACATGAAATAGCAACTCATGGCTTTTATCATAAGAGGATCTTTGAGATGACGGAACGGGAGTTTGAAGAAGATGTCAATAAATCCATTTCTGTTATATCATCAAATATCAACGAGAGGGTACTGGGTTTTAGGGCGCCGGAATGGTCGATCCGGAAGAATACTTTATGGATGCTTAATGCATTAAGGAAATACGGTATTCTTTATGATTCAAGCATGGTTCCTCTTACAAGAATGGGATATAGGGATTACCCTGTTTATCCATGTTGCTACAATACTGATTATGGAAAGATTTGGGAATTTCCGCTCACCACAACAAGGCTGTTTTGGGAACGTCTTCCCTTTACGGGTGGCTTACCGTTAAGACTATGTCCTTATTTTTATATTGTATCAGAAATAAAAAAAATTAACCGCATGGGGTTTCCTGCAATGGTCTATATACATCCGTGGGAATTTGACAAAGAACAACCACGCATTGATTTGCCGTTAAGCAGGAGATTTATGCACTATTTCAACATAAGTGCCACTCCCAGGAAGACAGAAGGCTTACTTAGCAATTTTCAATTTGCCCCTATCAAAAATATATTGGGGATTACAACATGAGAGATATGTATTATCTTAAATCCGTATCCACCTTTTGCATTATTTATAGCTTAATAGTCGCCTTCTTATATGTATTTACAGTTGTTACGGGTTTTGTCGGGAGTATTTTTATTTTTGTAACGATTTTGTTTCTGCTTTTTTTTTATTATAATGGGTTCGTAAAATTTAAAAAAATAAGGAACCGTTTTCTACGTTGAAGAAGAGAGTTGTTATTACTGGAATGGGCATAATTACCGCCCACGGTATTGGTAAGGAAATAACCTGGAAAAAGATCGTTTCAGGCGCATCAGGTATTAAAGAAATAGAGTCTTTCGATTCCTCAAAATATCCCGGAAAGTGCGGTGGAGAGGCAAAGCAGTTTACCTCTGCTTCCGAAATAAGAAATTTAAATGCGGCACGTCTTGACAGGGCATCGCATTTATTGATTCATGCTTCACGTGAAGCGCTTCTGGAATCAAACGTACTCCCATACATCAAAAATACAAATATACTTTTATCTTTAGGGACAACACTTGGTGGAATGATTTCCGGAGAGTTGTTTCATAAAGAAGTTCTGAAAAAAGGGCTGAAAAAGGCACGCATTTCTTTATTAACTGATTATCTTGCAAATTGCCAGGCGATTAATTTATTCAGGGAATTTCAATTAAAAGGAAATTACAATATATTTTCTAACGCATGTGCATCCGGTACAAATGCCATAGGTTGTGCGTATAATTCTATACAATCAGGCCTTTATAAAATTGCCATTTGCGGAGGATACGATACTATGAGTGAATTTACCTTTGCCGGTTTCAGCTCTCTTATGGCAATGACTC
Organism: Candidatus Kuenenia stuttgartiensis; assembly: GCF_900232105.1. Classification (NCBI taxonomy): domain Bacteria; kingdom Pseudomonadati; phylum Planctomycetota; class Candidatus Brocadiia; order Candidatus Brocadiales; family Candidatus Brocadiaceae; genus Candidatus Kuenenia; species Candidatus Kuenenia stuttgartensis. Next base: position 846,515 of record NZ_LT934425.1, read on the forward strand.
CTACTAAGTGCAGGCCGTTTGATAAGAATAGAAACGGGCTGGTACTGGGGGAGGGAGTAGGAATTTTAATTTTAGAGGAATTGGAACACGCCGTGAAACGAAATGTACGAATATTGGGCGAAATAATCGGGTACGGGGAATCTTCCGATGCGTATCATATGACAAGCCCCGACCCGACAGGTGAGTTCGCATTTCGTGCCATTATGAATGCCTTGAATGATGCGGATAATCCAAAAATTGATTATATCAATGCACATGGCACCGGAACTATTTATAATGACGCGCAGGAATCCAATGCAATATTGAAAGCGTTTGGAGAGGAAACACAAAACATACCCGTAAGTTCAATAAAACCCATGGTTGGCCATATCCTTGGTGGGGCTGGGGCGGTAGAGGCTATAGTATCATTGCTTTCAATTGAGCGTAAAGCCGTTCCTCCAAATATAAATTATTGCACGCCTGATCCCGTTTGCAATTTGAACATATCAAAGGAAACAGTGTATTGCGATATAAAAACCGTTTTGTCCAATTCATTTGGTTTTGGGGGGACTAACGCAACTTTAATACTCAGGGAATATACATGGATCGGATAGTGTTAACAGGCGTGGGGCCATTGACGCCTATTGGAAAAGGAAAAGAAGATTTCTGGAATGCAGTAGTGAACAACTTCCCAGGCATAAAGAAGATAACAAAGTTCATGCCCGATCAAGAATTTTACGGGGGAGAAATTAATGATATCCATTTTGACGAATATATCCCCGACACAAAATTCAGACGTGCCACTGAAATATCTAAATTTACTATGTCCGCCGCAAAGATGGCAATGGATGACGCTCAGGTTGATTCTCCCAATATTAAAAATCTTGGGCTAGTTGTCGGCTTAACCCACGGTGCTCTAAACTATACACAATCCTATCACGAACTTCTGGTAACCGAAGGTCCTGAATCTGCCAGTCCCATACTCTTTTCTGATTCTATATTGAACGCCCCCGCAGGTAATACTTCTATCTGCTTAGGTATTCACGGTCCCGTTCATACTTTGATTGGGGGCAGTGTAACAACCATACGGGCGATCATGCTCGCAGTACAATTATTAGCCACAAAAAAAATGGAAAAGTCAGTTATTGCTTCTGCCGAAGAATTAAACAAATTTTCACTATACTGTTACTACAGGCTGGGGATAAACACATTGTCTGAAGGTGCCGGTGCTCTCTTAATAGAACCGGAAGATACAAAGAACAATCAAGTCCCGTATTGTTATATTTCCGGCTTTGCTTCACAAACCAATCCTTCAAATTTACAGTCCGCGTTGGAAGAATCCGTTGAAACCGCGTTGAAAAAAGCCAATTTAAAAGCAAAAGACGTTGATCTGTTAATGACGTCCCCTTCTTTCCCCAAAGTACAGCAGCTTGATGCATATGAAATTCCCATGGGTAGTTTGGATTCAATTACGGGAAATGCATTTGCTGTTTCTACCATATGGAACGTTATTCTATCGGCGTTGTGTATAAGGCATGGGGCAATACCATTGCCTATTCTCAAAAATTCAGCGCCGATTAACAACGAGATCAGGAACGTAATGATTTGTGCAACTGAGAGCGAAGGGGTTGCGGGAGTATTAATTTTATCGAAAATATCATGAAAATAAACGCGGCTTGTTTAAGACTATGAATTATAATTTTCCCGATACAAGATTATTATTAAGCCAATTTCTTGTACAAAGATATCAAACAGAAATGCTTTTGAAATTTGCGCAAGAAGAAGGAATCCTGCGGCTTCTTGAGTCTATTGATACATTTCACATCAATGAAGCTATAGAAGCGCTTCAAAATAAGCTCAATTATCAATTGCAGGACAGGTTGAGAAGAAGAATGATACATACACTTATTTATCTATTACAGGAGTGTGGATATTTAAGCCTTGAAAACACCAGATATCAATGGCATATGATTGAAAATGCTGCTCCGAAATTAAAAGACGAGGAATATAAAATTATTGAAGTTTCATTTAAGGGAGTGGTGGGGTTTTTTGAAGAGTGTATCAAATACAGCGGTGATTTTTTGCGTGGAGCAACGCCACGTTTCAATTTTAATGCGGAATTTACGTCGATATGGGAAAGCTTTCTGGGTAATGCAGAGTTCAACTTTGCCAGATCCATTCTTATAGAATTGTTAATGTTTGAAAAAAAAGAAAACAGTAATATTCTCGTTCTTTGCTTTGGCCCAGGTTTTGATTTGGTAAAGATAAGTGAGCGATTTTCCAATGTGAAATTATTTGGTCTTGATTTTGCCGAGAACTTTTACGATAAAGCCAAAAGCAAATTATCAAATTCTCATACCATCGAATGGGTACGTTCTGACCGTTGGAAAGGTTTTGGCTTTCCATTACCTTTTCAGGATAATTGCATGGAAGTTGTGTTTTTTGGATGTGCTGATCCATATATCCCCGTTGAAAAAAGAAGATATGCTTATAAGGAAATCTTCAGGGTTTTGAAGCATGAGGGTTCACTTGGCATTTTGACCAACAGTTACCCTGACCAGGAGAAAAAATACGTAAAAGATAAATGGATAAGATTGGGAATACTTGCTCATGATTTCTGTGAAAGTGTCTGCGAGGGGTGGCAGGGTTTTCATGAAGCAGTGAATTCAATAAAACTTTTTAAAGAGATTGGGTACCATACGAATACCGTAATGCTCAATGCTTCGATCTGGAGATTGGACAAACCTTGAGCGGAAGAATATTGATAACGGGCATTGGTTTCATTACACCAATCAAACCTTTTCAGGGGGTGAACGAATTCTGGCATGCATTGTGTTCCGGGCAGGATCTTATAAAAAAAACGAGACTTCCTTTGCTTGAAATTGATGGGGAATGGCCAATGGCGGAAATTAGCCTTTCCTGCATAACGCAAACCGTTCAACCGGAAGATAAATTTCAATATCTTATGAAAAGAGCTTTGAACATGGCAATTGAGGATGCAAATCTGAAAGATTGCTCAAATATAGGTTTCTCCATGGGTACGGTTTTGGGAAATATGTTATTAAAGGAAAAAAAATTGGCTGATGCAAAAAAGCAAAAGAAAGAATACTGTGGTGAACAAGATTCCCTTTCTAATGTGACATTGCAATTTTCTTCCCTATATAACCTAAACGGACCAAAATATACCGTCTCAACCGCATGTACTTCCGGTACTGATGCCATAGGGATTGCAGCCAGAAGCATACTATCCGGCAAAACTGATATTATGATTGCCGGTGGAGCTGATATTTTGAGTGATTTTGCTATTATCGGATTCCATGCCCTTCAGGCAATTACAACTGATAAGGTAAGACCCTTCGATAAAAACAGAAGCGGACTCGCACTCGGCGAAGGGGCGTCATTTGTTGTGCTTGAGTCCGAGAAAAGCGCGGCAAAAAGAAATGCAAAGGTATATGGCCGGGTCATGGGATATGCGTCGCGTGCTGACGCCAATCATTTAACAGGCCCTCATCGCGAAGGACGAGGCCTTGCCGAAGCAATAGACAGGGCAATGGGTCAGTCGGGAGTAAAACCGGGTGATATTAATTATATTAATGCACACGGGACTGGTACGGTTTACAATGATCTTATGGAAACAAAGGCAATAAAGCGGGTATTTGGAAGGTTGGCATATGATATCCCAATCAGTTCGACAAAGTCAATGCTGGGACATTCCCTGGGTGCGGCGGGGGCTATCGAAGCTATATGTTGCCTGCTGGCAATAAAAAACGGAATTGTACCTCCTACCATTAACTTTCAGGAATGCGATCCCGACTGCGATCTTGATTATACTCCGAATATTGCAAGAAACCACCACGTGAAAATGGCAATGTCTCTATCCGCCGGTTTTGGCGGCCAAAACTCAGCGATCATATTAGGTGGCGCATGATTCCAGCGGTTACCGGAATAAGTATATTGAACAGCAATACTCCGGATGGTAAAATTCCGGCTTTTGAGGGACTGGATAAGAAGTGCCGAATATATAATGCTCTTGATGGTTTGGTGGTTGCTTCCGTCGGTAATGTCTTGCTAAGCGCTGGAATTCCGGTTCCTGTTGCAAATGATGACATTAGTCTTTATCTAGGAATTGATATTTCCATCGAAGATATCAAAAATGAATATTTTAATAACATTCTGGACGAAGGAATTCTTGGAGCAAGTCCGCAACTTTTCCAATTTACAACACCAAATTCTCTTGCCGCTCAAGCGACAATAGCTTTCGATTTAAGGGGAGAGTGTATTACCATGCCCATCGGGTCTTCATTCAGGGAAGTTGTGGAATATGCATGCGAATGTATTATCGGACGAAATATCAAAATGGCAATTGCAGGTTGTATAAGAAAGGTCAAGGCATTAAATCTCCATACAAGTGGTCATGTATACAGTTCTGAATTTTTTTTTATTGAGGATAGGGAAAGCGCAATGCGGAGGGGTGTGAAAATTTACCCTAATGCGCTGGACAGTGTTTTATGAAGATCTTTTGTGCGCCAGACGGACTTTCCGCTGAGACAATCAATAATAATCAGAATGAATTGTTGCTTGCCACGATAGACTATGCGCGACAAATGTCTCCCTTTTATAAAGAAATCCTTCAAAATGCCGGTACCTTGCAATCCGCCGCCCATGCAAGGGAATACCTGGATAAATTGCCTTTTACCACAAAACAGGATATATCAAATAACAATTGGAATTTCCTGGCAGTAAAAAAACAGGATATCGCGGAGTTTGTGTCTACTTCCGGCACCACGGGTGAACCGGTATTTCTTGCGCTTACGGAAAACGACTTAGAACGTCTTACCTGTAGCGAAGAGCGAAATTTTAATACTATAAACGCTGGCAAAGAAGATTTATTTCACATTGTTGTAACCTGCGACAATCTATTTACCGCTGGCATTGCATATTACAGAGGACTCATAAGGCGCGGCGCTTCCGTCGCAAGGATAGGGCCTAAAAGCATTATCAGGCATTTTCAACTCATTAAAGAATTACGGCCTACCGGAATTGTCGCGGTACCATCGTTCATGCATTACCTGATACGCCATGCAAATGAAATTGGAATAAATATTCCCGATTTGGGCATTGAGAAAATAGTTCTCATAGGCGATAGCATACGAAATACGGATTTTAGTACGAATACACTTGGCAGCTTTATTGAGAATTCATTTAGAAGGAAAGTTTTTTCCACATACGGTATCTCAGAGGGGCAAATTTCATTTGGTGAATGTGAATTTCACCACGGACTACACGGACATACGGATTTTGTTTACGTAGAAATTGTGTCGGATGAGGGTATCCCGCTACAAGACGGCGAGATTGGCGAAATGGTAATTACCACCCTTCAACACGAAGGGATGCCTCTGATCCGTTACAAAACGGGAGATATTACCTTTAAACTTTCGGGACAGTGTTTATGCGGAAAAAACTCCGTTCGAATTGGTCCGGTTTTGGGACGTAAACACCACCGGTTAAAGGTAAAAGGGGTTACTCTCTATCCAAAGACAATTGAAAATGCAATTTTTCATTTAAAGGATGTGATAAACTACCAGTTGGAAGCATATACCGGCGATACCAAAACAGACCACATTATTTTACGAATAGGTTCCCATAGAAACGATGATAAATTCAGATCATCCTTAATTGATATTCTTCGTGCGAAAACAAGAGTAGTTCCTGAGATTGAGATAGCTTCGCCAAACGAGATAGAGAAGAAACTCTTTGAAGGGGGCAGTAGAAAGGCGATTACTTTTAAGGATAGGAGGATTAAATTACATGAGTAACACTATGGACATGATCAATGAACTAAGCTTTTCAAATGATGAGATCTCCGATTGCCTGGCGAATGGAAGCATTCTTTCAATAGAACTTGAATTTACCAAAAAGTGTAATCTCAGATGCCTTTACTGCTATTCCAGTGCCGGGTTCGCAGCGGAAAATGAATTGAGCCTGGAAGAAATGAAATCGGTGGTGGATCAGGCAAAAGGGCTGGGGGCAAAGAAAATAATCCTCCTGGGAGGCGGCGAACCACTTCTATACGAGGGTGTGGTAGATATCATTAAATATATTAATTCAATCGGATTGCAGCAAATACTCTTTACAAACGGCGTATTGATTGATAAAGAAATAGCGCAAACACTATACAGAAATAAAGTTTCTGTGGTAATAAAATATAATAGCTTTAATCCCGAGGTTCAGGACATGCTTGCAAATGCCAAAGGAACTTATAAACAAATAACCAGAGGACTAAAAATATTGATGGAATCGGGGTATCCCCGTGAAGATTTGGGACTGGGTATACAGTCCGTAATATGCAAACAAAATATTAACGAGATCCCGGAAATGTGGATGTGGGCGCGGAAAAGAAATATAATTCCATATTTTGAAATATTGACTTACCAGGGCAGGGCAAGGGAAAACAAGGATTTGATTGTGCCTACCCTGGAAATTAAGGAGATATTTAAACGGCTGGAGCAAATCGACAGGGAGCATTTTGGCATTCAGTGGAATTCTCGTCCGACAATTGCCGCCTTTTCCTGTAAACGCCATCTCTATAGCTGCCTTATCAATTCCCAGGGACATGTACAGCCGTGTACGGGCGTTGATATGTCGGTGGGAAACATCAGGGATAAATCACTTGGGGAAATTCTGGTAAGCAGTGGAGTTATAAAAGACCTGAGAAATATTTACGAAAACATAGAAGGACAGTGTAAAACGTGCGAATATAATAAAGAATGTTACGGTTGCAGGGGAAACGCTTACCAAATGACGGGAAATCATTTGGCTTCAGATTCCACATGTTGGCATTGTGAAAAAAACCCCAAATGAAAATTTTGCTTATCTCTGTTAATAACGAGATGAAACCGTACCCCGTGGCGCCATTAGGCATCGCATATATTGCAACTATTTTAAAAAATAAAGGGCATAGCGTATACGTTCTTGATCTTTGTTTTGCCGAAGATGATTACGTGGCGATAGAAGAATCGCTGAGAAAATTTTCTCCGGATCTCCTAGGTCTATCCATCAGAAACATAGATAATTTAACCTTTAGAAAAAGTGTTTACTATCTTCCGCGGGTTAAGGAAATAGTTCGGCTTATCAAGCGCCTTACATCGGCTCAAATAATTGTTGGAGGATCGGGTTTTTCCCTTTTCCCGGAAGAAGTTTTGAGGTATTTGCAACTTGAAATGGGTATTGTTGGCGAGGGAGAAATATCTCTTCCGCAATATATAGACGTCATTATCCATGGTGGTGAAATTAACGATATACCTAACCTCTGTTATATAAAAGATGGGAAATACACCCGTAACAATACCCTCTGTAGTGTTGAACCTTTTACACCAAAACGGGATTTGCTAAACAATAACAAATATATGGAACTGGGCGGTATGGCCAATATTCAATCAAAAAGGGGTTGCCCGTTTCACTGTACCTATTGCACATATCCAAGTCTGAATGGCAATACGGTAAGGTTGAGAGAACCATTGGAAATTGTTGATGAGATTAAGGAGTTAAATTCCGAATATGGAGTTGACTATGTTTTCTTTGTGGATGACATATTTAATTGTCCTGAAAAACACACTGTTGCCCTCTGCGAGGAAATAATCAGGCATGAACTTAAAATTGATTGGGCGTGTTTTGCCACACCAAAAGGAATGACGAAAGAACTTGCGCTTCTCATGTCGGACGCTGGTTGCAAGGGCATTGAATTCGGAACGGATGCCGGATCCCGAAAAACACTGAAAGCCATTGGCAAGTCTTTTACCATCGAAGACATAGCATTTGCCACAGAATGTTGCAATAGTATTAATTTGCCGAATGCTCATTACATTATTGTTGGTGGCCCAGACGAAGACGATTCAACGCTAAGCGAAACATTTTCACTTTTTAATAAAATAGAGCCAACCGCGGTTATTGTATTTGTGGGAATCAGGATATATCCAAACACATTGCTTTATTATAAAGCGATTGAAGATAAAATCATCGAAAAAGATCAAAATATATTGGAACCTGTTTTTTACATCTCACCTAAGATAGACAGGGACGTTCTGCTTCAAAAAATTTATGATTACGCACAACAAAGCCATAATTGGATTGTGCCTGGTCTTGATATTAGATGTGATACGGATATGTTAACCGTTATGAGAAAAATAGGAAAAAGAGGGCCTTTATGGGATATGATCTAGTTCATTCACAAAGAGTAGTGCTGGTGACCGGCGGCAGCAAAGGCATCGGAAAAGCCATTTGCAAGGTATTTATCGGGGAAGGCGATCATGTAATTGTAAATCACTGCAAACCAATTGATGATATAGAGAAATTAAGAGAAGAATTTTCATCTCCGCAAGGAAGCTTTTCAATTGAAAAAGCAGATGTCACCGATTATGCGCAAATAAAACAAATGGTTGACAATATTGTGAAAAAGCATGGAAAGATAGACGTGCTTATCAATAACGCAGGTATAATTAAAGACGGTTATATAATGCTTATGTCGGCAAAAGATTGGAACGACGTTATTAACGTAAACCTGACGGGCGTTTTCAATTGTACAAAAGCAGTGTCTGAACATATGATTGGGCAAAGGAGCGGAACAATCATCAATATAGCGTCTTTGAGTGGAATTACTGGATTACCCGGCCAGACAAATTACTCCGCCGCTAAAGGTGGTGTAATTGCATTTACCATGGCCCTTTCAAAAGAACTTGCGCCTTTTTGTATTAGGGTAAACACCGTCGCTCCGGGAGTCATTGAAACAGATATCATTGATTCCCTCGATAAAAATAAGAGAAATAGTTACAAGGAACATATTCCTCTAAAAAGATTTGGAAAGCCGGAGGAAGTTGCATCCGTTGTCCGCTTCCTTGCATCATCCGAAGCAAGTTATATTACAGGGGAAGTTATTCGTGTATCCGGGGGATTAAATTGAATATGCATGACACGATCCAAAAACTCAAGGAATTACTTGTTACAAAATTAAAACTAAAAATCGGTGTAGACCAGATAAAAGAAGACACTCTGCTTTTCGGCTCAAATAGTCTGGGACTTGATTCCATAGATGTCCTGGAATTAATTATTGCTATAAAAAAAGAGTTTGGCGTTGAAATCATGGACAGAGAAACATCGGAACAAGTCTTTACCTCCGTTGGCGCAATAGCAAGATATATAGATAAAAACAAATGAAGAAGGCATTCCCAAGTCCCCCGGAAATACTCCCACACGCATACCCGTTTATTATGATAGACAAAATCATTAAATTTGAGGAAAAGATAAGCATTGTATGCATAAAGAATGTAAGTTTAAATGATGAATATTTGGGTGGACATTATCAGAAAAATACAAACTTCCCGGCTTTGCCGCAAGTGCTTGTATTAGAGGCAATGGTGCAATCATCAGGATTGGTACTGGGTAACACTAAAGACAAAGTTGCATATCTGTGTTTGATAAAAGAAGCCACATTTGAAAAATCTGTTGTGGCAGGAGATCAACTCGTAATCACTTCCAGGATAACGCAATCGTTTACACCCTTTTATGTATTTGAAGCTGTTGCAACAGTAGATAGCGAGATTGCCTCCAAAGCGGTAATAACACTTTCGTTGACGATAAAAGGAACAACATGAATTTGCAGCATGTGAATTGTAACCTTTGTGGCGCTGATGATACTAAAATAATTACAGTTCAAAGCAATCATAACGTGGTAAGATGCAAGAAATGCAGCCTTGTATATGTAAATCCAAGACCGAATACTGAGCATTTAATCCATCTCTATGAAACCTATCACCAAAGAAATGGAAAGAGAGAGTACACATGGGCAAATCTTATGGAGAGAAATTACAGGGAAGTATCGGGGTTTTTGGCGCAGGTTTTTCCCGGAAAAGGTAAAATCCTCGATATTGGATGCGGCTATGGGCATTTTCTCGAAATAATGAGGATTCTTGGATGGGTTGTTAGCGGAATTGATCCATCGCCAAATACGGTGTGTGCTGCAAACAAAAAGAATCTCAATGTTATTGAAACGTCCATTGAAGACGTTTCCCTCCCGGAAGCTTCTTTCGATGCGATAACAGCTTTTTACGTCCTGGAACATCTTCCGGATCCATACTCTGCGGTAAAAAAAATCCATTCCCTGCTAAAACCTGGAGGCGTGTTCGTCCTGAGAGTTCCACACACGACTCCTATTGTCAGACTCCTTTCATTATTCCATATAAAAAATAATCTCTACGATACCCCATACCACTTGTACGATTTTTCACCCGAAACCATTACCGTTCTGTTAAAAAAAGCGGGGTTTACAACGGTTCAGGTAAAGCCTGGCACACCGACACTTCCGGTTAATTTTTTAGAGAAAATAGTCTCCATTACATCGGGAAATATTGCCCGAATATTTTTTGCGGTCAGCGGGGGAAAATTTCTTTTCCCAGGCACAAGTAAAACCACAATTGCTTGTAAAAATCTGACAGAATAAACTTAACGCGTCGCGATAGTAAAACATGGAATTTTTCTTAAAAAAGTGCGCATCATTTATCCATTCCTTTCACAAGCAAATAGTTGTTGTATTTGCTCTGCTCACGGCAGTCTCCATAGTAACAATTTTTTACATGGAAATTAAAACGGACATAATAGACGTTCTTCCATCTAAAAATAAGAAAGTAGGCCAGTTTAAGGACTTCATTGAAAAATACGGTATTTCGGATAATGTAGTATTGCTGTTGGAATCGACGGAGAATGAAATTGATGAACAAACAGAACTCATAGAAACGCTTGCAAACAAACTTGCAGCATCTCCATATATTGAGCACGTTGATTATAGCCCGTTAAAATACGAAAACAGTTTTTTTATCAATCATATACCGTTGCTTCTTGATGAAAAAGGATTGAAACGCCTTGAAAACAGACTTACCCCAAAAGGCATCGAACGGCAAATAAGATATAATCTCCAAAAACTTCTCTCTCCCCTTAGTTCTCCAATCGATTACGAAATGATTTCAAAAGACCCTCTTGATATTGCAGACATAGTAAAAGATTCTCTTATGAGCGCAAACAAAGAGGACAGCCTTGATATCAGTACCGGTTATTACATCACGTCGGATTATTCAACTGCCGTTATCTTCGTTAAACCAAAGGGCAAAGGAAGGGATATGGCCTTTGTCGGTAATTTGAAACGGGAACTGGACGACATTATCTCATTCTCAATGGAGAAAGCCGGCAATCCTTCGGACGTACGGGTGGAACTTACCGGCAACTGCGTTTTATCGGAAGAAGTGCGCCAAATTATCCGTCATGACGTAGCATACTCTTTTCTCTTATCCGTTTTTCTCATTGCCGCACTCATATGGTTTGCGTACAGAGTAAGAGTTAAGATTCTATTGGTTATCGGATTTACCTTGTTGACGTCTCTTTCCACTACACTTGCCTTTGCATACCTGGTTTTCGGTAGTCTGAATATAGTAACAAGCGTTGTTGCGGCGCTACTTATCGGCCTTTACGTGGATTATGCAATGCATTCGGTAAATAGATTCGGCGAGGTTTTTAGAAAACTGAACAACCGGCAAAAGGCCCTGGAACAAACCCTTACCAAAACTGGTTCTGCGATCATTATATCTGCAAGCACAACGTCGCTGTCTTTTTTCAGTATAATTGTGACCAAATTCAATGGTTTGCATGAGTTGGGTATTGTTGCAGGAATAGGAGTTTTATTATGTTTGTTATCCACGCTCTTCCTGACAAACTCTCTTCTTTACTGGATAAGTAAAAAAGGGTTGCATAAAATCCAGTTGAAAAAAGAGGTCCCTACAGGAGTTGAAAATCTTATCAAACTGCTCGTTAAAAGACCCAATAGGATACTTGCTATTAGTATTATCGTTTTTATCATCGCGGGTTTTGGTGTAACAAGATTAAAGTTTAACAATGATCCCGATAGTATCATCCCAAAAGATTGCTCCTCGGTTGCTGTGGGAAAAAAACTTCAGAAAAAAATGGGTAATAAAGGGGAACCGCTTTCCATAGTAATTAAAGCTCTGGATAAAAAGGGACTATCCTTTGCCTTTGACGAACTTGAAAAACTGCTTATGCAATTGAAAGAGAATGGTCTGATTAAGGATTACAATTCGTTAAACATCTTCATGCCAGCTCCCTCCGTTCAGTTGGAAAGAAAAAGAAAAATAAAAACAATGCTGGCGGATAATGACATACAGCCTGACGCGCTGACGAAAACGCTACTGGACTCTCTTGAAAAAAATAAATTGGTATATGAGAAAACGTATGTAAACAACTACATAAAAAATGTAACAAATGCGCTGTATAACGCGCAATCCATTGGCCTGGAAGACGTTGAAATGCTATCTTCTCCAAGAGTAAAGCATTTTTACAATAAAGAAGACCTGTCCATTGCCTCTTATATTTATCAGGGGAATAATGGATGGGACATAGAAACCATTAACAAAATTCAGCAAATGGTTGATTCGAAAGGGCAGAATTGGATATTTACGGGGAAACCGATCTTGTTCAATGAAATAAAACCTACCATCATTTGGGGCAGCGCTTTAGCATCGATCATGGCGCTCCTGATGAATTTTGTTATTATTTATTTGTACTTCAGAAAAATACTTCATACGATATTTGTTTTGCTGCCGGTAACGCTGGGGTTTCTCCTGACGTTGGGGGCGATGGCCTTCCTGGGTATTCCTTTTAACGTCATTAACGTAGGCACTATAGCTTTAGTTTTCGGGCTAGGCGTGGATTATGGCATATACGTAATGCAGGCATATGTAAGAGAAGATGAAAAAAATATTTATAGTGCACTTCGAACGAGCGGTAAAAATGTGATGATGTGCTCGGCCACAACCGTTGCAGGTTGTGGAAGTCTCGCGCTTGCAAAATTTACCGGCATTGCAACCGTGGGCCTTGTACTTTCCATAGGAGCAATTGCTTGCGCCATTACCGCGTTGCTTGTATTGCCAACAATTATTTATCTGAATGAGAGACGAATTTCACAATGAAGGATTTTGATGTCATAGTTATCGGAAGTGGAATCGGGGGACTTATTAGTGCCGGAACGTTGGTCTCAAAAGGGATGAAAACCCTTCTGGTTGAAAAAAACAAAATTCCCGGCGGACTACTTGCCTCTTTCAAAAGGAAGGGGTTCCTCTTTAATTCCGCTGTTGACTGTATCTCGGGTGTTGCTAAAGGGGGGTACATTTCAAACGTTCTAGAGAGTCTCGACGTTGATTCCGAAATAAACTTTGTAAAGCTGAATCCCATAAGATTTAGTATTTTCCCAGATATCCGGATTCCCGTAGACTCAAACATGAATGTCTATATTGAAAGGCTCATTCAACTATTTCCCTCGGAAGCGTCGGGAATAAAAAAATTATTCAACTTCATGGATGGTTCATTTACCTTGGTACAGTCCATGCTAGATTCATTTTTATCCGGCAAGCCTGGATTAGGGAAAGCAACTCATGAAATTTTTGAACTAAGAAATATTTCATACAAGGATCTGCTGAGAAAATATATCACTAATTACCGCCTTACCATGGTTTTATCCGACCGATGTCCCTTTATCGGACTGCCGCCATCACGAGTATCGGCATTCTCAATGGTCAACATGATCATGAGCTATTTCAAATTGGGTGCCTACAGACCAATAGGTGGCTTCCAGAAACTTGCGGATATTCTTGTCAAAGGAATTGAAAACAAAGGAGGCATGGTACTGTTGGGAAACGGAGCTGATAAAATACTACTGGAAAATAATAATCGGTGTTATGGAGTTCGGTGCGAGAACGGCAATGAATATACTTCCGAATTTGTGGTCTCCAGCGTTGACTCGCATCATACATTCGGCGATCTGTTGGGAAGAGAATTTGAATCTATTCCAACGGAAATGCGAAAAAAAACGGGCATCTCAACGTCATTTTTCGTTGTATATGCCGGAGTCAAAGGTGAGGTTACCGAACATTCGAGCGTTGGTTATTTTCCCTCGTATGACATGGAAAGTTTTTTTTCTCCTAAAAGCTCCTTTAAGAATGACTCGACCATTGGTGTAACGGTTGCCAGTATGGAGGACAAACTCCTTGCCCCTGATGCCTGCAACACGGTGGTATTGCACGAAATGGCGGAAGCCTCCGATAAAGAGATAGACAAATCCGTATGTACGGGAATAGTGATTAAAAAAGCGGAAAAGATAATACCAGGATTGAAAGACAAAATTATTGTCCTTGATTCCGCTACACCTAAATCCATTGAACGATATACCGGAAATTTCAATGGCTCCGCATTTGGATGGAATCAAATACCAGGTTTTAAAAACGTAAAGGGGTATGGAATAAACAATCTATACATTGCCGGTCATTGGGGAGAAATAGGTGGCGGAGTATTGGCGGCAGCATATTCCGGGGCCAAAGCAGCGAAGGAAATCCTTACAAAGGAAAGCGTCACTAATGGAATCTAAAATATATGTTGCAATACCGGCGTATAATGCTTCCAAGACAATCGGCAATGTGGTTTCCGCTGCTTTAAAACATGTTTCCACAGTTATAGTCATAGATGACGGGTCCACTGATAATACTGCAATTGTTGCCTTTGAAGCAGGTGCTGGAATCATTACTCTGGGAAAAAACAAAGGTAAAGGTAACGCATTAAAGATATTTTTTCAAAAAGCAATTCAGGAAAAATTTGACGCGGTTATAACCTTGGACGCAGACGGACAACATGATCCGGAGGAAATACCTCTTTTCCTGCATGAACACAAATTGTTTCCAGAATCAACAATAGTAGGAAACAGGTTCCGTGAGAAGGAAAAGATACCAGACGCCCGATACAATGCCATGCGTATTGCCCAGTTTTATATTTCTCTTTCAGCAAACCAGTATTTGGAAGATTCCCAGTGCGGTTTTAGGTTGTATCCCATGGCAATAATAAAAAACATACCACTAACGACAGAAAGATATGTTACTGAATCAGAAATATTAATGAAGGTTGGAGATATGGGCAAAACCATTAGATTTGTAGATATTAAGACGATATACAACAATAGTAAAAGTTATCTAACGCCGGTATATGATGTTTCAAGCATAGCGGCGTATGTTATTTCTTATATTCATATAAAGTGGTTTGTCGAGGGATTAACCCCAAATAATCCATATACTTATTCTACAATAGGCTATATAAGGGATACTCTCGGGGAAAAAAAAAGCTTGAATATGTTTTTTCAAACTCTTACCGTGTTTACAGCGCTTCCTGCAAGCATATTTTTTTATTTGGAGTATAGTTTACTTCAATTCTTTATTCCTTATAATTTTGCTTCTATACGCAAACTTGATTGTGGGTTTTCGCGGATTGTTCTTGCAACACAGATGTTGCCTATATTACTTATTGTAGCCCTCATTGAAAAATGCTTAAAGACAACTGGATGTAAAATAAATCTTGTTAGCGGAACTATAAAAAAATTTTATCCAAACTTATGGAAAAACAAAAGATAGGAATGTCCTTTTTGAAAATATTTTTAACCAACGGCCTAAAGGGTATTTAATAATAAAAAAATGAATAGTTAAATGGAAATATCAAATGAAACATCCATGACCTAACTATCATAATTGAGTATAGAAATGTTTATTTTTTAGATAAGCGACTTCATTTTCCGACTAATATTCTCATGCTATTAAATTATTTGTGGTAAAATCATTAGGCATTATTAGCCTATATAAATTTCTGTACTTGACACCTCCGGATGAATTAATCAAAATGTTATAACATTTTCAGCGTGTTAGACGGATTTTGGATTATACTATTTCTATGTTTATTGATATTTTTATCTGCTAAAATAACGCAATCTGTGGTTTGCAGACAATTTCTTCTGAAATTTGACTTATGTGCTAAAAACATCGCATAAAAGAACAACGTGTTTAATAGCATTGTGTTTCCGTTCTTATGCAGAACCCTATGACGGCAAATTATCTTTTAATCTTATAAAGGAATAGTTATGAAAAAAACATGTTTGTTGGTATTGCTTGTTACAATGACGCTTGCTGTTCTTACAGGTTGTGCTCAACTCAAATCTATCACGTTTGAAAAAAAACACCCCGAACCTCTTGAATCATTCGTCCCACAAGATTTAAGCGCAAAATCCCTTAGTGTGAAGTATGCACCGAAGATTGAAAGTTTTGTTATCATTTTAGATGCCTCTGCCTCTATGGAAACAGCATATACCGGTATCGTTAATAAAGGGCATCCAAAATTTGACGTGGCCAAAGATATTATATCGCGCATGAACAAAACATTGCCTGAAGTCGATGTAAATAGCGCCCTTGTAACATTTGGACACGGATTTTTTACGCCGTTAAAGAAGACATTTATTGTTTATGAACTCACACATCACTCACGAGACCTTTTAGAAAACGCGTTAAATATGGCAATCTATCCTAAAGGAAGCAGCCCTGCCGGAAACGCTATTGCTGACGCATCAAATCAACTGCTAACGTCGGTGGGACAAAATGCGGTGATCTTTGTGAGTGACGGCGAAAATTTAATAGGCACTCCCCTGGAGAAAATAAAGGATTTAAAAGAACTGTATGGAGAGAAGACATGCTTTTATACCATTCATGTGGGAAATACTCCTGAGGGGAAAGAGGCGCTCAGAAAACTTGCACGGTCCGCAACCTGTGGTTTTTCTGTAACTGCTGATGAAATTGCTTCCAGCGGGAATATGGCAAACTTTGTTAAAAAAGTATTTTTGACCGATATTCCTAAACAAGACAGCGACGGCGATGGTGTTTACGATGAAGACGATGAATGTCCGGATACTCCGGAAGGAGCTATTGTGGATTCCAGAGGATGCTGGGTGGTAAAAGGAATCGCCTTTGAATATAAGAAATGGGATATTAAAGAAGAATTTGAATCGAACCTTACCAATATTGTGGATGTTTTGGAAAAAAATCCTGATTTGCAAATAAGAATAGAAGGGCACACAGATAATATCGGTTCAATGAAATATAATATCGACCTTTCCCAAAAAAGAGCGCTGGCGGTAAAAGATTATTTAGTAGAGAAGGGTATTCATGAATCGCGTATCTCTACGACGGGTTTTGGATTTAAACATCCTATTGCCCCCAATGTTACAGAAGAAGGCCGTGCCCTTAACAGAAGGGCTGAAATTGTTCCTATAAGATAGCAATAGCAGGGGCGAAGCATTTGCCCCTTTGGGTATGAATTCATTTATGACAATTTACAGCAAATGCTTCGCCCCTGCACTATCCGGCAACACGTTTTAGCACAGAAGCAAATGGATGAAAAGATCAAATTGGGGATTAGCGCATGCATGCTTGGTGAAAATGTTCGGCATGACGGAGGACACAAGCTTGACCATTATTTGAAATATACACTTGGAAAATTTATTCAGTGGGTTCCTGTGTGCCCCGAAGTGGAATGCGGCCTTCCCACTCCAAGAGAATCAATGCAGTTGGTTGGAGATCCTGAAAACCCTCGCATTCTTACCATAAAAACGCATAAAGACTACACCGTTCAGATGAAAAAATGGATCTGCAGTAAGGTGGTAGCGCTTAAACATGAAAACGTGAACGGTTTTGTGTTTAAGAGTAAATCTCCAAGCTGTGGTATGCAGGGAATAAAGGTATATCCATCTTCATCTGGCATTTCTGTCGGGAAGGGCATCGGCTTGTTTGCCAGGGGATTTATGGAAAAATTTACCTACGTTCCGACGGAAGACGATTGTCATCTTCAGGTTCCTGAAAGAAGGGAAAATTTTATAGAAAACGTATTTGTGTTTTACCGGTGGAAGAAATTCCTGAAAGAAGACGGCTCTATAAAGGGCCTTACAACTTTTCATGCAAACCATAAATTATTAATTATGTCCCATAGTACAGAAACAGTCAAAGACCTCGGTAAAATGGCGGCTCAGCCGGGCGGAACCGGAAAGAAAGATTTGTTTGATCAATATTGCAAGACATTAATGACGGCATTAAAATTAAAAGCAACCGTAAAGAAAAATATCAACGTTTTGCAGCATATTTTGGGGTATTTTAAAAGAGAGTTGTCTTCCTGGGAGAAAAAAGAATTATTGGGGATTATCGAACAGTATCGCGAAAAACAGAGTCCCCTGATTGTACCTGTAACTCTTCTACGGCATTATGCTCATAAATATGATAAAGAATACCTGAAATCGCAATATTATCTTAATCCACATCCGATGGAATTTAGACTGCGGAATCAGTTTTGATTGCGTAAAATAATTAAATCACAATTTATAAACCCATCCGTGTATATCACGACAGCGAATCCGCCGTTCCATTATTATATTGGTGGATTTGGTGCGAAAAAGCAGCACCTTAGGGTTGTTTCTTTTCATTTATGGTTACAGCAATTCAGGTATCGTTTGTTTTCCCCTTTGAAAGAGGTTTGAGTCTTCTCAGGCTGTGATTGCAATAAGGGCATTTTCTAATAAAAAGATACATAAAAAAGAGCAGAATTGCCCATAACCCTGCTGTAAAGAAAAAGAGTATAACATCGCCGAAATCCAATTTATGAATTCTCTCCGGCACAACACGCTTTTCACAATAGCGGCAAAAAGCCGTTTCTTGTTTTTTTGCCGATGGTCTGAAGTCAATAACTCTTTTTACATTTTTTAAGGAAATTGTACCGGACATTTTCCTCCCCCACCCAATACCCTTTATAATGTGATTATCGCATTCGTACTTTTTAAAGACATTATGTATTTGCTTGCATTTTCCTGCCAGAAATAATTCTATGCGAAAACCTTTCGGGGGCTTCGACCGGTAATATTTTTTAACCAAAAAATGTTCCGGGTCATTGAGTATTGCTATGGCAACCGTCTTAATTTTCTCTAAATCTATCATATGTGTTTTCTATGGATGTAGATTATACAATCAATTTATGGTTCTCCAACAACCATAATTTCTGTATTCAGCGAATAGCCTGATTTTTCTTTTACCGTTTTCTGTGTGTATTGAATTAGCGCCAAAACATCGTTTGCCTTAGCATTTCCCAAATTAACGATAAAATTTGCGTGTTTTCCGGAAATTTCTGCGTCGCCAATGCGCATTCCCTTCAGCCCCGCCTGTTCTATCAATCTTCCTGCCCCAACATCCTCTATTTTCTTAAAAACTGAGCCGCAACTGGGAAATTCCGGCAATTGAGGCTGTTTTGTTTTGCGCCACTCCCGATTCGCTTCCATAACTGATTTTATTTCTGATTTCGGTTTTTGTGAAAGCTGGAAGGTTACATCAAGCACAATATCTTTCTGTTTATGCAAGATACTCGTATCATATCCAAACCGGAAGTACTCACCATCAACCGTTGTACTATTCCCATCTTCCGCTAAAATACGGCTCTTGCTGACTATTCCGGAAATAAATATGGTGTGTTTTCTGTCAGGAGATAAAAAATGCAGATTTTGCCATATTGCGCCGCCTACAGTACTCGGAATATCCACAAAATGCTCAAACCCTGATAGTCCTCGTTGATAGCATAGATTAAGAAGGTCGCCAATAATCGCGCCACTTTCCGCAACCAATTTATTCTTTTCAAGGAAGGTCGTTTTGTTTGCAAGATTTCTGATCACAAGACCGCGAAATCCCTTATCGGTAAATAAGATATTTGCGCCGCAGCCAAGCAAAAAATAAGGGGTTTTTCTGCGCTTTGCCTCTAATACCGCTTGTGTTAATTCTTCGGTGGTATGTACTTCAACAAACCAATCAGCGGGACCGCCTATTTTATAAGTAGTAAAAGGGGCGAGAGGTATGTTTTTTTTCAGGTTTGGTATGCTGAGTACCATTTATTGTTTTTATTTTACTCTTTCTATAAAAGAGTGTAATTTGTCAGAGTGTGTAACACTTTAGTTTTTTGAAAAATTCTAATAATAACGATGTTTACTGCACAGTGTAGGGGCTAAGCATTTGCTGTAAATTGTCATAAATACGTTCATGCTCAAATGGGCAAAACGCTTCACCCATACTTTTTCAAAAAAACTAGATCGTTACTCAGGTTTTAATCTTTGAGAAGAATGAATCATGCGGCGGGTAGGCAGGTGTTATTTTTTATATGAATCCAGCAAAGCAACGAGGTCCTTATCTTTTTGCCCTGAGGTTTCGAGGATATTTCTCACCTTCCCGATAAAACTGTAGCCTTCTTCAATTTTATCCCTTAAAAGTAGTTGTACAACCAGTGTGAAGGTAAGTTTTTCGATGATTTTCCCGGCATCTGGTATGTTTGCGGCAAGCATTTTTTCTTTTAACTCTAATTTTTGGTAAAGAATATCTACCGAAGGAGTAAGCGTGCCGGTAAAATCATCAAACAGTGCGTTTTCTTTTTGGAGATTCAGCACGTTGGCGGCAGCATCAATTACGGTAACGGTCATAGGCGCCGGCCCGCAGAGATAAAATGCTATATCAGGGTCAGGGGTAAGGTATTTATTGAGCAGCGGCCCTATAAATCCCTTCTCCCCCTGCCATTGTTGCTCCTGCTCATCAATGTATCCTTGTTTTTTAGCTAGTTGTTTACCCTCATCGGCAAGACTCAAAAAGCACTTCTTATCTATTTCATTTAACATGGCAGGGTCGTCATCGCGAAACGCACCGGAAAGTACAGGAATGAATTTAAAATTGGGGTTTTGCATTTGCCACTTTAACCATTTGGGCAAATACATTATTGGAATATCCTGGAGTCGCCTTTCTCCCAGGAAAAATATCGCCTTCTCCTGCCTTCCCTCTATGAACCATTGTTCCAATAACGCCAATATTGGTGCAAGTCCTGCCCCTCCAGCCACAAATACCGCAGTGTGTGGTTCTGTTTTCAGAGAAAAATGGCCGTAAGGTCCTGTAAAATGTATTTTTTCGCCGAGAAAGAAATTCCACAAACTCCGTTCCTGGGTATAGTGATGTACACAACTAGGCCCGATGCATGGGGCGCCACCACTTTCCACCGCCTTTGAAGGATCTACGGGGGCCAATCGAACAATAAGCTTTAAAAGGTCTGGTTCGTATGAAGCGAGCGAATAGCCTCTATACATGGCATTCCCCGGTTTATAAGGAATAAATTCTTTCCCCAGATTTTCACACGCCTTCTTTATATGAGTTTCGTATTTATTATAATGTTCCTCCACAAAATCTTCCGGAAGCATTAATTGAATATATTGACCGGGTTTATACGCAATAGGCTTTGAAGGTTTAAGCCATATTTCCATTTTATCGCTGGTGATCAGAATCTTTTTGACTGCCCTGGCTGTGTACTTTTTTACATTGAGGGTATCTTTTGACAGGTACAAACTAACATCCTTCTCCACCCGCACCTGACATGCCAGACGTTCATAACCATCTCCGATACCATCTTCCAGAAATTTTTTTGCATTTTCCCGGGAGCGCATATCAAAATGCGGCGTTTCAACGGCCGTATACAAACCGACATCGGTATAAAGTTTCACTTTACACTGACCGCATGTTGCCATCCCTCCACACGCCGCCGGAATATTAAAGCCATTGTTTTGTAATAATGATAAGAGCCTTTCTCCGCCTTCAATATTAAGCTCTTTCTTAAACTCATCATCACTTATAACAGTTAGCTTTTGTTTTGCCCCACGCCCGAAAAACTGGAAGATGATCTCGCACACTAAACTTAGTGCCAATATGAGTACGGCGAGAATACCTGCGCCTAAAAATAAAGGGGTAAGCATGTTTACTCCAACCTAAAAAATACGAATCATTCCAATGCCGGTAAATATAGCGGCCATTATGCCAAGTAAAAGGATTGCTATTGTATCTTCATCCCATGCATTTGTTGGCACAAAGAGACGCTGACGTCTCAACAATGCAAGCCAAACAGTAACCATTAGCCAGTGAAGTCCATACCCAAACGCAGTAATGGTTGAAACCATAAAAGATGTGCCTGTAGGAATGGTAAATGTTGCACTGGCAAGTACAATACAATTTACGGTAATTAGTTCAAGAAACTGCCCCATTTGTTCATATGCCGTTCGTGCAAATTTTCTAAGCATCACGCTTAATGTTTGCACAAATACGGCAATGGTTACAATAAATACTGTCAGGTAGAAGATTTTCTCCAGCCGTATTGACATGGATGAATATTTTGCTAAAACATCGCTTCCCATTATCAACACCTTATTATATACCACCCAGTTTAAAGCAGTAGAAAGCGTCATAACGATAATTACGGCAATCCCCATTTTCCATGCCGCATCTATTTGCCGTGATTTATTGAGCAACGGGCATATGCCTAAAAGTTTACTGAGTACTATACCATCAAAGAAAAGGGCATTTAATAATATTGGCAAAAAAATAAGAAACTGAGTATGCAATGTCGGGCTGGTACGAATGTGTACAATGATACTTATAAACAAACAGATGCCCAGCCCGATGGTAATTAACGATTTTCGGGAAATTTCAAACTTTGAACGCGGGGCAGGAACAGGGCCTTCTTCCGGTGTCTCAACAGCGGCGCATTCACATGAAGCCGCTTCCTGATAGACAATCCTTGCCTTGAGCAAGAAAGGACGCATCATGAGGCGAAATCCCGCCAATGCGAAAAATCCTCCCACGGGAGTTATCATTAACACAACGCGAGGAAACGTTTCCGGAATTACGGAAAAGCCCATAATCGTGCCAAAACCCAGCGGTTCCCGCAGAAAGGCAAGCAATATCAGCGCAAAAGCATATCCCATACACGCCTTTAAAATCTTTTTCTGCGCTTCCCAGAATGGCACCGTTAACCCTTCAGAAATTACGGCAAGCACTATACAATTAGTGGTAATAAGGTCGATATATGCCCTGATACTGGCAGCCACCTCCGGCACAAACGCCTGGGCAAAGAATGCAAAAATGGTCACAAACACCGAAACAATAATCATTAAAAGCGAAATCTTGTGGTGTGATCCCGCTATGGTTATTAATCTTCGAAATGGATAAATTAAGGAAAAACTCCCCATTGCAACAAACAACACACCAAGTCCCATCGTCAGAGAATTTTCGAGTTTATTCGTTACCGCCAAAGCAGAACAAAACCCTAAACCGGCGCCTGCGGTTAAAATAAGATTGTCTCTCAAGAAAAATTTAGAAGTTTTTCGTATATGTCGCTTTAGTCCTACCATTTCTGTTCTCCGGATTTTCTCCAAAATTCCTGTACTGCGTCATTGATAAACTCCTCAATACCCCTGCTTGTATTGGTAGCACCGGTTATAGCATCAAATTCATTATCACCCGTAGCTTTCCGCTCCTTAACCATCTTGATTTGCGGTTTTAATTTCATTCCAACAAATTGCTTTTTAAATATATCTTCCGTCATTCTTCCACCAAGTCCAGGAGTCTCGCTGTGATCCAATACTTCTATCCCTTTCAGCGTTTCCATGTCAGGTTTCAGGCAAATAAACAAAGACATGGCGCTTGATTTATTATATCCATATCCTATCCTTGACCTGATAAACCCTATCCCTTGCAACTCTCCGTCTTTAATGAATTTATATACCTTCCCCTCTTCTTCGTTTTTTGCCCCGACAGCTTCGGTTTCATCAACGGTTATCGACGTATCAAATACTTCTCTTATATTATCTTTATCGTACCCTTTGATAGTAAAACCCATGATGGTTTTTTCAGTTGTACGGTATGGAATTCCAAAGATATCAAGAACAGCACGTTTTTCCTTTATTTCATGATATGCGGCAATTTTCGGTGCTGTATAAAAATATACCAAAAACAATCCGGTACACGGAATAAATGCAATGAAAAGGATCGAGAAAATACGGAGTATAAACGTCTTAAATTCTTCCATAAATTATGTTTCGCTAAAACTTTGTGATAGTTAAATTAGTGGCTGTAAACTATTTTGCCGTTATCTTTTGTTATTTCAGGTGCGGTATCTTATTTTTACCATCAACGATTGAATGGGTATTGCAAGCAAATTCATAAGCAATATAGCATACATTGCTCCTTCAGACAGTGTGGTATAATTCCTTAGCAACACGGTAATAAATCCACACCCTATGCCATATATCCATTTCGCCTTCTGATTATAGGTTGCTGTAATAGGATCTGTAATCATATAAAAAGCACCCAATACTAACCCTCCGCTCAGGAGCTGAAAAATAGGCGGGGCAACATTTTCCTTTGACAGGAGTGAAAACATACCTGAAAAGATAAACACGCTGCCAAAATAGGACACCGGCAACCGCCAGTTCGCAACCTTCATTTTTACAAGCCATATACCGGACAGTATAAGTGCTAATCGGCAGGTTTCTCCCAAAGAGCCATTCGCAGTACCTATGAGCAGGGAAAAATAAGAAGTGATGGTGCCGTCTGTCTTAAACGCGGTAAGCGGGGTAGCGTGGGTAATGGTATCAAGCCCATACCGCAAGGTATGAAGATCAGGTATACCGACAAAAGGCATCTGGTAGCCTGTCGCCAAAAGTGACGGGAAACATATTGTCAGGAACAATCGGCTAAATAGCGCAGGATTCACCAAATTGTACCCAACGCCTCCCAATATATTTCTGAAGATAATGGCCATTGCTGCGCCAAAGCCTATCAGCCAGAGAGGCGCTTGTGGTGGCAGAATGGCGGGAACGAGCAGGCACGAAACAAACCCTCCCTCACTAATGTGATCTTCCCTGGCAATTATTGCCCATATCACATCAACAACAAACACCCCAACAACAAGTGAAACAATCAATTTCGAAATCACACACTGTAACCCGTAAAAATACATCGCAGGAAACACCCATCCCATTGTCAGCGCAATAAGCACAGCACCCATAAACTTTTTCGTGTCCGTGTTGTTTCGGATAAAGGGCTGTGTCTGCGCTGTATGTTTGGAGCTGCGCAACAAACCGTCAAACGCTTCAAAAACTGCCCCAAAAAGGAAATTGACTGTTTCGTGGGTATGGATAAAGGTCTCTATCCTGTCAAGATTCTTATTAAGTGGCGATTCGAGTTTATTGAGTAATTTCTTCATGCTTTTTGTACATCCGGCGATTTACATTCCTTGATGATCCGCAACAATTCAATTTTCGAAGGGCATGCAAAACTGCACAGACCGCATTCAATACATTTTTCTATATCATAACTACGCACCTTCTGTTTTTCTCCTCTGTTGTAGGCCTGGTGGTACAAAGCAGGTTCTAAATTAACAGGGCAAATATCATCACAGAAGTTACAATACACGCAGGCTCGCAATTCCCCAAGCAAATTAGTGGTAAAATGCAGCCTATCCGTGTTAATCATAGGAAACATCTCTTTCTTATCCTGCGCCGCCAGAACAACAATGTCATTTACCGTCCAGCCAATTTTTTGAGCAAAATCGTTAACTTCCATTCCTCTTAACGGACCGTTTATAAACACACGATAAGGGGCGGTCTCCTTTACCCTGTTTTTTAGTATTTTTTCAAGGGTTGTTCCCAACTGCACCTTGATAAACTCATTTTCCTTAAGACCTGTGCCCGAAAGGGCAATAAAGCGGGAATTTACACTCTTATTAAGAATGCGGCTTTTGTGGATTGCCAATGCCGTTTGCGCGTCGAAAACTAGAATACCCTGGGACAGCGTATCCTGCCCAAAGTTTATATCTTTGTTTAAGATGGCTTTTGATAATACCACAGGGTCATCGTAAGGATATTTCGCATCTATAACAAAAACTTCCAACCATTCATTCATAGCCGCGTATTCTTTTGCTGCTGAAATATGTTCGGTTTCGTTATTGGTGATAACAACAGAACATTTCGCTTCAGGGAAGATGGTAGTCTGTAGCTCTTTTATTTTATCGAAGAAAACCGTTGTTTTATGTCCCAATGTTACCCAATTAGGCAATGCCCATGGTTCCGTGGGGCATAGGGTAACAATAATGTGTTTCACCGATTGTTCCGATGGCAGGGTAAAATTGAATACTTCAGGGGGGTTGTCAGATGAAATTTCCTCAACAATATTACAAAAACGTATTTTGTAGGCGTCAAAAAGATTTACGCCACCCTTGAAAACCATGTTTTGCTTTTTTTTAATCACTTTCTTACTTTTTCAAATAAAATAGAAGCTCTTGGAAATTCCATAAAAGTGTCCGGATAAAATATCAATCCGGACATCAGAAGTCAAGGTAATATTTTAGAACTAAATTATGCCGCCGATTGAACGGGTGAAAACAGAACACATTATCATTCAATAAACGTATTCCTGAAAACTATGCTTATTAAAATCTATAACTGGCGGCATTAAATGCAAATCAAATATATAGGAAATACAGGAAAAGAAGCTAAATACAGAAATGCTAAAAGAGAACAGAACCGTTTGGCATGACCGTTAAGCAAGGAAGTTTTTTGGCAAGCGACGGGGCAAGGGCAAGAGAAACCAGCCTTTTCTTTAATGCCAAAATCCATTATTTGCTTATATCAATAATAAGCGGTATTTCTCCGCAATCAGGGAATTTATGGCACTTTACACATTCTGACCATATTTTTTGAGGGAGTTCCGCTTTTTCTATCCTGCAAAATCCGCATTTCTCAAAAAATTCCGGCGAATACGTAAGAACGAACATCTTGGCGATGCGGAGTTCCTTCGCCTCCTGCATACACGCCGATACGAGTTTTTTTCCTATTCCTCTCCGCTGGTGTGAACCCAGAACTGCCAATGATTTTATTTCCGCAAGATCTTTCCAAAAAATATGCAA
Source organism: Candidatus Kuenenia stuttgartiensis (assembly GCF_900232105.1). Taxonomy (NCBI): domain Bacteria; kingdom Pseudomonadati; phylum Planctomycetota; class Candidatus Brocadiia; order Candidatus Brocadiales; family Candidatus Brocadiaceae; genus Candidatus Kuenenia; species Candidatus Kuenenia stuttgartensis. Next base: position 873,209 of record NZ_LT934425.1, read on the forward strand.
AGCGGCGCAACCAATTAATTGGGTATCCTCCATAAATACATAAAAATCCCGTATATTTTCGTAAAGCTCACTGAGGGAACGCGGCAACATTTCATCCTTTGACGCGAAACCGTTGATAAGCCTATATATCTTCTCTACCTCTTCTATTGTTGCTTTACGCAATATTAGTTTTTTTTCTTTGTTATCAGCCGAGGACATCGTGTTTTCTCACCCTAAAATCTACGCCCAACTCCACTGCAATTTCTCTACATTTCTTTATATCGATACCTGGAATTTCTACAACAGAGACCTGAACATTTGGAATAACCTTTTTCGCATCTTTAACAAACTGTATCAAAGCAAAATAGGCTTTTTCGCCAAATACCGGCTTGCAGATCGCAGCATATTTTTCCGCAGTTTCCGCATTTAAACTGATGCAGATGGTATCAATAAGGCCTTTTAATTCATTCGCTATTGACCTGCCATTGATAATATCCCCATGGCCGTTTGTATCCAGCCGGATGCGTTTCCCTTTTGATTTTAAATCCGCAGCAACGGCTTTTAAAACTTCCAGCCGTTCGGTCGGTTCTCCATAACCGCAAAACACCACTTCATCATATCTGCCAGGGTCTCCTATCGACTGCAGTACTTCTTCAATTGTCGGTTCCCGCTTTAAATGCAGATTATGCCCCTTCACAAAAGGATAGGTCGTCCTCATGCAAAATGAACACTCCATAGAGCATCGGTTCGTTAAATTTATGTAAAGAGAGTTTCTGATAGCGTAAGCTATTTTCCCCTCCAATTCAGGCTCCCCTATGCCGAATAATGCGTACGCATTAAAAGAAGTAATGCGTGCAATATCTTCGGGGGAAAGCCCGTATATTTCAGCAAAAACGGGGATAACTAAGGATAAATACGACGGCTCATTACGCTCCCCTCTTTTCGGATGAGGTGATAAAAAAGGACAATCAGTCTCCAAAAGAAGCCTTTCGACAGGAACAGTTTTGGCAATATCCCTCAAATTTTGCGCATTTTTAAAGGTAATCGGCCCGGCAAAAGACAAAAACATGCCCAGATCCAGGCATGCCTTTGCCACTTCAGCCGTTCCGCTAAAACAATGAACAACCCCCTTTAATCCACCATTTTTATATTTATTCAGAATTTTTAAACAGTCCTCACTGGCTTCGCGGCAATGTATTATCACCGGAAGATCATGCTTTTTCGCAAGTGCAAGGTGTTTCTCGAATAGTACCTGTTGGTCTTCATGAGGACTCTTGTTACGATAATAATCAAGTCCGGTCTCGCCGACCGCGACAATTTTTGATCCTCCAATCAACGACTCAAGCTCAAGCCACGTTTCTTCTGAAACCTTTGTGGCGCCATGCGGATGGATGCCAACGCTTGCATAAATATTTTCAAAACGATGCGCCAAAGCAATGCACTTTTTACTCGTAGAAAGGCTTGTTCCCACATTAATAATACTTCCGACGCCTGCCTCTCTGGCACGTGACAAAACGGAGTCCAAATCTGTTTTATATTCCGGAAAATCAAGATGCGCGTGTGTATCAATAATCATCATATTATTAAAATTCTTTACCAAAAAAGCGCCACTTAAAAACATAACCTTACGGCGATATTATCAATATCCCTTAAACGCCAGGGAACTGAAACGGGTTCATCAATCATCAAAAACACTGCTACTATAGTCAAACAAATAAGGTTTTCAAAAAAATTTACACACCCCAGTCCCCTCTATAAAGGAATTAAGGGGCGTGCTTGTATAGTATGCTTAGTCAAATAAATCTGTTTTTTAGAAAGCCATTTTATCGCCAAATTCATAAAATCATATTTGTTTGGCTATACTTTTAGCTACATGTTTTTGTAAACGCATTTTTATAGAGTGTAATAGCAGGATGTTTTTTTGCTGGCGGGTAAAAAACAGAAACTACATCAAAACGCAAATCTATGCCCTCTACTTTTTTTTCAGCAATATAGCGGGAAGCCATCTTTATAATTTGCTTTTTTTTTGCTTCTGTTACGGCTAATTCAGGAGGTCCATAACTATCGGATCCACGCGTTTTTACTTCTACAAAAACAATGGAACCGCGGTCATAGCAAATAATATCAATTTCTCCGGTCTTACGCCGGTAATTCCTCTGTAGTATCTTATATCCCTTTTTTTTCAGAAATTTCGCAGCGACAACTTCTCCCTTTTTACCGAGAGCTTTCTTGTGCGGTTGTACGTCACTGGTTTTTTTGAGTATATTTTTCAGGAAAAAAAGGGAACCTATTAGTTTTTTGAAAAATCCGTCCATGAGTTAAACCCTATGCTTCACAGACTGGGCCAAATAGGCAATTTTATACTATTCCTAGATATTCATTCCCTGCTTTTTAGAAAACAAGTTCATTTGACCAAGTCTGTTCAGCATATGGAATACCTCTATATATGTCCTTAATCCACCCTTTTTTCTTTCAACCTGGTACCTTTACTGGTTCTGTCCCTCATGTAATACAACTTTGCACGCCGTACTTTTCCTGATTTTTTTACCTTAACATCCAAAACCTTTGGGGAATGAATGGGGAAAACACGCTCTACGCCTTCTCCCTGAACAATGCGTCTTACGGTAAAGGTTTCCCGTATCCCTCCGCCATTTTTTGCGATTACCAACCCACTGAATACCTGCGTACGTTCCTTTTCTCCTTCTTTGATTTTGATCGAGACATCTACCTGATCGCCAACAGAATACTTTGGTATTTCTGTTTTCATGTGTTCTTTTTCTATTACATCGATAACATTCATGATCCCACTCCTCATAATTTATTACAGGGTAAATATAATACTATTTCTTGTTTAATAAATCGGGCCTTTTTTCCCGTGTCCTTTTTTCAGCTAAATATCTTTGCCATTCCTTTATTTTTTGATGATGACCCGAACGTAATATTTCCGGAACTTTCATGCCTCTGTATTCAGCAGGACGGGTATATTGAGGATACTCCAATAACCCGTCATGAAAAGATTCTTCGGTTATTGAGTTCTTATCTCCCAAAACACCGGGTATCAGACGGACTACCGCGTCAATAACTACCATTGCCGATAGTTCTCCACCTGAAAGAATATAATCGCCGATGGACAACTCAAACACATCAAGGCCGGTTCTGATTCTTTCGTCAAACCCTTCATAATGGCCGCATATCAACATAAGATACGCCTCTTTTGCCAATTCTTTAGCGATAGCTTGGGTAAAACAACGCCCTTGCGGCGTTAGTAAAATTTTTTTAGCGGGTATGTTAGTTTGCCGCTCAATCGCTTCTACTGCATTGAAAACGGGTTCCGGCTTCATTACCATCCCAGGCCCCCCGCCATAGGGTCTGTCATCTACACAACGTTGATTTTCTGCATAGTCTCTGATATTGAAAATATTGTATTGTACAAGGGCCTTTTCTCTGGCGATTTTCAAGATACTATGCCCCAGTACGTTTTCAAAAATACCGGGAAACAATGTCAAAATATCAATGCGCATGTATTATTTTTTAAACGCAATACCAAGTTTTTTAAATATGCTGGCAACCGTTTCCGTTGGTTTTGCCCCAACGCTCAACCAGTAATCAACCCTCTCTCGTTTCAGAGTCACCTGTTTTTCGTTGTTTGATTCCATAGGATCATAAGTGCCTAAATTTTCAATAGACATGCCATCCCGTTCCTCATGTGCATCGAACGCGCCAATTCGGTAAAAGGGCCTGTTTTTACGTCCCATTCGCATCATCCTAATTCTTACTGCCATTTTTTCTCCTTTTAGATAAAATTACCGTATCATACCCTTGCCAAAGGGCATACCCCCGGGAAACATCCCCTTTTTCTTCAGCCCCTTCTCGTTTCCCTTAAAATGTTTCATTAGTTTTTTCATCGATTTAAATTGTTTAAGCAGTTGATTAACATCCTGAACGGTCGTCCCGCTGCCTTTGGCTACGCGCTGCCTTCTGCTTCCATTTATCATATCGGGGATCAAACGTTCCTGAATCGTCATTGATTTGATAATCGCTTCAACCTTTTCTAATTGTTTTTCGTCAAAATTAAGTCCGTCCATCTTGTTCCCCAAACCGGGAATCATACCCATGATTTCTTTGATTGGTCCCATTTTTTTTATCTGTTGAAGTTGCATGAGAAAATCTTCCAGGCTGAGCGTATCACTTTGTATCTTCCGGCTAAGGTTCTGCGCTTCTTCAAAATCAATGGCCTGCTGTGCGCGCTCCACCAGTGAAACTACGTCGCCCATTCCCAGTATTCTGGAAGCCATCCTATCAGGATGAAACTCCTCAAGACGGTCGAGTTTTTCGCCAATGCCCACGAACTTAATAGGTTTTCCCGTAACCGCCCTTATTGAAAGAGCCGCACCGCCCCGCGTATCACCATCAAGTTTAGATAAGATCACCCCGTCAAAACCTAATTGCTCATCAAATTCCCTGGCGCTATTTACCGCGTCCTGACCTGTCATTGCATCACAAACAAAATATATTTGATCGGGTGTGAGTGTATCTTTTATTTCCCGCAATTCAAGCATCAGTTCATTGTCGATGTGTAATCGCCCTGCAGTATCTAAAATTACCACATCATGTCCGTTTTCTTTTGCATATTTTATCGCTTCACTACATATCTTTGTTGGTGGTAAATCTTTTTCAAAATATACCTGTATATCCAGTTGCCGGCCCAGCGTCTTTAATTGTTCAACAGCCGCAGGGCGTTGTATATCCGCTGCGGCAAGCAACGGCTTTTTTCCTTTCGAAAGCATCAGCCTGGCAAGTTTACCAGCCGTTGTTGTTTTACCGCTGCCTTGCAAACCCACCAACATCACAACCGTCTGCCCCCCTTCCTTGAAAGGAATAGAGGTATCAGACTCCCCCATCAATTTAATCAGTTCGTCGTGGACAATCTTGACCACCTGCTGGCCCGGCGCAACACTTTTGATTACCTCTTCACCCACAGAACGCTCGGTAACCTGCTTAATGAAGTTTTTTACTACTTTATAATTAACGTCCGCCTCAAGCAATGCCAGACGCACTTCGTGCAAACCGTCCTTAATATTTCCTTCGGTTAATCTTCCCTTCCCGCGGAATTTACCAAGAACAGCTTCCAAACTATTTGTGATTGATTCAAACATAATCGAACGATTTTAAAACAATACTTGCCTTATTAAAACAGTGCCCATCTTAAAGCCTAATTTAAATTTAAAAATAAATCTTTGACGTTTCCTTTTACCGCTTACGTAATTTCACAGTATAATTTTACTGATTCGCAATAGCAAGATAACAAAATAATACTATAAATTTTTCATTTTATAAAATAATACAAGATATTCAAATGAATTTTATGAATACCGTATAAGACAAAATGGCGTTTAGCTATGTAAGTATGGGTGTGCAGTACGTTTGATTTTAGGGTTAAGTCGAATATTTCTATTGCACAAGATTTGTTGGTTTGCTAATATTTTCCGTTTGTGTTAATATATTTTATATTATTTTTTTTATATTTGCAGGCGCTTTTTTATTGAGGAGATAACGTAGCAATGAAAAGCAGTATTCATCCAAATTATATAGAGGCAGTTGTAACATGCGGATGCGGAGAAACATTTAAAACCAGAGCCACAAAACCTAAAATAGCAGTAGATATATGCTCAAAATGCCACCCGTTTTATACGGGGAAACAAAGATTTATTGATAGTGCCGGCCAAATTGACCGCTTTAACAAACGATTGAAAAAGAGCAAAATAATTCAAGACCCAGGTACAACAAAATAATAGTGCTATTTGATGAATAATAACTTATTAAAAAGATTGGAAGATATGCAAAAACGGTATAACGAGCTGGAAAACTTGCTGGCCGACCCGCAGGTTATAGCTGATTCCGGCCGTTATATGTCACTCATGAAAGAACACGGATGCCTTTCCAAAATAGTTCATAAATATGCCCAGTTGACAAAAACCTACATAAGAAAACAGGATGCGGAAAACCTGTTATCTGACGGGGAATTTGCAGATATGGCACGCATGGAACTGGATGAACTGGAAGGCCATGAAAAGGCAATTATGGATGAAATCAAGGAATTATTTATTGCCGAAGACAAAACCGCCAATAAAAACGTTATTGCTGAAATCAGGGCGGGAACCGGGGGAGAAGAGGCAGCCATTTTTGCGGCGGATCTGTTTCGCATGTATATTAAATATGCTGAAAGTCAAAATTGGAAAACAGAACTGTTTGATTACAACGAAACTGATTTAGGTGGTTTCAAAGAGGTCACCTTTTCCATAGAAGGTCGTAATGTTTACCAGAAATTACGTTTTGAAAGCGGCACACATCGTGTTCAGCGGGTACCGCAAACGGAAGCAAGCGGCAGGGTTCATACTTCAACAGCAACGGTAGCCATCCTTCCTGAAGTTGAAGAGGTAGAAATTGACATTAATCCGGCAGATATCCTGATAGAAACATTCCGTGCCTCCGGACCAGGGGGGCAAAAGGTAAATAAGACGAGTTCCGCCGTCAGGATTACCCATATCTCCACCGGTATTGTTGTAAAATGTCTCGATGAAAAATCACAGCATAAAAACAAGGCAAAAGCAATGCGCATACTACGAAGCCGCTTGCATGAATCGATTGAAGAAAAAAACCAGCTTGAACGGGATCAAGTAAGGAGAATTCAGATAGGAACTGGCGACCGTAGCGAAAAAATTCGTACGTATAATTATTCGCAAAACAGGGTCACCGATCACCGGATAAATTTTTCCGTGTATAATCTTGAACATGTCATGCTGGGATATTTGGACGAAATTATTGCTGCCCTTGCTAACCACTACCGGGAAGATCAATTAAAACAGTTGATCACAAGTACATAACCACGTTAAAAATATCCCGGAAAATAGAGGGTTCACCTTAATACCTTTTTTAATAACAATTTAGTTTTTTGATAAATCCGCCCATGCGTTAATCCGTTGCTTCCGCATGGGGAATAGTTGAGAGGTATTTTCTCACGTGAAACCTTCTTTTCCTTTTGTTTCAAATCCCAATGACAAAAGTACTAAAGTAGAAAACAAGACGTCCACAACTAAAAACACTGTCGGAAATATCATTCAATGGGCAACAAGGGAATTGCAACGTTCCGGCATTGATACTCCCCGTTTGGACGCAGAGGTTATACTGTCACATCTGCTGAACTGTGATCGCATACAATTTCATACACACCCCGACAAACCCGTACAACGCATAATAGCATCACGCTATAAAAAGGCCGTTCAGAGAAGAGCCAAAAGGGTACCGCTCCAATACATTACCAACCATGCAGAATTTATGTCCTCAGACTTTTATGTTGACGAAAGGGTACTTATACCGCGTCCGGAAACGGAATTACTAGTGGAAGCGGTTATTAAAAAGGCAAAAAGTTTCATCCATGAAAATGAAATTGTAATCATTGACATCGGTGTTGGAAGTGGGAATATTGCAATTTCCCTTGCAAAAAATATAAGCACTGCGGGAATAATGGCAATAGACATTTCCCCCGAGGCGTTGGATGTCGCCAAAATGAACACACAAAAACACCATTTGCAGGAGAAAATTACGTTTCTCTGCGGCAATGTATATGAGCCGTTACAATCATGCAGCATCAAAACAAAGGCACATTTCATCGTATCAAACCCCCCCTATATAGCTTCCACCGAATTATCTGAGCTGCAACAGGAAGTAAGGGATTATGAACCGTACACCGCTCTTATCAGCGGCAATAGTGGTTTGGAAATGTTTGAACGTATCCTGGCAGAAGCAAATTCGTGGCTAAGGCCGGCAGGTTTTCTCCTTTTGGAAGTAGCCGAAAAACAAGCGCGTCAGGTCATAAAAATGATAAAAAATACAAACATCTTTACATCGATACAGCGCATAAAAGATTACCAGAACATATCACGCATCATCATTGCACAAAGGGAGGGCAACATTGGACAAGATCGTAATTGAAGGTGGACATCGTTTGGAAGGAAAAGTACGCATAAATGGCGCAAAAAATGCAGCATTACCTATTATGGCTGCATGTTTATTACTCCATGGCCCCTCGCGTATAAAAGGAATACCCAATATTGTCGATATTCAGACGCAGATAAAAATATTGAAAAATCTTGGGGGAGATATCCGGCACATCGAAGACGGTTCTCTTGGAATAATATTTCGGGATGGCGAGCATAAAGAAAAGATTACAGCGCCTTACGATTTGGTAAGAAAAATGAGGGCGTCCGTCTGTGTTCTGGGCCCACTACTCAGTAAACGTGGCAATGCAAAGGTTTCATATCCTGGAGGATGTGTTATCGGGCAACGTCCTATAGATTTACATTTGAAAGGACTTAAGGCATTAGGCGCCAGGATTGAAACGGATGAAGGATATGTAATCGCCTCAGCAGGCACACTGAAAGGCACACGTATTTCTTTAAAAGGGCAATACGGCACGACGGTACTGGGGACATGCAATGTTATGACTGCTGCTGTATTGGCAGAAGGCACAACGATCATTGAAGATGCAGCTTGCGAACCTGAAGTGCAGGATCTTGCTTATTTCCTTAACAAAGCCGGCGCTAAGATTTCCGGCATAGGAGGCAGCATACTCACCATTGAAGGCGTTAAGGAATTGCACGGTGTGGACTATGAAATCATACCTGATAGAATAGAGGCAGGAACATTTATGATTGCCGGGGCGATAACGAAAGGAGAAATTACGCTGGAGAATGTCAGGAACGATCACCTTGTCGCAACAATCGAAAAATTGCGCGAAATAGGCGTGGAAGTAACTGCAAATGGCAATACCGCCGTGGTGAAAAGCAATAATACCTACCGGCCCGCCAATATAACAACGATGCCATATCCATGCCTGCCCACCGATATGCAGGCACAATTTATGGCCTTGCTTTGTACAATATCAGGGAAAAGTGTAATTGCCGAAAAAATATTCCCAGACAGATTTATCCACTCCGCGGAATTAAGAAGAATGGGGGCAGATATTCGGGTAGACGTCCCGTATGCCACAATAAACGGGTCCCCTTTTCTTTCGGGTACTCACGTCATGGTTTCTGACCTCCGTGCCGGCGCCGGGCTAGTGCTTGCAGGTCTTGTGGCAAAAGGCACAACCCACATCCACCGTATCTACCATTTGGACAGGGGATATGAACAGATCGAAAAACGTCTGTCTCAACTCGGCGCTCATATAACACGGGTAAGCGAGTAAAACATTTCCGGCGCTTTGTTGTTAGACTGCAACGAGAATAAAACATTTTCCTTGTAGTAGCAAGGCGCACCTTGCCACTACAAATCATACCCCTATAGGTAGATTCTTTTTCAAAAAACTAAAATATTACTACAATTGTGTTCTCAAAACAGTAGCTTGAGAACAAGAATGGAGAATCTACAAATATTTGGGAATGCTCCCGCTCTTTCGGGTACTCACGTCATGGTTTCTGACCTCCTTTGAAATAGTTTAAGTATAGCTTATTTCAATAAGAGAAATTCCATTTCCGTATGAAGCAAAACACCACCAAGATCAAATCGGCAAATAGCCTGACGGCGCTATTTGCGATGTTTAGAGCAACAAAAAAAGTACCCGCTTCTGCTTCTTCAGTAAAAAACACCTCCAACCACGGTTTCAATAAATACTTAGAGAAGAAATAGAGAAGAAAACCGGCGGCTGCAATATAAAAAATATTTTTGCCCCATAAAACATAATCCCTGATTCTCATCAAAGAATCTTTCTTTGAGCCTTTTGCATCACAAAAGCCAAAAGCAATGTCGCCTATTTTGTCTCTGACAGTAGCAGAATTCATAAGAAGATATGCGGCTAAAAAAAGGATTATAATTAAAACATCACCGCATATATCCGGCAGGCTGGGTGTATGGAATTCAAAATGATGGCCATGTCTCCTCCAAATTGTAAAACATTAAAAAGAATAAGTATCCGTCTTTATGCGTAACTTCTCCTCCCTTCCGTTCTTTGCCAGCCTCTGTCCTGCCTTTACCACCACATCATTAATCTTGCCCAACGTCTCCTCATCGAGCAATCTTACGTTATCCCTGATGCTTTGCAGCGAATACTTCTTACCCCTCCCAAATACGGCATCTACTCCCATTATCTGGCGAATCAGACTATGGTGATTCACCATATCTTCCAACCTGTCATAATCCGCATCTAATCCCAATCTCACCACTCCTATTACCATTATCTGCCATAACTCCATCCCATTACGCCCTGTCTCTTTCTTCCCACACTTTACCTTTGCTTCCAATACCCTGAATACTTCCTCTCGTAATTCCTCTGTAACAAATATGTATTGTAATGCCCTCAATATCGGCGCTAACTCATCCCTGCTCTTTTCGGGAATTTCTACCTCTGATATTGGTGTGCTTCCAAGTCTCCTTTGCGGCTCGAATCTTTTTCTCATGGCGTGGCAGTTCTCCTTTTGATGACTCTGTTTTTCTGATGTTTTGGGCGAATGTTTGTCTCTTTTCACCCCTTGGTACCCTCGCTTCCCTTATTCTACGCCCTAAGTTTAACATCTACTCACTATACTTTCAACCCTTCATGCAGACACGGCAACGTCAAAGTCACCCTACGAAAGACGCGGATCAAGAATTTGTGCCAAAAGCTCCCGTCAATAGTTGTTTTTGGACTTGTGCTTTCAATGAGCGAACAAAGACCATCTTTGGCTTATTGTGCAGAAGATAGCCTTGTGATGATCTGGCAAAACCGGTTGAATGTCCTAAAAAAATCCATCCTGCGGCCTTATAGCAGACGCCTTTAAAAAAACGAGGATCGACAAAGGTCTCCACAAGCCAGATTGGATGCCCATAGACCTTAGTCCAGTCTTGTGATAAGCGTTTAAGGTTAAGAGAAAGAATACGGGAGGCAAGGTTTGGTACGTGTATCTGAGGAAGGATCAGGAAACGTGAGTTGTTTGCTATGAGTTTCAGTCGTTGCGATTTTAAAAATGGCGGCCATCCAATCCACTTATCGCGAACGGTACATTTTAATGCTGCGGCAGCCCAGCCGATCAAGGCAAGCCATTGTCCCTGTGATTCTGCTACATAGCGAATTGATTCTCCTACGAGAGAATGAAATACAAGGTAATGATGCTGGCGCATCAGTATGTCCCAATTTGCCTGGTCGTTTTGTGAAACAGGACGAACGGTAATTGAACAAAGTAGTTCATTGTGTGTGTTATCGATTGGTGTTGTATGCTGGTTCATGCCCTATAATATAAAATATTTTAGGGGGAATGTCCACGTTTTTTTACATATCTTTGTATATTATGCGCTTATGGAAAACTTTGACAGCGCCGTGACATTATGGGCCATTCCTGTCAGGTTGTTTCTCTTTTAGCTGAAGCCGGGAAAAGTTGTTTTGCTATTCCACTGGTGAGCAGAATTCATAAAGGCGTTGTCTTTTCAAACAGAGACCAAAGAACCTTACTCGACAAAATGGTTTTATTGATTAATTCTCTGGAGCTGAAAGAATTGTTCTACTTTATTGCAGACGCCTATTACGCATCCCATGCTATTATTAATGGCGTAGTTGCCCGGGGCAGCCACTTGATTAGCAGGGTAAGGAGTAATGCCGTTGCATACTTTCCCGTGGAACCGACTCCTGAAAAGAAAGGACGTGGACGACCCAAAAAATATGGTATGAAAGTAAAATTAAAAACATTGTTGAATGATCGCGCATCAATGAAGGAGGCGGAAAGTCCGGTTTATGGAGAGCAAGGCATAAAAATAAATTATAGAACCCTTGATCTGCTTTGGAAACCCGTGGGTATTCTTATTCGATTTGTATTGGTGGATCACCCTCAAAGAGGGAAAATTATTTTAATGAGTACGGATTTAACTATTAATGCAATGGAAATTATCTGCCTGTATGGATTGCGTTTCAAAATCGAAGTGTCTTTCAAACAGGCGCTTAGAACCTTGGGCGCATATGCCTACCATTTTTGGATGAGAAATATGCAGCCAATTAAAAGACGTTCCGGCAATCAACATGTTCACAAAAGAAGCTCTGAATACAGAAATGCAGTTCGCAGAAAACTTGCAGCCTATCACAGACATATACAGGCCGGCGTTATTGCACAGGGGCTTTTGCAATATATTTCTTCAGCATTTCCATCGCTTGTTTGGAATTCCTTCGGGTCATGGTTGCGGACTATGAGGCCGGGAATTTGTCCTTCAGAACAAGTGACGGCCATTGCAATGAGAAATTGCCTTCCTGAATTTCTCGTGGATTCATCTCAAAAGTCAATCCTTACAAAATTTATTCTTGAACGAATCGATTTTTCCAGGGCAGAAGGGGCTCGATTGGTCGCATAGTTGCTTTTACTACACTTTTTAACTATTTTATTTTCACTCACAAGGTATTTTTACTCGTGAGAATGGGATTAGTGCCTACTGTAAAATACGGTACTCTCAAGTTATATATTTTATTATGCTATTAAAAATTAAATGTCAACAGTAAAAAAAACTGAATGTATAGATCGAATCTTCGTTACGTATTTTATTAGTTGAAAGTGTTGCTAAAAAAGCGGAAAAATGTATTGGATATGTGAAAAGTTGTGTGCATTTTAATGATTTCAGCGATCGCTCCAGGTCAGAATTGTCTGTTTGCTGTGCCATAAAATACAGCGAAACAGGGGGAAACTTCCCGGATTAATTTTTGAAATATGGGAAGTGTTCCCCTATTTACTCCAATTTACTCGGGGATAAAAAGCCGGGCAGCCTCTAAAAGATCTTTCACTACGTAGTCTGCCCCAAAGGGCGCATCCGGGTCAGCTTCCTGTTCATGATTTGGATTTATAATGAGCGCCGATTTACAACCGGCTTCTTTGCCAGCAAGAATATCCGCAGGGGAATCACCAATCATTATTGATTGCGACAGGTCGATATTGTATTGTTGTGCAGCATCAAATAACATCTTAGGCCGTGGTTTTCTGCAATCGCAATGCATCCTGTATTGTTCGACTACGCCTTCTGCATGATGCGGACAATAATAGAAGGCATCAACCTCAGCCTTTTCTATGATTAATATTTTTTTCAGTTTTTCATGGGTTTGTATTAAAGATTGTTCGTCAAAATATCCCCTGGCAATACCTGATTGATTTGTTACAACAATAATCAGATAATCATGATCCTTGAAAAGGCGTATGCCTTCAACCGCATGGGGTAATAATTTCAACTGTTCCGGTGAACTTAAATAGGGCGTGTGGACAACTATGGTGCCGTCCCGATCAAGAAATGCGGCTCTTTTCTTTTTCATTCAGGAACATGTCCAAAAATGTCTTTCTCGATAAGAGAACACAAAATATGCCCGATGGTAATATGGCATTCCTGTATCCTTGGCGTGTTTGAGGAAGGTACTTTTATGCAAAAATCTACCTCATTTTTTAAGAGACCCCCACCCATTCCGGTAAAACCCACGGTTATTGCTTTTAAGTCCCGGGCAATTTTGACCGCATTCAGTATATTTTTTGAGTTTCCGCTTGTAGTAAATGCCAGAACAATATCTCCCGCCTTTACCAGCGCCTCTACCTGTCTGGAGAAACACAAGTCATAGCCAAAATCATTTGCAATTGCGGTCATTACAGAACTATCCGTTGTTATGGCGATTGCCGGAAGGGGCCGCCGGTTCATTTTGAACCGGCCTATCATTTCTCCCGCTATATGCTGCGCATCTGCTGCGCTCCCGCCATTTCCCATCAAGTACATAAAGTTGTTATTTTTAAACGCCCTGACGATAACATCGGCAACGTCTCTGACAATCTCAACGTGGGTTGACAATAGTTTTTTTATTGTATCGATACTCTCTTGTAATTGGTATTCAATATCATTCATAAATAGTTCTTGTGTTTTCATATAAATCAGGCTGCCTTTGGCAGCGTTTATTCAGTTGTTGATGCTAATGTAGAGACGCATGCAATGCGTCTCTACAAAAAAGTAAGGTATAACTGCCTGTTTTTTAATGCGTCTGTGTGATTACGCCCTGTAACAATTCATCCCGGGTATGCTTATTAATGATTCTTGAGACAATGTTGGTGGTTGAAATTCCTTCCACTAAAGGAGCCAATACTACCTTGCCTCCGTAGGACTCCACAAACTCCTGCCCCACTACCCCTGCATCTTTCCAGTCTTCGCCTTTTACTAATATTTCAGGTTTTAAGGACGTAATAATGCTCATAGGTGTTAACTCATCGAACAACACCACGTACGAGACGTCTTCTAATGCCGCAAGCATTTTTGCACGCTCGTCCTGAGAAACAATAGGACGGTTAGGCCCCTTCAGTTTTTTTATTGAACTGTCCGTGTTCAGCCCAACCACCAGCAAATCGCCCTGTTTTCTTGCAAACTTAAGATACTCTATATGACCAACATGCAAAATATCAAAACAACCATTTGTAAAAACAACCTTGTCATTTCTCCTTCGGTGTTCTTTTAAAATATTTTCAAGCATTTCAACGGTTTTAATTTTCCCGGATTTCTGATTCCCTTCGCTTGCAAGTTCATTAAGTATTTCGTCTTTACTTACCGGAACAACGCCAATTTTCCCGACTTCAATTCCTGCCGCGATATTTGCCAGCAATGTGGCTTCCTCAAAACTATAACCCTCCCCGAGCACCAGGCCAAACATGCTAAGCACCATATCGCCGGCGCCGGTTACATCATACACCGCTTTTGGAGTAGTAGGGAATACCCTTCCTTCGCCTTTTTTATGATAAAGAAACATGCCTTCTCTGTCTATAGTGATAACGCAATACTCCAATTCCAGGTCAGAGACAAATTTACCCGCAGCCCTATGCAAACTCTCACTGTCGGTAATTTTGATTCCGGTAGCACATTCTGTCTCATGCCTGTTTGGAGTAACGGCGGTAACCCCTCTATAGCAGGAGTAATCTCCCGAAAGTTTTGGATCTGCAATTACTACTTTTTTGTGTTCCCGGCAAAGATGAATTATAGCCTTCAGTAGCGAATCAGAAAGCAAACCCTTGTTCATATCCGATATCAGGACAGTATCACAGTCCTTTATCTTTTCGCTCAGATAACCATTTAATTGTTGTTCTTTCTCTTTGGAAATGTAGTGGGTTTTTTCATAATCAACACGTAATAATTGTTGTATGCCTTTTCCTGCAGTTTGTAGATGTCCCATTAAACGCATCTTCATTGTTGTTGGACGGCTATTGTCAACAATGACCCCGTCAACGTCACATTTCATATTTTTAAGTATTTGCAAAAGAATAGTGCCATACGAATCATCTCCAATAACTCCGCACGCAAGCACCTGTGCCCCTAACATTTTTAAATTTGCAATAACGCTCCCCGCGCCGCCGGGCCGTATATCTTCTGAAGAAACGTTAATTACAGGTATAGGCGCCTCCTGTGATATGCGCCTGACCTCACCCCAAACATACTTATCAAGCATCAAATCCCCGATAACCAGGATTTTCGGGGATCCCAAATGTGAAACGATATGAAAAAGCTTATCCATAATATATTTAAAACTCCGGCAAAATACACGTTATATACTAGTAAGTATCCGCAATAATTTCCGTGGGATTTTCTTCCAGGAAATAGGACAACTTAACATTAAGAGACGCCGATAATTTATCAAGCGTATTAAGAGATGCAGCGATTTGACCGTTTTCAATCTGTGATAATAAGCTTGGAGACAGACCTGTCCGGTTTGCTAATTGCTTTTGGGTGATCTTTTTACTTTTCCTCAAAAACTTAAGCTTTTTCCCGACATCGCTCTTCAGTTTATCCTTCGAATTTTTGATAAGACAGTACGTCTTTTGTGCATTATGTAAAGCCTTTCTCAAGTCATTTAAGTCGAATGGTTTTTTTAAGTAATCAAATGCATCGAGTTTCATCGTTTCAACTGCCGTCTTAAAAGAGGGATAACCGGTCAATATAATAACACAAATATTCTGGAACCTTGATTTTATCTCTTTAAGCAACTCGGTACCGCTTATTTGCGGCATTTTTAAATCCAAAATGACGATGTTAAATCTGTCTTGTTCCAGGACGTTTATGGCCTCTGAAGGCATTGTAATGCCTTTGGCGGTGTAACCCTCTTCGCTTAAAAATTTGGTTAAATATAAATTATAGTCAACATCATCATCTACAACCAATACCTTTACGCCTTTATCCATCGTATGTCACCTTTTCAAAGTTTGTGGGTAAATTAATTTCAAATTTTGCGCCTTTTCCCACGTCGCTTTTCACATGAATAGCGCCATTATGCCTTTTTATAATGCCATAAGTAATGGACAACCCCAGCCCGGTCCCTTTCCCTACTTCTTTGTCCGTAAAAAACGGGTCAAAGACTCTTGAAAGCTGGTTTTCCGGAATACCTTTACCGGTATCCTCAAAAGTAATAGTAATGGTATTTTTATTTTTAATGCCCGTTGTTATGGAGATGGTATCGCCGGAATCCGTTGCATCATCCGCATTAATCAGCAGGTTCATTATAACCTGTTGTAATTGCTCCGCAAATCCTTTAATTTTCGGTAGCCGGGAAGATAATTTCAAAATAATTTTCTTATTTTTTTTCGTGAACGGTTCTATAATAAGAGCGACGGTGTCCTTTATAATTTTATTAATATTGGCAGGCCTTGGTTGTTCGTTTCCTTCAAAATGCGATAATTCCAGCAGGGAATTAACAATCCTTTCTATCCTTTTAGCCACCTTTTGCATCGTTTTAAATTCTTTTATTGTTTCATTGCTAAATCCCTTTTTTCTTTCAAGAAAGCCTTGTGTCATACCCGAAATGATTGCAAGGGGGGTATTGATTTCGTGGGCGACGCCTGCCGCAAGCCTTCCGATGGATATCAATCTATCCGAATGTATTAACTGCTGCTGTAATTTTTTTTGCCGTTCTTCTTCCCGTTTTTTTTCCGTTATATCCTGAATCAGTTCCAGCACCTGAACAACATTTCCCTCCTTATCGAAAATCGGAGAACTGATCACATTGCAAAATTTCTTTTTATTATGGTTATAAACCATGCGCTCTGTCTGGTTAATTTTTGCCGTTTTAAATACTTTAAACGAAGGGCACTCAACAGGGTCTTCCTCAAAATTGCAAAAGGTATCAAAACAGGTATGATTTACTATATTTTTGCCGAGGGGATGATTATTGATTAATCGTTTGTTTGCCCAGCGAATTTTTTTGTCTTTGCCGATAACGAGGAGGTCTGCCCCGATTTGACTTACAATATCATCCAGTTTCTCCTTTTCCCTTTTCAATTCCAGCTCCAGGTTCTTCCTTTCGGTTATATCCCGAAAATGTGCCAACATATAGATAATATCATTTCTTTCTCTAACGGCAATAATATCCAGTTCCATTACCAATATCTGCTTATTTTTGCTGATTACCTCAATTTCAGTTGTCGGCGCCTTCTTATTGACTGCCATCGATAGCAGTGAGATAACCGTTCTTTTTGATGGTATGGTCAGGAAATCAAAGACATACTTATTTACAAGCTCTTCCATCTGATATCCGATAATTTCTTCCTCGCGCCTGTTCACCGTAAGTATCTTTCCATTCAAATCTACCATCATCATTGAATCTGCCGCATAGTTAAACAACATCTTGTATCGTTCTTCCGAGGTTTTAATCCGGCTGAATAAAATAGTGTTTTCAAGTACTATTGCAAGCTGAGGCGCTATCTGCCAAAGATAGAAATAGCACTGTTCGTCAAAACTGTTGAGCTCCTTGGCGCCAAATGTGATTGCCCCAAGCACTTTTCCCTTAAGTATCAGGGGAAAACCCAGCCGTGAAAGTATTCCTTCGTTATGCAATACCTTATCAGTCCAGAAATGCCCGGTGCTCGTATCATTCACTATGATGGGCTTGCCGGTTTGAATAATTTTTTCCAAAAGGCTGCCACCCATGGGAAATGATTCCCCTGCATTAATTTCACTAAAATCATACTTTTTTGCCAGCGCAAACACCTGAAACCATTGACCTTGTTCATTTGAAATAATTAAGCAGGCGCGAACAAATGGAATAATCTTTTTCAGTTCGCTGCATACCATTGAAAAACTCTCACGAATGTCAATGCTGGTAGCAATCGATTTGTTTATATTATTGATAATCTCTTTATCGAATAGCGTCTTTTTCAGATTCCATTCCAACTGTTGTTTGTAAAGCGCATTCTCAACCGTCTTTTTCAGGTAATCGGCGTCAAAAGGTTTCAAAATATAGTCAACCGTGTCCATGCATAGTTCTTTGATTACCTTACCAACCTTTGCCCGATCAACCATAACGATAACATTTGTATCCGGCAAGGCATTCTTCGTACTTTTTACTGACAAAAACTCATGTTCATCGCACAGACAGAGGTCGAACAAAACCAAATCAATGTTATATTTCTTTATTAAGAGAACAACATCCTTGCCGTGACATGCCATGTAAATAAGATATCCGCATTTTAAGAGCATTTCTTTGAGTGAATTACCTGCCGGATATTCGTCATCATTATCGTTGACAACGATAAGAATTTTTCGGACTTTTTCCATAGAAAACGCAACTGACTAATATCTTGTAAATACTTTCATAATAAAAATTTATTAACGTCGCTCATCTTAATATCATAAAAAATCTATGTCAAGAATAAAGAATCCCACCGCGCGCCGGAGATTAATTATAGTCAAACAAATAGTAACACTTCCGTTTTAGAAAAACGTAAGAGCGAGAGACGAGGGACGAAAGACGAGAGACGAAAGACGAGAGACGAAAGACGAGAGACTAAGGACGAGAGACGAGGGACGAAGGAGGTCTATCATCCGTCGTCCCTACACTATGCGCCAAACTTTTTCAAAAAACTAAAGTGTTACAATAAATCTGTTTTTAGAAAGCTATTTTATTGCCAAATTTCTAAAATCGTATTTGTTTGGCTATATTTAAATATATTGCCGAAAAGGCGCCATTTTCCATGAACTTTCCTCTCTTTTATTTTGTTTACAAAGGATATGCTTGTCCAATCTTGCTTCTAAAACAATTGACAAGCCCTGCATTCTTATGTAATATTTTCGGATTATAATTTAATTGTGGATTTTATCAGCAAAAGGAATTTTATCATGAAGGTTAAACTGGGCAGATTAGTTACATTGCGAACAATGTTCCTGTTAGGACTGTTTGTAAGTGTTTTTGTTATTTTTGCGACAGAAAAATGCGTTCTGGCACAACATTCAGGCGGTGGTATAATTGATACCTCCAGACAGCCAGGGGAAAAACCGCCCAGCTTCCATCAGTCCTTTGCCCCATATAGCGGTACCGTTCCAATACCATGGATGGACGAAAAACCAAATGCTGTCTCCATTAAAGTAACTGATATTATCACTTATGAAATTCCCGTGGACGAAAAAAAGATTACGGGAAATAAATTATCCTTTAATGATCTTGAATTAAAAGAGGTTAAAAATAGTTCCGAAATAAATTTTCACCAGGTAGATTGTCATTTTTTTAAAGTGATAAAGCAAACGCAAGTGCGAAAGGCAGAAGGGTTGATTTGTGTAAGAGAGCGGGAAGGCACACAATATTGGTTATCTGACGATAAAAAATATATCGAATGGGGAAAGTGGTCAAACTGGAAACGGAAAAAACCGGGTGAAGTCGAGGCTGAGATAACAGAGGATTAAATTAACCGCAGATTTTGAAGAATCATGCATGCCTTTAAATAAATAATGGTATACAGCTATATTACATACAACATTAGTTTTCTATACACCTCAAAATAACATTTCAATTGTAGCGAATATCTATCATTTCTGAATGGGGGTCTTTTCTTTGAAATCTTTTTATCTGGCAACGTTTTCTGTTATCCTCAACTTATTTTTATGTAATATTCTTTTCTCTCAAAGCACGGATAGGAATAATTTAGAAAATACGCCAATAACAGAAGAAAATACGTCTAAAAACAGGATGTGTCCTGAATGCAGCAGAATATATCCCGGAGACGTAAGCTTTTGCAGTATTGATGGCAAACAGCTTATCGAGTATACCGCGGCAGATCTTATATGCCCGACATGCAAAGAAAAGGCAGCGCCAGGAGAAAAATTCTGCAAAAAAGATGGCATGCCTTTGATTGTTCAACCTCTTACAGAGCAGAAGGACCCCGAAGGAAACATTGTTAATCTTACCCCAGCCGAAATAGCACGAAAGATACAAACCCACATAGAAGAAGGAAACCGGTTTAAAAATGAAGAAAAATATACCGATGCGCTAAATGAATTTAAACAGGCGGTATTTTTACATCCGGATAATATAGGAATACACTTTAACCTCGGTGGTATTTACTGGAAATTAGAAAATCAAAAATTGGCATTGTTTCACATGGATACATGCAGAGACTTATTAGAAATGCTGCCTGAAGAGAAAAAAAATCAGGAAAATTATCAAAAGATAAGTCAGGATATATATCTCTATATATATAAGCTGGAAAAAGGGCTTTTGCCTGAGGAAAAACAGAAGCGCGAAGCGCTAGTTTTGGAAAAAAGAAACAAAAAAATGAGCGCAGCGCTGGAGAAAAACCGTGACAAATGGAGTGAAATGGTTTTAATTCCCGCAGGAAAATTTGTTATGGGGTCAGGTGGTGAAGAATTTATTCCCGAGGAATCACCAATACACGAAGTATATTTAGATGCATATTATATCGATAAATATGAAGTCACAAACGCATTATACTGGGAATTCGTACGATATATAAAAGAAACGGGAGACCACAGCAAATGCCACCCGGAAGAGCCAAAAGATAAAAACCATGTGCCAGGTACTGTGCATACAAACTGGGACTATCCCTATTATGATTATCCCGGTTATCCCGTATCCCGTGTTGACTGGTATGATGCGTATGCGTACGCTGCCTGGGCGGGGAAGAGACTTCCCACGGAAGCAGAGTGGGAGAAAGCCGCAAGAGGAACTGACGGGCGCAGATACCCATGGGGGAATGTTTGGGATGCAACATTGGCAAATGTAGGGCCTAGTGGATCCCTGATTGTAGGTAGTTATGATATTGGAAAAAGTATTTACGGATGCTATGACGTTATTGGCAGCCTCTCAGAATGGTGCAATGATTGGTACCATGCCGAATATTACCACAAAAGTCCAAGTATGAATCCAAAAGGCCCTGATTACAGCACAGGGGTGAGAATTATCAAAGGTGCTTCCCTCTTTGCCCCCTACGCCTATAAAATGAGATGTGCTGTCAGAATGTTTGGTAAGCCGGAAGACAGGAATAAGAGCATTGGGTTTCGTTGCGCAAAAGACTATGTTCCTGAAGACGAAGAAAACAAGGCAAAATAGCCACAGAAAAGATTTTTGCAATATAGTTTCAGTCCCTTCCATTAAATCCACACATAAGAATTTATCCCCAACCTCTCTCGCCAGATGGGGAAATGCAAAAAGTTCCTATTGTGAGGGTATTTAGGGGCGGGATAATTATTACAGATTTTTCGGCAACACGTTTTAATCAAAAATAAATACACGCCCCTTATACCTCCATCAATTTTCCATGTCAGACATAAAAAAATTAATTTATTCCGTAAAAACCATAAGCAGTTGCACTTTTTTAAGCCGCATACTGGGGCTTGGAAGGGATATTATCTGTGCCAGTATTTTTGGAACAGGCCTCGTATGGGACGCCTTTACCGTCGCCTTTAAAATTCCCAATCTCTTTAGGCGTTTATTTGGAGAGGGCGCCCTTAGCGCTGCTTTTATACCGGTATTCACCGAACATATAGAAAAGCACGGAGAACGGGAGGCCTGGAAATTTGCAAATATTGTCATAACGTTACTCATTATCATCTTAGGGGGGATTGTATTCATAGGTGAAGGATCTTTTTTTGTGGTTCCAAAACTATTCAACATTCATGAAAAATGGCAGTTAATTTTTAAATTACTAATAATCTTGTTTCCTTATGTTTTTTTTATTTGCATTGTCGCTTTTATGGGAGCAATATTAAACACGGTTCGCCATTTTTTCATCCCCGCATTTGCCCCCATGATTCTTAATATATGCTGGATAAGCGGGGCATTTGTATCCTTTTATACGGGGAATGTGACCGAGAAAATGGTCTTTACAGTGGCAATTGCCATCCTTTTTTCGGGCATTATCCAGATGTATGTCCATCTGCCCTTTCTCAGGCAGAAAGGTTTTAATTACCGTCCATCATTCCAATTTACACACCCAGGCTTAAAATCGGTTTTTACACGAATGGCCCCCATCGTCTTCGGGTTGGCAATCGTACAGCTTAATGTTTTACTTGACAGTATAATTGCCGTTGGATTTGCCTCAACTAGTGATGGGCAGGGCTCTTTTGCTTTTGCCGGAATGAACATACCGTTTCCCCTGAAAGTCGGGGCAGCATCCGTGCTGTATTACAGCGACAGATTAATCCAGTTTCCTTTGGGAGTTTTCGGCGTTGCCATGGCTACCGCAGTCTTTCCTTTTTTTTCCACATATGCGGCAAGAGAAGACTGGGAAAACTTTTCAAGAACCTTCAACAAAGCTTTAAAATTCATTCTCTTTATGGGTATTCCTGCATCGATTGGTATTATCATGCTCCGGGAACCTATTGTGAGCCTGCTTTATAAAAGAAACCAATTTGACGCCGAATCGGCATTAAGAACATCTCGCGTCATCTTGTTTTATGCTATCGGCATATGGGCGTATTGTGGTCTACATGTACTGATCAGGGCATTTTATTCTCTCAAAGATACGGTTACTCCCGTCAAAATCGGTACATTGTGTGTCGGCTTAAACCTGGTGTTGAATATTTCGCTCATCTGGACTTTACAAGAAGGGGGTCTGGCCCTTTCCACTTCAATTAGCGCCATAATACAAATAATTATATTAACCCTGATATTGCAAAAAAAACTAAGTATAAAAATACAAAAAGAAGTTTTTGTCTCTCTTGTAAAAACGATAATCATCTCAGTTGCGATGGGGTTTGTATGCTTTTTTACGCTAAAAATGCTTCCTTATTCAGAGGAAAACACCTCGCTTTACTTTAAGGGAATACGGCTTTTCATTCCAATGTTGACCGCGAGCGCTACTTTTGCTGTCGCTTCTTTCTTAATCAAATCAGAAGATTTCAGAAATCTCATTAAAGGAGTATTGAAAAAGCCATAACAGTACTTTTATCATAATATTTACCGATTATGCAGTTTCAATCTCGTTTCCAGTCTCCAGCCTGGAAACGAACGTTTTTATTTTTTCAAAAAATTGGGTATGAATAAATTACAGTTAACTTCAATTACCGAATTAGATTTATCTGAATCGGTGGAACTTTGCCGCTCATTGGGAGAGCCTTCTTACAGGGGGAAGCAAATTCTTTCATGGATGTATAAAAAAGGCGCAACGGATTTTAATCAAATGTCCGATATTCCCCTGCCGTTTCGAGAAAAGCTTGAAGAAGCACACAATGTTTTTCAAACCAAAATACACACAATAAACACCTCGCAAGACGGTACAGAAAAATTTCTGATCCATTTGCCGGACAACAACTTAATTGAATGTGTGCTTTTAAGAGACGGTAAGAGGAGGACGGCATGTGTTTCAACGCAGGTTGGTTGTGCTATGGGGTGTAGTTTTTGTGCAAGTGGTGTATTAGGACTTACCAGAAACCTTAAAACCGGGGAAATAATCGAACAAGTTCTACATATCAAAAACCACCTCCCCGCAAATGAACACATTACCAATATTGTCTTTATGGGAATCGGAGAGCCACTGGCCAATTATGATAAGGTGGTCAAGTCTCTCAGAATTATGAATGCTGATTGGGGTCTGGCGATAGGTGCCAGAAATATCACTATTTCAACCGTTGGCCTGATAGAAGGAATCAGAAGATTGGCAAAGGAAGGGCTCAAAGTAAATCTTGCTATTTCTCTTCATGCATCGAATGATAATACAAGAAATAAACTCGTCCCATCAAACAGTAAAACAGGGATTAAAAACATCCTGGGTGCTGCGCAGGAATACTTTAATGCTACCCATAGAGATATTAGTTTTGAATATACCATGATTGACGGCATTAATGATTCAAAACAGGATGCCAAATTACTTGCACAAATATTAAAAGGAGTTCAGTGCAACGTTAATATTCTTCCTGTAAATCCAATAAAGGAAGGCAATTTTGCCCCCCCGGTACAAAAAACAGTGGAAACATTCTGCACCGTGCTAAAAAATCATGGCATCGTCGCCACGGTTCGTCAAAGAAGAGGAATTAACGTAAATGCTGCATGTGGACAACTTAGGCTACAAATTCAAAAGCATTGTCATGGAGAAAAGATATTACATACACCACCGTCATTGTTTCTCCCCGCAAATTATAAATAAAAGTGTGAAAGATACGGATATCGTGTTTTTCTTTGCGGCAAAGACATATCAAACAGATACATTTTCCTCTTCAAAGTTAAAAAAAAAGATTGTTGTATTTTATCTAATAACATGATAATTATTATGAATGAATTTAAGAGAGATACTAACCCCTGCGTTTGCCCCATGCTAATGATTTACAACAACCATCTTACAGAAAAGGGGCAAAAATTGGGGGTTAATCAACAGATTTATTTACTGACGTAGAAATATTTCTTGTAAATAAAAAGTATTATAAGAACATCATTTTCTGGCAAAATAAAAGGGATGCAAACTTTTACAAAAAAAAGAGCATCATTAGGAAGGAGGTGGGGGGGAAACTTGATATTTCTTTATTTAAGGAATTTTTAATACTTTTAATCACATTATTTTGTTTTTTCAAGGAGGTTTTTTATGCATGCAAAAGTAGATGCAGATACTTGTACAGGATGTGAACTTTGCGTACAAACATGTCCTGAAATTTTTTATATGAACGGTGATCTCGCCGAAGCGAAGGATATTGAAGTGCCTTCTGAGTATGAAGATACCTGTAGACAGGCAGCGGAAGAATGTCCCGTAGAGGCCATCAGCCTCGATTAGTTTCTAAACAAAAAGAGACCCTAAATAATGTATTCAATTTTTAGGGTCTCTTTCTTTTCTTTGTTCGCTCAAACATTCAGTAGCGGCCTTCTCCCTATGCGGCGTCTCCTATTTAAAATAGCACGCCCTCCCTTTGTCCGCATTCTTTTTCTAAAACCGCACATTCTCTTACGTTTTATCGAACTTTTCCTAATTCTTACTTTCATAATCTATCTCTCCTTAAATCAAAATTAACAGGACTATATTATCGTATTAGCTGTTTTATTGTCAAGGAATTTTATGTAAAAATAATACGGGAGTATCTGGTTTTTTAACCATGGATTTTTGTTGCAGAATAGTCGTAAATTCTTATTGACATTGATCTTTTGAATTGATACTATGTTCAAACTAGTCATAAGTGGCATGCCTAGAAGTTAGTTAAGATTAGGTCACAGCCTTTCAGTAATCCCCTAAACCCGAGAAAGAGATAATTTTTTTATTTTTAACGTATTCGCTCAGTTAAATACTTCTATAGGTTGCCAGTAATATACTTACCGTTATAATTAAGGAGATATGTAATGCAAACAACGACAAAAAGGGATCTGTGCGAAAAGATTGCCAGGAAAACAGACAACACGCATATGGTGGTAAAAAAGACAATTCAAATGTTTTTGGATGAAATTATAGGGGAGCTTTCACAGGGTAATCGCATTGAATTGCGCGACTTCGGCGTCTTTGAAATTCGCCAGCGTGCGGCACGCAAGGCAAGAAACCCAAGAACCGGAGAAGTTGCTTTTGTACCGTCAAAAAATGTCGTTGTGTTCAAGGTTGGAAAACTCATGCGGGAAAAAGTTGGCAACTCACCACAAACACAACCCCCGGCACAATAAATATATTGGAGCTTCCATGTTTAAACAAACACAAGTAAAAGAAGCAGGTATCATAAAACGTATTAACGGCAACAGAACTACCATCGAATTACTAAAACAAACAGCGGAGAACTGTAAGAGTTGCAGTGGTTGTGCAGAGGTAAAAAGTAGTCCGCACTATTTGGAAGTTGAAACAGTTCCCGGCACAAAGGAAGGGCAATTGGTAGTTACGCAAAAAACAATCCATTCACCTTACAAAAGTATAATACTCGTGTTTGTCTTTCCCTTAATTAGTTTAATAGCGGGTAGTTACGTAGGGCAAAATTACAACTTTTTTGGTATAACATCAAAAGACATAAGAATTATAGTTTGTGGATTTATTTTTTTTATATCTTCATTGGTTATAGCAGCTATTTACGACAAAATGTCAAAAAGTAAAACAACCACACCTCAAAAAATCATTCCTTATAATCTCCACAATAGCTACGACACCATTTTTAAATAGATTCCACTCCTTATGTTTAAATTTAAAGCCAAGGATAAATGAAAAGGTGTTGTAATAATCAGGACAAAGACCCTTTTGCATTGCAAGGTTTGAATAAGACAAAAAACATTTTAAAGACTTCACAATGAAAAACAAAATAGCAAAACAATTTTTGAAATGGGCTGGTGGCAAAACGCAACTCATTAACGAAATAAAGAAGTCGTTGCCATACGATATTACTAAATCAAGATTTACTTACCTTGAGCCATTTGTAGGAAGTGGTGCTGTTTTATTTTGGATACTCAACAACTTTCCAAAGTTAGAGAAAGCGGTTATCAATGACATTAACGAAGACTTGATAAACACTTACAGAGTCATTGCCACAAAACCCGAAGAGCTTATTTCAATTCTGCAAATCCTGCAAAATGAATATCACAATCTTGACAGCAAACAAGAAGAAAGAAAAGAGTACTACTATCAGAAAAGAGAATTGTACAATACAAGAAAGGAAGAAAAAAGCAGCCAAGCTGCTTTATTTATCTTTCTGAATCGCACTTGCTTTAACGGGCTATACAGAGTAAACAGTAAGAATTTATTCAATGTACCGATGGGTAGTTATAAAAAACCTACTATCTGTGATGGTAAAAACATTTTATCTGTAAGTAATCTTTTGCAAAAAGTTGAAATCCTTTGTGGTGACTACGAAGCGACATTAGATAAAGCGACAAACAATTCATTCTTCTATTTCGATCCACCGTACAAACCATTAAGCGAAACATCAAGTTTTAACTCATACGCAAAAGACGAATTCAATGATGAAGAACAAATAAGACTGAAAAACTTTTGTTCTAAATTAAATGTACTTGGTCATCAATGGATTTTGAGCAATTCTGATGTTAAAGGAAAAAATTCTGCTGATAATTTTTTTGATGATTTGTATAGTGATTTTACGATTTTAAGAGTTGATGCCAGAAGAAGTATTAATGCTAATCCTGAAAAAAGAGGTTCCTTAAAAGAATTATTAATTACAAACCAATAAAATACAGAATGTCTGAACAATTTAAACTATTCTTATCACTACTAAGTGAAACAAATGCAACCCTTGATTATTTTACTGATTTCAAAAAAATAACTTCAAACATCAATAAAATTTCAATAAAGCTGCATCAACTAAACTACCTTATCGGTAAAAAGGATTTAAAACAAGCTGTTAATGAACTTTATGAGGAAAATAAAGGTGTTTTTCAAGTACTTGATGTATTAATCGCAGTTAGAAAAAAAGACAAAAAGAAAGTCATTAATAATGAAGGTAAAATCGTTCTTCTCGAAACCTATTTTGAATCTGCTGAGAAGATACTTGAATATATTAAAGACACTGGCTTAGCTGAAGTTTTTAAAAACTGTAAAATCGCGAACCTTGTCGATTATGTTTTTGGTATTGAAGTCGGTTTAGATACAAATGCAAGAAAAAATAGAGGCGGTGATAAGATGGAAAAAGCAGTTGCTTTGATTTTCGATAACGCAAAGATTTTCCATAAAAAGCAGGTCAACATTACTGATTTTCCTGAAATTCTAAGTTTAGGTGAAGATTTAAAATGTTTTGATTTTGCAATAAAAACCAAGAGAAAAACATATTTGATCGAAGCGAATTTTTACAATAGTACAGGTTCTAAACTTAATGAAACAGCAAGGTCATATTCTGATGTTGCATCCAAAATTAATCAATGCAATAATTTTGAATTTGTTTGGATCACCGACGGTCAGGTTTGGCGTTCAGCCGCAAACAAGCTACAAGAAGCATTCAGTGTCATTCCAAGTATGTATAATCTTGCTACACTTCATTTATTCATTGAAAAACTGAACAAAGAAAAAACTGTTTCTTTTTAAGTATGGTATGTTCACATTTCAAATCCGAAGATAAAAACTTATATTTACTTCATGGAGATACAATGGTTCTCTTGTCTTAATTTGAACATAAATTTGATATGGCTTTTACATGTCCACCATATTTTATATCTAACAACGGACTTTTCAATTCAAAGTGGTAAAATCGTGAGCGTAAATAAAGGTTAATTGGATAAATCAGGTGGCTTCGAATGATTCAAAAAACATCGAAAAATCCAAGTTTGATAACAGAATTTTGTACCCTTTGTAACTCTGAGGTAAAGCATGCATTATCTTCTCATTTTAAAGAATCTCACAGCATAAAGTTGCTTGAAGAATCTATTCTAACTGATGTTGACAACGGTATGCCGGAAGTAGAAATTGGAAGAAAATATGGAATCACCTTCCGCTATTTAGAAAAACTTATAACACAAAGCAAGGGTATTAATGTTGGTTTTATTAAGCATAAAAAAATAAAGACTTTTGAGCCAAAAGATTTTAGCGAAGAAACCACAACAGTTTGGAGTTTTAAAAGCAGGGGTAATTGGGCAACACACAGTGGAGAGTACAGGGGCAACTGGTCTCCTTACATTCCACGTAATGTAATTCTTAAATATTCAAAACCAGGAGAAACTGTCCTGGACTTCTTTTGCGGAGTTGGTACTACTGCAATAGAAACAAAATTGTTGGGTAGAAAATGTATTGCCATTGATATTAATGATACGGCTATAGCTTTAGCGAAAAAAAATGTTGATTTTAAAGTTCCGGTAATAGAACCACTTTTCCAGCATAGCCAGCACAGCCAATATAAAATATATGAACCAGAATTGTTTGTGGGAGATGCGCGGAATCTATCATTTTTGAAAAATAATTCTATCGATCTCATTTGTGCCCATCCTCCTTATGCAAATATTATTCATTATACAGATTCCAAAGAGGGTGATTTATCCAGTCTTGATACGGAACTTTTTTTGAAAGAAATGGATAAAGTTGCTAAAGAAAGTTATAGAGTATTAAAACCAGGCAGGCAATGTGCTATTCTTATTGGAGATACGAGGAAGAAAAAGCATGTGATACCACTAGGGTTTAACCTTATAAATGTCTTTTTGAATGCAGGGTTTAAAATTAAAGAACTAGTAATAAAGCGCCAGCATAATTGCAAAACAACTGGTTTTTGGTATACAAACAGTATTAAGTTTAACTTTCTTTTATTAGCTCACGAATACCTGCCTATTTTTGAAAAACCTATTATAGAAGCAGATGAAGTTAAAGAAGATTATGTTGAATATGGTTTTTTAAGACACTATCAAAAAAAACCGAAGCTTGAGAAAAAACTGGAGGAACTTGAAACTTCAACGGTTTGGATATTTGCAGAGGATAATTTTGAAAAATTATTAAATAAAAATGTTATTGACAGATATACAAGAGAAGATGGATATAAAGTAATTGATATTGGGTTAGATTCTGCGAAAACATCGCTTCTTTCTCATCAAAGAAAGAAAAATCTATTATTTGTCAAGTCCTCCTGTTTGGATAAAAAAGAATATTCCGGTTCCGACATCACTTTGTATCTAAAACAATTAAAAGATGTTTTGCAAAATGAATTGCCGTATATAAACGAAGGTGGACATTTTGTTGTCCAGACAAAAGACGTAAGAATTGGTAAATTTGTAGAACCTTTGGCAAAGTATACTGTTGATTCAGTGAAATTTACAGAATTTGTCATTAAAGAAATTATTGTTGTTACCACCGAAAACCGAAAAATTGTTCAAAAAGAAAATATGTCAGATTTACATACCTCGCACCAGTATTTACTAGTTTACAAAAAGAAAGATTAGCTGCTATGGAATACTTAGAAAAATTTATGTCATTTAATAAGGATGGTAAGAAGGTCCTCCCTTTGAAGGTATTTGAAATAAATGGTGGTTTTATTGTAGGTGTATATCAAGGTTTAATAAGTAAATACGATATTCTCATTAAATACAGACAAAATGTAAGAGATCCGTGGACCAGAATCAGAACACCAAAACATATTCACTGGACAGCAGATATATTAATAAAGCTTTATGCTGATAGGGAAAAAACCCAGGAATTTCTCGATTTCTTAATTAATGTTTGGAATCAAACGAAACCATTCAAAAACAATGAGGAACGAGAAAAATTTTTAAGTATAGAAAATTTATTATATGTTAATCAAAAAGAGATTTGCAGATTAGCACAGATAAAAAACTTCCTTAATTTTCTCCTATCTGCGGATTATTTATTTTCATCCTCCTTTGAAATAATTTAAGTATAGCTTATTTCAATAAGAGAAATTCCATTTCCGTCTGAAGCAAAACAATGGATGTTTCATTCCACTTTTTCTAAGTCTCTCGATCAAGTTAAATCAATATCTAACTTTTAACTCTTGCAAGCTAACCCATTCTGATGCGAAATTTACAATATGAATACTTTCAGCACATTTTTTAAAGCCTTATTAAACAACTCAAATATATCCTTATCACGGGATTTATATATCGATGAAATAAAATATATTATTTCTAAAATAAACGAATATTTTTACACAAATTATAAGGGTATTGGAGATACAAATATTTTAGATGTTGAGTTTGAATATTTCTCCGAATTTCATAAATTCTGGGAGAAATATCATAAGCAGATACTAAATCCACAGATTGATGATAGTCAATGTTCGAATGTTGCAGAAGTGTTACACGATATTTTTACCAAATATGGAAGGACGCTTTTTTATGAATTATATAGCACGTGTTCTCTAACACCTGAAAAAATTTGTAAAATACGGTATTTTTCTGCCAATCAGGATTTTAGAGGTTCAAGAAAATTTGAAGATTTATTTAAACGGTATAAAGACGACCCAAGTATTTTTGATACAAATAACATTAATCAAAACCCAGAAGATTTCTTAAGAAATATTGGAATAACAAGCCTTTCGCAAAATGATAAACGAGTCAAATATGCAATTACAGCTTCTAAACTCTTAATTGACAATAGAATTGAACCTTATGAACTGTTGTCATTTTGCCAGAATGATATAGAAAAGGTAAGAACCCTTTTGATAAACAATCGGGGTTCTGGTTTTGGTAATAAAAAGACGGACATGTTCTTAAGGGATATGGTTGTCTTAGGAGTTTGGAAGAATCCAAAAAATTTTGATAAAATTGATGTTGCGAGTGACATAAATACTGTAAAAGTTGCCCTAAGAAGCAGAATTTTAAAAACCGATATTGTTTTAATAAGCAGCTTTCTGGATGTTTTTTGCTATCAATACACCCTCATTGACAATATGAATGCATTGGCATGGCGGAGAGTTTGGGAAATATGGAATAACAAATATCCAAAAGAGTGCATCGCTAGCCCCAGCCTGATTGATTATTTCATTTACAGGATTATAGGGAAAGAATTCTGCAAAGAATCATTATGCATTTTTAAATGCGAAACAGAAAATCATACTTTTAAATGGCATTCAGGGAGGAATAAGACCTGCCAAATATGCTTCAGAAATAAAGTAAAAAGTAAGGCTCATGTAATAAATAAGGTATTGCCATGCACAGATAATGAAGGCTATTTAGTAATTGAAAATTCTGGTTTTGTTTCTGGCAATAATTCCTTACTTCCGAATCTAAAAGAATGCCCTTTTGAAATTGTCTGTAAGCCTAAAACCGATATTTTTAAAAAGCTTAATCCGCCTACATCTATCAGCATTTTTGGTCAGACTGGATGGGATAAGGCTAGAACAAGAGTTGGTGAAGGCGGTGGTGGAATAATGTCGTAAGCAGTTGTATAAAAATATATTCATTCATAAATACACACATAGGTCACAGCCTTTCATTAATCCCCTAAACCCGAGAAAGAGATAATTTTTTTATTTTTAACGTATTCGCTCAGTTAAATACTTCTATAGGTTGCCAGTAATATACTTACCGTTATAATTAAGGAGATATGTAATGCAAACAACGACAAAAAGGGATCTGTGCGAAAAGATTGCCAGGAAAACAGACAACACGCATATGGTGGTAAAAAAGACAATTCAAATGTTTTTGGATGAAATTATAGGGGAGCTTTCACAGGGTAATCGCATTGAATTGCGCGACTTCGGCGTCTTTGAAATTCGCCAGCGTGCGGCACGCAAGGCAAGAAACCCAAGAACCGGAGAAGTTGCTTTTGTACCGTCAAAAAATGTCGTTGTGTTCAAGGTTGGAAAACTCATGCGGGAAAAAGTTGGCAACTCACCACAAACACAACCCCCACCGCAATAAATGTATTGGAGTTTCCATGTTTAAACAAACACAAGTAAAAGAAGCGGGTATCATAAAACGTATTAACGGCAACAGAACGACCATCGAATTACTAAAACAAACAGCGGAGAACTGTAAGAGTTGCAGTGGTTGTGCAGAGGTAAAAGGTAGTTCGCAATATTTGGAAGTTGAAACAGTTCCCGGCACAAAGGAAGGGCAATTGGTAGTTACGCAAAAAACAATCCATTCACCTTACAAAAGTATAATACTCGTGTTTGTATTTCCATTAATTAGTTTACTAGTGGGTAGTTACGTAGGGCAAAATTACAACTTTTTTGGTATAACATCAAAAGACATAAGAATTATAGTTTGTGGATTTATTTTTTTTATATCTTCATTGGTTATAGCAGCTATTTACGACAAAATGTCAAAAAGTAAAACAACCACACCTCAAAAAATCATTCCTTATAATCTCCACAATAGCTACGACACCATTTTTAAATAGATTCCACTCCTTATGTTTAAATTTAAAAGGAGAAGGATATTTGATTGAAGCATTAGTTGTTGCATGTCTCTAATTATTTAAGACTTAGTTCTTATTTTGATTAATGTTGTTTTTGTATGTGGTAATGCTTTCTCAGCAACCAAAAAGAGACCGGTTGCAAAAGAACTTCCACATCGTTCCTTTTGCAACCGGTCTTTTTTATCGTCAAGATGTTCACAAAATGTGAATTTTATACAGGGTGGCACTGACACAAACTATGTTTATCCGTTACGAACGACAGTGAAAGAATCGTAAGTCTTTTTAGAACAATAGATTGTTTCGGGCCCCCCCTCACAAAGGTATTTATTTTTACATATACATTTCACCGAAACTTTATACGAGCGTTCCTGCTGTACACAAATGGCATAGGAAAAAAGCACAGTAACCCATTACATGCCTTTTGCTACCGTTATGCCCTTTGTTGCTACAAATGATTTTATGCTTACCAGATCATGATCATCGCGGGCGATGATAGTAATCACGTTTGGACCTTCTTTTAACGAATGTTTTGTATCAATCTTCAATGACGATTGTTGTCTTGGGCTTACATGTTTGTTTGATTTGAAAAAGATTTTATCATTGTTTATCAGTACATAAGCATGTTTTACGTGGGTATCGTCTTTTACAAGTGCAGAAATGGATAATTCTTCCTCGCCAAATAAAATGTTTGGCACGCCATCCAGAGAAATGGTGGGGGGGATTCGCTGTATAAACATTTCGAGTTCGTCGGATGATTTTCCGGCATCATTATTTACCGCAGTTACGTCCTTTGCAGAAACCCATCCGTATCTATTATTAGGAAGTTCCGCCCTGTACCAATCAGCGTTGCTGACGTCAGACTTGAGAATTGTGCCCTCGTTCATCATTGATAAAACAGGGGTGTCAAATGACATTCCACCATACAGTGGAATATGGTTTTTGTTTATCTTCAAAAGTTTGGAACTGGCCGTCAGCTTTTGGGGGACACCGGCAACCACGGAGAATTTTAATGTATTACTTAAAAAAGCGCCGAAGATAGAGTCGGAAATAATAATATCCACATTAAATTCATTAGAAGCAATTGTTTCTTTGACGTTAAAAGTTAATTCCGCCTCCTTGATTTCTCCCGGATTTAATTGACCAATTTCAACCCTGCCTTTTTCTACAAACACCTCTTTGTCACTCAAATTTCTGAGGGTAACAACCGTTTTTTCGGAAATCCCATTTCCCATGTTTTTTACCATGACAAGGAGATTAATATTTTCGCCTTTGTTTATTAATCCATCACCGTTATTTTTGCCTGAAGAGTTTGTTGCCTGATCTAAAATCTGATAAGAAAAGGCAAAAAGCGGCTGAGGCAATGCCTCTATTGCCACAGTTAAATTAAGATCTGCCGGGTTGTTTTTATTTAACTCTTCAAATTTAATAGTAATTTCATCTTCCCGATCAAGTGAATTTTTTGGTATTTCTATCGTTTTGGTGTACGTCTTTTTACTTCCTTTGCCTATTTTACCAAAAATAAATTCATGTTTATCGTACAGACCGTTTTTGCTGGAAGAAATTCCGCGCAATTGATAGAGAGGTTTATCCCCCGTGTTTTCAATAGTTACCGTAAGCGTAATTTTTTCTCCGGCCTTTACCCGTTTATTAATGGGGTTTGTTAAAAAAGTAACATTTGTTGCGGATGCCCCTTCATTTATCCCTTCAGACCAGTCAATACTCAAGCTATCAAGCGCCTGTGCTATTTTCTTTTCTTCCTCTTCGGAAATTGCGTCAATTACTGAAAGAGAATTTTGCAGAAAACCTTCCTCTTTTTTCCATGTAGAAGTGTTTGCCAGTAATTTTCTGGCGAAGACAATATGGAAATCTTTATCAAAATCAGGCAGTTTGTAAGGGTCTTCGTCTTCCGCAGGTTCCACCTCCGCCTCTTTCCCGGCAACCGCGTCCTCTTTTTTTTCCTTTATTTCATGGAAGTACTTAAGGGTAGCAAAGGGAAATGCATCTTTGTGGTGGTCGTCCAAATGTTTTTTCAGATCTTCTTCCCTGATTGCCGTGATGCCATGAAAAAGATTGATGTTGTCCTTTTCTACGGTCACCGGAACAAGCTGTATGTCCGGTGTAATGCCAAAAGATTGAATGTCGGTAAAAAGAGGGGTAAGATATTTTGCGATGGTTAATTTTAGCGCCGAACCGTCCATTAACTCTATAAGCTGCTGGACAGACCCCTTGCCAAATGTTCTGTCTCCGACGATTATCGCACGGTTATTTTCCTTTAGAGCGCCGGCAACAATTTCAGCCCCTGAGGCGCTTCCTGCATCGACAAGCACCACTATGGGGTACAGTTCCTCGTCAGTATCCGTTTTTTTTGCATCGATCACTTCTCTGGGATGGCCTCCAGGCCCAACGGTAACAACAATAGAGCCACTTTCCAGAAATTTGTCAGACACCTTGATTGCCTGGTCTAACAAACCACCCGAATTGTTCCGCAAATCGAGAATGAGTCCTTTCATTTTATCATTGTTTTTGTTTAATTGTTTTAACTGCTCATTAAGGCGCTGAGAGGTATCATCCTGAAAATTCCTGATTCTTACATAGCCATAACCTCCTTCAATAGATGCGGATTCTACCGTAGGAATTACTATTATTTCCCGTTTGAGGGCAAAAAGTTTTGTCTCTACTGCTTTATGTTTTAAAATGGAAAGTGTGACGGTTGAACCCTGATCACCACGCAGTTTCCCAACAGATTCGGTAAGGTCCATATCTACGGTCGATTCTCCATCAATTTCCACAATTTTATCTCCTGCCTTTATTCCTGCCACTGCAGCAGGGGTTCCTTCAATGGGAGAAATTACCGTCAGAACGCCATCTCTTATTCCTACCACCATGCCGAGTCCTCCGAACTTGCCGGTAGTGCCAATCTTAAATTCGGTAAATTGTTTTGGCGGTAAGATAATGGAATGCGGGTCAAGCTGCGTCAACATGCCGTTGATTGCCGTATATTCCACATCGCTGGCGGTAAGTGATGCGTTCTCTTCCCGATGCTTATTGATAAAATCCAGGGCATCCTGCAGCACTTTGAAAACATCCTTGGACCGGTGAACTTCTGACAAATCAAATGTCTTTGAAACAGTGTCAACCGTAACGGTGTTTATCTTCTTCTCCTCAGAGTAGTCTACCAAGACTTCAGGTATGACTCTTTCCTGCCAATCAAGAGCTCCCTTAACCATTTCAACATTATCAATACGGTCAGGGTCAACATACAGGCGGTTAATATAGGAAAGTACAATTCCGGGAAGGCGAAATTTATATTCAGTATCTTCTTTTACTGACAGATTTTCAAAATGGGGTTCCAGACCAAATGTTTTATTGAAAACAACAAAAAAACCGGAAATGGAAGATATAGAAATTATAATTATTATTAACACATACTTAAACGGATGCTTTAATCTCATGAATATTTCCTTTTTGATCAAAAAATCAAAGTAACTTTACACAATGTAACTAAACCCTTACTCAAAAATATAAAGATACGCCGTAAACTGTTGAATAGCAATGATTCGCTCATTAAAAAGGCGAGTAATACGGCAAGAGACCATGCATAACAATTACGATAAATGTAGTATCGATTTCATTTTTTGTAAAAGTCCAATACATAACATAATTTTAATGCATTGTGGGAGCTAATCCATGAATTGCCGCCACATAAGGCCAAAATAGTGTTTTCCGGTGGTCGATCTCCTTGAAAAACAAAACTCTCACTAACTGGCACTACTGTACACAAGTAGCAATTTGAGTATAGAGAGAAGGAACAGATTTATCAAGGAAATTTGCCTTGCCCAGTGATTATGAAAAAAGCATTTGATAATTATAGGAAGAACAGATAAAATGCTACGCTTGTCATAAATTTAGCTTCATTCATAGAGTTTTTAGAAAATTTAAGAGGGAAATAATGGTATCCACTTCCTGGCTACAAAAGAATAAAAAAATCGTTTATATCATAATGATATTTGCCGTTTCTGTTTGGGGCATAAGCTTTTCCGCGATGGAATTAATTCCCAAAAAACCTATCGCCAAAGTATTGGGAAGGAAGATTACACAGGATGAGTTTACCGAAATGGCAATCAGGTGGCAGAGGTTGTTTTTCCCTCAAACGCAGGAATCAATTATCCCTATAGTCTGGAAGCAGTTTCTGATGGTTGAAAAGGCAAATCAAATGGGATTAATGATAACAAGCCCTGAAGTTGAAGACGGTTTACGGAGAATTGCTTTTCAGGTTTTCGGGCAAACTCCTGAGCTTGAAAAAAGAAGACTAATGCAGTTTCTGTGTAATACTTTTAAACTTACTCCGGATCAAATACAACGTACTATCAGGGAAGCCCTGCTGGTTGAAAAGCTGGAATCTCTGTTGCGTTCATCCACAAAAGTAACAAGTGAGGAACTTTGGTACCGGTTTTCTCTGGAAAACGAGCAGGTAAAGTTAAAAATCATGGCATTAAAGGCGAGTGATTTTGCCGATACCGTTCAGGTAAATGAAGAAGAGCTAATAGCGTTTTATAATAAATACAAGAACAAAGAATATGATGCACACAGTGGAACTCCAGGCTACATGCTTCCTGAAATGGTAAAGATTGAATGCCTTATTGCTAAATTTGACGATATGCAGGCGCTTGTTGATGTTACGAAGGAAGATATAAAGAAGTATTATGAGGATAATAAGGAAACGCAATATAAAATCGATCCCGCAGAAATAACAACCGAAGAATCTTCTGTTCCTGAGGATAAAACGGAGACAATGTCAGAAGGCGACACAAAGGAAAAGGACCTTAGCCACGTTTACAAATCGTATGATGCGGTAAAGGATGAAATTCGGAAAATACTTGCAGGACAAATGGCAAGGGAAAAAGCATCAGAGGTGATACATAAGGTGGATGAGGAAATTTACGCAACAATAGACAAGGAAGACCGCCCGAATTTCAGCGATCTTGCCGTAAAATATAAATTAACCCGCACCATTCCTGCCGGAAAAGAATCGAAGCGCGAGTTTCTTGCAGAAAGCGATTTGTGGGAAATCTTCCCGGGGTCTGATAAGATTTCGAAGGTTGCTTTTGACAGGGAAAAATTTGAACCATCTATGCCGCTGGAGTTTGTTGAGGGGTTTGTTATTTTTCAGGTAATCGATAAGAAATATCCCGCTCCTGCCCCATTTGAGGAGATCAAAAATAAAGTTTTACGGGACATTACAATAGAAAAGGGATTGCAAAAATCGATAGAAATCGCAGAAAAATACACAAGTGGTTCCAATTCAGCCACTGCGTTTGAAGATATTGTAAAATTAATTGCTGGTGAGTATAGTCAAAAAGATTTTCTGGTATGTGAAACTGATTACATCAAGCGTCCTATGAAACTTTTTGACAGGGATTCGCGATATATAGAGGCGCTTGATGCAGACCGCCCTAACCTCACAAATAAGGCCTTTGAATTAAAACCGGGCGAAGTGGCCTTTGCTGTAGAAACTCTTGATGAAAAGGCGTGTTACATAATAAGTGTAATAGAGAGAAAACCTGCCGATACCGCTCTTTTTGAAAAAACCAGGGAAAACGTCATGAAAAGGTTTTTGTACGAAAAACAGGAGGCCTTTTTGACCGCATGGAAAGCCGACATGAACAAACAGATGGAAATTTACACAAAATTTCAATAGAAACGTACTTGTGGCAAAAATCCTGTTTGTGATGAAACCTTCATAATCTCTGGCCACAAAAGGAGGAGAAGATATCTCCTTTGCGGTCATTCTGGACATATTCACTTCGTTTAGAGTAACTCCGCCGGGCGTCTTTCAAGATTCCCCAATACAGTCTGGAGTAGCGAATAAATTCCAATTTCTTACCTTGTTACTACGTAAATGGTACTGCTTTAAATAACAAAAATTTGGGGGATATGACGATAGCTGATGGACATCCTTGTTTTTTTTAGTCCCTTCATCTCTCGTCCGTCGTTTTCCATGTGTTATGGCATATATTGGGGGAGCTATCATTGGAAAAGATTTACCGTATAAGCGAATTTAAAGGAAAAATTCATAATCCGGTAGTTACACTTGGTGTTTTTGACGGCGTACATCGTGGACATCAGAAAATTATTGAATACACAAAAAGTTTAGCCTCTAAAAAGAGCGGAGACTCTGTCATTATCACCTTTGACGTACACCCAAGAGTTCTTTTGGAAAACAAAACCCCTTTTTTCATCACTTCCCTGTCGCATCGTTTGGTATTGTTTGAAAGGCTGGGTGTTGATTATACGTTAATATTGCCATTTAACGATTCCCTTGCACAAACAAACGCAAAAGATTTTATAGAAAACATACTCGTAAAAGAGTTAGATTCAAAATGCATAGTGCTTGGTTTTAATTGCCATTTTGGAAAGAATAGAAGCGGGAATATCAAACTCGTAAAGGAATTGGCGGGCAAATACCATTATGAAGCACACGAATGCCCACCGGAAACCTATAAGGGGCAGGTTATCAGCAGCACTGTTATCCGTAAAGCCATTCAGGAAGGCGCATTAGAGAAGGCGGAAGCCATGCTTGGAAGGCCTGTCTCTGTTTTAGGCACTGTCGTAAGAAAATCCGGCAGAGGCGTAACTATGGGATATCCCACCGCAAATCTGGATTTGCACCACGAAATCAGGCCACCACAAGGCGTATACGCCACAAAGGTATGCTGGAAGGAAAGGGAATATCTGGCATTGACCAATATCGGCTCCAGGCCTACTTTTTTCAAAGAGTCCTTATCAAGCGAAGACGAAACCATGGAGATAGAGACACACATACTGGATTTTCACGAATCAATTTACGGAAAAAACCTTGAAGTGCAGTTTCTCTTCAGGATCAGAGACGAAATACCCTTCGGTTCCATTGAAGCATTAAAACAGCAAATAGAAAAAGATAAAGAAATGTTGTTGAAAAAGATGCTCTCTGGAGCCTTGACGAAATAGCCATATTCAAATATGTCGCTCCTAGAAATTTTCCCAAGAACAACTTGGCGCGGCCTTTGGCCGCAACCAAATTCAAAATACGAATATCGAAATACGAAACAAATTCAAATGACAAAAAACCCAATGCTCCAAACTTTACGTAATCCTCATCTAATCAATGCCTTACGGTTATGCATTTTGAAAAACGAGCATAAAAAACAAGAAGTTGATGGATAGTAGTACAAAGAATAGCAAAAGAGATTGGTGTACCGTGGTAGGCATTTAAGAAAAAAATTAGCTGAAGGAGATTTGTTATACGTAAAAATTTTACTATTGATATAGAGAAAGACGGAAAGTTTTATATTGCCCAATGCAGAGAACACTCAAATTGTTTTACTCAAGGCAAGACCACAGCAGAAGCTAACCGTAATATAGTAAAAAGCATTTATTTTTATAAAAATCTGTTTTTTTCTTGCATTTGAATTGTTTCTAGAGTATTAAATTCTGCATGAATCCATTTCTCAGTGAAAAAACCCGAATAGAATTTAAAAAAGCACATAAGAAAGAGCCTCATAGACGTCATGCCGACCGAATCAAAGCTATACTTCTTCTTGATTCAGGATGGAGTTATGAAGAAGTAGCAGAGGCGCTCTTGTTAGACGATCAAACAATCAGGAATTACGAAAAACTATACAAAGATAAAGGTTTTGACGGGCTTTTATCTGACAATTATATTGGCTGTGTGCCAAAACTCACCTGCGAACAAGAAGAACAATTAAAAGATCATATCAGGAAAAACAACTATAGCGCGGCAAAAGAAATTGTTGAATATGTAAAACAGACATTCAATAAAATCTATACACCCGAAGGAATGGTACATACCCTCGATAGATTAGGCTTTACTTACAAGAAAACTACAATAGTTCCAGGCAAAGCAAACCCTGAAAAACAAAAAGAATTTGTCGAAAAATACAAACAACTCAAAGAAGAGAAAGCCCCCGGAGATAAGATACTTTTTATGGATGGAGTTCATCCACAGCACAATTCTACGTCTGCATATTGCTGGATAGAGAAAGGCAAAAAGAAGGAAATACCCTCTAATACCGGCAGGAAAAGAATAAATTTAAACGGTGCTATTGACATAGAAACCTTTGAAGTAACAATCCGGGAAGATGAAAGCATCAATGCTCAATCAACAATAAAGCTTTTCCATGAAATAGAGTCAAGGT
The DNA here is from genome assembly GCF_900232105.1 of Candidatus Kuenenia stuttgartiensis. Classification (NCBI taxonomy): domain Bacteria; kingdom Pseudomonadati; phylum Planctomycetota; class Candidatus Brocadiia; order Candidatus Brocadiales; family Candidatus Brocadiaceae; genus Candidatus Kuenenia; species Candidatus Kuenenia stuttgartensis. Next base: position 914,382 of record NZ_LT934425.1, read on the forward strand.
ATGCTCAAGCCGGTACTATTTACATAATCTCTGATAATGCTAAATATTACAGGTCTAAGTTGGTCAAAGAATACCTTGCAAATTCGAGAATAAAGATCAAATTTCTCCCTTCCTATTCACCCAATTTAAATCTCATTGAAAGATTATGGAAATTCTTTCGCAAAAAAATATTGTATAACAAGTATTATGATACTTATGAGAAGTTTAAAAACAAATGTTTAAGTTTTTTCAAAAATATTAACGAGTATACAGATGAATTGTCTACTCTTTTAACTGAAAATTTTCAAATTATTGGCGAGCAAATTTCGAAAACCTGATTTGTTTGACTATATAAAAGAAGTAATAGGGCTTATCCTTGAAGTAAAAACTTATCAATATACACTATGATGGTGCGAAAAGAGTTAAATATTGACAAAAAAGGACTACTTATACCCTGCAATCAAACACGGATGAGCACTGCTAATCACAGATAGAACAAATAGTTATGCTTAGATGGTATTTCACCAAAAAGGTGATTTATTGTTTATACTTAACTCTTTGAAAGATCGGTGCAAATCTTACTGTCCGAATGCCTTTTTTAACTGGTGTAAAAATACGGACAAATCCTTTTTCCCTTCCATATCCATGAAAGAACCAAAATCCCTTTTTCTCTCCGAAGACTCACTTGGTATTGTTACTGATTTTTATCAGCTTACTATGGCTGCCGGATATTTTGAACACGGCATGCATGATATTGCCACGTTTGAATTTTATATTCGCCACCTGCCGGAAAATCGCAGTTACATAATTACCGCAGGACTAGAACAGGTGCTTCACTACCTAACCCATATCCGGTTTTCACCTGAAGCTATCCGGTTTATCAGGAAACAACCGGCTTTCAGTCATGTAGGTGATGCATTTTTTGCATATTTGAAAAAATTTGCCTTTAGCGGCGATGTATTTGCCGTTCCTGAAGGGACGATTGTATTTGCGGAAGAACCTATACTTAGGGTAACAGCCCCCATAATTGAGGCGCAAATTGTCGAAACATATCTGCTTTCCACCATTAATTTTCAGAGTTCCATTGCAACAAAGGCGTCGAGAGTCGTCTATGCTTCCCGAGGGCGTGATGTTATTGATTTTGGAACACGCCGCGCCCATGGTCCGCAGGCAGGCATCCTTGCAGCCCGCGCTTGTTTTATCGGAGGATGTAAAAGCACCTCTAACGTTTTTGCAGCATATGAGCTGGATATTCCCCCTGCCGGTACAATTGCCCACTCATGGGTAATGGTTTTTGAAAACGAAGCGGAGTCGTTTCGTAAATATCATGAGACATTTCCTGATGATACGGCGCTCCTTATTGATACCTATGACACACTCGTCGGGGCGAAACATGCCGCCGCTATAGGTGAAAAACTGAAAGGAGTACGTATCGATAGTGGAAACTTATTGGAACTAAGCAAAGAAGTAAGAAAAATATTGAATAGTCAAAGGATGCATCATGTTAAAATAATTGCAAGCGGCGATCTCAATGAGGAACGTATTGACGACTTGCTAAGAAATGGGGCTCCTATTGATTCCTTTGGCGTGGGCACTGAAATGGTAACGTCAAAGGATGCGCCTGCATTGGGAGGAATTTATAAACTGGTCGAACAGGAACATGACGGAAAGCCTGTCCCTAAAATGAAGTTCAGCAAAGATAAGCTTACTTATCCGTACAAAAAACAAGTCTACCGTCGTACAGACAAAGATACTCATTTTGTTGAGGATATAATAGGGCTTGAAAATGAGCAGGGAGACGCCATTCCTCTTTTAATACAGGTGGTAAAGGGTGGCGAAATATGTTATGCCCTGCCTGCTTTACAGGAGATTCAAAATAATGCACTGTGTAATATTGTCAAATTGCCGGAGCCATACAAACGTCTTAGAAATGCTGAAACCTATCCTGTTAAAAAAAGTCAGGCATTAGAAGCAAAAAAACGAGAGGCAGAGCAACTCCTGAGAAGGAATAACTGAAAAGAGGATCTTCAGGTGAAAAAATATGAAAGTAGCGCTGGCACAAATTAATACTGTCGTTGGTGACTTTGAAAACAATGTACGGAAAATATGTTCATTCATAGAACAGGCAAAAAGGAAACATGCAGACCTTGTTGTTTTCCCCGAACTTGCAGTTACTGGTTATCCGCCGAAGGATTTTCTTGATATTCCTGCCTTTGTAGGCCACAATTTGAAGGCGTTAAGGGACATAACTCAACAGGTATCAGGTATTGCCGCTATTGTGGGATTCGTTGACAGAAACAGGCAATCATACGGCAAACTCGTCCATAATGCAGCCGCATTTATTCAAGACAGACAAATTGTGTCGGTGCACCACAAGTCGCTTCTCCCGACATACGATGTTTTTGACGAATCCCGCTATTTTGAATCTGCATGTTCCATCGCCCCAGTCCAGTTTAATAACTATACGCTTGGAATATCTATTTGTGAGGATATATGGAACGATGAAGAATTCTGGATGCGTCCACTTTATGAAACTGACCCCATTGAAAAGCTCATATCGAAGGGTGCGAATGTTATTATCAATATTTCCGCATCTCCTTTTACGGTTGAGAAGCACGAATCAATACGGCTGAGGATGCTTACGCATGATGCAAAGAAGTACAAAGTCCCTTTCATTTACGTAAATCAGATCGGAGGCAATGATGAACTTGTTTTTGATGGGAGCAGTGCTGTTATCAATGCGCAAGGCAAGCGTATTGCTCAGGCAGCGGCATTCGGGGAAGATTTAATTGTCGTTGACCTTGAAAATACCGCAACACAGGTTGTCCCGCAGACCTTTACTCCAATCGAAACAGTTCAAAAAGCACTTCTTCTTGGGCTTCGGGATTATGTCGTAAAATGTGGTTTTGAGAAGGTGATTATTGGGTTAAGCGGCGGTATAGATTCCGCAGTAACCGCTGCCCTTGCCGTAGAAGCGCTGGGAAGCGAAAATGTAATGGGCATAATTATGCCATCTCAATTTTCTTCACAGGGCAGCGTTGATGATGCGGTGCAGCTTTCAAAAAATCTTGCCATTGACTACAGAATCTTTCCCATTAAAGATCTGTTTGATGGTTACCAAACGATCCTGCGTGAAGAATTCAGGGGGCTGCCTTTCGATATAGCGGAAGAGAATTTACAGGCGCGAATCCGCGGAAATATTATCATGACCTTGTCTAATAAGTACGGGTATCTGGTGCTTTCTACGGGAAACAAATCTGAGATGGCGATAGGGTATTGTACATTGTACGGAGATATGAACGGGGGGCTTGCGCTCATTTCAGACGTGCCAAAAACGATGGTGTATGAATTGGCTAAATACATGAACCGGGAAAAGGAGATAATACCGCAGGAAACACTGTCCAAACCACCTTCGGCGGAATTAAGACCAAACCAGCTCGATCAGGACAGCCTGCCTCCTTACGATATTCTCGATAGTATATTAAAGGCATACATTGAAGAAGCTAAATGTATAGAAGAAATTGTACGTATGGGGTTTGATGAAACAACCGTACGTGACGTTATTCAAAAAGTAAACAGAAATGAATACAAAAGGCGTCAGGCTGCGCCGGGGATAAAAGTAACGTCAAAGGCATTCGGCTCCGGCAGACGCATGCCAATAGCACATAAATTTACCGGCGAGTAAATGGCCATTAATAATGGGACACTTCCCATATTTCTTGCTTGATTTGTTGTGAAAATAAGGGAAATGTCCCCACATTTACAGTTCCTTAGTTGAAGGGGTGTATTCCCGATTTTTTGTAAAAAAGAAAGCCGTTGACTGATATTTTACTTGTGCAACAAATAAAAGTTGCCGAAGGCCTAATTAAAAGAAGGGTAACATTTTAGTTCTTTGAAAAATCCCAATAATCCCGAAGGGATGAAATGATTATAGAAATTATGCGAAAAACCCGTAATTAACCCCGAAGGGGTGATATAATTTTATCTGTGTTGCCTTTCATAAAATACCTAACCGTGGCGATTATATCATCCCTTCGGGATTAGGCGTGGTTTTACTGTGTTTTCTATAATCATATTACCCCTTTGGGGTTCTCCTTTTTTCCTGGAATTTTTCAAAAAACTAAAGTGTTACAAAGAAGGAGAAGTCGGGGGCAATACAGGAAGTTAAACTAAAATTGATCAGGAGATCGAAAAACTGGCTATTGTTTAAACAAAAATCATCTTTTATTTCAAAGACAATGTTGTCACCTTCTTCAAAATGAAGTCTGTCTCTAAAAGATATAGGGAGCATTCCCGTTTTTTTGTAACCGTTAATGATGGGGTCAGGACGAAACAACCCTGACAGGGTTTGAAACCCTGTCAGGGTTAACACTACTGCAACGTTTCATTAAAACATAGCGGAAGTTACAAAAAATCAGGAATGCACCCAAAGATATAAGAGTTCCGGAGAATCTTAAGGCTTTACTATTCAGTTGTGCCGTCTTTTAAAGTTACCATCTTTTCTATCATCATTGTAGCCGCGATAGAAAGCATAATTGCACAGGCAAAAAAATAAATACCTATCTGCGCGTTGGCATCTGCGATATCCCTGGTCTTGATCAGTATGACGAGTATTGCTACGATGAAAACATCAAGCATAGACCATTTTCCTAAAATACCTGACCAGTAAAGAAAACGTTTTCTCCCTTCCGGTTCTAATGGTACGAACCAAACAAAAAGTAGGCCAATAAGTTTTACACAGGGAAACATGATGGAAAAAAAGAAGATTATTACTGCCAGACCGATGTGGTTCGACTTCCATAATTCCCACACACCATCCCAAATAGAATACGTATTTGTGAAGAAAATTACTTTTGTCAGCTTGAGTGTTGGAAGGTTCAGCCCTGCAATGAGGAGTCCCAATGCTATCACTATCATCACGGGCATATCCCATCGATACGGCTTAATACTATAAATTGACTTTTTTTGCGGCATAATATAAGGGTGTACACTAAACAATTAGTTCGTTTATTAACTCTTAGGCATCCTGTCTGCATTCACTACTATACAGGCAGATGGTTGGTGCGGTTATAATGAACGTGTTGATTCGGGGTGGGAGAAATCGCTAATGCCGGGTTTATTAATATGTTTCTACTTGTCTTTAAAGACCTCAAATCCTTTCAGGTAGTCTTCCGTACTCTATTGGTGTTTCTATTCCGAGCTTGGCCAATACATCGATTGCTTCACTTATTGAAATATCAAGTTTTTTGGATAATCCCTCTTGCGAAAGCTTGCCTTCTTTGTAATATCTTACCATTAAAAATTCCCAACCGTATTCAAGAAGCTCTCTCGCTATTGTTGATTTATCCTTATGTTCCTGCCTGGAAAGTTCTTCAATCCTCTCCAAATCTTTCTCTTTTAATCTCAGGCTTATTACTCCCACCCGCTTCCTCCTTTCAGACGATGAGTAGCGCCCTCAATCATTTTTTTGCTGTATCTGCCATAGACGGATAGTTTCTCAAGTTTTACCAATGCAATGGATTTATCCATTTTATTTTGAAAGAGGATATGGCCACATTTTGATTTGCGATTAAACCTATTTTTGAAATCACCGCTCCAGATGTAGCACCTTTTGTTCCTCATAGTCTCGTAAGGGGGAGGTTGCAGCGTTCCACTAATATTATCCCCTGTGTAGCAGAAATGCATTGGGTTCACTTCAGGGCTAAAGCCTCTTATTGTGTTAACCCCATGCCGAAGCATGGGGTTAACACCTCGTTATCAAAGATTCTCCTATTTCACAAGCACTACTTTCAACGTTGTTTTTAGATTATTGTACTTAAATTTCACCTTTGAGGTTCCTTTCTTCTTTTTTGCAGTAATGTTAAACGCGGCCTCACCGTAGGTTTCTCCTGCAATTGTCATTGTTTTACGTGGAGATGCGGATACCTTCTTTTTGCCATCTTTGTTTTTCTTCACCGTTGCTTTAACCTTCTCGCCTGATATTGGCAGACAACCTTCGGGGGTTATCAAATACACGGTAACTTCAGCCGTTTGCCCCTTTTTCAGCTCTATCTCTTCGGGAGAAACAACTATCGAGGTAACTTCACACTCCGATGGGATAGAAGTCTCCGTTGGGTTTGGAGTTGGGCTTGAGGCTGGAGGTGTTGGCGTAACAACCGTTGCTGCCGCCAATGTAAAGTCACGGACAGTGGTATCGCCTTCAACTATCGCCACGCCTGAAGCCGGCGCCTGAATATATCCTGCCGCAGAAGCAATAAACGTATAAATTCCATCCGATATATTCTCTAACTGGTAATACCCTGTTGTATCAGTAGTCGTTTTATAGATACCCGAAATGCTTGATACCGCAGCTCCATTGATACCTTCGCCCGTGTCTTTGTCAGTTACGAATCCGGCAAGTACACCCAATGTTTCACCAGGAAGCGTGGGAGTTGCAACAGTCACCGGTGTTGGTTCCGTTGTTGGCGTAGCAGTTGGAGTAGCAACAATCGCTGTTGAAGTTGGAGTCGGAGTTGAAGTACTGCCACCACCACCACTACCGCCGCCGCCACCTCCACCTCCACCTCCACCACCGCCACCGCCGGTTGCTGGGGTAGGAGTTGGGGTTGGTGTAGCTGCCGACAATTGGGACATCGTAAATGTGTAGGTATAAACATAGTCTCCTTCAGTTGTTTCATCACCGTTTTCTTGTACTCCTGCCGCATAAAAAGTTACAGGATCATCTATTGTCGTAGAGGGCGCATTCCACAGTACCTGCCATAAGGGCTGACTGCCTCCTAAAATAGTTTGTGATATGTATTGGTCTGATTTAGAAGCCGATTCACCAACAACGGCGGTGAAAGTGCCAATGTAATTATTATTCGCATCTAACGCTGTCATATCAAAGCCGTGATTTGGAAAGGCGTCGGTATCGGAACCTTCAAAGGAGACCGTAATCTCAACGCTTTCCCCCAGAGTATACGTTTCGGGGGCAGATATTGAAAATATGGCGCTTCCTGAATTCAGCTCAGTTCCAGTGTGACATTCAGAACACGCATCACCATCACCATCACCATCGGCATCGGCATCAAGAGGGGAACCTGTATGGTCGTTCCACTCCTCCCCCAATGCCATCGTTGACTTGCAGATTTGTCCAAATATAGGACTTACCATAATGCACAACACACAGCATGAAAGGATAAAATACATACACTGCATAAACTTGTTTCGCATGGTTCGCTGCACCTCCTTTAAAAAATTGTAATAACTTCCCGGATAAAAACGGAAAGAGGGTTCTGTTGATTAAGCCTCCCATTACTCCCCTTTATGAAAAAACCGGCCTCTCCGACCTATTGATAATGCTGCATTTTATCTTTAACATTTTGGGAAACCGGAGTAGATCAATAGTGTCATAATATCCTCTTGTAATCGAATCCTTCTAAAACGCCTTTTTTTGCAACGCTCGTAATAAAGCAATCGCTTAGTTCTACTGAAAAATATGTCTACTGATGAACAACTATTGTGCCATTAACGGAATATTGTTTTTAAAATATCACAAGTCTTATTTTCAAAAGCAGTTATTAATAACATTGCCACCTATGTGATAAATGAATCAAAAAAACCTCCCGATATAACAAAACAAACACACGCAATATTTGCGCAAAATAAAACACGAGGTTTTCATTTGCTGTAACAGAGAGATTATCACCTCTTCGAAGCCTGCAAACACAGGTTTTTAGTTTATATAGCCTAACAAATTAGGTTTTCTAAACATAAAAACATTGCATGCGCATTGAACAAGGGATTGCAGTCCCTTGTTTAAATTCAATTTTCGAAACCTATACGCTTGTGGCGATACGCAGTATTTGCATGAAGCACGCCAAGGTGCATTTCCGATTTTTTGTAAAAAAGCTTATTATTTATGCAGGATGGGCCACTCGTCAGAAGTCAGAAGTCAGAAGTCCGCGAAAAACTCTGATCTCTGATCTCTGACCTCTGATCTCTGACTTCTATATTCTCTTTTCATCCTACTAAAATGACGGGTTACAAAAAATCGGGAATACTCCCCGCGCCCCGCCAGCGGGGGGACATAGTTTGAATCCGGATCATTGCCCCTCTGCCCCCTCGCTGTTTCCCTTTTTTGGAAGCACTTGAATTAACTATTGTTTTGCATTAAAATAACGCCATTATTTTACTTCTTATAACCGCACCGATTAAAGTGAAGACAGAAAAATGAATTTTTCAAAACCAAAGAAGAAACAGAAAGGTGTGATAATACAGGATATTGGCAAAGAAGTAGTCCTTCGTAATGTTGATGAAAAAACGATTCATGTACTCAATACTACGGCAAGGATTATATGGGAACTTTGCGATGGCGAGCATACCATCGGGGATATGGAACGTCAATTAAGAGAAACGTTTTCCATACCCGACGATACAAACATTTGCAACGATATAGTAAATACGCTGACTGTCCTGGCAGAAAAAGGCATGTTGGAGGAATTATAAAGAAAATACTATTTTGTAATACTTTAGTTTTTTGAAAATATTGAAATCCATAAACATTTAATGTAGTAGCAAGGCACGCCTTGCCGCTACATGTGGCGGTTATAATATCCGCTTGTAATTAAATATGTTACAAAAACACTTGCCCGCAAGCATGCATTTAAAAAACGAAAATTCCTATACTATTAAATAAGGCGTCGATTTATAAAAATGCTCTTATTTTCTGGCGCTTTCCCTCTGCATAAAAAAAGAAATATTACTTTACGGAACAGTAAAAAGAGAAAACGTGTGCCACGATTCACAATTGTTTTATTACAATCCTGTTTATTTCCTGTGAATATGTTTCTTTGAAATCCGCACAACGCGCGAACAACAGGGGTACTCCTTATGATCAACCATCCTGTTGATCTGCCTGCGAAAGTGTCAAGAGAGAGCATCTTTTCCCCTCGTTTAATAGCGGATACTTTGCCTATTATTTCACTATGGCTCACCACCGGATCGGCATGCGGCACATTGTCTCCCTTTGTAATGAAGGAAAAGCCCGTACCCTTTTCTGAGATAGTTAATACCCTGTGTACAATAAGCTTGTTCTCCGATCTGAAGGCTATAATATCGCCACGCCGTATCTGTGAATAGCCACACTCAACCAGGACATTGTCCCCTTCCCTTATGAGCGGATACATACTCCTGCCAACAATGGGGATAGTAAACATTTCATTGGTTTGATCCCATACATTGACGATAGCATGCAGCACTTCGCCTGAAATATTGTTATGATTTTCTTTTTGCATCATATTAGAATCTTATCAGGAATTTCTTTGCATTTTTTTGGCAACATATTTAATGATCCCTTCTGCAGTAGGCAATCTACAGTCGGCAGTCGGCAGTTGACTAATGACCTCAAGCCTGTATCCCCCTTTATTAAGGGGTGACTTTTGCGGCCGGTCGCTTAGCTTAATGACATTGGTTTGCAACCTGGGCCCCACGTTTATGCTGTTCCTGATTTTTGTAGAGGTGCATTGCATGCGTCTCTCTGTGGTGTCAACATTTTCTTTACGCGCAGCAGTTTCCGGACGCATGCAATGCACCTCTACATTTATTACTTTATTTTTACCCTTATTTTTTCGGCAATATTATTCACACTGAATACCACAACCGCCTTTCCCTTTTTCTTTGCGGTAATGACAAAAGATGCTTGTCCATCTACATCAGTTACAGCAGTTTTGTTTGCAATTTTTGCAATTTTCTTTCCCTTTTTTATGTTTGCCTTTATCTCAAAACCCTCCGTATTGCCATTGGTTTCGCATGTTATTGTTATGAGGACTTCCCCTTCTTCTCCTTTCTTAAGCACTAATTTTTTAGGTTCTGCTTCAATAGCACTTATTGTACATTCCTGTGGTAAAGGAGTAGGCGTAACGGGTATTCCGTCGTCAGCAACAACATGCAACCGTGTTGCTGGATCCCCAAACAACACAAAAGTCTCTACCAATTCACTCCAATAACTACTCTGGGAGTAAGCATCCAGTTTTGCTTCTGTGCTGATCTCGCCTAAACCATATGAAGAACCGGTAAAGACCGATTCATAAAAAGAAAGCATAAGTAATCTGTGTCCCGATGTATAGCTCAGGGCGGTTGCCGCCCATACGGCGATTGCCCCTTTATCCTGTAATCTCTGAAATTCTTCAGCAACTGAAACCTGTGTGCTTTTCCCCGTAAAAAATCCGTTAAGGCAGTTTGCAACTGTGACAACCGGCAGTTTATACCAATTATCCAGCAACGCAATGTCATCTGTGGTATAAATAGACGTGCTTGCATTCAGTCCCCACATATTTACAGCCCCGTGTCCAGTGTAATTCACCATAAAACAACCGTTATTTATATTCTGGGTTATATTAAATGCCACATCATCGTTTGCAGTATAATCGCCTACATAAACCCTTTTTGCGGTATAGTTATCAGGTAATAGTTCAATGATTTCTTCCGAAAGACTTTCAAAAGAAGATTGATCGTCATCCGCTACGAGTAAGACGTTTTTTGCCCAATCTTCCTCGGACGGATGCTGATCATAGAATATTACCTTATTAATAATGTCTTCCGCCTGTTCGATTGTTTGCGCACAGAGCCGTCCGATATGCATGTCAGGGAGGATATCATTGCCACTTACAAGTACAAACCAGTTATCCGAAGGCGTCTCTCCCAATTCGTCAGTTTCTATAATCTGGGAAGGGACGTAATTTATCGTGCCTGATGCTAAGTTATCGTTGTAATCCTGATACGCGTCTCCTATTAATACAACGTATGCAGGGGCGGGTTCCTGCCAATTGTTATACGTGTAAGACAGGAAATCCCGTATTGCCTGCGGGGAAAAAATACCGTCATTAAATTCATCATAAATATCGCCAACCTTCACCGTAACCACCCTTAAACCATCATCGATGCGATGGCTGGCCAATGCAAGCGCATTATCATAAAAATCTTCATGCGTGATAATAATATAGTCCGCTCCCTTATCGGATGATTTCCATGATGATGTTTCATCCTTTTCAATTGCAAAGGGAGTTTTATATTGCGCTAATGTCAATGCCAGAAATCTTGTATCAGATTGGGCAACCCCTTCGAATTGTAATGTATATCTTTTGTTGTCGTTTACAATATTTGTGTTAATTACGCGCACAACTGCGTTGTGGTCTGTAATGTCAAATGCCTCCATATCACTGCCGGTGAAGGAGGATACTTCAAATTGATAGACGCCTTCAGAAGGCGCACGGAAAAATAGCTCATCATTTTCTGCAACATACGTATCAAGGTAGTCTATCTCTGCCCAGTTGATCAGCAATTGATCAACCGAAGCCCCTGTATCACCCACGGTTTCTACCGTAATGGTATTTTTCCCATTGTTTAAATACTCATGGGATACGGTTGCTTCATGATTGAAGACTATTCGTCCATCCCAGTATTGATCGTCTATCTCTTTGTCATTTATATATATCTTTGTATGGTGATCCGGGTCACTCTTGCTGACGTCTGTATATCCCTTTAATTGCACCCGTATAGCAGCGGTCTCTGGACCCGAAAGGATATTTTTTATATTCAGGGTAAGCTCTTTTGTTTGCGGTGCAGTCAGTTTGCCGCCCCAGAAATAATGATCCTGTCCTTCACCCTCCGGCATTGTTTGCCAGTAATATGTATTTTCTTCAACATGGATCGTTGCTGGAAAGTAATCAGGAACAATAGCGTTGCCCGAAGTGGCGCCGTCGTGGATATTCATACGGACGCCACTGGTAGCGCCGGCGGTTAGCCAGTAAACATTTTTATCGGTATAGATATCGGTATATTCTTCGCCATAAAAAACGATAGTATCCGAAGTATTAAATACACCATCCTCTTCACCTTCAATAAATATGGCAACGTCCTCTCCCTTATTTGTCATAGTCAAAGTGCGGGGATCTATTGCGTCCACATCAAATCCGGCATCGATAAGATCATTGTAAGTTAATGTATACATGCCTTCTTCTTTCACGGTTATTTTAAGCCTGGGGGAAACCTCAGCGCCGGAACTGTCCATTTTTCTTTGAACGGGGGTACGGTATGAATTCTCCGCAATCACAGGGCGTTTTATATTGTGGTAATTTATGATTTTCTTTTTAAGAAGATTTTCAAAAAAAGGACTTGCCATTGAAGTTTTTTTTTCAGGAGAAAGGTGACCCTCTTTCCATGAAACACGGGCGACAATCTTTCGGTAAATGCGTACCTCGCCAGTGACGGGATTGAACTGAACAGGCGTGAAATGTACTTGTGCGACCGGTTGATCGCGCAGGTATCCTTTATTGCCCATTTTTACCGGTGTGTCTGGAAAGAAGGCGTTAGAGGTATATATATGCTGATTTTCAAAGAACGTCTGCTTTATACTGCCGGAGGGGAATGTATCCTGGTTTTCCCCTTCTATCCCGGATTTAGGGGCAGGATATATATTGTATCCCTGCAAGGTTTCGTATTGTGCATCTAAAATATCAAGAGAGACGCCATGAATGACCGGCAAACCAACCATTGTTCCGCACTGTGGCAATTGTGGTTCCCCAGGCATGGCGCTTTGTATGGTGTCTTGTATACAAATACGCTGATATGTTTTTCCCTCATGTTGTAATGTTTCGGTATGAAAGCCGTCTATAGTAAATTCAAGTTCAATTGACCGGCTGTCTGATGGCAATAATGTAACAGAGGCGTTGCACAATCCTGTATACCACAGCATCAGGAAGGATAGTATGGCGACTAGAGGTGCAATGACCATGCACAGTGAATAATAAGAACGGTTGCGGCGTACGAAAAATATTTTTACTATCCATCTTCTTATCATCTTTCTCCCCCTCAAGGACTATGTACACACTTCGGCGCATACTATATCCGCCATATCTTGTAAGCGACCGGCAGTTAAGTGGTAGCATCGTGCTTTTGCGATAATATTTGATAATTCCATGAACAATCGAATCGAACTGCCTTTAAATTCGTCCAGCAATATTTTTGATTTATAACTGCCCTGGTAATTCCCCAGAAGCGCAAGAGCTGCCTGGCTAACGGGTATGGGAAGAAGTCTTGCATTGCCGTTGAACGAAGCGTGTCCTTCTGTTCCCTTGAGGACGTCTAGCACAAGTATTTTGTGCATGGCGCATATTGTCTCTATTTTAGAAAGAATTTTATTTGCCTTGTCCGCACGTAGTATGAGTGCTGGAAAACTACCATTTACATCAACGTACATATTCCGTACCCCGGCAATGTTTTCTATGAGACGCAACACTTCATCATTCATTTTATCAACGAGAATGGTTAAGTCCTGTTCGTTGTTTTTCGTAATTCCCTTCTCATTCTGCAAAAAGAAAATATACTCAACGGGCACTTTCGTGCCAGAACTGCCCGGCAGTATTTGATCAATATCCAAAAGCAGTTTATCCAGCCATTCCTCTCCGCCGATAGTATTGTCCGGAAATCCAACCAATGATAACGTATCCTTTCGAACCCGCAGGCTTCGGGGAAACGGGTACACTAAATGGTCGTGTCTCCCCAGGGCAGCCATTTCATCAGAAAGAAATTTAAACCCTCTCTTCAGAAGTGTTAGTACTAAGGTAGTCTTGCCATACCCGCCATCTGCCACGATAAGCACGCCGTGGTTATCGAAGGAAACTACACCGGCATGTATTAAAAAATGGCTTTTTATGCGGGTAATAATTGACATGAGTATGCATTCATAAGCAAATCCGTCTAATAATTTAGGATCATTAAGCGGCCATATCTCATCATTGCACATTAATACCGGCTTGCCAAAAATGTTGTCAGGATGTGTAATTAAAGAGAATTCTATCTGCGATGCAGGAAGAGAGGGAAATTCATTCTTCAGAAACCGACTATACATCTTTGTAAAAAGGTCAATAAATTCAATGGAATCAGATTTGATTGTTACCACCAAATCAAAGAAATAGAGCGTTACTTTGTTAAGAAGATACGGTTTTTGTAATAATCCCATGGGGTATTTATATATTAAAAAAAAGGTAACACTTTAGAGTTTTGAAAAACCATAAAAGCAAAATCATGCAGTTCAGCAGTCATTCAGCATACCCGCTCTTCAATTCCACCCCCTACACCCCCGCCAGCGGGGGACAGTTTATGCAACTGCTCTTGTTCTCAAACTCCGGCATGGAAACGAGCGTTTTTAATTTTTCAAAAGACGAAATTGATACAAAAATATTGTATACTCAAGATGCTCACAATTTGTGATTTGCCCCCCCGTGAGTAAGAAAGCCCCGTTCGTGAGAGCAATGCCTCTTCCAGATTTTCTAACGGGGTTTATAGACAATGTCGTACAAGTTCAACACGGACAAACAAAGTTTGTCCGTGCCACCCAGATATCAATTTAAAATTCACATTTTATGCGCTTCTTGAGTATAACCATTCATGTAACCGGCATGGGCAGTTACCAGGATGCCCTATCCACCTGCTGTGCTATCCAAGAATATTGCCGCCATTTACATAACCAGTATGGGCAGCGCCTAATTTCTCAAGCAGTTCTTCATCTGTATAAGTTTCAATCTTTGGCGGCTCATACGTCAACACGGGTCCATTTTGTACATTCATGTGCAACCTCCTTTCAAAAATGTGTCTGATGTTCATGATTTAATGGTATCTTAACTTCTACACTTCCCAGAAGAGATAGCGCTCTCTCTGGAAAAAAACTATTCCTTACAATGTTTTCCACGTTTTACTCCGACACTATTACCCGCACCTTAATTGGCCCATGCATGGTGCTCTTGCCATTTGTATCAATATCTTCCAATGTGTAAAAGTATCTGCCACTGCGATCAAGGATGTCTAAATAGCTGTAGCTTGCACCATAGACCGCATCGCCAGATGCTTCGATTAATTCATCATTAATTCTGGTGTACGGACCTCCCCTCTGCTTTGCGCGGTGAATGTTGAAGCCTGCGTTGTATATTTCAGTGACAGTTTCCCATTCCAGCATGATTTCTTCTTCAAATGCGGTAGCCGTAAAAGAGGTAAGCTCTACTGCGGTAGTTTCACAAAGAACCTCCAAATCTATCGCACTGTCATCAACTGCGGCAGTTTGTTTTTTGCCGTTTACAGATACCTGAGCATGTATATTTAAATTGTCATATGTACCTTCTGAAAGAGACACTGCAGCTTCCCATCCCTCAGCTTTTCCGCTGTTAAGTCCTATCCACGCAAAATCCGGTGGTGTGCCATCATTGTTATCATCACCATCAACAAGTTTGGTGGATTTCCCTGACTTTATAAAATTGTCATCCGGCGATGCCAACACTTTCCCAGTCACACCTAATACCAAAGCATACAGAATTTCATTTGTACAATCATAACGAAGATAAAGCTTTGCATCGATGGAAGGATTTTTCTTATCAGATCTACCCGCTCTCCACATATTGGCAAAAAAATCGCCGCTCCCATCTTCTGCCAGATTCCATTCACTTTCATCACCATCTACCGTCGCCGTGCCAAAAGCTGGCACTGGAGGACTCGCGGCAAAGGCCGATGAAATAAAACTATTATTCATTATTACACACACTATTAATGCAAATAATGTTATTCCTGCTTTAAACATGTATTGTTTCCTTATAAATAATGTTATTGGGATTAGCTCACAAAAAAGCTGTTTATTAAACTCCATGCGCTTGGCAAGGGTCTGCACGTTGTTGAAATAATCAATTGATATGCCAATATGATCTAATAATTTCAGATTTATTGTAATTAATTGCCTAACAATACTTTAGGAATAATATTTTTTTCAGATTATGGTAAACCTGTCAAACAACGAAAGGATAAACCATTGTATATTTGTTTTTTTTGCAAAATTTGCAGAAAATCAAACACAGCTCGAAAGCATTGTGATTTGAGGGATTATACAGGCAAAGAGAAAATGTGAAAAATGAAGTCACCTTTTTCATTGTATTGGGACGCAATATTTGCGTATAAATAGGGGGATTATTGGTGGAAAGGGCTTGGGTGGCGGAGGTGGTTGTTTTCTGTGACCGTTACTTTTGTGGCATTGATAAAAGGTATGTATTTTAGATGTCTCAATTAAGCATCGGAGATGATACTGTTGGTTGTATTTTTACAAAAATCTCACTTCATAAAAACTAAAAGGTCAATCCCAGGCCAAGAGATACCGCATTTTTCAATAAATCGCCGGAATCAAAAGTATTATCTCTGTTCGCATATGAATAATCAAACTCTGCAAACCACCATTTTTGAGGGCGATATTTAACATTTAAATGCACATGAAAACTGTCAACATCTTCAACCACACCCGACGTACCAGTCGATTCTGCAAATCTCATGTTCCAATAATACACATCAAGGTATCCATCAATACGGTCATGTTGGTTAATATATTTTATACCGACTTTTGTGTAAAAATAAGAATTATTATTTGCCTGCCGTTGTTCTTTCAGACTCCTCTCACCATAAATTTCAACCGATGAAACGGGATTAATGAGATAGCGATCTCCCAGCACAACATTCCATCCCTCAAAATTTTCTATGTTACTATGCTTTTTATATTTTGAAGTTCTGTAGTTCGTATTTAAATATATTTCATTTTTCTGATTAATAGTCCAGGAAATGTTTAACGGTATGTCGTTTTTATAATTATCTCTATTCTTAGAGGTCTCAGCATCATATCGTTGAATGGAGTAAACGAACCCCGAAGACACCTTAACAGGCAGTAAAGGATAATTATATTCTATGATTGCGCCCAGAGTATCAAGATTATAGTCGTCACTCTTAAATTCGTCTTTTTGATAACTCACATCCTGGTTATTATAACGTATCAGAAAATCAACGTTAGGAAAGAAATCAGGAAAATCCATTTCAAAGGAAGCAATATTTGTGGTAAGGTCTCTTTTCCCAACGAAAACATTCGGCCCCTGATCTTCAAAAGGGATGTCCAGGTCATCAATATCGCCGAAGGACCTTCTTTGAAAACCAGGAGGAATCACATGTTTTCTAAACCGGTCACTGAAAACAAACGAAAAATCATTTGCGAAATAAAATCCAAGCGAGCCTTCCCACGATTGATTCACGCGATCCCTTTCCTGTTCATGCTCGTAATCATAAATCTCTACATCATATTTGAAATGTGAAAGCAAGTAATCTGAAAAAGGTGCTGCAATCAATAATGATGGCCGATGCAAGGTATAAAGATCAGAAACCTCTTCCTCTGCCGCATCATATACATTGTCATCATATATTTCATTTACCTGATATGAGGGCTTTATACCGACAGGCCCAATATGAATATCGTTATATAACAACGAAAGCTCATCCATAATATTAAATTCTGATGCGGCAGAAAGCCCCTTCATTTCATAATTATCAACATCTATTTCCTCAGACATTCCACAAGGATATCGATATGCCGCAGAAAAAAAGACCAATAATAGTATAAACCTAAAATATTTTACGCCCAAAATATCTCCTTAGAGTATTACCTTGTAAAAACTTCTTTTTTTGTAAGTTTTTCTTCGTGCCGCACTAGTACATCGTTTCGTTAAAATGTGTACGTAAAAAAATATCATTGCGAGGAGTGGAGCGACGAAGCAATCTCTTGTTCCCAAAAGACTTAAGATTGTTTCGCTGTAGCTCGCAATGACGGTATCAATGTACACATTTTAACGAAACGATGTACTAGGTTCTTCGTGGTTAAATCCTCTACATTTTGGTCACAGCTTTGCTGCGCTATGTACAAGTATAGGAATTTCAATATTTTTAGTTAACCAACAAACAAACCCCTTAATCCCCTCCCAAGAGGGGAATTAGGCAAGTCCCCTCTTGGGAGGGGATTAAGGGGTGGGTAAGAATAAATGTCGTTGGATTTTTATATCTTTTAAAACCAAACCTAATTTATAGCTGATTTAACGAAACAGGCCTTTTAAGGGAATGCCAAATAACACGGATAATAATTAAGTCGGAAAATATTTGCAAGTATTAAATATGGGGCGGATTCTACACTCCCAAATTCGGCTTATCAACGAAAACATGGGGGCTGTCCCCATGTTTTCGAAAAATTCAGTCGTTATTTTATCTGCGCTTATCTGTACTACTATCCATCAATTTCTTGTTTTTTATGCGTGTTTTTCATGCCGCCATTTCCGTAAGTGCTTTAATATCAAGGGCTGAAGCGGTCATCAGTGAACAAGAGAACTTCTGGCCTTTCTCCGTCAAAACATAGCGGTTGGCCCTCGGAACTTTGCGGATTAGACCGTGTGCCCGCAGCATCTTTATCCGTCGGGTCGTTCGTCCGGAATATTTCTTTTGCTGATCCTTGCCGGATTGTTCGGATTCCCGGTAAAGCCACTTACGCAAATCATGGTTGCGGAATCCATTTATCGCGTTTTCGCCTTTGGACAGGAACATCAGCATCTGGTAATCATCCTGCTGCCAGGGATTCAAACCTCGATACCTCTTGCCCTCTTTGACAACCTTGTTACAAGCGCTGCTCACCACTTCTTTCAGTTTCTCCTCTACCTGAGCCGCCGCCAAAGCATCCCCATAACGATCATTGCATTGTTGGCTCACCTCACACCGTCGATGAAGATCGCTTACGCCCTTACGCATCTTCTGCCATGACGCCGGTTTGCCTTCATCATCATTGGGACTCCGAAAGACCTTAAAGTCCCGCGTATTATTGATCGTTGTCTCAATACGCAAGAGACTACCGCTCTTGTTATACATCTTCACTGAATTATAATTCACACTGTGCTTGACCCGTATACCTTCATAGCGTCTTCGATAGTCGCTGATAACCTCATCAGGGGCAGCGCCTGCAAGGTTACGCCTACCCAAATACTTCATCACCGAAGAACTGTCGCAAACCCGCATCGCATGATGAACAAACGATGGAAACAACTCCTCCAATGCCTCAACCGATTTAAACATGATGTCCGTCGCCCACTCCGTCTCATCCGCAGACCAGTAATACTCCGGTTCCAACGGACGAAGAATCTGCGACAATGCCGGGCAACTGCCCAACGCAAGCCCGTTCAGCAGCTTCGCCCAGTCAGTCTTAAGCTGCTCATGGAGCAGAACCTGCGCAGCCGCAATATCCTCTATACGCACAAAACAGTTGCCGTCCTTAACATAATCAATACCTTGCTTCTGAAGTTGCCGCTCCAGCCAATGACGACCATTGAGACAAATGAAAATATTAAACGGCGCCCAACTCTGGATACGAACATGACCAAAACCAAACACTGGATCGTTAAAATAATGATACACAAAGACACACTTGCGGGGCGCCATTACCAACTCGAGCTTCTTGCTGGCCTTGTTGCCCTTGACCATCGGCGCAATACAAGGCTCTACCACACTCAACAGGCAGATGGAACCTTCCGTAATCCTCTTATCCGCCGCGATCTGGCGAGCCAACTTCTCCTTATCAACACCGCTGCTCATCAAATACCGCACCTCGATACCCAAATCTTTCGCCCGCGATTCACAACTGTCTCGCACCTGTGCCGTAAGCCCATTGACCCAACCGGAAAAATCCTTAAGCAGAATTCTCGCTTGGTTCATGAATGTTCCCATCCCACGCTCACTGGCCAACCACCGCAATGTCCCGCGAAAACGAATCCTGTCCAGACCGCTTATTGCACCCACGATCCTGTCTCGATATAATTCCATCAACTTATTCATAAGTAGTGTCCTCCAAATTGTCTGATTACTATTTACGAGGATACTACTATACTTTATAATAAACTAAAAATCACCTTTTTGGTTGCGGCCAAAGGCCGCGCTAGGTTTATCTGCGTCCTATTTCATAATTTAAATCATAAATAATTAGCCAGAAATCGCTATCTATTGCCACAACGATAAGATGCAACCTCTTGTTATACATGCATCAGGTATATTCTATATTCAAGGTCTGGCCACAAGTTCCTTAATCAGGCATTATCCCATTCATAGTTACGAATGCCAGCCTGTCTCAGTATTTCTTTCACTAAACCTATATGTATATCTCCACTACCATGAGGATTGGGGATACGGATTTTTTTCTGACCTTTTTTCATGAATTGATGCTTGCCTCCTGAAAAAAGGTCCCGAATATCCAAGTGCCCTAAATTTCCTAATTAACTCTTTCCTTGAAACGCCAGATAGCATACTTACGTGGTTACTATTTCCTTTATATTTATATCAATATTATTGACCACTGGAACAGCATCTCCGTCTTTTAATTTGAGAATGAGCCACTCTTCTAAAACTTCTATAAGCTCCTTCCTACACTCTTCAACTGATGTACTATTAGCCCAAACTCCTTCAAATCCTGGAATTTCAGCATACCAACTATCATCGTCTAACCTTTTATATTCAGCTTTTTCTAATGCCACTTGAATATATTTAAATAACATTATTTTAACTCCTCACCATGATGCCGAAATATTTGTTGAATTCAAAACCTTTCACATTTTATTAAATAACAACTGATTCTTAACAAAATCAACTGACAAAACCAATTCAACCAATTAAAACAGTTTCACGGCCTACGACCTACGACATACGACTTACTATATAAGGGTGTACTTTCAATTTTACGTAAAATTTAATAGAAAGACGTGTTCAATTGCTTATACTGTAAGTAAGTGTAAAAAGACCGGTTAGGTAAATTGAAAGGAGTCAGAAAGTGATTATACAGAAATCTATTAAACTTGCAATGGAAGTATTTGAACAAAAAATGGAAGATTTTGCTGATAAAGTAAATGTGAAGGAACTTACCGCTGATTTTGCTATGGACTTTTCTGCAGCCCTGAAAGATGCTTTTTCTGAGGCAGGCAGAAAAGCCTATCAGAGATTTATCGAATTCCATGATATTAATGAAACGACACTGGAGATCAACGGCGAGATACTCCGCCAGAAGATGGTCAGTCCCAAGATCTTTCTGACACCCTTTGGCTTGATACAAATAGCTCGCTCTCTGTATCAAGCTGATGCCGGAGGAAAGTCTTATTGTCCTCTGGATAATTTTTGGGGCATGAAGGATGAATTTGCCACCGAAGAGGTACGTCAGGCCGTTGCATTTTCCATGGCTCATCTGACCGCAGATGAGACACAGCAACTGTTTGAAAAATGCGCATGGTTTCACCCATCGGCGACGGCAATCAAGAATATTACCGACAACATCGGTGACATTGTGGAAACACATGCTGATACAATTATGCAGGCCGTTCTGGACGTTCAGCAGATTCCACAAAAGACGGATGTTTTTGTTGTTAGCATGGATGGTGTTAATGTTCTTTTGCGGGAACAAGGCATCCAGCAAGGCCGCCCGGCACAACGTCCCAGCCTTAAAGCATCTTCGAGTGAAAATACCGCATATAAAAACGCCATGGTAGGGGCGATACCTGTTATGCATTGCCCTCCGGAGAAGAAGAAAGGCCTCAAAGACTGCAATCGTGTTATATTGCACGAATGCCCCAGGATGGAGCGACAGCCTTTAAACAGCAGCTTGAACAAGAAGTACTTGCAGCCCAGAAAAAACTTCCAGATAACACAACGAAGATCTTTTTGTGCGACGGCCAACGTTCGCTCTGGTCGTATGCAGAAAAGACTTCGATATACGATGACTACGAAAAACTGATAGATTTTTATCATACAACCGAACATCTCTCGAAAGCCGGCGAAGCGTTGTTTGGCAAAAGTAACGATTCGAGCAACGTCTGGTACAATAAATATCGCAAGAAGCTTCTTGAGGACAGCGACGGAGCAGAATCTGTTCTGCGTTCGATGGCCTATTATTCTAGAAATCTGCCGAAAAGTCGTCAGGAAAAATTGGCGGTAGAGATAACTTATTTTATGCGTAATCAGGATAAAATGCACTACGCTGATTTCCTTGCCCGCGACCTGCCTATTGGTAGCGGCCCCGTTGAAGCAGCTTGCAAAAGTATTGTAAAAACACGTTTGGGTCGTAGCGGTATGCGGTGGAATCGAAATGGCGGGCAACGTATTCTGCATTTGCGCTGCTTTGTTAAATCGAACAGATGGGATGCATTCTGGAAGCAATATATTCAACTCAAGCGTTCCGCATAAACTCATTATCTTACGTAAAATGAAAACTACACCCCTATATAATGTGATAAACTGCATTATATTGGATTTTCCAGGGTCGTGCCATAGTAATGGACTAAAATAACGTATTTTTACAATCTCGCTAAACATATTCTATAATCAAGATTTAACCTCAATACCCTTCAAATATTGTTATACACGTGTCAGGCATATTCCATAATCAAGGTCTGACCACACACTTTTATTTATGCAGTTGTACTTTCTTCAAACGCTAAAATATCAACTGTCATCTTTCCCCTCAAGTGGCTTTTGCTCTGTGCCAAACATTCAAGGTCCTTATAAACACCACTTGTCAGGTATTTTTCCCCACACTGCTGGCAGACACCTGCCTGAACGTCTTTAATAACTACCAGATCATCACCCCAGCGATAGTCAATTGTGACCTGCTGCTGAATTACCTTCCCTTTACAAAAATAACAGGTATCAAGCATTTTTAAACCTCCTTCCTTCGTGTTTATGATGCGGATGTGTGGATAGGTTTAATTTTTTGTGGTGACCAGTGTTGTCATAACGAAAGACAATCCTATCGGAGGAATCCATGTATTGATAAACATACATTAAACGATCTGCTGTTATCTCTACATCAACAAATTCACGCCAATGTAAAATAGAACTATCCATAAATTGAAGCTTACCTTGAATAAAACCTTCATGTGTCCCGCGTTTATCATACGTAACATTTGATAATTGGATAACAGAACATGATTCAACAACTTTTTGTATCTGAATAAAATAGCCTTCAATTCGTAAATTGGATATCCCTTATTGCTCCTGCCTTCTCCCTTAAACATTTTAATAATCTCGACTCACCAATCCATTCCACAAAATCCATAGTCATAGTCTCTTCAAATTCATCATTTTCGTAGCGAGAGATAAAATCTTGCGTTAGCATCTGATATTTTTTCTCAAATTCCTGTAGCCTTTCTTCCGTTTGCCTTATCCCTGTTTCCAGTAGGCGCAACTCATTTGCCAACGCTGCTTCCACTAATGGTTTTATTTGACGATTCCGTTTGGAAATCAATCTAATGTCAGTCATTCTAAAACTCCTTTAAGCATTGTGCGATAAATTTAATGTATATTCTTTTCTTCACTTTCGTGCTTTAATTACTTGATAATTATACCAAATTTTATGTTATTTCAATATTTCATCCTTTTTAAACCTTTTACGAACTACGAAGAGGGGCACAATGTTTTGAATATCTCTCACTAAATTGAACAATTAAGTTCTATTCCCTATATTTCATTATAATTCATAAATTTTTCAGCCGCCGAGTAGGCAAGGAGGAGTTTCACCTCCAAGCCTCTCACAGAACCGTACGTGACAGTCTCCTGTCATACGGCTCGTGTTATTCTTGATATGCTTCAACAGTATCCCATTTTCCAGTGATAAAACAACGCTGGGTTAGCTTGTCTTATCGAATTGAGCTTTGCCACTGATTTCTTGCGGTATGCGTTTACCACCTGGCTGTACTCAATCGGCACTGTTTTGCATACGTGTGTATTCATTTGTTAATCTTCCCCAAGAGGGTCTTCTCCCCCATCATAAGGTTGTTGTAGTGAATACTGCACTGAATAAACTAAGCCCTTCGCTCCTTTCCACTTTCGCGGAATATCTTCACTCGTATGGCTTAGTCCGACTTCCGTTTCACGTCTTTTCCAGACGTTACCCCGAAACGGATATCCCGTGTTCCATAATAAAGCCCAACTTTAAGTCATGTCGCCTGTATAACGGTGGGCACATAGCCAGTAAACAGGTCTCCGCTATGCTTGTTTCTGCATCCTTAGCACAATGCGATTTTGCCCGACAACTTATGCGATTTCGTTACTTCTTCAGCGATTCATTTGCATTCATCTCTTAAAGTCACACCTGATGGATTTTCTTCCACCTTTTCTCTATCCGTTCACTACAGCAGCTTTGCAGCTTTTGCAGCGTAGAGCGGTTTGGCAACCCCACCTGTATGGCGTTGCCGATACTTCGCAATGGGTAGCACTTCCATTGTTGTATCATCTTTATTACAGCATGTTAAAGAACTTCGTTATTCCTTAACTTCACGGCACAAACTAAGACACCAAGGCAAAAAGGTTTTCAAAAACTTATTATTACAACTATTTTGTGTTTCTCTTCGTGGCTTTGTGGCTTCGTGGCAATAAGGTACAAAGTATCTTAAATCTTAAATAATTGATCAGAAATCGCTATATTAACGCAAGAGAAAATATCACTATTCATTATTTAAGAAACGTATTTCTACAATCTCGCCGAGCATATTCTATAATCAAGGTCTGACCCCACCCCCCCCTTGGGTATTGCCCACCTTTTTCACTGTTTACCTGAACCCCGATTTTCGCAAAAACCGCCTTTCGGGATCCATCTCATACCCCGCTGGCGGTTCTTTTTCTTTCTCCCTGTCCCAGAAGCCTGACACTATGGTTCCATCTTCGGTCATTGGGGTATGGGTTTGCCACTCATAGGCTTCCACAGCATGATTCAGGTTTGTGCCAATAATCTCAGGTAGTACATAATCTGCAATCGGCTTTAACCGCTCCCCTGTATCTGCTTTCTTATATGCATGAAATCCCAGTAAATCCGACACAGCCACAAAATCCTCGGTCCGAAATTCGTTCAGCTTAACCCGAAACAACTCCTTGATCTTGTGAGCCAATTCAGCCCATATTTCTTTATTTGTCATAACACAACCCCCCCATATAGTATAAAATAAGGTGTACTCTCTTTTATCAAAGCATTCTATATTCAAGGTGACCCCAATTCCCCCCACTTCTCCTTCTAAGAAGGTTTCAAAAGTCTTGCATTCACCAGAGACCTTTAACCTTTAACAATCTTCCATAATGTTAGAAAAATCAATTTCATATCTGTGGAAAGGCTTCTTTCATTAACATATCTATTATACAGTTTTATCTTTAACGGAAGGACTTCTTTTATATAACCGCCTTCAGGGTCTTTGAATTTTTTCAACACACACTCCTCGTCTCTGAACTCAATAGCAGCATAATCTGTTATACCTGGCTTTACTTTCAATATATTTTTGTAATCATCTTTAAACATCTCAACATATTTTAATACCTCAGGCCTGGGTCCTACAACGCTCATATCACCCTTGAGCACATTAATAATTTGCGGAAGTTCATCAAACTTTGTTTTTCTTAGAAACCTCCCAATCTTCGTGATACGAGAGTCACCCGCAGAGGTAATCTGCGGACCGCGTTGTGATGCGTCAACAACCATTGTCCTGAATTTGTATAAACTAAATAGCTTGAAATTCTTCCCTACCCTTTTTTGTATAAAAAAGACAGGCCCGGCGCTGTCAAGTTTAATAAGGATTGCAATCAGAAGAAAAAGCGGAAGAAGGATAAGCAGTGAGAAAAAGGAGGAAATAATGTCAAACAGACGCTTCATTTTTTTATAGGTTAAAGGTGGTAGGTTTTTGGTTTTGGGTAGTAGGTTATTGGTATTTGGTAATTATAGTTCATTTGGTATTGTTTTTTATCTTCCAGGAAATTAGGGATTTTTCCAGAGATTTTAACATCCTGCTGCATTCTTCATATCGATTAATCAAATCTTTAAACTTTAGCTCTTCAATATATCCTTTTCTAAATGTCATTTTAAGATGATATTTCGTTTCTCAGGAGCATTCCCGATTTTTTGTAACCGTTTGTGTGATTGGGGCAAAACAATGCTGCAAGGGATGTGGCAAGCCTGTCCCCCGCTGGCGGGGGATTAAGGGGGTGGAATTGTCTGCGGAGGAAATCTGGGAGGTTTATAACATGAATAGCCATAAGTTTTTCTTCTCATTCCTACGTTCTGCGGGAATGCATGTCACGAAACAGGATAAAATTGTCCATTTGACCAGTCTGCGGAGCGTGGGAAAGAGGGTCAAATTTGTTTTCATAATAAAGGGGTAGTTGAATCGATGGAGAAATCCAGTCCACCCCCTGCACCCCCGCCAGCGGGGGACATAGTTTGAACAACAGGAACATTCCCGATTTTTGGTTAACTAATTGTACATTGTACATTGTAGCACAAGCATCCTGCTTGTGGCATTTTACCCTCAAGCTGGAAGCTTGAGTTACTATTCTTCCACTCCCCCCCTGCTAATTACATTTTTACAAAAAATCGGGAATGTTCCCTGAAGCATCGTTTCTCTGGTTTCTCCCAAAGCCCTGTTTCTTCCTTCAAGATACATATTCACATGCTTATTATTCCAACCTTCTGCAACATTTGCAGGAGCAGAATTAGAAGCGCGTCTTACTTGTGACCAAGTTCATACAGCTCAAACTTTGGAAGTGTAAACGTGAGATCATTCACCTCTATATGCAAATCACACATTTTTTGATATACCTCCAAATCTTCATAACTTTCAATTTTCCACCTAACACCTTTAACCCAACACCCCTCACCTAACTTCCGCCGCCCAAAACTATCTCTCTCACTGCTTCCACAACCCTGACCTGGTCTTTCTCAGTCATTTTTGTATACAGAGGCAAACTAACTGCTCTTTCATACACAGCTAAGGCATTAGGAAAATCCTGCGGTTTAAGATTATACGTATCACGCCAATAAGGATGTAAATGGAGCGGTATAAAATGAACACTACAACCAATACCCTTTTCAGCCATCAGTTCAATAAAGCGGTCGCGGGAAATAGAGACCTCTGGTTTTAAACGCACTATATACAAATGCCATGCGTGCAGGTCATACTCCTGCGCCTTGGGAGGTAAGGTAACCGGCAAATCACTAAATGCTTCATCATAATACGCTGCCATCTCAGTGCGTCGTTTTTGAAACGCCCGTGCCTTTTTCAGTTGATGAATCCCAAGACTTGCGGCAACATCGGTCATATTATATTTAAAGCCAGGGGCAACCACCTCATAATGCCAGGAAGGTTTTGTTGCAGTGTATCTATTAAACACATCACGATTAATTCCGTGCAATCGCATTACACGACACCGTTTTGCAATCTCAGCATCACGAAGTACAATCATTCCCCCCTCACCAGTTGCAATAGTCTTAGTCACATAAAAACTATACACCGTAGCATCAGTTTCAAGCGTACCAACCAATTTCCCATGATACGTAGTCGGCAATGAATGCGCAGCGTCTTCAACTATCTTCAATCCGTATTTTTTGGCAATTGCCATAATCGGATCCATATCGCAAGCCAGTCCAGCAAAATGTACCGGAATAATCGCTTTAGTACGTGGCGTAATCGCGCTCTCTATTCTTAATGGATCAATGTTAAGAGTATTTTGGTCAATATCAACAAAGACTGGATGTGCGCCTAAATAGCGAATCACCTCTGCCGTTGCCGTAAAGGTGTGTGGGGTTGTAATTACTTCATCTCCGGCACCAATTCCCAATGCCTCTAATGCTAAGTGCAACCCTGCCGTAGCAGAATTTACGGCAATTGCCTCAACCCCATCACCAATAAAAGCAGCAAAATCCTCTTCAAAGCGTTTCGTTTTAGGTCAGGTCGTGAGCCATCCGGAGCGAAGTGAGTCGACCACTTCAGCGATCTCTTCTTCACCAATATCCGGCAGGGCAAATGGTAGGAAATCATTCATATATTTTTATTTAAACAAAACTACACCTCGTAGGTGCAGGTGCGCCTTCTTAAACCTTCCAAACAATAAACAAAGGTAGTATTCCCGATTTTTTGTAAAAAAATTCAAATGTAGGGTGGATTAAGCGATAGCGAATCCACCATTCCATATCATTATTGTTGGATTCAGCTTCGCAGTGACAAGGCACGCCTTGCCACTACAATTTACATAAAAAACCCTGACAGGGTTAAAATAAAAAAGAATGCTTGCGATACAATACCCCTCTTACAACAGGCAGGTGTGAAGATTTACAAAAAATCGGGAATGCACCTAGTAAACCTTCCTTATTTCTTCGAGGAAATCCTTTGTTGTTCTAACTTTAATAAGGGAGCATTCCCGATTTTTTGTAAGTGTTCATGGAGTTGGGGCAAAACAACCCTGACAGGGTTTGAAACCCTGTCAGGGTTAACACTACTGTACGTTTTATTAAACATGGCGGGAGTCACAAAAAATCGGGAATGCACCCCTTTAATAACAGCTTTAACTTTATCTGTAAAGAAGTGCGAATCACCCGTAAGCAGACAATCTACCCTTGCATAAAGCGCTGCGGCCAGTATCGGTATATCTTTTTCATGGGCTATCAACTCTTTTGCCTTTGCCAATTCTCCTGCATATTTCTTCCTCGCTAATATTTCTATATCACACAAAGCTCTGTCTATCTCCGATAGGGCAATCTCAAGGGTACGTTCTCCGAGGTATTTTAGCTTCTTTTTAGTAACCTTCTTGAGTTCGTCAACCACATCCTCACTGGTAATCAGGTACAGTTCCGGCATATTCAATATCTTAGACTCGCTGCCCTCAAAAAAGATACCGGAGATAAGAATATTAGTGTCCAGAAATATTTTGTACCTCATCTTCGAATATTCTCAATCTCTTTCAACATCGATGTCTCAGTGATACCCTCCTTCTTTACAAGCCATCTCAGATATGTCCTGCTTTTTTCGGCATACGCCTTTCTAAGCGCAGCATTTATAGCTTCAGACACATCAGAAAATGTACCAAGCCTTACCTCTTCTTCTATCTTTTTATACAAATCATCTGGTATATCCATAGCAACCTTTTGCATTCTTTATTACCTCCTTTAAACATCTTAATCAATTTCAATTTCGTGTTCAAGTAAACCCTGTTAAATAAGGTGTTGCTTGTGAGTGCGGATTAAATAGCCGACAGCGACTCATCATATTACCCCGGATTATATTATAGGCATTCTTTTTTAAACAGGGTAAATATTGTGGTGTATCCATTCTTGTTGCTATATACCTTTAAGGAAAAGGGCAATTTCTATTAAAGCCACACAAGCAGCTTATAACCTGCTATGCCTATCCATTCATGGATTGCAAAATAAGATACGGCAAAGCTTCCCACCGGGGGAAAAACTCAAAGGGTAAGGGGGAGAAAGTCGTCTTTCATTTTGTGCCTTGGCTATCTTTTTTTATTGTAACCAGATAATGTGTTCTCAAAAATGGCATCTTCTCCAGGAGATAGCACAATAGCTATGAATACGGGGCAAGGGTGATGCATTTGAGATCGATTTGGCAATGGGGAAAGAGTTCGTAAATTTCTTTCTTCTTTACGACTTTCACATCGGGGTTTTTGGGGTTGTACAATAAAGCAATTTTATAAACTCATCATAAAATCAACCTCTTTTTTCCCATCCTGGTCAAGGTCTTTATAGAATTTATTAAAATCGGTCTTTGCCTCTTCTTTATTAATTCTCAATATCTTTACGACTTCATTAAAATCATCGGTTGATAACTTTCCAAATTCCTTTTCAAATATCCCTTTGACTAATTGTGCTACCTTTTCATACCTGTCATTGCTCATAGTGTCTCCTTATTTCTCTTACAATTTCATTTTCTATGACAATCCTTTATCACCCTTATCACCCTATCAATATCACCGGTCGTCATCGCAGTCCCGGATGGTAAACAAAGCCCTCTTTTAAAAAGGTCTTCACACACTGCACCGCCGCGCATGGAACAGCCCTTAAAAACCGGCTGCATATGCATCGGTTTCCAGACAGGGCGGGATTCGATATTCTCTCTTTCCAATGCCTGACGGACTGCTTCCCGGTCAGCACCAAAGTCCTCAGGCGTAATCAGTATGACGGTCAGCCATCTGGTCGCTCGCCCGTATGAGGCCTCAGGCATGAATTCGATCCCAGGCATATCGGCCAGTACCTTACGGTAATAGTCACATATCCAGCGCTTCTTTTCGACACGCTCATGCAGAACGCGCAACTGGCCCCGGCCAATCGCCGCAACAATATTGCTCATCCGGTAGTTGTACCCTATCTGCGTATGTTCGTAGTGAGGCGCAGGGTCACGGGCCTGCTGTGAAAGGAATTTTGCCTTTTTTATCAGGTCCCCATCGTCTGAGGCCAGCATCCCGCCCCCGGACGTGGTGATGATCTTGTTTCCGTTAAAAGAATACACCACAAAGGCAGATCCCTTCCCGGCATGTCGTCCCTTATACGTTGCACCAAGGGCCTCAGCCGAGTCTGAGACAACTGGGATATGGTACTGATTACAGATATCGAGAATCCTGTCAAGGTCAGCAGCCTGTCCGAGTATGTCTGCACTGATGACCGCCTTCGGGAGATTGCCCTGCTTATTTCTGAATGACAGCTCTTCTGCCAACAGATCAGGGTCCATATTCCATGACTTTGCCTCAGAGTCGACAAATGACAGTTTTGCGCCCTGAAAAATAACCGGACTCACGCCACCAATAAAAGTGAAAGATGGAGCAATCACCTCATCGCCAGGGCCGACACCCAACAGACGCAGGGCAAGATGCATTGCGCTGGTGCCGCTCGACACGGCCGCCGCATGCGGAATACTTACCATCTCAGAGAATTCCCGCTCAAACGCATCAACATGTGGCCCAACCGGCGCAATGTAGTTGCTCTCAAAGGCCTGTTTGACAAATTCAAGCTCCTGCCCGCCCATGTGAGGCGGAGAGAGAAAAATACTTTTATTTAACTCAGCCATTTATTGAATATTTGTTCAAATAATTACTTATTATTTCGGGTGTATTCCCGATTTTTTGTGATTTCCGCCATGTTTTAATGAAACGTTGCAGTAGTGTTAACCCTGACAGGGTTCCAAACCCTGTCAGGGTTGTTTTGCCCCGACTCCATGAACGCTTACAAACAATCGGGAATGCACCCATTATTTCTTCTAAAACATCTCTCAATTTCGGAATCTCAGAATTGAGAATAGTTCCCTCAAAATGCTTGTGATTTTTAAAGCTTAACATTGGTTTATGCACAGCATTATCATATCGGAATATTATATTGTCTTTTTATCCTGGTAATGGAATGCATAAGAAAGTTTTTCAATCTTGTATCTCAGGTCAACATATTCAGTAACAAATAGCTTTGAATCATCAATGAATTGTATAATTGTTTTTATTAAACCAATCTTTTCTGTCCTGGAATCAATCTTTAGTTACGATGTTATAATAAAGCCGGATTTTGAATATTCATTAATTATCTTTGCAAATTCTTGCAAATATTCAGCTATTAACATATTCAATATCTTTAAGCTTTTTCAGTTCATCAAGAATTCTATCCCGTATTTTCAATTCACCTGCCCATGTAATGTATTCATCATCACCACCTTTTAAATCTTCTGTAGTAAATTCCTTTAAAAATATTTCTGATGAAACCTCATATTCCCCTTCAAATTCTTTTATTTCCCTGTTCGTCCTATTCAAACCAATTTCCAGTCTCTTTATTTCAGCAGAAATAGCAGATTTAACTATCTCTTCTGTCGCTTTTTCTTCAGCTATAATTTTCAATTTACTCATCAAAACACCCCCTCTTCATAACCTCCCAATTTCCCATCTTTTCAACCTCACACCTTCCCAACTTCTTAATTTCCCGTTTAACCAAAAATCGTCTGGAAAATATATTTAATATCATTAATAAAGCTATAATTCTCAACATATTCACGGTTTAGCTTTACTTTATCAGGGAAAAGCACCTCTCGATTATATTTTTCCGGATCACCTTGCGCTGCCAAAATCTCTTCCTCATTTTTGTATTTCAATGTTGCCGGGCTTGTAATACCAGGCCTTACAGACAAAATCACCCGATCATCACCCGTTAGCATATCTGCAAAACCAGGGACATCAGGCCGTGGTCCTACAAAGCTCATATGCCCAAAAAACACATTAATCAGTTGAGGTAGCTCATCAATCTTTGTCTTGCGGAATAATCGACCAAGCGGTGTAATCCGAGGATCATGTGTAGTAGTAACTGTTGTATCAATGGATGGGATATAACGCATTGTGCGAATTTTAATAACCGTGAAGGGTTTCCCATGTTTCCCAATACGTGTTTGAGTAAAAACCCCACTTTCCCTCGTATCAATTAAAGCCGCTATATAAGCCAGAATGATAATCCAGCCTGTCAGGATCAAGCCTATTGAAGAGACTACAAAATCGAAGCCTCTTTTTAAAAATCGGTTAAAGGGGGATAGTCCTTGTTTTGGCTTTCCCAATCCATTGACTTGTCTGTTATTCCCGGGTGTTTCTTTTTCCCGTTGTATTTTATATTCTGCAATTGTCATAGAGATTGTTTAATAATTAAGATGCGACCCTTTTCGTTCTCTTTTATGTCTTATGTCTTATATTTTTTGACTTACGACTTAAAACTTATGACGTACGATTTGTATTTATTCGACTTTCGACTTACGACGTATGACTTATTTTTTTTAAGTCAGCAATCCCCATATTGACCCAAGTCCGTAACTGAAATGAAGGATTGCAAAGACCATGGGAAGGCTAAAGAAATATCTGTTCCCATGTTTATATGAGAGCATGGCCGAAGAAAATACATTGGCCAATGCATAACAGCCTGAAATTACAGCCAGAAGCCCACAACCGAGGTCCAAAATTATGTATTAAAATACCGGCAATAGAGAGAAATAATCATCTCCAATTGCTTAAAAATTCCAATCTACTTCTCGTGTCTATATCATTGAGCGAGAACCAGAGTTTCATAAATCTTTTTAGAAGAATTCCGACCGGCAGTTGGTCAGATAATATTATTCCTGCATGCTCTTTTCCGTTTCTCAAATATTCATTATGCAGGATGGCAAAATCTCACTTATTATGGGTAAATATCGCTCTTCCTTCTTTCGTAGCATAAGCAAGTTGTTCCTCGTCAGACTTTCCATCATTTCTTACCTGCTGGGTGGTAACTGCATTAACCCCTCTGTTTATGAGTGCTTGTGCAAAAGCCAGCGGAACATCTTCGTCAAGATAGGGCTTTATCTTTATTTCTGAATAAGTTTCTTAATGTTTTCTTCACTATTTTCATCTGTCTCCTTATCTATATCTTCCTGATGCTCATAATAGTATGATAGAGCATCATGTATTTGCGAAAGTGTAAGATGGGGGAATTCTCGTGCAAGTTCTTCAGGCGAAAGGCCGAGTCTGTAATAGGCCACGATATTCGATACCCTCGTCCTTGTTCCAACGATTATTGACTTTCCTCCGCCTATATCTTCTTTTGAAGTTATATATGGATGAACAACCTTTGTAGACATGATCACCTCCTGTTTATATGTATAAGAATTTTAGCGTTATTTTAACTTACCATAAAAGATATGTCCATTTTTCGTAATCCATTTCCTTACGGTCAGCAATCCCCATATTGACCCAAGTCCGTAACTGAAATGAAGGGTTGCAAAGACTATGGGAAGCATAAAGAAATATCTGAACCCATGTTTATAGGAGAGCATGACCGAGGAAAATACATTGGCCAACGTATAACACAGCGAAGATTCTCCTCTTATCCCTCGTAAAACTGGGAATTATTAGAGCGAAAATCCTCGAATAAAAAAAGTTTTTACACAGTATCCTATAATAGTGTAAATATTACGCCTATTACGTCACTCATGTAAATTGGAATTATGACCTCTCGTTCATAAGATCCCATTTATATACCCTGGACTTTTCACCCTTATGAACTTCTGTTTCTGAATCATAAACTCCACCCATTTTTTCATAAAATCGACAAGCAGCTATGAGATTTGATCCCACAACCACTTTAAATCGAAAAACCCCTCTGGTTTTGAATTCATCTACTAATTTAATAAAAAGCTTTCTCGCCACGCCTTTACCTTGATAATTTTCTTCAACAACGATGCTTAATAATTCTGCGTCTGGCAGGTCGTTTTCTTTTTTTGCCGGATAAAATAAAGTTTCTAAGGTCTTTCTCATAGTTACCGGCTTTAATAATTTTGGTAATAAATATACTGTTCCTTTTATAAAATTCTTTTTAAAAAATTCCTTATAAAACCCACGAATACTAATTACCCCTGATACAAACCCAACAATCTTCCCATCTTCCACTTCTATTAGATAAAAAGCATTATTTGAATTATTCATTAATTGGTATATAAGTTTTAAAAAAGGGATTCCCAGGGTACTCAAAAATCCTGTATCTATGTATTTATTGTGAAGATTAGCGATTTGCTCTACCTCTATATTTTTAAGTCTTTTGGTACTCATATTCTTCTTTAAAGTATTTCTACAATCCTCTCTCCTACTGAGCATTATCGTGTTTTTTCATCCATATGAGATGTACCCTCTCTTTTGTAAGGCTAACCTCAAAACCTATTTCATTTTTACCCTGAAATGTTTTGAGGGGGATTTCATGGCCATTATCAAATAAAATAGCACTTTTAACATTTCTGCTCCTTTCATCTCATGATCTTTTTGTAATCTTATTTGAAAGAAAATCCTGCATATATAAAGCTTCTATTTTTGGTTCTATTTTTCCTAAAAATGATCTGACAGGATATAATATTCTCAATATAACATTGATATAAGGTTTATAAACTATATGAAGGTTTGTATAAGCTTTTTTGAAAAGGAACTTATTCTGTAAAAAATCTTGTATTCCAGTTTCATGCAAAACACTTCTGAATCCAGCATTAACATACTTAAATTCTTTTTCTTGTAAATAATATTTATTCATTGTGTAAAACAAAGCACAAGATGGATTTAGTTTTAAATAAGAAGGATGAAAATATATTGCGAAATAATTAGCCTCAATGTTATCAAATATATAATTAGTAGAATATCCTATCATCTTGCCTTCATAAAAGATTCCCCAATAATGCACGATGTCATCAAAAGATCTTGTTTTCATAATATTATTACCGAATTCAAGTTCGGCAATTTTTGTTTTTTTTACTCCTTTGTATCTGCTAAAGGCAGAAATAAACACTTCATACCCTTTTTTAGCGATAAACCCTGCATCAACCATTTCAATGTTACAATTCTTTAGACCTTTTCTAATCTCACTTCTATTTTTTGATGGCAGCTCCGATATATCTAAAAATTTATCACAAATAACAGCATACCACCCTTTGGTTTCATTTTCTACGAAGCCATCTGTCCATCTAATTAAAATTCCTCCTACTTGATTTAATATGTATTTGGCTTCTTCAAAAGATAACGAATAATCAAACATTACAGGGCCAATGGGTTGAACCATTTCATTATATATCCCCCAAAGTGTATTTTTATATACGGCAGATTTAACACCTGATTCTTCAAATAATTTGGTAAATCTTTCTATGTAGCACATATCATTAAAATATTCCTTACATTCTTATTTGATTTCTCAATAATCATACTCTATTTAAAAAAACTCTCCAAATAACCTTCATAATGGATTAAGAAGAGTAACATCAAACAATCTTTTCACTATGCAATCCCATTGTTTTCATAATTACAGCATTTACCTTATGAACATCATACTTTTCAACGGCAATCTCTCGGCTTCTCCTACCCATCTTTTCTATTAATTCTGGTCGTAAGATAAATCGTTCCATCGCGCAAGCCAGTGCTTTTACATCTTTCACAGGTACTAAGAAACCGTTCTCACCTTCTCTCACTGTTTCACGGCAGCCTGGCGCATCAGTCGTCACAACAGGCCGTCCCATAGCCATAGCCTCTAACACGGTACGTGGTGTGCCTTCCCCGTAGTAGGAGGGTAGCGCATATACCGAAGACGCAGTAATTGCAGGGCGAACATCGTCTAGCTTGCCAAGGTAGTCAATGATACCATCAGCAATCCATAAATTCAGGTCCTTTTTTTTAATGGAATCAGGGTTCTCATCAATCCACCCCACTAAGCGAAATACAACATCCGGATACTTAGCCTTAACTATGCGTGCCGCCTCTACATATTCATAAATCCCTTTATCCTTAAGTAAACGGGCAATTAGCAGGAATGAAACATCCGTAGGAACCGGCATCATCTTAAAGTCAGACACGTTTACTCCTGAACCGTTGATCAGTACTGCTTGCCCTGCTCTTCTTAAAAGCCCAAGCCGGTTAAAATAATTGCAGTCATCCGGATTCTGAAAATAAATTTTTTGATTGCAGTTTAAACTTATTTTATAAAGGAAGCGTGCTATAGCACCGATAAACCGTTGCCTTAAATTACGACGAGAGAAAGCGTATCCCAATCCTGTGATTATAGAAAATATACCTGAAACTCCGGTCAACCTGGCTGCCAGTGAGCCGTATAATACCGGTTTGATGGTATAGCCCAAAAATATATCCGGTTTAGTACGTCTCATAAGATTGTATAATGACAAAAACGTACGAACATCGCTTAAAGGATTCATCCCTGTTCTGGATAGATATACGTCCCGATACTCAACCCCCAGTTGGGAAAGTTTATCTCTGATTTCCTTTGAGGCATTGGGAGCACATGCGTACACCTCATGCCCCAGGGAGACAAAATCCTTTAATAAAGCCCCCCTAAAATTTACTAAAGATTCTGCAAAACTACCAAGAACTAAGACTCTTGCCAAAAAGCAACCTCCTTCTCAAGCCACGCCTGAAACATCAACACATCCCAAAAAGGTACTGCCAGTTTCGTTTGCCAGACAAGTGATCTGCCCACTTCTGTCTAATCGGTGCACAATGAAAGAAGCCTTCCCGCTTAAGCCGATTTTCATTCAACAACTCTTCTGCCCAGTCTCGCAAAGGGCCGCGCAGCCATGTATCAATAGGCACCCCAAATCCCATTTTAAAACGTTCAATAAGTTCTGCTGAAATCAACGAGGCACTTGACCATCATTGATCGCCTCTGCCGCAAAGTAGCCGCCTGTTTTCGGAGCTCCTTTGAAAATAACTTTTTTCTCGTCTTTGAGGCGCTTGAGCCATCGTTCAAGGGTTCTTTGGCGGATGTTAAAGGTTACTGCAATCTCGCCCCTCTTCACTCCGGGTTTCATCCTTATATAGTTCAGGATTTCGTCTACACCGCCACTTACACCGCCACTTACACCGCCACTTACACCGCCACCCAGCCTGAAGGTCACTAACACTCCGCCGCCAATCTCTTCCACAGTAAAGACAATCTCCGGGTATACTTCCAGTTCCTTGCGGATGCGGATAAAGCCGCTGCCGTATTTTTCGATGTTTTTCGTCAGATAGAAAGCCTCTGCAATCAGCTTGTTGCGCAATCGGGACTGGTAATGATCCGTGGACAGATCGGCAATACTCAAGCCTCCATACAGCTTGCCGGGACTGAAGATGGTAATCCTGTCATCGAATATCTTGATCTGAATGTCCGAGGAGTTGGCGTAATCCCGGTGAACAACGGCGTTGAGCAGAGCCTCGCGCAGCGCGGGCAAAGGATAGGCAAAGCGCTCCTTGCGTTGCAGGCTACCATCAAAGGTAAAGGCCACACTGATGTACGAAACAATAAATTTCATAGCCTGATCTACCGCCTCGAACAGGGTGTCAGTTATCTGGCGGTCATCTAGAATCATAGTCGGTGTTTTGAAACGACCGATATGAATATGGTGCCGCAGCGCCTCTCCGGCAAAGAGGAGCAGCGACGCCCAAGTGGGTCGGCCGTTGACAACATATTTCAGTTTTTCGAGAGCGAGCAGGGGGGAATTGTCGAGGCTGAAGCGGCCACCCTGATTTACCTGATCAATGAACTTTTCGATCTTGGTAACGGAGAGAGCATCAAGCGACTGGCGGGGCGCTTCGTAGGAATCCCATGAAAGCTGTAAGGACTGCATGTACAGGTCGGTGATTTCAGACAGAGTGAGCTGGTGGTTTGAGGTGGCAACCCGTTTGTAGTATTTGCCCTTGGTATTCACCGGCTTCACCGGATATTCATTGATGCAAATGGTGACGACGGTTTTCCCCCCCATCGTTACTGCGTCGATATCGGGGATAATCGAGGGACTGGTGGCTGATTTAATCTGGCTCAGCCAGTCGTTCAACGACTCCTTCCCGATGGTAACGCCCTTTACCAAACCATCATCCGCAACACCGACAAGGACTGTTCCTCCCTGGGCATTGGCAAAGGCAACGAGTGTTTCGATGGTTTCCCGGTAGAAGGACGTCTTGAACTCGACGGTCTGCGATTCGCCGGATTCAATCAGTCTGTTCATATCTATGACTGTTGCCATATAAACCTCTTAAATCATGGCCTTCTTTAACCATCTTTGCAAGCAAAGGCCCCCGAAGGTTTACCAAAGACGCAGCTAAACCGGCTACAACAACAACCTTCATTATGATTGATTCTCCAGCCATGCCTGAAACATAAGGATATCCCATAGATAATACTGCCAATTCCGCCTGCCTGAAAGATGCTCCAGCCACTTTTCCCTGATTGGAATCGGGTTAAAAAATCCCTCATTTAGAAGTCGTTTCTCAGCCAAAAGTTCTTCTGCCCAGTCTCGCAAAGGGCCGCGCAGCCACGTATCAATAGGTACCCCAAACCCCATCTTCGGCCGTTCGATTAAACGCTTTGGAACATATTTATACAACACTTGCCTCAGCAACCACTTCCCCTGGCCATTATGCACAAGCATAGAAAGCGGTAACCGCCAGGCAAATTCTATGAGGCGGTGGTCAAGAAATGGTATACGTGTCTCCAGACTTACCCCCATAGCAGCCCTGTCCACTTTTACCAGAATATCGTCCGGTAAATAGGTAATCATGTCCAAAAACATCATCTTTTTTGTAAAATTAATTAAATTTGCCCAACTTTTTTTATCTGAAAGAGGAGTTAGCGGTTCAGTTCCACCCAAAACAACCGAAGACGGTAACTTCCAGTGAGAAACTAATTGCCGATATAACTCTTCTTGTCCGCCAACATTTAGTATTTCAGCTAATTTATGTAATTTATCGCCAAACATTCGATGTTTCATGAAACCGGGTAATAGATGACTCGATTTCTTGTATACATCGTCCCATACCCTTGTTGATACAGTGGTCAATCCACGGGCAATAGCCCATCGAAGATGACGTGGCATCCAACCAAGCCTTTTCCAGATATTCCTTGTCCATGTATATCTAGGATATCCCCCGAACACTTCATCTCCAGCATCGCCAGACAAACTAACCGTAACATGATTTCTGGTTAATTGAGACACAAGGTAAGTCGGTATTTGAGAAGAATCGGAAAAAGGCTCATCATATAAAGCAGGGAGTTTAGGAATAACCTCCATCGCCTCTTTAGATGTTACATACAATTCGGTATGATCGGTACTCAAATGACGAGCTACCTCTTGCGCATGATTGGCTTCATTATAACCATCCTCATAAAAGCCGATGGTAAATGTCTTCACCTTTTGACTACTTTGCGCCTGCATTAACGCCACTACGGTTGACGAATCCACACCTCCGGAAAGAAATGCACCTAAGGGCACATCGGCTTCCATCCGCAGCTTAACTGCATCCCGCAGTATGTTATCCAATTGGGCAATAGCATCTTCTGTAGATCCCGTGAATGGCTCAAACTTCCCCTGTTCCGCAACTTCCCTGGCTGACCAGTACGGAATAGGATTTGAGGAGAAATCTTTAGATGGCGAAATTGTCAATATTGTGCCAGGCAGAAGTTTATAAACACCCTTATAAATTGAATAGGGCGCAGGAATATAATTATGACGTAAATAAAGCGTCAGTGCGTCGCGGTTAATCTCACACTTGAAATCAGGATGGGTTCTTAATGCCTTTAATTCCGAACCGAATAGAAGTGTTTTTTCCATCCATCCATAATATAGTGGTTTCTCCCCAACCCGATCACGCACAAGGCATAATACACGTTCCTTTCGATCCCATAGGGCAAAGGCAAACATACCATTAAAACGTTTTACAGCCGCAATAACTCCCCATTGTCGAAAGGCCTCCAGCATCACTTCGGTATCTGAGTGACCACGCCAGGTGGGTTTAATACCCTGAGAATTCTTTTCTAATTCTTCACGAATCTCCCGATAGTTGTAAATTTCACCATTAAAGGCAACCACATACCGTCCACACGCTGAATGCATGGGCTGATTACCTTCGGGAGAGAGATCCAAAATAGATAAACGGCGGTGGCCTAAGGCAACGCATACTTCAGCATCCACCCATACGCCACTATCGTCCGGGCCACGGTGCTGAAGTGTATCAGCCATTTTATTTACCATGAATCGAAGTTCATTATTCGCACGACCATTGTTTTTACTTAAAAAACCCGCTATTCCGCACATAATGTCCTATATTTTCTTTCTTGCAATAATTATCATATTTGATCATTTTTTAAATAAAAATCGTAACTGCTCAAGTCTGTATCACGCAAAGCCGCCGAGTAGGCAAGGAGGCGTTTCACCTCCAAGCCTCTCACAGAACCGTACGTGACAGTCTCCTGTCATACGGCTCGTGTTATTCTTGATATGCTTCAACGGTATCCCATTTTCCAGTGATAAAACAACGCTGGGTTAGCTTGTCTTATCGAATTGAGCTTTGCCACTGATTTCTTGCGGTATGCGTTTACCACCTGGCTGTACTCAATCGGCATTGTTTTGCATACGTACTACTATCCATCAATTTCTTGTTTTTTATGCGTGTTTTTCATGCCGCCATTTCCGTAAGTGCTTTAATATCAAGGGCTGAAGCGGTCATCAGTGAACAAGAGAACTTCTGGCCTTTCTCCGTCAAAACATAGCGGTTGGCCCTCGGAACTTTGCGGATTAGACCGTGTGCCCGCAGCATCTTTATCCGTCGGGTCGTTCGTCCGGAATATTTCTTTTGCTGATCCTTGCCGGATTGTTCGGATTCCCGGTAAAGCCACTTACGCAAATCATGGTTGCGGAATCCATTTATCGCGTTTTCGCCTTTGGACAGGAACATCAGCATCTGGTAATCATCCTGCTGCCAGGGATTCAAACCTCGATACCTCTTGCCCTCTTTGACAACCTTGTTACAAGCGCTGCTCACCACTTCTTTCAGTTTCTCCTCTACCTGAGCCGCCGCCAAAGCATCCCCATAACGATCATTGCATTGTTGGCTCACCTCACACCGTCGATGAAGATCGCTTACGCCCTTACGCATCTTCTGCCATGACGCCGGTTTGCCTTCATCATCATTGGGACTCCGAAAGACCTTAAAGTCCCGCGTATTATTGATCGTTGTCTCAATACGCAAGAGACTACCGCTCTTGTTATACATCTTCACTGAATTATAATTCACACTGTGCTTGACCCGTATACCTTCATAGCGTCTTCGATAGTCGCTGATAACCTCATCAGGGGCAGCGCCTGCAAGGTTACGCCTACCCAAATACTTCATCACCGAAGAACTGTCGCAAACCCGCATCGCATGATGAACAAACGATGGAAACAACTCCTCCAATGCCTCAACCGATTTAAACATGATGTCCGTCGCCCACTCCGTCTCATCCGCAGACCAGTAATACTCCGGTTCCAACGGACGAAGAATCTGCGACAATGCCGGGCAACTGCCCAACGCAAGCCCGTTCAGCAGCTTCGCCCAGTCAGTCTTAAGCTGCTCATGGAGCAGAACCTGCGCAGCCGCAATATCCTCTATACGCACAAAACAGTTGCCGTCCTTAACATAATCAATACCTTGCTTCTGAAGTTGCCGCTCCAGCCAATGACGACCATTGAGACAAATGAAAATATTAAACGGCGCCCAACTCTGGATACGAACATGACCAAAACCAAACACTGGATCGTTAAAATAATGATACACAAAGACACACTTGCGGGGCGCCATTACCAACTCGAGCTTCTTGCTGGCCTTGTTGCCCTTGACCATCGGCGCAATACAAGGCTCTACCACACTCAACAGGCAGATGGAACCTTCCGTAATCCTCTTATCCGCCGCGATCTGGCGAGCCAACTTCTCCTTATCAACACCGCTGCTCATCAAATACCGCACCTCGATACCCAAATCTTTCGCCCGCGATTCACAACTGTCTCGCACCTGTGCCGTAAGCCCATTGACCCAACCGGAAAAATCCTTAAGCAGAATTCTCGCTTGGTTCATGAATGTTCCCATCCCACGCTCACTGGCCAACCACCGCAATGTCCCGCGAAAACGAATCCTGTCCAGACCGCTTATTGCACCCACGATCCTGTCTCGATATAATTCCATCAACTTATTCATAAGTAGTGTCCTCCAAATTGTCTGATTACTATTTACGAGGATACTACTATACTTTATAATAAACTAAAAATCACCTTTTTGGTTGCGGCCAAAGGCCGCGCTAGGTGTATTCATTTGTTAATCTTCCCCAAGAGGGTCTTCTCCCCCATCATAAGGTTGTTGTAGTGAATACTGCACTGAATAACCTAAGCCCTTCGCTCCTTTCCACTTTCACGGAATATCTTCACTATTATGGCTTAGTCCGACTTCCGTTTCACAGCTTTTGCAGCCGTCACCCCGAAACGGATATCCCGTGTTCCGTATTAAAGCCCAACTTTAAGTCATGTCGCCTGTATAACGGTGGTCACATAGCCAGTAAACAGGTCTCCGCTATGCTTGTTTCTGCATCCTTAGCACAATGCGATTTTGCCCGACAACTTATGTGATTTCGTTACTTCTTCAGCGATTCATTTGCATTCATCTCTTAAAGTCACACCTGATGGATTTTCTTCCACCTTTTCTCTATCCGTTCACTACAGCAGCTTTACAGCTTTTGCAGCGTAGAGCGGTTTGGCAACCCCACCTGTATGGCGTTGCCGATACTTCGCAATGGGTAGCACTTCCATTGTTGTATCATCTTTATTACAGCTTGTTAAAGAACTTCGTTATTCCTTAACTTCACGGCACAAGCAAAGCACGCAAAGAAAAGCATAAACACTGAATGGTAAATCCTATAAGCCATTGACGACCCGTTCAATTCCATCCTTAATAAGATTAACATTAAAATTAACAAGCAGGCCTAGCTTCACTCCCGTTAATCTGAGATAAGTCAATAATTGTTTATTATGAACAGGCAAAACTTTTTCTACGGCTTTCAGTTCGACAATTACCAAATTTTCCACAATCAAATCCGCCCGAAATCCAAGATCAAGCTTGATATCTTCATAACGCACGGGTATTCCGACCTCTTTTTCACATTTCAACCCCAATTTCTTCAATTCATATATGAGAATTTCGAGATATACTGATTCCAATAACCCCGGCCCGATGTTTACATGAATTCTATAACAGCAATCCACGATGATCCTCGATATCTGATTTTCATCCATATTGGATTGTTCATCCTTTCTTTGCACACTTTGCGGCTTTGCGCGAAAATTGGTTTTGATTAAATTTCTCAGGAAAATATCAACTTCTCCCTAATACTTCTTTGTATAACATTTCGTATTTCTTTACCACGGCATCGAGTGAAAAGTTTTCTATGATACGCTGCCTTGCCATCATGCCTAATGCTAATCGTTTGTCCCGCCCTAATTCAATTAACTTTCGCCAGCCGTTTGCCAAAGCAACCGGATCGCGCGGCGGGACAACAAGACCTGTATCACCAACAATAGAGGAAGATTCTCCCACATCCGTCACCACACAAGGCACACCACAACCCATCGCTTCACCAATTACATTTGAAAATGCTTCAGCATAAGAAGAAGAGGATGCTATATCTAATGCCGCTGTTAAACGAGGTACATCAATGCGCTCACCAAGTAAATGTACATTTGTAGAAATATTTAAATTATTTATCACCTGGTTTAGTCGTTCATTACGCCCATCTACCTGAGTACCAGCAAGCAAGAAATGGACATTTGAATAATCTTTTAGCAATAATGATGCGGCTTGTAGAAAGTTAGTGTGATCCTTCATGGGATGATAACGCCCGATCAAACCTATAAGAAGTGTATCTGAAGAAACATCCAATTCGTGACGGACTGCCTTGCCAGATTCAATAGAGGGTGAGAAGAGATTGACGTCAAAGCCATTAGGAATGATAATACGTTTGTCGCCTCGATATCCAAGGTATTCATGCTGCTCTGCACTGGTTTTAGAATTATAAACGATACGCCTGGGAAATCCCGTAAGATACCTACATATCTTAATTACGATCGCGGTTCCTTTTTTTTCGTAAGCAAAAGAATAAAGAGAATGACGTATATTCCACAATACAGGCACCTGCCATTTTATAAAAAAACTGGCCAATTG
Source organism: Candidatus Kuenenia stuttgartiensis (assembly GCF_900232105.1). NCBI lineage: Bacteria > Pseudomonadati > Planctomycetota > Candidatus Brocadiia > Candidatus Brocadiales > Candidatus Brocadiaceae > Candidatus Kuenenia > Candidatus Kuenenia stuttgartensis. Next base: position 958,560 of record NZ_LT934425.1, read on the forward strand.
TGCGGCGAGGTTGCCATGATACATCCAGCCTTGTAAGAGATCGGGTTTTAAATCGCGTAAAAGTTTTATCAAACGACAGAATCCAATAATTGAGAACCTTCCTCTTTTCATACAAAGAGCATATACCTTAACCCCCAGGGACTCTATCTTCTCTCCATACGTGCCGCGACCCGTGAGAGATACCACCTGCAGATCAAAAACCTCTTTATCCATTCGGGAAAGAAGTTTGTTGAGCATGGCCTCCGCTCCACCGCTATTCAGGCCGGTGATTATATGAACAATACCTATTTTACTCATGAGCACACACGTATTATTTATTTCCCGTTGAGCCGGATTTTGTTTTGTTTAACGACAGCATAATATTCCTTAATCGCAGGATCCATTGGTAATGCCTGATTCTTTTTCTCCCAAATCCAGCGCCCGTTAGCAGTATATTTCTTCACCTCTGCCTTTTTCATTTGCCACCATGGTGCTCCACATGCGTAAATCCAAACATATTTAGGAGATAAGGCTGTCGTTTGCAAAAATTGTTCTTTAAATTTTACGGGAGAATATCGCGCCGATTTGTCTGAATAGCTCTTGCCAAGCGGCCACATTCCAAGTGCAACTGAACATCTTTCTTTCCAAAATACGGGATCTTCTACATGTTGTTTCATTGTTTTATTAATCGTGTTATATAGCCAGGTTATGGAGTCCACTCTTGTATTACTGTATGTACACTCTCCCGCGACAACGATACCTTTGTTGTTCTTCACGCTGGCCATCCCATTGAAAAAGTCAATCCATAACTCATAAGCATACGGCATGGTTCCTTCACCTGGATTAAACCAGTAAAAGGCGCCCTCTGGCAGAATAATAACCTCGATGTCTGGGAAAACTCCGGTCAACGACTGCATTATCTCTTTGCCGCGTTGGTATATCTTGGCCTTCAAAATATCTCGATTCATTGACTTAAATCGTTCCGCCTTTGTGTCAAATAAAGAGGCTTTATACGGTTCTGTATCAAGTGCGATACCTTTCGTACCTGATTGTTTGATGAGATCCGCAATATTTCTAAAATTATTGAGAACAACTGCCCATGCCTTGTCATCTGTCCAATTTGGTAATTCGCGATATCCAATAGCCACTTTAATAAAATTACTGTCAATTCCGTAAGCAGCCCCTTCTTTATTGATTTTTGTTAACACCTCTATGTCTTTAAAAATCTGTTTCTTAGGTGTCCACCAATCCGCAACGTATGCCAGCATAAATCCATTTATGCCAATATTTTCTCCCCAATCGCTAAGGGTATCTGCAAGATAATCAGTATCTATAGCAGAAAACAATAATACTTTGGGACTATTTGTCTGAGATTGTTTAGGAGACCCTAACAAAAATTGCCGTGGAATAATGCATATAAAAAAACATAGTATAAATAAAGAAAATATCTTACGTATAAACATCTTTAATACTCCTTTCATACCAAATGAAAATTCAAAGCCAGGATCGGCTTCATTGATGGTGAAGCCGATAATTATGTAAATTACGATAAAATCTTTGATTACGTATCGATCGCCACTGTCCTTCTGCCGAACGTAGTATTAATAAAACTTAATGAAATAACAAACGGACAAAACAATATAAAAATGAAATTCTCTTTACCGATTCTGAAACCATTTATAAAAAAAACTTACAACCAATGATGATGCCAGGAGAAAATCGTACCACCCTATATAGGCCTTATGCCATATTGCTATATCCGCTATACCTTCTGGAAAAATTGCAGAACTCCGTAATGCCATGTATATAAATAATGTGATTATCGATAATGGGGCAGAAAATATACACTTTTTAATACGCCCAGGAATTGACATTTGCGAGTCATTAATCATTTGCATACTTTTTCGTTCAACACCGAAGATTTGCTTCATAACGTCTCCCACCCATAACTATTCTGCAAGTAATTGTTCCGTATTATAAACCATTTTTTGAACACTCATATTTTCTATAACACGTCGTCGTACTTTTTCCTTTAATGACATCATTTTTGTTAAATCTAAGGATAGAAGACTATTCCAACCCATGACAATAGAACCTGGGCTTTTGGGGGCTAAAACTATTCCTGTATCCCCAACAATCCACCCCGAATCCCCAACATCCGTCACCACACAAGGCACTCCACACGCCATTGCCTCGCCAATAACATTGGGAAAACCCTCGCCATAAGAAGAAGAAGAAGTGGCAATATCTAAGGTATTATATACAAACGGCATATCAGAACGCGTACCTGTCCAAATAAGTTTAGTCTCTAAGCCATACTTACAAGAAAGCTCTCTTAGTCTGGATTTATATAGATCTGGGCCGTCACCAACACAAACAAAGCGGACATCTTTTCTTTCCTTTACTAATATAGCCGCTGCTTCAAGAAAGGTTGGGTGATCTTTCATGGGGTCAAGGCGTGCCACCAGGCCTATTACTTTTTCATCTTCTTTGATTCCCCATTCTGCCCTTATTCGAGTTCCTGACCCTGCATCGGGCTTGAATATTTCCGTGTCAATGCCATTAGGAATCACCACCATTTTTTTTTCTGGGAAACCGCGTTTCTGATGATATTCCTTTCCAGCGTTAGAATTAACAATAATGGTATCTGCAAAACGTGAAAAAAAACACGCAACTCGAAATAGAAGACGCGCAAGCCAGTCGTACTGGCTTAAATCCACATTTGAGGCACGCACCCCCCATATCATCCTAACCCGAGGAAACATGGGTTTAAGCAGAATAGTTAAAAGATTTGCTTCAAATAAGTATCCATGTAAGATATCCGGTTTTTCGCGATATACTAAACATATCAAACGCCAAAGAAAAGGAAATACATCCCACCGTTTACGTTTACCCAGGCTGATTACGGGTACACCTGCCTCCTGTAAATCGCGTTCAAGTGGACCACCATGATAGAAGACTGCCACTTCTACCTTATGCCTGCGTTCATGCAAACCTTTTGCAAGGGCTACGAGTTGCCGCTCGGCGCCACCGTAATTAAGCGAGCGGGTAAGGAAGAGTATTTTTTTATTAGACATTTCCCTTTACAAATACAAATTCATTACAACCAAGCCTGCCACCACACGTCTTCAGTTTTTCCAAAACAAATCCTCTTTCTCTATAAAAGCTAAATATCTCTTCTGGCTTGGCTACTTCAAAGGGATAACCACCTAGCCAATCGTCCCAATCCCGAATAATTGACATGCCACGACGTTTTCTATATTTCATAAAATAGCCTAATGGGTTGCGATACTTTACAAAGCCAGCCAATACGGCTAAAGTGAAGAGCCACGGATAAAATATTGCCTTAACCAAACACTTGCCAATCATCCCTGAACAATAAAATTGCTTAATCCTTCGCCAGCGTTTAGACCGACCACCTTGATCGTTGTAGATAGCAATAAACAACTTTCCACTGCTTGCAACAGGTAAAATACTATTTTGTAGTGCCTTCCACATGTCCCCAGTGTGGTGAAGCACACCCCATGAATAAACGACGTCGAATGTTCCCAATGCACTTAAATAATTTGTGTCTAAAGCAGAACCTTCTCCAATTGTCCAGTTGCTATCATTAGGGAAATAACGCCGTTTCAGCTCATGAGTACAGGCTACAGATTGTGGATCATAATCAAAAGAATGAACGCGGGCACCCAGACGCCGTGCCGCCAGACTGAATAACCCACTACCTGAACCAATATCGAGGAATGATTTTCCCTCTAAATTTTCAATACTCAACATAGTTTTTAATGATCTTTCCGCTTCGAGAATTCTATCTTCATTTATGCAAGCAAAAAAATGCCGCCAGTTCTTGCCAAACTCAAAACGTTCCCCCTTTTTTATTTCCATCGAGTGATCATCCATACCTTCTATTCTCCTTTTACACAACCAGCTAACAAACTTTCCCACATATCCATGTTCTTTGCCATTTTGAATCGTTCAAGAACTTCTGGCACCCCTGGGAATTCACTTATATTTCCCTCTTACCATAAAATCCAACATAACTAAATCACGTGGAACTTCAATGCTTTACTACGAGACGCCTATTCGTGCTATTTACATTATTCCTACTATGGTTGTTAGCAAGGTAATCGAATTTTCTCTTTGTACTAAAAGATTATAGACGAAAAAACAGGAAGCAACACCCAATCCCAAGGGGATGACATAATGGACACGCCGGGCATTTCACGGAAAAACGATCATGTCGCCCATTAGGGGTTTATCGTCGGTTTTTTTTGCAATCGTCTATAATCATTTCATCCCTACGGGATTCATAGCGCTTTAATTGAATAGTAATAAATTCATCGTTAGGAATTTCAAAATAAAATCACAATTGATGAACCTTCTCAGTATATCTATATTGCCTTAATGCTGATAAAGACCATCCCAGCCAGTTTCCTCAAAACCCAACGACGAATCTGTCTTGGCAACCAACCAATTATCATCGCCCACCGACCGTATCGAATTTGCAGCCATTGTTCTTCGATATGTGTCAAGCGCACGAAACGTTTATCGAATACAGTGCAAATCTCACGGTAACTTCTGTACCAGGTCCACCGGTCTAACCATTGACAAAAATCCCGACTCCATTGCAGTATGGATTTATCACCTTTGAAATAACCCATTCCAAGCGCTCTCAGGAATGCCGCGTAGTAAATCCTGCCCTTTGAACTTTTGGGAAACCAATGCAGGAAAGGTATTCCGCAATGACCTTCTCTACAGCAACTCTTGTCAGGAAACATGCTCAGAACCTGGCCGCCAGGCTTTAGCACGCGATAAATTTCAGTAAGTACACTGTCAATATCCTCAACATGCTCCATAACCTGATTATTGACTACATAATCAAAACTCTCATCCGGAAATGGAATTACTCCATGCTCCATGTGCTTGATTACCCCCCCAAGCAACTCGGGTTGAACGCGACTTGAATAATCCCCCCCCGTATAAAAAACATCGCACCCCCTGGCGTCAATCCCCTTATTTCTTAACGCCGTTACAATCTGGCCAGCCCCACAACCATAATCGAGTACAGTTATTGAGGCAGACATTCCGGCCGCCAATTTACAAATATAATATGCAAAAAACTCGTAGTTATTCATTACAACCTCGATTACATCCGGGTAAACACAAATTCATTACATGCTTTTCCACCTGCACAAGTCTTTAACTTTTCCAAAACAAACCCTCTTTCCCGGTAAAAGCTAAAAATCTCTTCTGGCTTTGCTACTTCAAACGGATAACCGCCTAACCAATCTGCGTATTAGACATACCCATTTTTTTACTCGTGGTATACCTTAACAGCGGATTTTTGCCATTTAAAATATTTACAGCTACACTACCGAAAACAAAATAAGGAATAAAGATGGCCGACTTCCCCAATATTGGTGAGCGAAATGACGTGGGGCGAGAACCCAGGCCCCAGCCGCTCAAGAACTTTCAGCAGCATTGTTTCTGCGCCACCAGTAGAAAGGCCGGTGATAATGAACGTAATCTTCATCGTTATCTCAGAATAAGGTACCATCGACCAAACCATGTATCCGAACCAAAGCCACCTTTCCTGCCTTCGTTTATTAGGAGCGCGAACAACAATAGAAACCATACTATGGCAGTAATTTTCCCCCGCTCTCTTTTTAAGTTCAACCCAAGGAGAATCGCTACAAGAGCATTTGCAATGTACATCAGCCGCCCTGCTGCCGCATGAATGAGGGTCATACATATTGCAAATGTGCAAAAAATCAAGGAAAACCGAAACCAAAACTCTTGTTGATCATCGGAACTTTTATTTTTTAAAAGAAAAAAAATCAACCCATTCTGCAAAACAGTAGCTGCATAGAAAAAAACATTGACCTTTCCTTTTAATTCATAAGATTCCGATCTTCGCCCAAAATCAATGCTACCCATTATACGGTTAAGATAAAAAACATATAGCCCGACAGCAAGAAGGATAGCAATCAAGCGAATATTTGACCTCCTGGCAACAACGGCTGCAATAGCACACGGAATAACGAAAATAAAGGAGGTGTGAATTGTTGAAGCCACTACAGCCCCTAAAAAAGGACTTAAGCCTCCTGCAACCATCATTAAAAAAACCGACAAAGCAAATCCTTGCCTTATCTGGTTGTAATACATCTGCGTAGATAGCGTGGAATCTATGACAAAGGCAAAAAGAATGAATATCCATGCCCCTCGCGTCAATTTGTTGTTTGCGACAAGAAACATGAGCGAACTAAAAAAAATAGTGATCCTTAACGAGGTTTCAGCACCGAAAATCTCCCCCATAAACGAGGCATATGTTGACCACAAAGGCTCCTCCAGCACATAGGACCACCAGTCCGTCAAAATCGTAAAATTTGTTCCTTCAAAATATTTGATGTAACTTAGATCATCAGGGGCTGTATAAAGTGTACGCCTCGCCAGAATCAAAGATACGCCGACAAAAAAGACCATCGCCAGCCATGTTGTTTGCCTCAAACCAAATAAATCCAGACGTGATGGACCGGGGTTAGCACTTTGATGATAATTTGTAGGCTTTTTAAACATAGCTATTCCAAAAAGATGAATTGATATTGACACATGATTTTCTGAATTAAAAATGGAGTACCCCCACCCGTGGTTGTGGGTCTCCGATTTACCACTCCCCAAGTTACCGATCACTTTGGCCAATCGCACATCGATTTTTCGTGCAATGCGCTCGTTGTTCAACACCTCCAGAAACCGCGCCCAGTTTGCGCCAAATTCAAATCTCTTGCCATTCTAAACTTCTGAACCATGTACATCAACCATCAATCCATTCTCCCTTTCTCTGTACACGAGTGAACACAAACTGATTGCATCCCAATCCACCGGCGCCGGTTTGCAGTTGATCCAGACGAAACCCCCTATCTCGATAGAAATTAAAAATTTCTTCAGGCTTTGCCACCTCAAACGGGTACCCACCAATCCAATCGATCATATCGTGCCAGTAGCTCATGCCCCTTAAACTGCGTTCCGAGTAGCGAGTAACATTGTCAAAATAAACCCACGGCTTACATTTCAAGATGGCCAGGGTCAAGAACTTCAGTTCGCGCGGCCCCATGATCAGAATGGCATATGGCAATTTGAGGGGACGAGGCAGCGCATTGTATATTCGCTTCAGCATTCGCCACCGCCGACTCCATCCGCCCTGGTCGTTATAAATCGCAATGAACAATTCCCCCCCCCCCCAGTAACCAGCGATGCCACATTGCCCAGTGCTTCCCACATTGCGCCAGTATGGTGTAAAACACCCCATGAATAAACGACGTCGAATGTTCCCAATGAACTCAAATAATTTGTGTCTAAAGCAGAACCTTCTCCAATTGTCCAGTTGCTATCATTAGGGAAATAACGCCGTTTCAGCTCATGAGTACAGGCTACAGATTGCGGATCATAATCAAAAGAATGAACATGAGCACCCAAACGCCGTGCTGCCAGACTGAATAATCCACTACCTGAACCAATATCCAGGAATGATTTTCCTTCCAAATCTTCAACATTCAACATAATTTTTAATGATCTTTTCGCTTCGAGAATTCTATCTTCATTTATGCAAGCAAAAAAATGCCGCCAGTTCTTGCCAAACTCAAAACGTTCCCCCTTTTTTATTTCCATCGAGTGATCATCCATACCTTCTATTCTCCTTTTACACAACCAGCCAATAACTCTTCCCACATGCCCATGATCTTTTCCATTCCGAATCTCTCAAGAACTTCTGGCGCCCTCGATGCCAGACGTTTATACAATGCCTCATCCGTCATCAATTGACCCATGGCTGCTGCCATTGCATTTACATCTTCCGGTGGTACTAACAAACCATCTATACCATCACGGATAATTTCCCGAGGCCCGGAAGGACAAGCAAAACTTACTACGGGTAGTCCACAGGCCATGGCCTCAAGTAAGGCATTAGGAAACCCCTCGTAACGGGAAGATAAAACAAACATATTCGCTTGACGTAAAAGCTGCATAGGATTATTTACTCGTCCAGGCAAAGAAACAAGCCCTGCAATCCCCAACTCATTGGCAAGTTGTATCAAGGTATCCCGATCTTTCCCGTCACCAAAAATAAAAAGATGCCAATTGTGATGGGACTGTGCTATCCTGGCAAAGGCATGTAAAAGCAAGTCAAAACCCTTTTGCGCAGTTAACCTGCCCATTGCAACTATGATTTGCTTAGACTTCGCATTTCCCCCAAAAGCAGTATCTGATTGTTCGAGATTTGTTTTTTCATTTACGTTACTAATTGGGTTAGGTATTACAAACGTAGTCCCCTTTTTAACAATTTCTTCTATCCATTGTCTTGCCTTGTTAGACTGAACAACAATTGCATCTGCCCATGGATAGGTTGCATTGCGTAGCAAAGACCAGGTACGCCCACAATCATGGTAAGCGGGGTCTATCCTCTCTGAAATAATAACCTTCAAACCCAGTCCACGGGTCGCCAACAAGGTCATTATATTCATCCTGTCCACAAAACTAATCACAATATCAGGCTTTGACGATTTTATTGCACGACGTAATTTTATAAGACGAATTATATTATTCCTTATAGCTGCAAACGGATTGCTAGATTCACCCATCCGCCCCAGTGCAACACGTTTTACATCAAGGCGAAGTTTGTAAAAATCAGAGGCAGTAGAATCAAGCGTAATGAGTGAAATCTCCCAATTTTTTTGGGCCCAATAATTAGCCATTGTTGATATAACACGCTCTGCACCGCCGGAAGATAAAGAAGAAATAACAAGGGTTATACGCATGGTTTGTTAGCTATAGATACTATATTTTCGTTGCTACCATGAATGCCCATAAAACAAAGAAGTATCTTGAAAAGAACCTGGGCCTGGGCCTTCCCCTTCCAGTTAAGCGTTGACCAAGTAATAAAAGGCCGCTCAAACACCTCTTCTACTTTAAAATATTTGGCAAGAAGTGTTTGTACCTAAATCCTGCAAACGATTTTCGCAATGCGAAAATCAGTATTTTCCACTACCAAGATTGGCAAAAAGCGATAACAGATATCCGTTTTTTAGCAATTGTGGTAGCGCTATTGTACTACTTTAAACAAAAAGACATGGGAAATTGTCGGAAACGTGCTCTCTGATGCAATGAAAATCAAGATAGGGATGTACTGTCTCCATCTGCGGTATACTTACCACTCTCAAAAGACTAAAAAAACGAAATACAACGTCGGTTTTCTACTGAAAAACTACATCCAGTGACATGCGTTCCCACTTTTCCCATTCCTCCTGATGGAGAAATTTCTCCGGCAATTTTAATGTCATCTGCCGGCTTCTCTCCACCAGTTTCCCTGCCACACGGATTAACCACAGTCTCATCGTCTTTACTTCCCACTGTTGTATCACTCCACCACTGAGCAATCCCATCCACTTCAAAAGATTATACGCTAACACCGCACACTGAAATAGCGCAGCATTGGCCAAAAATTCACCCGTACGTATGTGCCCCGCATTCATCTGTCCTTTACTCTCTTCTATCAAAGTCTCGCAGGTAGCCCTCTTTCCATAACAACGATGCGCTTCCATCGGACTTAACCGCTCCGTTGTAACGTAACAAAAATACTCATACACGGACACTTCTACTAATTTCTTTTCTCTTTTGACCAATTGCCGCACTGCCACAAAACGTCTCGCACGATCCCACCCTGCACATCGATACCAAAATTCAGCCTGTTCCCATCCTGGCTCCCCTTTCACCTCATTCCATTTCTGCCCTTCAAGCAATCCTTCCAGATTCTTCAGCTTTACCTTAATCAGATATCCCGCCAATATTGACTCAAGGTATTCAAGTAATTCTCCGGTAAAAAAACCGCTGTCTCCCCGAAATACCACCCTTACCCCCTTATTCATGTACGCCATACATTCCTTCATGAACTCTACTACTCCGTTACTCGTGTAGGCGCTTCCACAGCGGAACCAACTATGTAATACCTCCTTTGTTTCTGCAATAAATGCCATTAAGGGATGATACGCCTTCTGCCCCTTCTTGTGCGGATTATATCCTACCTCTGCACCCTCCTGTTTCCCATATACACCATCTACGGTAGAATCAACATCTATCCATACTTCGCAAAGAGCACTCCTGAGTTTATGGCCTGATCTCACCGCACGCTTCCATATCTTTCCCCTAAACCGGTGGATCACCCCCGTCAGTTCCACTATATCTCCCTGACTCGCCAGCTTCATAATACGTCCTATCGTAGTATCTACAGGTACCTCTTTCCACCCGGACATCTTCTTCAATACCTCATCTGTACACACCTTCATCACCTCTACCATCGATGTCGCCCCTGCTATCAACCCTATCACTACCATTTGTACCGCATCGACAAACTGATACCGGGCATTTGCTCCACGATCCTTATGGACCGCTTCATGGACTCTCTCCCGGAACATCAGCTTACCCATAAAATTCAATACCGGTAAAAGCCCTGCATGTACCGTTAAGCCTTTCCCGCTCATCTCTGCCTTGATTTTCGGTTGTCTTTTGCTGTATTTTTTTGCTATATTCTTCATCGAAATGGTGAATCTCCTTTCAGGTGTTTTTTGTTATCAATATACCGCCGAATACCTTGGAAATCCTACCATTTCAATCCTATTCCTGCAACAAGGCTTTGCCTTGTTTGCAGGATTTAGGTTGTATTCTATTTGAGTCAAAAGTTTGAATATGCCCCCACCGGTGGAAGTGCTTCGCGCAGTTAGGACAAACCGCCCGTTGTTCACTTATTTTTTCACGTGCAGGAACCGTTCCTATGATCTGACCACCAGGCATTAAAATGCGTGATATTTCACTTAAGGTGTTTTCAATTGCTTCATCAGTAAGATGCTCAATTACTTCAGATATTACCACAGCGTCAAAAAGCAGATTGTTGAAGGGAGTTTCCTGGCTATAGCCAACCTTGGCCTTTTCACCCATTCCAAAAACGTTGACGAAGAAGTACAACTGATTTTTCGCTTGGATCCAGGGAGTATACATCAAGCCCCAGACTTATCGCTGCCTGCTCAAAAATTCCAGCTCAAATACCAATGTTTAACACCCTTTTTTTAGGCTTCACTTTCTTTGCCAAAAAAGTTAGACACGCTATGCTACCAGAGAAACTTTCTGGCGCTTCATTTTGATAGTAATCCCAAATCACATCCTGGTTCATTGGTATCCTTTCATTACAAGCCCTTGTCCAATCGATAGGCAAACAACTTTTTCGGGTTTATCAGAGAAAAATGAATCCATAACTTTTTTTGCACCAGGACAAGATGTAAAACCCGAAGTAGTAGAATTAAGCATAACCAGGGTAATTTGCCAACATCGCCCTGACCAATAGTTGGTCATAATAGACATTACCCGTTCGGCACCGTCGCTGCTTATAGAGTGGATGAATAATAGGAGTCTCCTTGTTTATCCAAAGACACTAAATACTTCAGAAAGTCTTTTTGCAACGACCTCTGTGCTAAAGTTATTTATCACAACATCGCGGCCCCGCATTCCCATTTCGCGCCCGGCCATTCGATTCTCGTGCAAATACACAAGGGAATCGAACCAGTCGTCCTGTGATGTGACGCCAAACCCCACATTACCTTTTCCGAGAACCTCGGCGTTCATGCCTACAGGGGAAACAACGACAGGAATTCCACACGCCATGTACTGAAGCATCTTGAAACTACACTTACCACGGGTCCATTCATTATCTGGCATAGGCATAATGCCGACATCCATCTTTTGGATAGCGTCAACTTCACCGGCTTCTGACCAAGGGATGTACCGAATGCGATTTTGTAGCACTTCCGTAAGTATCGGGTAACCGTCAGAAACAACAAGAAGCACCGCATTATCAACCCGCTTGAAAAAAGCGCTTAATACAAAAGAAATACCCTCAAGATAAGGCAGATTACCCCTGGTTCCAATCCATCCGATTACGAACTCGCCTTCATCTATCGATTCTATGGGAAAGAACCTTTCAACATCAACCGCTGTAGGCACTATGATCACATTCTTATTGAACGAGGAAAACCAATCGGCAATGTACTGGTTTCCTGCAAGCACCGCGCTTGCATGAGCAGCAATTCTTGAGGTGCTTCGGGCCGCAGCCCCTGCACGGGTCAACCATATGGCATCATCAACATCAAAGACCAACGGTGAGCCAAGCATTCGTTCCAGCGTTAAATACCCAGGCAGCAACTCCCTTTGCAGCCATGTAGCATGATGCCATCTAGTCTGATATACGGCGGGGGTTCTCATAGCAATCTTCATCCCTTGCCAGGTTGCAACTATCGGGAAGCGTGCGAATCTCGGCCATTGACCGATATCGAACGGCACTCCTTTATAGACATTGATTTCTGGAAAATATTCTGAAACATTTATCCCGAGCTTTTGCAATTTCTGGATATTTTGACGAACTCTAAATCTTGCCCCCGGGATAAAACGGCCTTGAGTTAGCGCGGCGACACGAATCATGGATTAACCCTCGCCCAGATAGTCATGCGTCCGGTCTGACCAAATACACTTAAAAACCAAGCCAGCGGATATAGCGCATATGACCACCTGCCAGCCCGTTCTGGAAAGCTGATAAGTTTTTGCCCCAGCCCGGCATAGCCCTTGCCTCGCAGCAGGTAACCGGTGCTGGCGATCAGGTTGCTCAACACTCGATGGTGGTGAATCTTCTCCATTGTCCAGCCGCCGGCCTGCAGAACCCGCCCCAGGGTTTCGGGTGTGAAATGATGAAGATGGTTGGGCAATTGCAGTGCATACCATTTCTCTTTGAACAGGCGAAACTCCAGCGATGCTGAGTTTGGCACGGATAGCACCAGCCATGCACCGGGCTTGGTCCATTCGCGTAGTTTCTTAAGGCCGCCGATGGGGTCGTGGAGGTGCTCCAGTACCATCCAGCCCACGACAAGGTCAAAAGGCTCATCAGGCTTCGGGGCAGTTTCCAGTGGCCCGGCATGAACGTGGTAGCCGTGCTGGGCTGCGGCCTGAGCAGCCTTCTCGGAAAACTCGATGCCCTCCACTTGCCAGCCTTGTCCCGCCATGTGGTGTAGGAACACGCCGGACGCACAGCCCACTTCCAGAAGTCGACCAGGGGCTAGTGGCGGCAAGGAGGCAACGTTGAAGTTGAAAAACCATTTGACCAAGGGCCTGAGCAACTTCTTGATGCTGGAAGCCTGCTTGGGCTTAGCCTGCTGCACCCGTGTGCCCAGGTAAGGGCCGTAGTCATCTGGGTAATAGAAGCCGATGCTGTCTGGACTTGGACGGGGGTTGGTGCGCATTAGGCCGCATTCAAAGCATTTGACGACGGCGAATTCACCGGGAAGGTCGTGAAGCAGGTCGCGCCCAATGAGAACGATATTGTCGTTCCTCGGACAGCCCAAGGGGCAGGAGACATTCTCTATACAAGTCGAATCAATCATTTTATAGCCTCACAAGCCCAGCCAAATGGTTCATCCTTCTTTTTATCGAACCTATCAAGCCACAAGAACATCACTTGCAGCAAGCGCATAATTCCTATCGCAACAATTTTGATAGGGAAAAGTGCAATTCCAATGACGTTTGGATTGTTGCTGCGAAGCCCTGTTGGCGGGAAAATTGTCAAACCCCGCGGTAACTCGTATGCCCAACGTACCCAAAGACCTCCAAAATTGGTGATCTTGATTTCCTGGAATCCAGCGTGCTTGCAGATGGATTCAAGCCCATAGGAAGTATATCTAAAAAAGTCATATGGGGTCTGATGTTCAGGATGAGCCATCGGTACCGTCATATATAGCTTTCCACTTGGCCTAAGGACGCGATACATTTCCTTGACGCTTTCCTGTGGCCATTCAAGATGTTCAAGCACTTGAGTACACAGCACCGCATCGAAGCTATCATCCTTGATAGGCATTTCATGTAAGGGAGCAACATAATCAAGATTGGCATAATTCCAACGGCTCTCCCCCACGGCTAAATCAATCGCTTTATAGTTGCAATGAGAAAAGAGTTTTTTGTAAACACCTTCACCTGCTCCAGCATCCAATATAGAAGCGCCCTTTGGCAGACTCTTTGCTACGCTCTCTACGAAACGAGTCACATACCATCTACCTATATCCTGTATTTTACTTCTCGTTGAGAAGTCTTCATTCACAAGCATCAGCATTATCCTAATAATACGAAGGCAAATTATTTAAAGGGGCACACCCAAGCACCCCAATTGATTGCATTGAGCACGATGTGGCTGTGGCATTGGTTATACATACGTCATTGTCATTACATGCTGGCGGTTTTTTCCGTAGGCTCCTATCGGGAGGGAGACTTGATACGGGTTTCCCGAATACGCCTATGATAATAATCAATCAGTGCATGGATATTCTCGGATAACAAGTAGGGTACAGCCTCACGGACGATTTCCTCAGGCCAGTCCCACCATGCCATCTCAATTAACTCGGCAATTATTTCTTCAGGGAAACGAAATCGAATATGTCTAGCTGGGTTGCCGCCAACAATTGAGTAAGGCGCAACATCTTTTGTTACCAGGGCCTTTGCCCCAATCACAACACCATTGCCAATAGTAACCCCTGATAAAATTAACGCTTCCCGTCCAATCCAAACATCATTTCCAATAATAACATCACCTTTAGTGATAGGATGAGCTTTAATGGCCAACCATTCTCTGTAATATAGATTTAGTGGTGATGTAGTAGCCAAATCAGACCTATGCTCACCCCCGAGCATAATAACAACGTCGTCAGCAATAGAGGTATATTTCCCTATACTTAGGGATGCGCCGCTCCCAGGAAATAGTATTCTTGGTTTTCCATAACTCTTGTCTCCGATATTGAACCCAGCCAAATCTGGGTTTTCTTTCATCAGAAAGCGGTAAGGTCCCGGGCGCGAAAACCATTTTGTGCGTATACGCCACACCAATCTCTTAAACATATTTTTTCTCAGAAATTTTCTTGGTCATCAAAGCCCACGATATTAAGAAATAAATACTTACACCCATGGCCAAGCCAAGAGCGCCCATAACATAAAACATTAGAATCTTTATTACCACGCCCAGCGAATAGGCAACCATACCTACTGCTGTTGGTGATTTAGTATCACCCAGTGAATAAAACATGGATGTCATTATCATACCCAGATTGCCAATTGCGAATTGCCCGGACATCAATAACATCATCAACCATAACAATTTCAAGTTCTGATTGGATAATTTGCCATATCCAGCTAATAGAGCGAGTAGGGGTTGACCGAACAGACCTAAAATCAATAGACCGGCGAGGCTGAACGCACCCACTTGCAGCAATTTCCGGTGATATATCCTCCGAAAGCCTGCCTTGTCCCCCGCCTTGTCGAGCCGACTGAGTGCTGGCACCAAGGGCGTCGAGATCGCCTTGTTGATAACTTGGCTGACAGCACCATAAATCTGTTGAGCGAGGTAATATAATGACAGGCTACCACTACCGGCAGAGGAAAGCAAAAAGCGGTCAACCAAGGGATCCGTCTTGTAGTAAGCCGTGCCCAGAAGTAGGGGTTTGATGCGCCGCCAGGCTTCTCTGATGGCCGGGCTTTTCAAGTCTGGACGAACCGGGCTACCCATACCGGGGGCGAGTAGCAAGGTTTGCAGTCCCATGCGCAGGGTGCTTATCCATGCAGCCGCAATCACACCGAAACGGGGAAGCGCCCAAACCAATAGCAGCAAGGCAAAGACACTTGCCAAAATCGGAGTAAATTCGGCCCACAAAAACTGCTGTCGTGCATGGTAAGCGGCCCATTGCACACCATTTATAGCAGTAAAGACCATGCCAACGAGTTGGATGCGGGTAAGCTCTACAGTCAATGCCTGCCCCGCTTCATCGAAGCCTGGCACGGTGAGCGGTACCCACCACGGGGCTGCCGCATAAAGCAGAAAGGCCAACAGCCCGAACAAACCTCCGATAAGAGCAAGAAATCCCCATGCGTCATGCCGAATACGATCTTCGCTTTCTCCCGAAAGAAGCGGCACCAGTACATGCATAAGTGAACCACTGATAACCGCAAGGACAAGCTGCGGCATCGCCATGCCGGCAAACAGGGCATCTGTGTAAGCACCAGGCCCCAGTTGCGTAAGCACATACCATTGAAAGAAAAACGAAAGACCAATGTTGGTGGCTGAAAGTATGCCGAGTTGAATAAATAGTTTCACGGTTTACATAACCTGAATTTGTTCATTAAAGATAGTCAGCACACTAATTGTTGATACAATAAGCACTAGAAGTATTTGTAGAAGTACGTGAGGGTCTCATCTTAAATGTTAAGCAAATGTCCACGGTGACAAATAATATCCAAAATATGAAATAACAAATCCCAAATAAATCACAAAATCCAATTTTCAAAATTCCAATTTAATAATTAATAATTACTCATCGCAAAAAAGTTTTGCCACGAAGGCGCAAATAGTTTTCTTACCACAGATGAACCCCGTACGATAACCTTCGGTTCCCCACAGGGCAGGCACGAATGGATACGAATAAGCGCAACTATCAGTGCTTGTGTCAGTGTTCAGTGTTAGACAATAAGTTTTGAGTTGCTGTTTTAGCATTAATAAGGTTCGTCTTTAAATTAACTGTGGGTATTTCTACGCATAAATAAGTCTTCCTTTTGGTTCTGGTATTTCTCTACCAAGGCTCTTTGCCGTTTCTATCCATTCTGAAATCGCAATCTTCACATTCCATATAGCATCTTCATATGATACACCATCTGACATACAACCAGGTAACTCAGGAACTTATACAATATATAAATTATCTACGTCACTCCAATATATTATCATTTCATATTTATACATCATCAACCTCCTTATTAAGTTTATATTTTAGTATCAGGTTTCTTATCTGTTTTACTTGATATGCTTTAGCTTTTCCATAAAGTCAGCTTTCTTAAATCTTCAAATCTTATATTTTTATCCGATAATCCAGAAAGAATTTTATCAAGTACCTTTTTTTTATTCATTTCATATTTTTATACAAAGATGAAAACCAATAAAACCAGCCGCACCGGTAACCAATATCTTTCTCATATATTAATATTCCCTTTTATAACCGCCACAGGCGTACAGGGAGCATTCCCGATTTTTTGTAAAAATGTCATTAGCAGGGGGGGAATAGTAACACAAGCATCCAGCTTGAGGGTAAAATACCACAAGCAGGGATGCTTGTGGTACAATGTACAATTAGTTAACCAAAAATCGGGAATGCTCCTGTTCAAACTATGTCCCCCGCTGGCGGGGGTGCAGGGGGTGGACTGGATTTCTCCACCGATTCAACTACTCCTTTATTATGAAAGCAAATTTGCCCCTCTTTCCCATGCTCCGCAGACAATTCCACCCCCTTAATCCCCCGCCAGCGGGGGACAGGCTTGCCACATCCCTTGCAGCTTTCATGCACTTGTGGTGTTGATCCGGGTGCATTCCCGGTTTTTTGTGACTTCTGCCATGTTTTTAATGAAACGTACAGTAGTATTAACCCCTGGCAGCGTTGTTTTGCCCCAATCACACAAACGGTTACAAAAAATCGGGAATGCTCCTGGCGTACACCATTTTTTCTTAGGGTTTCGGAATTGTGGGATTAATGGGGTCAAGTCTTGTCAGGTCGTCCGAGAATGCAATCGTAATCTTTAATGTATACTATATGTTGTCTAATATTAATATGATTGATCAATATGTAGTATAGTATTTGGTACTCAAGGCAATTCGCGGACAACCTGTTGTTTCTTGACATTCCCCTTTTTGGAAAACAGAGACTCTTCCCATCTTCCTAACCCCTTCCAGATGCCCTTACATAATATGCCTCAAGATCCTTAAACCTTCAAATTCCGTATTTACTAATTGGTGTAAGTCAATAAAGTTATACTTTGTACTACAATCCATCAACTTCTTGTTTTTTATGCTCGTTTTTCAAGCTGCACAAACGTAAGGCATTAATTAAATGATGCCTACGTAAAGTTTGGAGTATTGAGTTTTTGTCATTTGAAATTGTTTTGTATTTAGATATTCGTATTTCGAATTTGGTTGCGGCCAAAGGCCGCGCCAAGATATTCCCTGTACCACCCCACAAACCTCTTAATCCCTTCTTCTATTGGAGTAGACGGTTTAAAATCAACATCTCGTACTAAATCGTCAATATCGGCATATGTTGCAGGAACGTCGCCTTGTTGCAGAGGTAAAAGATTTTTTACCGCCTTTTTACCAAGATAATCTTCAAGAACTTCAATAAAATGCATAAGCTCAACGGGATTATTATTTCCTATGTTATAAAGCTTATATGGCGCATAGCTCGTAGCAGCATCTGGTTTATCGCCATTCCATTCAGGATTTGGTTCCGGAGTTTTATCCATCACCCTGACTACACCCTCAATAATGTCTTCTATATAGGTAAAATCCCTCTGCATCTTTCCATGATTAAACACATCTATTGGCCTTCCCTCTAATATTGCCTTTGTAAAGAGAAACAATGCCATGTCTGGCCTTCCCCATGGACCATATACAGTAAAGAATCTGAGCCCAGTACATGGAATCTTATACAGGCTTGAATAGGTATGAGCCATGAGTTCATTGGCTTTTTTAGTGGCGGCATAAAGGGAAACGGGATGGTCAACGTTGTGATGGACGGAAAAGGGCATTTTTGTATTGGCTCCGTAAACAGAACTTGAAGAGGCATAGACAAGATGTTTCACTTTATTATGCCTGCATCCTTCGAGGATATTCATAAATCCGTTGATATTGCTGTCTATGTAGGCATAAGGATTTGTCAAAGAATACCTCACCCCCGCCTGGGCAGCAAGATTTACAACGATGTCAAATTTCTGGTTTGAAAAGAGCTTTGTGATTGCTTCTCTCTGTGCAATGTCCCCTTTTATAAACTTAAAATTTGTATGTCCTTCAAGCTGTTTCAAACGGGCATATTTAAGATTTACGTCGTAGTAATCATTGAGGTTATCTAATCCAATTACATCCTCTCCAAGTGCAATTAATCTTTTGGATAAGTGAAAACCAATAAAACCAGCCGCCCCTGTAACCAATATTTTTCTCATGTATCAATATTCTCCTTTATAACCGCCATAGCCGTACACCATCTCCACTCAGAAAAGGGGGGAAAGGAACATATTTGGGGCCAGACCTCGAATATAGAAAACAAAATTCAGCCCGCAATATCCAAAATATGAAATACCAAAACTCAAATAACAAATTTCAAATAATATTCAAAATCCAATTTTAATAATACAAGTTTTATTATTTTCACCTGCCAAAGTTATTTTTACTCAATATCTTTTATCAGTGCTTATTCGTACTACAATCCATCAACTTCTTGTTTTTTATGCTCGTTTTTCAAGCTGCACAAACGTAAGGCATTAATTAAATGATGCCTACGTAAAGTTTGGAGTATTGAGTTTTTGTCATTTGAAATTGTTTTGTATTTAGATATTCGTATTTCGAATTTGGTTGCGGCCAAAGGCCGCGCCAAGTATATCCGTGGCTAAATTTTACTACCCTTTTACGCTCTTTTTACCTTATCAGAATGATTCGTATGATTCTTAATTAAATTTCTCGTATCAACGATAAGTTTTGCATTTTTTAAGATAAATTCAGGGTCGTAATCCGAGTGCTCTGTTGCGATAAGAACGGCATCATATTTAGCAAGCGTCTCTGCATGTAAAGGAACGGAGCTATTATTAAATGTGTATTTCCTCATTTTCGGGAGAACCGGTATATACGGGTCGTTATAGTCAACATGTGCATTTTTCTCCACAAGAAGCTCCATGATCTTCAGCGAGGGTGATTCACGGGTATCGTCTATATCCTTTTTATATGAAAGCCCCAGTATTAAAATCTTTGCGCCCTTAATGCTTTTCCCTTTCTCATTAAGCGCCTCAACAGTCTTTTGAACCACATAATAGGGCATGTTGGTATTTATTTCCCCTGCAAGCTCTATAAACCGGGTGGAAAACTCATATTCCCTCGCCTTCCAGGTCAAATAAAAGGGATCGATAGGTATGCAATGTCCCCCAAGACCAGGGCCGGGATAAAATGCCTGAAATCCAAAGGGTTTTGTCTTTGCCGCCTCTATAACTTCCCAAACGTCAATCCCCATCCTATCAAAGAGCATCTTCAGTTCGTTCACCAGCGCTATGTTCACAGATCTATAGATATTCTCAAGTAGTTTTGTGGCCTCCGCAACTCTTGTTGAAGAAACCGGGACGGTCTTTACCACTACCGAATCATAAAGGGCTTGTGCAACGGTAAGACAATTATCCGTATAACCGCCAACCACTTTAGGGATTGTCCTTGTTGAAAAACCCTTATTATTCGGATCTTCCCGCTCCGGTGAAAACGCAAGATAAAAATCCTCACCAGCTTTTAACCCCGACTCCTCAAGTATGGGTCTCATGTCCTCATCCGTAGTCCCTGGATACGTAGTGGATTCAAGGACAATAAGCTGTCCCTTGCGAAGATTTCCGGCAATAGTCTTTGTTGTGTTAAAGACATATGACATATCAGGCTCACGGTATTTGTTCAGCGGCGTCGGAACACAGATGATGATACAGTCCATAGCTGATAACTTCGAGAAATCCGTGGTGGGGGTGAAACGCGATCCGGCGTCCGTGATACGTGAACTATCAATATGTTTGATATAGCTTTTGCCCTGACTCAGTAATTTTACCTTTTCAGGGTCAATGTCGAAGCCTGTCACCTGAAACCCTGCCTTGCAGAATTCAATGACCAGAGGCAATCCA
Organism: Candidatus Kuenenia stuttgartiensis; assembly: GCF_900232105.1. Lineage (NCBI taxonomy): Bacteria > Pseudomonadati > Planctomycetota > Candidatus Brocadiia > Candidatus Brocadiales > Candidatus Brocadiaceae > Candidatus Kuenenia > Candidatus Kuenenia stuttgartensis. Next base: position 979,344 of record NZ_LT934425.1, read on the forward strand.
ACATAGCCGAGGCCGATAATGCCAATGTGTACTACTATCCATCAATTTCTTGTTTTTTATGCGTGTTTTTCATGCCGCCATTTCCGTAAGTGCTTTAATATCAAGGGCTGAAGCGGTCATCAGTGAACAAGAGAACTTCTGGCCTTTCTCCGTCAAAACATAGCGGTTGGCCCTCGGAACTTTGCGGATTAGACCGTGTGCCCGCAGCATCTTTATCCGTCGGGTCGTTCGTCCGGAATATTTCTTTTGCTGATCCTTGCCGGATTGTTCGGATTCCCGGTAAAGCCACTTACGCAAATCATGGTTGCGGAATCCATTTATCGCGTTTTCGCCTTTGGACAGGAACATCAGCATCTGGTAATCATCCTGCTGCCAGGGATTCAAACCTCGATACCTCTTGCCCTCTTTGACAACCTTGTTACAAGCGCTGCTCACCACTTCTTTCAGTTTCTCCTCTACCTGAGCCGCCGCCAAAGCATCCCCATAACGATCATTGCATTGTTGGCTCACCTCACACCGTCGATGAAGATCGCTTACGCCCTTACGCATCTTCTGCCATGACGCCGGTTTGCCTTCATCATCATTGGGACTCCGAAAGACCTTAAAGTCCCGCGTATTATTGATCGTTGTCTCAATACGCAAGAGACTACCGCTCTTGTTATACATCTTCACTGAATTATAATTCACACTGTGCTTGACCCGTATACCTTCATAGCGTCTTCGATAGTCGCTGATAACCTCATCAGGGGCAGCGCCTGCAAGGTTACGCCTACCCAAATACTTCATCACCGAAGAACTGTCGCAAACCCGCATCGCATGATGAACAAACGATGGAAACAACTCCTCCAATGCCTCAACCGATTTAAACATGATGTCCGTCGCCCACTCCGTCTCATCCGCAGACCAGTAATACTCCGGTTCCAACGGACGAAGAATCTGCGACAATGCCGGGCAACTGCCCAACGCAAGCCCGTTCAGCAGCTTCGCCCAGTCAGTCTTAAGCTGCTCATGGAGCAGAACCTGCGCAGCCGCAATATCCTCTATACGCACAAAACAGTTGCCGTCCTTAACATAATCAATACCTTGCTTCTGAAGTTGCCGCTCCAGCCAATGACGACCATTGAGACAAATGAAAATATTAAACGGCGCCCAACTCTGGATACGAACATGACCAAAACCAAACACTGGATCGTTAAAATAATGATACACAAAGACACACTTGCGGGGCGCCATTACCAACTCGAGCTTCTTGCTGGCCTTGTTGCCCTTGACCATCGGCGCAATACAAGGCTCTACCACACTCAACAGGCAGATGGAACCTTCCGTAATCCTCTTATCCGCCGCGATCTGGCGAGCCAACTTCTCCTTATCAACACCGCTGCTCATCAAATACCGCACCTCGATACCCAAATCTTTCGCCCGCGATTCACAACTGTCTCGCACCTGTGCCGTAAGCCCATTGACCCAACCGGAAAAATCCTTAAGCAGAATTCTCGCTTGGTTCATGAATGTTCCCATCCCACGCTCACTGGCCAACCACCGCAATGTCCCGCGAAAACGAATCCTGTCCAGACCGCTTATTGCACCCACGATCCTGTCTCGATATAATTCCATCAACTTATTCATAAGTAGTGTCCTCCAAATTGTCTGATTACTATTTACGAGGATACTACTATACTTTATAATAAACTAAAAATCACCTTTTTGGTTGCGGCCAAAGGCCGCGCTAGGCCTTCTTTGATTTAATTTTTTCGATTATACTGTAAGAGTTCATAAATATGGATTTCTATGGTTGAGTTTAACTTTTGTTGACATAAATAGTTATAGCATTTCTGGAATCATATTTTGTGAACCCCTTGAGTATAGTTCCAAAATGTTAAATACCAAAACTCAAATAGCAGCTAATTAAGAAATTCCAAACGACAAATAACAAATTTCGTAACACTTTAGTCTTTTGAAAAACCATCAAAGTAAAATCATGCTGCTCAGCAGTCATTCTGCATTCCTGCCCCTCAATTCCACCCCCTACACCCCCGCCAGCGGGGGACAGTTTGAGCAATCACACTCGTTCTCAAACTCCGGCTTAGGAACCAGCGTTTTTACTTTTTCAAAAGACTAAAGTGTTACCAAATTTCAAATAATTTCAAAGATCAAATTCCCGAAATCCAAAACAGTATTATTCTGATGATATACCAGTAATGTATAGGAAATTCAAAGTTGCCACTAAGACACCAAGGTTTTTCTTTGTGGCTTTGTGTCTTCGTGGCGAAAAAGTCGTCGAAGGCCTAATTTACAAGGACTTCGTCCCTCTCAGTTACATGAATAACTTATGTAACAAGTGAACGGATACAGCATAAATCTGGCAGTCGGCAATTTGCCGGGCGTCGAGTGCTACGGCATCTTGGAAAATTCCAGGGCTTTATGCCATACGCAGCCAAAAAGAGTTTAACCACAAAGGGCTTGGCGCGGCCTTTGGCTGAAACCAAATTCGAAATACGAATATCGAAATACGAAACAAATTCAAATGATAAAAAACGTAATACTTTAGTTTTTTGAAAAATTCCAATAATAACATTGTTTTGCCGCACGGTGTAGGGGCGAAGCATTTGCATGTCCGGGCATGAACGCATTTATGCCAGTTATTGCAAATGCTTCGCCCCTACGGTCTCAAAAAACTAAATTGTTACCCCAAAACCAAATACTCCAAACTAGTATAGAGTTTCATTAAAATATCTACATTGATACCGTCATTGCGAGCGACAGCGAAGCAATCTTACATCTTTTGGGAACAAGAGATTGCTTCGTCGCTCCACTCCTCGCAATGACATTTTTTTACGTACAAAGAATACAGGACACAAAGGGCACGTAGAGAAACTTACAAAAATCATGAATAATCAATTGATATACCAATATGGTTTAATAATTTAAGATTTATTGTAATTGGTTATCTGGCTATACGTTAGAAATACCAGGGGTTTCAGAGTATGGTAAATTGGGCAAATAACAAAAGGATAGGCCTTTTTTATATTTGTTTTTCTTTGCAAAGTTTGCAGAAAATCAAACACGGCTTGAAAGCATTGTGATTTGGGGGATTATATTGACAAGGATGAAGCACACGATAAACGAATGCCTTTTTTTCTATTGTATTATAGTGCAATATTTGCGCACGAATTGGGGACACTTCCCATTTTTCATAAACTTGCGAACGGATTTAAAAAGGGTATTCCAGAACTCCTGAGGTGCCTTTTTTGGTAACACTTTAGTTTTTTGAAAAAGTAAGGGCGAAGCATTTGCCAGTTTAGGTATGAACACATTTATGACAATTTACAGCAAATGCTTCGCCCCCCCTACACTATGCGGCAAACATCGCTAATGTTAGAATTTTTAAAAAAACTAACGCGGTAAAGATAGGTTTGAAACCTGTCTCTACGTTACTATTAATCCCTACTGATTGCTTTTTTTGCAAAGAATAGGGAATGCACAAGTAGAATCCGGTGTCCGTGATCCGGAAACTATCAATATGTTTTATGTAGCTTTTGCCCTGGCTCAACAATTTTACCTTTTCAGGACCAATGTCGAAGCCGGTAACCTGAAACCCGGCCTTGCAGAATTCAATGACCAGTGGCAATCCAACATTAGCGGAGTCCGATAACACCAATATGCGACTTCTTTGATTTAATTTTTTCGATTAGTTCCATATTTGTTTTTGAGAAATGGGTAATTCCGGGGACACCTTACTTATTTCAACCGAAAAACGATATCATTGTCCATGATGACTATGGCCCGGTATCCAGGCGTCACCCGAACCTACCAGATATTCTCCGGCTTATTGATGCACTTAAAGCGCAACGACGGATGGAAGGGGTACTCCGACCAAAGACAGTATGCCTTCTTTGCCCTTGTCCTGATATCCGGCGTAAGTTTGCCGTAATGTTCCCAGAAAGACGGCAGTGTCGCTGATTTCATAATTTCTCGACATCCAGAGGACTGCTCTTTCCTCCGACGATCTCCTGGCGGACCTGACGTGCGGCTCCGATAAGCTTATCCTGGGTTCCTGGAAAACGAATTCTTCCATTTAGCCTCATCCAGGAGGTATTCGATGTAGTCGCGCATATGCTCGACAACGGTTTCCTGAAGCTGGTCCGGCACAGTTTCAAGCATCTTAATCATAGTTGTGGCCGCAGATGTATCCATAGTTTATCCCTCCTTATTTATCCGTATTGTCAATGAGAAAATCTGGGGACAGGCCTTGACGGCCTGTTGCCAGAATTCCCTTTTAAAAAATACCTCTATGTCCACCCATCTATAAAATACCATGAAAACATGAGGGCCGCATCTTAAATGTTAAGCAAATGCCCACGGTGACAAATAATATCCAAAATATGAAATACCAAAAATCAAATATACCAGGTAGATATTTATAAGAAAATCTATTCAAAATACTTTTTTGTATCATTGGGCTAACTGCCTTGCCTCCTCAATAACCTTAAGAATCGAAGGTTCGACAGCGCCCGCTACATTGTCCGGAATGTGCTTGTGATGAGGGAAATTCTCAAGTCCTGGAAAATGCGGCGTGTTGTCATATCGAAAGACAAGCTTGTTTTGCTCGTCCTGAAAATGATAGCGATAGCCAAGGCGCCTGGGTCGACCGGCTTCACCAACAACTGCTTCATTCAACTCCAGCATATGTCCCCTCCGGAAACGCACTCGTATCCGCAAGTTCACACGACTAGCCGCCACAATCTCCTCTTCGTAACGCTCCACATAGGCGCCTTCCGCCTGCCGAACTGCGACTTCAACTTCCCTAAGATATCTTGATAGAAAATCAAGCAATATGCTACACATGTGCCTCTATTTCAAGCCTGATCGTAACATAATGTTGATAGTCATTCGCCCATTCGACGAAATCCTCGGAGTCTTCCAACTGTCCCTTGCTAAACTTGTCGAAAAACTCCTCCGATGTCATACGGTATCGATTTTCAAAAATGCTGAGATGCTTGGCTATAGCTACAAGAGCGTCTACAGGCGAATCATACTCAATTCTTTGTTTTCTCATATTTCCTCCTTCCGAAGTATTTGGGGTCACGAAGTATTTGTGGTCAGATCTTGAATATAGAATACAAAATTCAGCCTGCATCTTTTTAAGTATTCTTTGTAATTATTTTTGCCACCAGATGAACACTGATAAAAATTTCTTTATAACCTCTTATAAATAACTACGGATGAACTCTGATGAACTCTGATAAAGAGGTTAATAATATTGATCCGTGTTCATCCGTGTGAATTCGTGGTTAAGTTTTAGTACACTATTCTTTTCCATTCGAGCTTCGGTTTGCCAAAATTTACTATAATACCTTTGTCAACCACGGATGAACACTGATGAACACTGATAAAAATTTCTTTATAACCTCTTATAAATAACTACAGATGAACACTGAGAAATACGGTTAAAGAGGTTGATAATATTGATCCGTGTTCATCCGTACTACAATCCATCAACTTCTTGTTTTTTATGCTCGTTTTTCAAGCTGCACAAACGTAAGGCATTAATTAAATGATGCCTACGTAAAGTTTGGAGTATTGAGTTTTTGTCATTTGAAATTGTTTTGTATTTAGATATTCGTATTTCGAATTTGGTTGCGGCCAAAGGCCGCGCCAAGTGAATTCGTGGTTAAATTTTAGTACACTATTCTTTTCCATTCGAGCTTCGGGTTGCCAAAATTTACTATAATACCTTTGTTAACCACGGATGAACACCGATGAACACTGATAAAAATTTCTTTATAACCTCTTATAAATAACTACAGATGAACTCTGAGAAATACGGTTAAAGAGGTTGATAATATTGATCCGTACTACTATCCATCAATTTCTTGTTTTTTATGCGTGTTTTTCATGCCGCCATTTCCGTAAGTGCTTTAATATCAAGGGCTGAAGCGGTCATCAGTGAACAAGAGAACTTCTGGCCTTTCTCCGTCAAAACATAGCGGTTGGCCCTCGGAACTTTGCGGATTAGACCGTGTGCCCGCAGCATCTTTATCCGTCGGGTCGTTCGTCCGGAATATTTCTTTTGCTGATCCTTGCCGGATTGTTCGGATTCCCGGTAAAGCCACTTACGCAAATCATGGTTGCGGAATCCATTTATCGCGTTTTCGCCTTTGGACAGGAACATCAGCATCTGGTAATCATCCTGCTGCCAGGGATTCAAACCTCGATACCTCTTGCCCTCTTTGACAACCTTGTTACAAGCGCTGCTCACCACTTCTTTCAGTTTCTCCTCTACCTGAGCCGCCGCCAAAGCATCCCCATAACGATCATTGCATTGTTGGCTCACCTCACACCGTCGATGAAGATCGCTTACGCCCTTACGCATCTTCTGCCATGACGCCGGTTTGCCTTCATCATCATTGGGACTCCGAAAGACCTTAAAGTCCCGCGTATTATTGATCGTTGTCTCAATACGCAAGAGACTACCGCTCTTGTTATACATCTTCACTGAATTATAATTCACACTGTGCTTGACCCGTATACCTTCATAGCGTCTTCGATAGTCGCTGATAACCTCATCAGGGGCAGCGCCTGCAAGGTTACGCCTACCCAAATACTTCATCACCGAAGAACTGTCGCAAACCCGCATCGCATGATGAACAAACGATGGAAACAACTCCTCCAATGCCTCAACCGATTTAAACATGATGTCCGTCGCCCACTCCGTCTCATCCGCAGACCAGTAATACTCCGGTTCCAACGGACGAAGAATCTGCGACAATGCCGGGCAACTGCCCAACGCAAGCCCGTTCAGCAGCTTCGCCCAGTCAGTCTTAAGCTGCTCATGGAGCAGAACCTGCGCAGCCGCAATATCCTCTATACGCACAAAACAGTTGCCGTCCTTAACATAATCAATACCTTGCTTCTGAAGTTGCCGCTCCAGCCAATGACGACCATTGAGACAAATGAAAATATTAAACGGCGCCCAACTCTGGATACGAACATGACCAAAACCAAACACTGGATCGTTAAAATAATGATACACAAAGACACACTTGCGGGGCGCCATTACCAACTCGAGCTTCTTGCTGGCCTTGTTGCCCTTGACCATCGGCGCAATACAAGGCTCTACCACACTCAACAGGCAGATGGAACCTTCCGTAATCCTCTTATCCGCCGCGATCTGGCGAGCCAACTTCTCCTTATCAACACCGCTGCTCATCAAATACCGCACCTCGATACCCAAATCTTTCGCCCGCGATTCACAACTGTCTCGCACCTGTGCCGTAAGCCCATTGACCCAACCGGAAAAATCCTTAAGCAGAATTCTCGCTTGGTTCATGAATGTTCCCATCCCACGCTCACTGGCCAACCACCGCAATGTCCCGCGAAAACGAATCCTGTCCAGACCGCTTATTGCACCCACGATCCTGTCTCGATATAATTCCATCAACTTATTCATAAGTAGTGTCCTCCAAATTGTCTGATTACTATTTACGAGGATACTACTATACTTTATAATAAACTAAAAATCACCTTTTTGGTTGCGGCCAAAGGCCGCGCTAGGTGAATTTGTGGTTAAATTTTAGTACACCAATCTTTTCCATTCGAGCTTCGGGTTGCCAAAATTTACTATAATACCTTTGTTAACCACGGATGAACACTGATGAACACTGATAAAAATTTCTTTATAACCTCTTATAAATAACTACAGATGAACTCTGAGAAATACGGTTAAAGAGGTTGATAATATTGATCCGTGTTCATCCGTACTACTATCCATCAATTTCTTGTTTTTTATGCGTGTTTTTCATGCCGCCATTTCCGTAAGTGCTTTAATATCAAGGGCTGAAGCGGTCATCAGTGAACAAGAGAACTTCTGGCCTTTCTCCGTCAAAACATAGCGGTTGGCCCTCGGAACTTTGCGGATTAGACCGTGTGCCCGCAGCATCTTTATCCGTCGGGTCGTTCGTCCGGAATATTTCTTTTGCTGATCCTTGCCGGATTGTTCGGATTCCCGGTAAAGCCACTTACGCAAATCATGGTTGCGGAATCCATTTATCGCGTTTTCGCCTTTGGACAGGAACATCAGCATCTGGTAATCATCCTGCTGCCAGGGATTCAAACCTCGATACCTCTTGCCCTCTTTGACAACCTTGTTACAAGCGCTGCTCACCACTTCTTTCAGTTTCTCCTCTACCTGAGCCGCCGCCAAAGCATCCCCATAACGATCATTGCATTGTTGGCTCACCTCACACCGTCGATGAAGATCGCTTACGCCCTTACGCATCTTCTGCCATGACGCCGGTTTGCCTTCATCATCATTGGGACTCCGAAAGACCTTAAAGTCCCGCGTATTATTGATCGTTGTCTCAATACGCAAGAGACTACCGCTCTTGTTATACATCTTCACTGAATTATAATTCACACTGTGCTTGACCCGTATACCTTCATAGCGTCTTCGATAGTCGCTGATAACCTCATCAGGGGCAGCGCCTGCAAGGTTACGCCTACCCAAATACTTCATCACCGAAGAACTGTCGCAAACCCGCATCGCATGATGAACAAACGATGGAAACAACTCCTCCAATGCCTCAACCGATTTAAACATGATGTCCGTCGCCCACTCCGTCTCATCCGCAGACCAGTAATACTCCGGTTCCAACGGACGAAGAATCTGCGACAATGCCGGGCAACTGCCCAACGCAAGCCCGTTCAGCAGCTTCGCCCAGTCAGTCTTAAGCTGCTCATGGAGCAGAACCTGCGCAGCCGCAATATCCTCTATACGCACAAAACAGTTGCCGTCCTTAACATAATCAATACCTTGCTTCTGAAGTTGCCGCTCCAGCCAATGACGACCATTGAGACAAATGAAAATATTAAACGGCGCCCAACTCTGGATACGAACATGACCAAAACCAAACACTGGATCATTAAAATAATGATACACAAAGACACACTTGCGGGGCGCCATTACCAACTCGAGCTTCTTGCTGGCCTTGTTGCCCTTGACCATCGGCGCAATACAAGGCTCTACCACACTCAACAGGCAGATGGAACCTTCCGTAATCCTCTTATCCGCCGCGATCTGGCGAGCCAACTTCTCCTTATCAACACCGCTGCTCATCAAATACCGCACCTCGATACCCAAATCTTTCGCCCGCGATTCACAACTGTCTCGCACCTGTGCCGTAAGCCCATTGACCCAACCGGAAAAATCCTTAAGCAGAATTCTCGCTTGGTTCATGAATGTTCCCATCCCACGCTCACTGGCCAACCACCGCAATGTCCCGCGAAAACGAATCCTGTCCAGACCGCTTATTGCACCCACGATCCTGTCTCGATATAATTCCATCAACTTATTCATAAGTAGTGTCCTCCAAATTGTCTGATTACTATTTACGAGGATACTACTATACTTTATAATAAACTAAAAATCACCTTTTTGGTTGCGGCCAAAGGCCGCGCTAGGTGAATTCGTGGTTAAATTTTAGTACACTATTCTTTTCCGTTCGAGCTTCGGTTTGCCAAAATTTACTATAATACCTTTGTTAACCACGGATGAACACCGATGAACACTGATAAAAATTTCTTTATAACCTCTTATAAATAACCACGGATGTACAGTAGAGTAGAAACCAGACGACAAGAACTTAGGCAGAAGTTTGTTTTCTCTGTTTGCTGGCTGGTTTCCCGCCAGTGCCACCATATCTCCGCCATATACTTATCATCTGCCCCCCTCGTCAAACCGTGCATGCGATTTTCCCGCACACGGCTTTCCGACAGTCTTCTTCTTAAGCTTTCACAGGTTGTCTGGCAGAAACATATTTTGTCGGGTCTATTAGTCCATATCTATTGACTAATTCCTTAAACGCTCCTCGATTATAGAGCTTGCTCCTGCGCTGACTTTTCCTCTTATAATATCTCGTCAATCTCCTGAAAAGATAATATCGTAGGTCTCTTCTTCCTGCTTGGCTTTTCGATATAGTTTACGCTGAAAGTCTCGGACTCTTTCCTCATCGCTCTTTTGCGATTTCGGTATTGATAGTATGCGTTACGGTCATCAACCTGAATAATGAGACCTCCCAAGTTCATTTATATACCTTTTACAGTCATACCGTCACTCTCAACTCCGACGACACCGCATAGTTCTACCGTTTGTCTCTTGCTACCTATGCGATTACAGATTTCACCCTCTCTGGGAGGCTCATCTATCGTATTTTTAGCGTAACTAAGCCTGCGTGTTCGCTTGCACTACGGTCTGACTGCTCGCTACAGGGAACTCGAACGTATTCATCGCTGTTTACGTCCTCCCGTGAGGCTTTCTGCCTCTTTCACTACCGCCCGAACGGTCAATTGGCGGGTTGGATTTGCACCAACTGATATATATACGCTTCTTGGCGTACCGGATTAACACAGATAGAAACAAATCCCAAATAATTACGAAATTACAACTTTTCCATAATACATTTTACTTTGGCTACCAATTGAACAAGCTGACAATCTTAATAACTAGCAGAACAATAATTTTCATTCCTCTCCTGCATCTTGTAATATCCCAACTACTATTTCGTCTCTAATCCAAATACCGTTTCCCAATATCTTGGCAATGGCTGGTTTTATTGAATTAAGCAGTCCCTTTTTCTTGGCCATTAACAGTACGCCTAGTGTCCCAATCACCTTAAGTCCTAAAACTTTTGCCTGGAGTCTTGCAATCTTTTCGTCTATCAGCACATGCTGGATACCTTTTTCTTTTGCCAGGATGATAACTTCTGCCTCACCTTGCTCCAGTTCATACAACAATTTTATCTTCTCAATATCGTGAACTTTTTCAATTCTTACCCATTCGCAAGTTTCCAGTTCATAAACGCCAAAACTTTTTCTTCCACCAGCCATAATCTCTTCTTTGACATGCAGTGGGACACAAACGTCCGTATAAAGCTTTTCAAGTAACGGAATCTGACCACATATTGAAAGGGCAATCCAAGGAGATGTATTGACCACGATTCCTTTATCTGTCACTTCTGGCTTCCTCTAGTATTTCTTCCAAATCCATCTGAAATGGAGAAACCTTGTATTTTTTTAATCTCATCAAAAACTCAACCCTGCTCAGACCAGCCATCTTTGCAGCCTTACCAGAAGATATTTTGCCAAGCTCATAAAGTTTTAATGCTAAAAGATATCTTGCTTCATCTTCGAACTCTTCTCTGGTTTCCTTAAGAGAGAGCAGGACATCATCTGAATATTTTATAGTAAGTACATTTTCTTTCATTAATTTTATCTCCTCTTCCAACAAGGTTTGTCAAGCAAATATTTGGGGTCAGACCTTGAATATAGAATACAAAATTCAGCCCGCATCTTTTTAAGTATTCTTTGTAATTATTTTTGCCACCAGATGAACACTGCTAAAAATTTCTTTATAACCTCTTATAAATATAGCCAAACAAATATGATTTTAGGAATTTGGCAATAAAATGGCTTTCTAAAAAACAGATTTATTTGACTAAGCATACTATACAACCCCCTTTCCGGAAAGATTTCAACAAAATCCTTATTTTAAGCGGGTTTCCACAAATTCAAAATAATATGTAGTCGCAGAATAAATGGCCTATTTATTAATACAAATCCTTTATAACCCTATAAATACTGACTTGACAAAATATTTTATTAATGATAGTGTAGTCAAAGAATATTGGGACTACATTATGCACCTTACTTATAGCGATTCTAAATACAAAGGGAAAACCTATAAATCTTACTCTATTGCCGAATCCTACAGGGATGGCAAAAAGGTCAGAAAAAGAATACTTTGGCCCATCGGGAAACTTTCCGATATTCAAGCCGAGCAAATCAAACTGATATGTAAAACAGTTGAAAACACAGATCAATTGCAGACTCAGCTCAAAGACGTTGCAGTCCTGGAAAGCAGGGCATATCTCGATATAGCCGTTGTTAATGAGTTGTGGAACCAGTGGCAGCTTGATCAGGCTTTTGACTACGATGTCACTGCAGGCGCCCTTCCTACCAATATGATTGCAAAGATACTGACTATTAACAGGTGCACCGATCCGTGTTCTCATTATTCCATTCCTCATTGGGCGAAAAAGAGCGCGCTGGAGGACATTCTTAAAATTGATCTTTCAGGCCTAAATGACGATAAAATCTATTATGAATTAGATAAAATACACAAAAACAAAATATCTATAGAGAACCACCTTTTTAACCAAACCTTCTGGAAACGTCCGGAATCCTATAAATTTATCAACTACGACCTAACTACTTCCTACTTTGTGGGATATAACTGTGATCTATCGGCATTTGGCAAGGGCAAAATAGAGTGTCATGGCAGGCGGCAGGTCTTACTGGGTGTTCTTATCAACTCTGAGGGATATCCTTTCAAATGGGATGTATTCCCCGGGAACACCGCTGAGGTAAAAACCCTCAAACAGAATATCAATGCCTGTAAAACCAGATTCAAATTGACTGATAAAAACGTCACCCTTGTATTTGACAGAGGCATAATCTCTGAGGACAATGCCAATTTGATAGAAGAAGCCAAACTCAAATACATCTCGGCATTGGATAGAAATCAGATACCCTCTTGCGGTGTCAGTTTAAAGTCTCTTAATGGGTTATCCATAGAAGATAAGGACGCCTCCGATATACCTATCCCGCAAGGGTTTTTAAACTATGATGATGAATTATACTACCATGACAATGGCGTCATAGGAAACAAGCGTTTTATTACCGGTTTTAATCCCACTTTATTTATAGAAGACCGCAATAATAGAGACGAGAAAATAACCTTTTTTAAGGATTATCTCAAAGAAGAGAATAAAAACCTTAAAAATGCCCAAAGAGACCGGCAATATGACGCAACAAAGAGCCGCATTGTAGATGAGCTGAAAAGGTTAAAGATTCATAAATATTTCGAAGACCCTGTTCTGACGTCCATCACCGTTACCCATAGACTGAAAAACGGGCAGGTCAAATCCGTCAAAAGTTTCAAAATAGAAATCAAGCTGTTAACTGATGTTATAGCCGCAGATAGATTGTTGGATGGCGTATGTGTTTTTATCACTAACCATACAGAACGGGAAGATGGAGGTGCGTTTAAAGCAAAACCCCAATCTATAGTTAGAGCCTATCGGGACAAGACAAAAATAGAAGATGTCTTTAAAAATGTAAAATCGTTCTTAAAAATCAGGCCCTTCTTTGTCAATACCGAGGCACATGTTAAAGCCGTCTATACTATCTGCATCCTGGCATATTTTATAAACCGTTATCTATCAAACCAACGAAAGGCAATAGGAGAAAAAGATTTTTTAAACTCAAAGGAACTCTATGCGCCGTTCAAAGATATAGATATCGCCACTCTTGAGGCTAAAAATACCGGTGAAACCTTAAAGAAAGCCGTGAAACTTCCCGCCGTCACACAAATGCTATTGGAAAAACTTGGAATGTCCAATGTTGTTTTCGGCCAGTAATTAAAAGACTTCCAAAAGACATGTAGTCGCAGAATCAATGTTTATAAGTGTTTGCCAAATTTGACTTTAGTAATTTCTTTCCGGAACATGGGATACAAGCACGCCCCTTAATTCCCTCTTTATAGAAGGGACGGGAGGTGTAAATTTTTCGAAAACCTTATTTGTTTGACTATAACTACAGATGAACTCTGAGAAACACGGTTAAAGAGGTTAATAATATTGATCCGTGTTCATCCGTGTGAATTCGTGGTTAAGTTTTAGTACACTAATCTTTTCCATTCGAGCTTCGGTTTGCCAAAATTTACTATAATACCTTTGTTAACCACGGATGAACACTGATGAACACTGATAAAAATTTCTTTATAACCTCTTATAAATAACTACAGATGAACTCTGAGAAACTCGGTTAAAGAGGTTGATAATATTGATCCGTGTTCATCCGTACTACAATCCATCAACTTCTTGTTTTTTATGCTCGTTTTTCAAGCTGCACAAACGTAAGGCATTAATTAAATGATGCCTACGTAAAGTTTGGAGTATTGAGTTTTTGTCATTTGAAATTGTTTTGTATTTAGATATTCGTATTTCGAATTTGGTTGCGGCCAAAGGCCGCGCCAAGTGAATTCGTGGTTAAATTTTAGTACACTAATCTTTTCCATTCGAGCTTCGGGTTGCCAAAATTTACTATAATACCTATTTTTATCCCTGTTGCTTTCAAGTAGTTTATTAGTTGTGCTTCATGTTGGGGGCTTAGTTCTTTGACTGCTTTTAATTCAATAATAACTCTGTCCTCAACGAGGATATCTGTATAAAAATCTCCAACTACTTTGCCTCTAAATAATACCTTGAGTGGCGCCTGCGCTTTTGCATCTATCTTCTTGTCAAAAAGGGCAATAGTTAATGCTTTTTCATATACACTTTCAAGAAAACCTGTTCCGAGCTCATTTGAAACCTCAAAACATGCACCAATAATTTTCTCAGTTAAATCTTTTTCTAATAATTCCATGTCAGTTTAACTCCTTATGTTAACCACGGATGAACACTGATGAACACTGATAAAAATTTCTTTATAACCTCTTATAAATAACTACGGATGTACAGTAGAGTAGAAACCAGACGACAAGAACTTAGGCAGAAGTTTGTTTTCTCTGTTTGCTGGCTGGTTTCCCGCCAGTGCCACCATATCTCCGCCATATACTTATCATCTGCCCCCCTCGTCAAACCGTGCATGCGATTTTCCCGCACACGGCTTTCCGACAGTCTTCTTCTTAAGCTTTCACAGGTTGTCTGACAGAAACATATTTTGTCGGGTCTATTAGCCCATATCTATTGACTAATTCCTTAAACGCTCCTCGATTATAGAGCTTGCTCCTGCGCTGACTTTTCCTCTTATAATATCTCGTCAATCTCCTGAAAAGATAATATCGTAGGTCTCTTCTTCCTGTTTGGCTTTTCGATATAGTTTACGCTGAAAGTCTCGGACTCTTTCCTCATCGCTCATTTGCGATTTCGGTATTGATAGACTGAGAAACTCCAAGCTTTATCTTTTTTCTTTCCCCAGTAAAAGCGCATTATCATAAAGATATTCGCTTATATAGATTCCCTCAGTTAACAGCTTATCAAGAGAATGCTTTAATTGCAGAATCTTTCCCTGCTTCTTTGCATCTAACAAAATTCCTATGGTGCCGGTGACATTGAGTCCATTCAATTTAGCGACCTTCCTGGCTTTATCCTCGTCTATAATAACAAGGCCGATATCCTTTTCTTGAGCCAGGACGATTACCTCTGCCTCTCCTTCATCAATGATTAACCCAAGTGCTGTCTTTGCTTTAATGTCTAAAACATCCGCCTTCCTGTTTTCCCCCCATTTTTCAATGACAGAAGCCTTTCGTTTCCCTTTCCTCGTTGTCTCTTTAAAAACGGCGTTAGGGATATATATTTCTTCAAAAAGTTCATCCAGCAAAGACAATCTGTCAATAATAGCCAGGGAGATGAGTGGTGTGGAATTGATTACCGCCTTCATCTTAAGGCTTCCCTTGCCTTTTGGATACTGCGTAAGTCCTCTTCCAGTTCTTCCGGTGGGTAGTTATACACAGATATCTTGTTATTGGATAACAATTCCATGAAATCTAATTTGCTCATCTCTGCCAATTCAGCAGCCTTTCCCAAGGATAGTTTACCTATTTCAAAGAACTTGATGGCAGCAAATATT
This sequence comes from Candidatus Kuenenia stuttgartiensis, assembly GCF_900232105.1. Classification (NCBI taxonomy): domain Bacteria; kingdom Pseudomonadati; phylum Planctomycetota; class Candidatus Brocadiia; order Candidatus Brocadiales; family Candidatus Brocadiaceae; genus Candidatus Kuenenia; species Candidatus Kuenenia stuttgartensis. Next base: position 995,031 of record NZ_LT934425.1, read on the forward strand.
TTCACATCTTTAAGGAACTCTGCCGGCTTTTCATTTAGAGCCAGTAATATATCTTCAGCAACGGACAGTTCCATCTTTTTTACCAACATTTCGGCATCTCCTTATGAAAAATAGAAAAAATAGGTCCAACTCAGCCTCGTCGGGATAAGTATCCTTGAGAACTTCTATCTTATGCAATAACTCCATTGTCAATCCCTCCTTCTGAAAAGTATTTGGGCTCAGACCTTGAATATAGAATACAAAATTCAGCCCGCATCTTTTTAAGTATTCTTTGTAATTATTTTTGCCACTAATGGACTAAGACACAAACGGGTAAATTCCAAATAACAAATCCCAAAAATCAAATAACAGACAACATCCAATTTAGTAATTACTGCACAACAAAGCCTGCCCTCATGGAAATAGTGTACGCAAAGAAAAGCAGATCATAAACATATTTTAGCCGTGAATAAAAGATAGACAGGATCAGCCCTTGTAACTATTTAGCGTAAACATTACACGACTCCCCGCAGGTTCAGGTTTGTAACCCAATGTCATTAAGTTAAGCAACCTGCCAGAAAAGTCCCCCTTAATAAAGGAGGAAAAAGGGGGTTGTTTTTAATAAAATAATTCTTAACACCTTAGTTATTTGAAAAATCCAAGGGGATATAAAAAACAATGTAGCCCCTTTAGGGGCGGTCTGTTTGTAGCGCAATAAAATTCAACAGGTAAATAGCTCCATAGGAGCGGCCTGTATATGCTTGACAGGAAGACAGGCCGCTCCTGACGGAGCTAATATCTGTTATGGTATCCTATCTACTACAAACAGGTTGCTCCTACGGAGCTTATCGGTAATACGTTTTTTTTAAACCAAAGTGTTACAATAATTCTTAACTTAATGACATTGGTTTGTAACCTGAACCTATGAGTTTATGCGTATAATGGGGCCATGTACTGCGGTAAAATTCCAATGCCCAAATCACAAAATCCCTGTTTGGAACCTGGAATTTATTTGTCATTTGTTCTGCTAATAGAAGGCTGAATTGAAAGTATAAAACGTTTGGTTCAGGTTACAAACCTGAACCCGCGAATGTAGTTTCCATTGCCATTACGTTCCCAAACAGATACTTCACTATGTTCAGTACAAGGTTTGAGAACGAGTTGTGCTTCGGTAGTTTAATAGATTACGCTGAATAGTTACCAGCCCTTTATAATTCAAATGCCTAATACGAGAAACAACCCTGACAGGGATTTAAACCCTGTCAGGGTTAATACATTTTCAGGTTAAGGTTAATAAGTTAAAGATAAATAGAGCATATATATTTACACAGAGACAGACATTTTCTCAGTTTTTTCGTCTACAGCACGAATAATCTGTTGGATTGTATCTGCTTCTGCCTCATCAAAGTATACTTCGCCACATTGCGCGCACACCCAGGCAGGAATAGTATCCAACATCAGATGATAGCTTTTACGATCAATGTGGAAAGGTGCAGTTCCCCGCTCCATTTCACCTTGACAATACATACATTTCATTATAGTTTCCTCCTTTTAAAATTCTCTTCCCATTCCTGCTCGCTTAGAAGGTAAGCAGTAATAACGGCCGGATATTCTGTTTTCGGTGAACAGACAACATGTATTGGACGATTGCTTTCTCCCTGACCAGGAATAAGACAACTATGGCCACGAACATCTTCCGGATAATCTTCTACCAGTTCTCCATTTCCGATAGCAAGGCAAACTTCAGCCATGCTTATCATTCTATCAGGACGTGACATTTGTCTCACAGCATGAGGAAGAACTAAAATCCTCTTTTCTGCACTTTGCCTGCAAGACTCAGAATATTCATAAATATATTAAAAGTATTTGGGCTCAGACCTTGAATATAGAAAACAAAATTCAGCCCACATCTTTTTAAGTATTCTTTGTAATTATTTTTGCCACGAAGGGACTAAGACACAAACGGGTAAATTCCAAATAACAAATCCCAAAAATCAAATAACAGACAACATCCAATTTAGTAATTACTGCACAACAAAGCCTGCCTTCATGGAAATAGTGTACGCAAAGAAAAGCAAATTAAAAACATATTTAGCCACAAATTAAATCCGTACGATAACCTTCGGTTCCCTACAGGGCAGGCACGGATAAACACAGATAAAAAAACGAATCCCAATTTCTCCAGGATATATTTAACTTCGGCTACTTTTTTAACGGATTAAAAACCCTGGCGCCAATATACTCTGCAACCTTGCAAAGGTTTTCATCCGCAGAGACAAAAAGCCAGGCACTTTCAGAAACCAAACTAAAACATCCGAGATGTAATGCGTCCAATGTTCTAAGCCCATGTTCCTTGCCGTGTCTTTTTAACAAGTCTTCTGCCTCTTGAACAATTGCATGACTTAAGGGTTCGATGTTGAAACGAGTGAGTTCTGCTTCAAATCCGTCAATTGCTTCAGCTAACGACTTTTCATTTATTTCTTTACCTCTAAACCTTCTATGTAAAACACTGATAAACTCTAGTGTTGCCAATTCCAAAATCCAGGGTTCGTTCTCTTGCGAATTTAACAGGTCGGTAATCGCTTCCGTGCCCTCTTCATTATGGAAGAATTTTGCAAGCGCCGAGGTATCAAAGAATAGAATCATATCCTATCTTCTCTCTGTAATTTTATATCCTCACTCAACGACCCTTTACATTGCTTTAAAGCCTTCCTAACCCTCAGATAGGCTGGTTCCCCCTCTCGGCTCTCACGTTTTCTATCCCTCGCTTTCAAGGAAAGTATCATTTCATACACTGTTATCAATTCAGAAGGGCTCAATGTTTCAAGTTCTTTTATTGTCTGTTCTTTTATTTTCATTTAAATACCTCCCAACAAATAATGGTATTGCCGTGTTCATGGCATGGGGTCATGGGGTCAAGTCTTGTTTCTTGATTCTGCCGAAAAAGTCGTCTGCCAAAGAGGATGCCAGGAATTTTCTATCCAGAATGCCCCACAATCGACTTTCTCCGTTCTATGTAATGGTATCAAACCTTCATTATTTAATTATCATCCTCTTCAATTTCTGGCTAATTATTTTTGCCACGAAGGCACTAAGACACAAATAGCATTCTTACCACAGATACAGGCAAATACCAAATCTCAAACAACAAATTTCAAATAATATACAAAATCCAATTTTAATAATACAAGTTTTATTATTTTGACTTGCCAAAGTTATTTTTACTCAATATCTTTTATCAGTGCTTATTTGTATATCTGTAGCTACATAATTGTTACTCTTTTATGCTCTTTTTACCTTATCAGAATGATTCGTATGATTCTTAATTAAATTTCTCGTATCAACGATAAGCTTTGAATTTTTTAGAATGAAATCAGGGTCGTAATCAGCATGCTCTGTTGCGATAACAACCGCATCATATTTAGCAAGCGTCTCGGCATGTAAAGGGACTGAACTATTATTAAAGGAATATTTCCTCATTTTCGGGAGAACCGGTATATACGGGTCGTTGTAGTCAACATGGGCGTCTTTCTCCCCAAGAAGCTCCATGATCTTCAGCGAGGGAGATTCACGGGTATCGTCTATATCTTTTTTATATGAAAGCCCCAGTATTAAAATCTTTGCGCCCTTAATGCTTTTCCCTTTCTCATTAAGCGCCTCAACAGTCTTTTGAACCACATAATAAGGCATGTTGGTATTTATTTCCCCTGCAAGCTCTATAAACCGGGTGGAAAACTCGTATTCCCGCGCCTTCCAGGTCAAATAAAAGGGATCGATAGGTATGCAATGTCCACCAAGACCCGGGCCGGGATAAAATGCCTGAAATCCAAAGGGTTTTGTCTTCGCCGCCTCTATGACCTCCCACACATCAATCCCCATCCTGTCAAAAAGCATCTTCAGTTCGTTCACCATCGCAATATTCACTGATCTATAGATATTCTCAAGTAGTTTTGTGGCCTCCGCAACTCTTGTTGAAGAAACCGGGACGGTCTTTACCACTACCGAATCATAAAGGGCTTGTGCAACGGTAAGACAATTATTCGTATAACCGCCAACCACTTTCGGGATGGTCCTTGTTGAAAAACCCTTATTATTCGGGTCTTCCCGCTCCGGTGAAAACGCCAGATAAAAGTCCTCGCCAGCTTTTAACCCTGACTCCTCAAGCATGGGTCTCATGTCCTCATCCGTAGTCCCTGGATACGTAGTAGATTCAAGGACAATAAGCTGACCCTTGCGAAGATTTCTGGCAATGGTCTTTGTTGTGTTAAAGACATATGACATATCAGGCTCACGGTATTTGTTCAGAGGCGTCGGAACACATATGATGATGCAGTCCATAGCTGACAACATCGAAAAATCCGTGGTGGGAGTGAAACGCGATCCGGCGTCCGTGATACGTGAACTATCAATATGTTTTATGTAGCTTTTGCCCTGGCTCAATAATGTTACTTTTTCTTGATCAATGTCGAAGCCGGTAACCTGAAACCCAGCCTTACAGAATTCAATGACCAGCGGCAATCCAACATAGCCGAGGCCGATGATACCAATATGCGACTTCTTTGATTTAATTTTTTCGATTAGTTCCATAGTTGTTTTGTTTTAGCCTCGCGATTACAAAAGATATATTTTTAACCCGTGAATTTTGCCACGAAGACACTTAGACACAAAGGGGTTTTGCCACAGATGGAGACCCCGTACGATATAACCTTTGGTTCCATACAGGGCGGGCAAGGATAAATACAAATAAAAAATAACATTTTAGCTTTTTGAAAAATTCACAGGATAGAAAAAATACCATGTAGCCCCGGCAGGGGCGGTCTGTTTGTAGCACAATAAAATTCAATAGAATAAATAGCTCCGTAGGAGCGGCATGTCCGTATTCAGGCAGACCTGTTTATATGGATTTACAAAAGACAGATCACTCCTAATTGCAGAGACAGGTTTCAAACCTGTCTCTACGATCTGTTATAATATCCTATTTTACCACAAACAGGCTGCTCCTACGGAGCTTATTAGTACATTTTTCAAAAAACTAAAGTGTTACGATAAAAAATAACTCACAAATCCCAAATAATTTCTCTATGGATCATATGCATTCACTTACATACCTGCCAGCAGGCAGGCCGCGCCTGCTGATTTAATTTACAGGGACTTCGTCCCTCTCAGTTACATGAATAACTTCTGTAACCAGTTAACGAATACAGCATAAACCTGGCAGTCAGAGATCAGAGGTCAGCAGTCGGTAGTCGGCAATTTGCCGGGCGCCGAGTGCTACGGCATCTTAGAAAATTCCAGGGATCTATGCCATACGCAGCCAAAAAGAGTTTAACCACAAAGGGATTGGCCAGGCCTTTGGCTGAAACCAAATTCGAAATACTAATATCGAAATACGAAACAAATTCAAATGACAAAAAACATAACACTTTAGTTTTTTGAAAAATTCCAACAGTAACGATGTTTGCCGCATAGTGTAGGGGCGAAGCATTTGCTGTAATTGCCATAAATGCGTTCATACTCAAATGAGCAAATGCTTCGCCCCTACTTTTTCAAAAAAGTAGAGTATTACTGGCACATCGTTTCGTTAAAATGTATACGTAAAAAAATGTCATTGCGAGGAGTAGAGCGACGAAGCAACCTCTTGTTCCCAAAAAACTTAAGATTGCTTCGCTGTCGCCCGCAATGACGGTATCAATGTAGATATTTTAATGAAACGCTATACTAGATTTTCACCGTCATACCTGCCTACAGGCTGTCTTCAGTCGGCGGGCCGCGGTCTGTAATTTGTAATTTGCGGGAGTATTCCCGATTTTTTGTAAAAATGCCATTAGCAGGGGGGTGTGGAAGAATAGTGACTCAAGCTTCCAGCTTGAGGGTAAAATAACGCAAGCAGTCATCATGTTGCATTAGCAACACTCAGAAACGATGAAAATGGTTTTATAGCCATATCGTGTTGTAGTATCTGTGTTTAAACTATTTTTTGTAGTCTTACTTCCGAGTTGGAAACATCTGGCATTTCTGTTTCTGTACCAGTTCACCTTAGTATATGGCCATCCAAAAGGTATCAGCTTGTCATTACAGTGGGTCTCCGCTTGTCTCCGCTTGTCATTGCGAGGGTCTTTTCCGAAGCAATCAATATACTACGAGATATTTCGTGACATAAGAAACGCCATATCGCGGGAGAAGCAAATTAAGGGTGGCTCAAGGGCTAAAAAAATAGAATTAGTTAATGGGATGAATGCAGGATGGAAGGATCTCTTTGACGGTTTATGAGGTTGCTTCGGAAAAGACCCTCGCAATGACAAGCTGATGCCCTTGTAATGACAAAATAAGTCATCAGCATCAGTCAACAGTCATCATGTTGCATTAGCAACACCCAGGAACTATGAAAATGGGTTTATAACCATATAGTGTTGTAGTATCTGTACTTAAACTATTTTTTGTAGTCTTATTTTCGAGCCAGGATGCTTGTGGTACAGTGTACAATTAGTTAACCAAAAGTCGGGAATGCTCCTGTTCAAACTATGTCCCCCGCTGGCGGGGGTGCAGGGGGTGGACCGGATTTCTCCATCGATTCAACTACCCCTTTATTATGAAAACAAATTTGCCCCTCTTTCCCACGCAGACAGACTGGGCAAAATGAACTTTGCTGTCTCAAAAGCGGGAACAACTCCCGGCATTATGCCTGTTTTCAACCATATTTAGTACTATTTTCCCATTAAAGTGGGGAATGCCTGTCGTAAAATAGGATAAAATTGCCCATTTGACCAGGCCTGAGAGCTTGGGAATGAGAAGAAAAACTTATGGCTATTCATGTTATAAACCTCCAGGATTTCCTCCGCAGACAATTCCACCCCCTTAATCCCCCGCCAGCGGGGGACAGGCTTACCACATCCCTTGCAGGCTTTCATGCCCTTGTGGGGTTGATACTATGGAGCAAATTAAGGTGCATTCCCGGTTTTTTGTGACTTCTGCCATGTTTTAATGAAACGTACAGTAGTATTAACCCCTGGCAGCGTTGTTTTGCCCCAATCACACAAACGGTTACAAAAAATCGGGTATGCTCTTCGCCTCTCTGTTGTGTCAACACTTTATTTACGCGTAGCAGTTTACAGACGCATGCAATGCGTCTCTACAAAAATATTGAAATTCCTATACGTAAATTCAGCGCCTAAACCCTGTCCTTACTCCTTACTTATAATCATCTATAATAATACGCGCCGGTTTCTGTATAATTCATGATGGTGCCAAGAAGTTTTGTTTTTGTTTCTTTTATAATAGCTGTTGCCTGATCAACCTCATCAACGGTGACATGCCCTGATTTGGCCACCAGGATCACACCATCTGCCAATGGCAGTAATGGAGTAACACTGCCCGTTGCGTTTAACAAGGGCGGTGTATCCACAAGCACCACGTCATACCGTTGTTTCAACAGGTTCAGGAATTTTTCAAAAAGCTGAAAATAGGTCCTTCCTTCCGGAAAAATCTCCCCGGTTCCAAATCGCAGGAGTGAGATATTTGAGCCATTTAACGTTGTCACGTTCGATAATATCTCACGTTCCAATAATCTGCTTCCCCCCAAACGCCCCAAACGGTTGATCACCGGAGTAAAGTCCTCCTGGAAAAATACCCTTTTATCTTCGTACGTTTCTATACTTCCCGGTTTGAATGAATACGTTCCCTCTTTCCAACTGAATAGTTTCTGGAGATGTTCTTCTATCTGCAATTTGATAGGACCTTTTAATTGTTCCTGATTTATATAGCCCGCATTGATGAGGATATATCCCAACGGCAATTTCGTGCGCTGGTTTCGTTCCATGGCGTCTTTCAACTGGGTCTCATTGATAAAACCCCCTCGCAGGAGCATCGTTCCCAATCTGTTGGTAAATGGAGTGTCCTCATTGTCAATATGAAAAAGGTTGCCATTTTCAAAGATGGTGGTAATCTTTTGTAATTCGTTGGAAACAGTCAGCTCTCCGCTCAATTTTTTTAATGAAATAATGGAAAAAAGATCGTCCACACTGCAATTGCACAAAGAACCATCCTGTATTTGCCATGACCGGATTTTTTCCATTGCATTTGACATTCCGGCATTTTCATTATCTTTTAATCCAAACAAATTGCTTAAACTCGTGTTGTACACGTCCGCATCCACCATTATCACGCGTAACCCACCCTTTGCCATACTTACTGCCAATTTTGTAATAACCGTGGTCTTACCCTCCCCCGGCGTGGCGCTTCCTACCATCATGGCCTGCCCGCTCATTCCTGTCTGCATAAAAGGCAACCGGTTGATAATACAATCGGAATTGGTGTGATAATAATAACCGCCTTTCTGATTCTTCTGCCCCGGAGATTTTCCGTTGCCGGATAAAGCCAGCACCCCCTCTTTCTTTAATGATTTCATATACGGTATCGTGCCGAGAACCGGCATACTCGTACACTGGACAATTTCTTCCTGAGTTTTGACCGTGTTGTCCATATATTCACGGAAAAATACAAGGCCTGTTCCAAATGTTAAGCCTACCACGACCGATAGAAGGACGTTTAATTTCTTTCTTGGTTTTGATGGAAATAGAGGAGCTTCCGCTTTATCAACAACACGGATTGTGTCCTTCTTCATGTTTCCTGTTAAATTAATCTCCTTTGCCTGATTAATCAGGATATCGTAAATCGCCTGATCACTCATTGCCTCCAGATGTAAAATATCGTAATTTATTGCTCCTCCCGCCTTGACCAAAGACATTTGTTCCTGGATATCCTGCATTTTTGGGTTTGTACTTTCAAAGGCGATGATACTGTCCAGTTCTCTCTTAATTGACGAACAGACCTTCTTCACCTCTTCAATGATTTCCTGCTCAAGCCCCTTTATGCTTGCATTTGCTTCTATCATCCTGGGATGATTTGGCCCGTACTTTTTAGTGTTTGCCAATACCGATTCTTTAAGGCTGCACAGTTGTTTGTAAAGTTCATCAATAACTTTATTTTCTTTTATTTCGGGAAACAAGAATATACTTTCATCGTCAAAAGAAAAGGATCGAAGTTTTTCATATTTATATTGAAATGCCGCCTTCTGCGAATCACCTACTTTAAACTTCTGCCCTTGAATCTGTGATTTCAGCCAATCGAGCGCCTGCTGTGATGACATACGTTGTATCTGGCTACTCCTCTCTATAAAAGCATGGGCGTGGGCATTGGCTACGCGTGCGGATGTTTCCGGGGATTTGTTTGAAAAGCTGATATTTACCAGATGTGTTTCACGAATGGGTTCTATCTGAAGATTTTTTAAATACCAGTCGATCATTTCAGATGTCACCTCTGCGTCTGACAAAGGCAAGGAACTTTCGGTATCGTTCTCATCGGGAGCTGTCTCTGGTGAACCTGTTTTCTCAGGCGCATCACGATAAAATACTTCACTGAGTTCGTTCTCCTGAATAACTTGTTTCGCAAGACTCCTGCTGGCAAGTAGTTTGTATTGTGTCTGGTAGTACTCCTTATCCGTGGCGTCTATCCGCATAACATCAGCCATTTCTTCCATAAAAGACTTTTTGTTATCGATGATAATCTGTGTTGTCGCTTTGTAGACAGGCGTTACAGTAAACGACAGATAGGTAACGACGGAAACCACTGCAGTGAAGAAAATTACCAATATCCATATATGTTTTCTTATGATGTTAAGATAATCCGTAAGATGAACCTCGCGATTAAGCGGTTTCCTACCAAATGTATTGTTAAATTCGTTATTTTGGTTCAAGGCTTTGCTCTCCTTATAAAAGATACGTATAGTTTCTTATCAGTAATTTTTTTGGCAACACTTTAGTCTTTTGAAAAAGTAGGGGCGAAGCATTTGCTCGTTTGGGTATGAACGCATTTATGACAATTTACAGCAAATGCTTCGCCCCTAAACTACGACTATTGGAATTTTTCAAAAAACTAAAGTGTTGCCTCCTTTGTATTTTTTGGCAAAATATTTAATGGTTAAATCCGAAATACTAAATACAAATCCCCCCCCTGCACCCTCGCCAGCGGGGGACATTCTCCCCCTTTGTAGGGGGCAAGGGGGAGGATTTTAGAATATGTTTCATATTTTCATGCTTCGCGCTTGCTTGGTGGGAGCATTCCTGATTTTTTGTAACAGTTTAGATTTTTGGAAAAACAAAAATGCTCGTTCCCAAGCTCCGGCTTGGGAACGTAATTGCGTTGGAAGCTCTAGCTTCCATTTAGCCGGCAAGCGAAGCTTCATGTATTATTCGATTCAAAAGAGGTTTCCAAATATCTTGGGTAACATACTGAAAAGCCTCCAAGCTGACATCCTGGGTTCATTCCCTTTTCCATTCGAAGCTGGAGCTTCTCAAACAATCCCGTTCCCAAGCCGGAGCTTGGGAACGAGCGGTTTTTTTACCCACCCATTATTCCCCTCTTGGGAAGGGAATAATGAGTGGGTTGACGGCATAATGAAAAACCTTGAAACACTTTAGTCTTTTTCAAAAAACTAACGTGTTACAAAAATTCACACTTCAAGCCGATTTTTAAAAATACCTTACAGGCACTCTGATAATATCGTTTGGCTTTACCAGTGCATCAAGTTTTGCTTTATACTCCTCTTCTTTTCCATCTTTCGTCCTCACTACGATTACGCGGCGAGGAGATGCTTTTTCCGTTACCCCACCCGCCTGCGCAATTGCCTGGCGGACGGTCATACTGTTTTTCCAGTAGTATTCACCGGGGGTTGTTACTTCCCCAACCACATACACTTTTTTACTCCGATACTTTTTTACCCTTATCGTTACTTGCGGAGAGACAAAATATCCTCCCTCCAATAATTTCTTCTCCATAAGTATTTCCAGATCAAAGACTGACAGGCCGTCGGCATCCACCTTGCCAATTAAGGGAAAGGTAAAGGCTCCGTTTTGTGATACTTCAACCATTCTGTCCATGTCTTCGTTGTCCCACACACGGATATCAAGGATATCTTCAGGCCCGACCACATATTCATTATTTGAAATGTTGTCGGCTGAGAAGGCAAAGGATGTCGTGCACAGTAATCCTATAAAAATGCATATTATTTGTAATGTAGTTTTCGACTGTTTTTTTCTCATATCAGGCTCCTTTCTTTTAAGTAAATAGTTGTTATTAGTCATTATTCATTATTCATTGGTACCTTATCAGTAATTTCTTTGCTTTTTTGGGCAAAATATTTAATTGTCCAGTCGGCAGTCGGCAAATTGCAGATTGAGGACTGAGGACTGAGGACTGAGGACTGTTTTCTTTCTTGCTTGTCTGGTTCTGGCTATGCCAGCTTATATTATTCAACCGTTACGCTCTTTGCCAGGTTTCTTGGTTTATCCACATTGCACCCTCGCATAACTGCCATGTGGTATGCCAGTAATTGAAGGGGGATGACAGAAAGCAAAGGGGTTAGTACTGCCGGTGCATCCGGGATATACACTACGTGATCCGCTTTCCCCTGTATCTGCTCGTCGCCTTCTGTCGCGATAGCAATGACCCTCCCTTTTCTTGACTTTACCTCTTCGATATTGTTGAGTATTTTCCCATATGTGGCGTCCTTTGTAGCAATAACTATTACCGGCATGTTTTCGTCTATTAACGCAATAGGCCCGTGTTTCATCTCCGCTGCCGGATATCCCTGCGCGTGAATATATGATATCTCCTTCAGCTTTAAAGCGCCTTCAAGCGCTACGGGATAGTTGAACCCACGCCCCAGATACAACGCATGATTTTTATCTTTGTAGGCATCCGCCATCTCACGGATTTCCTCTTCTCTATCAAGGATCTTTTGAATCTTGCCTGGAATGGAATTAATTGCAGTTATCATTTCCGGAACTTTTGGGTCCGTCTTGTGCCTTAACAATAGTATATGGAGGGCAAACAAATAGAAGGCGGCTACCTGAGCAGTAAATGCCTTTGTAGAGGCAACTCCGATTTCAGGGCCTATGTGTAGATATATGCCGGCATCGGCCTCTCTGGCAATGCTACTCCCGACGACATTACAAATAGCAAGTACTTTTGCACCTTTATTTTTTGCCTCCCTCATAGCCGCCAGGGTATCGGCGGTTTCTCCCGACTGGCTTATTGCCATTACCAGTGTATCTTTTTCGATTATAGGATTGCGATATCTGAATTCAGAGGCATATTCAACTTCAACCGGTATTCGTGCAAGCTCTTCCAGCATGTATTCTCCTACCAGACCTGCATGCCATGATGTGCCGCAGGCAATGACCACAATGCGTTTAACTGCAAGAAGGTCTTTTTCACAATGGGAAAGTCCGCCCAGTTTTATAGGGGCTTTGCCACCATCTACCCTTCCCCTCATAAGATTTTGAAGCGCCTGCGGTTGTTCGTGAATCTCCTTCAGCATAAAGTGTTGGAAACCGGATTTTTCAATCATATCCATGTTCCAGAGCACTTCTTCGATCTTTTTCAACGACGTGATGTTTTCGATGGTCTTTGTCTCGTAGTTATCAGGGGTGATAATCGCAACCTCAAGATCGTCCAGATAGATAACATTTCTCGTATGTTCCAGCGTAGCCGAGACGTCCGACGTGATGAAATATTCATTATCGCCGATTCCAATAATCAATGGAGAACCTTTTCTCGCAGCCACTATTTTCCCCGGATCCTTCGTGGATATAACGGCAATGCCGTACGTTCCCTCAATCATCTTGACGGCGCTCATTACGGCTTCTTCCAGGTTGTTGGTTAGATTTTCTTCAATTAAATGCGCCAGCACTTCTGTATCTGTCTGACTTTTAAATATGTGCCCTCTTTTTTCTAAATAAGAGGTTAAATAGTCGTAATTTTCAATAATGCCATTGTGCACAACAGCAATTTCACAACGGCAATCCATGTGTGGGTGCGCGTTTTCAACCGTAGGCGCACCATGGGTTGCCCATCTGGTATGGACAATACCCATATTTGCAATGATAGGATTCGTATTCAGTTTATGTTCAAGTTCGACAACCTCTCCTATGGCCTTCTCGTATCGCAATGTGCCGTTTTCAATACATGCGATACCGGAAGAATCGTATCCGCGATATTCGAGTCGTTTAATGCCATCCAAAAGCACCTTTCCGGCTTCTTTGTTTCCAATATATCCTACAATTCCACACATATATGGTTATTCCTTTCGCTTAATAACTATTTTCTATCTATTAAAGACTCTTACTTGCCGGAACTGTTTTTTGTGGAACCGGCAATAGTTGAAATATATCAACATTGCATTTCAAATTCGCCTGTTCAGATTTTACTACGGGTTTTTTGTATACTTTTTTTGTTTTTTTTGTTTTGTCCATGTTGGTACTTATTAAGGCAAAACTTATTTATAAACGATTAAGTTTTTAACAGAAAGGTCTTCCAGAAAACATAACACATCAAAACACGCAGCATTTGCATCCACCTGATACTCATTACATAGTTTTTCCGCTATTTCTCTGACCGTAAATACGCCATTACACATATTCCATATTTCAGCCCCTACATCATTCAGTTGATGAAGCCATTGGCCATCCTCAGAAAAAAGGACAGTATCACCACCTACCTTCCTCCAAAAGCACTTATTTTCGTTTCGGCAAGGAACCTTATTTTTATTGTCCAAAATGATGCGCATGTGTTTCGCCATAAGCCTTATTATCAACAAACTATTCTAACGGATTACCTCGTTTGTGAATACTGCGTGGTATCCGTTGTGCCGGCATATTCCAATTGAAAGATTTTGTTCCGGGCGTATTTAATATTCCTATACTTAATTTCATACACCGCAGTACAATCCACTATACTGCTTATTATTCTTAATTTTTCCGAGAAAAGGTTTTTATTATCAATACCGTTTAAATCACATGGATAGATATTGTTCATAAGGGCAACTGCAACCTCCTTGCCGCTTAATTTTTTAAATGAATTATTTGCATCCGTACCTAATAAAATAACTGCCTCTAACGGTGCAATCTTACTATTTTGTTTTGTAATCTCTGTTTTCACGGGAAACTGAGAAATGTAATATGAGCCTTTTTCTTCCGTAGCTACGATTAATTCATCCGAAAGGATTTCCGCCTCGTGAGTAAACAGGCTTGATATAATCGTTTTATTATCGCCGGATTTCTCTACAAGAAGAAATCCTCTTCCATCCGTCACTACGCCTGCCGCAGGGATGAAAAAATCATTTGCACCCTTTCCGTTGTGTATGCCTTTCTTAAAAAATCCCTCATAAATGCAACGACACATATACTCCACAACAGATAGCTTCCCGGCAGTGGGGATAAATACCCTTTTTTCCGCTTCAGAGGAATTTATACAATAATATTTTTCCTGCTTATAATTTATTTCTTCCCCATCATTATACAATCTGTTGCTCTCCTGATATCCGAATATAAACCGGCAGTCATTTTGACCATTCATTTCAGAGAAATGGAAATATTTTTGCGCTTCTTCCTCGAGTTCTTTGTTCAAAAATGAAAAGGCTAAACACATTTTCCCAATGTTCAATGTTAATCCGCCATTATTCCCGACAGGCCTTTGGTATCCACGCCGTTCAAGAGGCAATACATATTTTTTCAGCATGTCCCTGACTTTTTCATAATGATCCATTGCGGAAAGATTCTTCAGGAGTGTTTCAAACTCACTGAGTATTTTATTTATTTCGTGCAAAGAGAACATCCCGCTATTCTTCGCAAAAAATACCTTCTCATGCCTGCTTGCGGTTGTGCCTTCTTCTGCGGTAAGTATTTCTTCGTAAAGCTTTTCACCAGGCCTCAAACCGGTAATCTTTATGTCTATGTCCTGATAGGGTTTCAAGCCATGGATCTTTATTAAGTCTTCCGCTAACGCCAAAAGCTTTACAGGTTCTCCCATGTCCAGGACAAGGATATCTCCGCCTTTCCCTAAAATTGCCGCCTGAAGAACCAGTGACACCGCCTCCGGAATCGTCATGAAATATCTTTCGACATCTTTATGGGTCACAGTAAGGGGCCCTTCCTCCTTTAGCTGCTGCAAAAACAACGGTAAAACACTCCCGCGGCTGCCTAAGACATTTCCAAATCGCACCGATAAAAACTCTGTATTTGACATCCCTTCAAACGCCCTGCAAATATGTTCCGCCATCCTCTTTGTCGCGCCCATAATACTAGTCGGCCTAACCGCTTTATCCGTAGAGATTAAAACAAACTTTTCCACCTTATTCTCCATCGACACCTTTGCTACTTTGTACGTCCCAAACATATTCACTTTGACCGCTTCTTTGGAGTTATATTCCATCATAGGCACATGTTTGTAAGCAGCGGCATGGAAGACAATCTGCGGTTTCATATGTTTAAAAACACTGGTAACGGACTCTTCGTCCCTTATATCGCCGGCAATAAATAATACTTTTTGCAACATTTGCGAATTGACGCGCTGGTTATGAAGCAGATGCGGAAATCGTTTTTCCAAATGAAGTTTCAAAGAATGTAATTCTGTTTCATCTGTATCGAAAAGTATTACTTTTTCGGGATGAAAGGAACAAACCTGCACAGCTATTTCAGAACCGATAGAGCCGCCGGCGCCGGTAATAAGAACAACCTTGTTATGTATAAACCGTTCTATCCCTTTATGGTCAATCTCTACCGCCTGCCTGCCTAAAAGATCTTCAATACTGATATTTTCAAGATTGTGAATATTTATTGCAGGTTCACAGTTATCGTATATGCGTGGAATAATCTTTATCTCCACGTCATACCTGTTTGCGATATTGTATAATCTCCTCAATGATTTGTAGTTTAATGATGGAATGGCAACAACCATTGCCTTGACCCTCTTTTCTTTTATAATATCTTCCAATATGTCGGTTTTGCCAAACACCGGAATACCGTGTATGCTTTTTCCCACTTTGCCAACATCGTCATCAAGCAATCCAACGGGGCAATAATCTTTATAACCCCCTTCTTTCAGATCCCTGAGGACCATGCTTCCTGTGTTCCCGGCGCCGATGATAATGGTTCTCTTCCCATGCTTTGCGTTGATTCTTCCGTAAATGTATTTTGAAAATACTCTTTTTGAAATTCTTAATCCGCAAAATAATGTGAGAGAAATCAGGCATTCAATAAAAATGATACTTCGAGGAAAACCCTGAACTGGAAATAAAGAATAAAGGCCGGAAATATTTATAATGTTATTTGATATATATGGATTCCAGATTATCGCCCCAAGAACAGTTAATGCTACAAACTGTGATAATGTGATATAGATGAAATCAGGGATGCTTACATATTGCCATGTGATTTTATATATTTTAAAAAGAGCAAGCATGCCCATTTTGACAAGCAAAAACAGGGGCAATGCCCTCAAAATCATCCATCTATATTGCGGGGAAATCTCAAAATCAAAGCGAAAAAGAAAGGATACAAAAAGGGAAAATGCAATGATAACTACATCACACGCACAAAAGAACATCGTACGCTTAAAATAGGTGGGATAGAATAATTTATTTATAGCTCTTCCTGCTGTCACCAATGTGAGATTTCCTTTTTAAGTTTTAAGTAGACTCTTTTTATTATGATTGAGCAGATTTTTAAAACATAACCCAGACAATCCGGAGACACCGCCTACTTTTGGTCTCACAACACTTTTTGAAAATATCCTTAAAAACAAAAAACCGTAACACTTTAGTTTTTTGAAAAAGTAGTGGCGATACATTTGCCCGTCTGGGTATGAACGCATTTATGACAATTTACAGCAAATGCTTAGCCACTACTTTGCAATTATTAGAATTTTTCAAAAAAACTAATCTTAAAGAAAAACCCATACCACATATCATATTAAAAATAATAACTCTGTAAATACCCTATTTGGGGTATATACAAATGGGTGTCTTCTTTTGAGTTAATGGATAGCGTGCGCGTGCGCCTGCACTTATGCAGATTTATTCGTATGCAATAATGAAGTAACCGGGTATTTTGAATTAGAACGAAATCGGTTTGAACATCGAAAAATAGAGGGACACTTCCCGTATTTCAAAAATTACTGTGGGAAGTGTCCTTTCTTAAAGAAAAATCCATATCACATATCATATTAAAAATAATAACTCTGTAAATACCCTATTTGGGGTATATACAAATGGGTGTCTTCTTTTGGGTTAATGGATAGTGTGCGCCTGCGCTTCTGCAGATTTATTCGTATGCAATAATGACGTAGCCGGGGGGAGCATTCCCGATTTTTTGTAACCGCTCATGAGGTCAGGACTAAACAACCCTGACAGGGTTTCAAACCCTGTCAGGGTTAATGCTCTGCAACGTTTCACCGAAACCAGCGGAAGTCGCAAAAAATCAGGAATGCCCTCCATCTACTATACCTTACGAGTTCACAAGTTAGGCCTTTGGCGACTTTTTCGTTGATGTAGAGCGAAGTGCCACTTCGCTCGAACGAAGCAATCGCTTCGTTCTACAACTTTGAAAAATTCCTGAACGGCAAGCAAGATGCTTGTGATACAATGTGATAAAATTTACAAAAAATCGGGAATGCTCCTGTTGTTCAAACTATGTCCCCCGCTGGCGGGGGTGCAGGGGGTGGACTAGCGTGAGTTTATCACAAAATAAGGCATGAAGCAACGTAACATAAATACAGTCAATGCGTTAAGCACAACATCAATTGTATACACTGAGTCCTTGAAGTTTCAGCCGATGTTTGTGGAAATCCATAATGCCTAACGCATTCATCAACAGAGATTCCTTGTCGGACATTTCTTCCAATTTGTAGGTAGCCTTAACTCTCCCTCTGGCCTTTGTTTCTTCAAGCATAGCAGAAAGCCTTATATTATTAAGGGTGTCTAACAGGGTATCTAACGTTCCACTAAATTGTGCGTGCGCTTTTGCCTGATACCACACAATCGCCGCCATTAGGTATCCGAGGACGCAAATAAAAAAATGCACCCTGATTTTCTGATCCGTCCAGTGAAATTGCGGTTTTAAAGCAAGGTGATAGGGGTTCTTGAGATTTCTAAAGGCATGTTCAATTTTTGATTGCCCATAGTAGGCTTTTATAATGTCCGCGGTATCCCAATCGTGATGGTCTGTCATAAGAATCCTGAACCCCAGTTCCCCTTCTATTTCTTCGAGCTTTTTCTGGTCGATTGAAAAATTCAATTGAAACTTGCCTTCAGATACCTCTTTTAACGACCAATCGATAACATCCTTCGCAAATTGACATTTCACTACACTTCTTATCGTATCCTCCAGACCCTCTTTGTCCCGCATCTTTCCCTTTGGATTACACAGATGCTGCTGTAAGAGCTTTAACTGATGTTCTGCCTTTTCCAGAGACTGAGACATTCCCCTTAATTGCCCAACCTTTAATTTCTCGGAAATAAATACGACAACGGTTCTTTCCTGCCCCCAAATAACCCGTTTGTCATGGTACACCTGTATCTTACTGCCGTCAACGTCATATTCCCTGAAATTACACATGGCATCCCCTACCAACTGCTTGTGATGATACGGTGTAAGCGCTCCAACGTAATGCAATGCCAATCTCTCTACAATAGCCATATTGTCCATGGAATTGTTTCCACGATCAAAAACAATAGTGTGCTTTTTGCTGTCGAAACCTAATCCGGTCATCCTGTCTTTTATCGTCTCAAGAACCGCGCTGAACACCTTTGCATCCGCCATGTTCCCCTGATAGGTATGGTGAAACAACGGTATCATGTCGTTACGTGTAACGACCATCGCCAACCCGACCTGCCTGAGATCGTATCGCTTTTGTTTGTTTTTCCCCCGCCGGGCAATAGTGCATCGCAGATTAGTTGTGTCGATATACGTGAAAAAATTGGTTGTATCAAAAAACAGTGTGTCGCTTTGAAGGTTGTATGTTTTAAATGTCTTTTCAATTAATTCGCGCTCGATTTCTGCAATGGATTCTTCAGGAAGTGCATCCATCAAATCCCAGAAATGCTGACTGTCTATTTTACTCAAGCTGTGTCTGAGTAAGTATTCGGCAGTAGTCGTCTTTGCCCAATCCCACCATCCTCTTTTGCTGGTAGGCACACACACTCTCCCCACGGCACCCAACAAGAGGGTACTTCCGGCGGTCAGATTATTTCGAACAGGTTTTTTAGCACAATACTGCCGTGGCGACTTTATATATTTATTAATCACGGAAGGGACGTCCAGGGCATTGGCCACACTTAGCAATGCGGCTACCGCGCCATGTGAATAAGATTTGAGCCGTAATTTTTCGGTAAGACCTTGCAGTTGTTTTAATAAATCGTCTGCCTTGCCAAGATAGGCCAGGACGATGGGCCTGGGCTTGCCGTTAACGCGCCGCGATTCGACAATATACCAATATTTATAACCTCTGGAGTTTTTAGATTGAATGGTAGCCATGGCTATTAGTTGTTAGTGTATACGTAATAGATTAATACTCCGTGTATAATAGTATATACAGGCATATAATGCAATATAAATATAGTATTATTCAGTGTATACATAATTTTTTAGACAAAAAAAGTCGCAACCCGATACAAATCATTGGATTGCAACTTGATGTCTTTGTCTTACACCTTATTTCGTGATAAACTCACGCTAGATTTCTCCATCGATTCAACTACCCCTTTATTATGAAAACAAATTTAACCCTCTTTCTCACGCTTCGCAGACTGGTCAAATGGACGATTTTATCCTGTTTCGTGACATGCATTCCCGCAGAGCGCAGGAATGAGAAGAAAAACTTATGGCTATTCATGTTATAAACCTCCCAGATTTCCTCCGCAGACAATTCCACCCCCTTAATCCCCCGCCAGCGGGGGACAGGCTTGCCACATCCCTTGCAGCGTTGTTTTGCCCCAATCACACAAACGGTTACAAAAAATCGGGAATGCTCCCGATTGTAGCAAGGCTAATAGCAGGGTATTTTGAATTAGATCGAAATCTGTTTGAACACCGAAAAATAGAGGGACACTTCCCATATTTCAAAAATTAATGTGGGAAGTATCCTTCTATTACATTCGTTCAGAAAACCCTTGGATTTTTCCCAGGCGATGGCATATAATCCACTTCTCAATTTAGCAATTCGCCAGAGGAGAGACAAAACATATGCTTGATATACATTTCATAAGAAATAATGTGAACGCAGTGAAAGAGGCAATTGCCAATAAACAGGAAATTGCCGTAAACATTGATGCTATTTTAGAAATAGACGCCCAACGCAGGAAAAAGATTCAGATCTGCGAACAGTTGAAAAATCAACGGAATGAAAAGTCAAGGGCGGTGAGTGAACTAAAAAAGAACGGACAAGACGCTTCCGCTATCATTGAGGAAACAAAAAAGATTGGCGATGATATAAAATCCATTGATGGGGAATTACGGGATATGGAATCCCAACTTAACGACCTGTTGCTTGGAATCCCCAACATACCGGCAGCGGATGTACCTGTTGGCAAAGACGCCTCTGGCAACGAAATAGTGAGACACTGGGGAGAGCGGAAAACATTTCATTTTACGCCGCAGCCGCACTGGGAGCTGGGAAAGACGCTGGATATTCTCGACCTTGAACGGGCAGCTAAAATTACCGGTTCCGGTTTTATTTTATTAAAGGGTGCTGGCGCAAAACTTGAGCGGGCGCTCTTTAATTTTATGCTGGATATACATACCCGTGACCACGGATATACAGAAATCTTTCCCCCCTTTCTCGTAAACAGGAAGTCCATGACGGGCACCGGGCAATTGCCGAAACTGGAAGACGACATGTATCGGACATTACAAATGTACACCGCGCATGCGTCTGAAAAAAAAGCCGTTGCTGAAGATCTCTTTCTTGTTCCAACTGCGGAAGTGCCCGTAACCAACATTCACAGGGACGAAATCCTTCTGTATAAAAACCTCCCCATTTATTATACCGCGTATACTCCCTGTTTTCGGAGGGAGGCAGGTTCTTATGGAAAGGACACTCGGGGCATCATGCGGGTGCATCAATTCAATAAGGTGGAATTGGTAAAACTGGTGCGGCCCGAAACCTCGTATGGTGAATTGGAAACACTGCTCGCTAATGCGGAAAAGATACTGCAATTGCTTGGACTGGAATACAGGGTGGTGAAATTGTGTACGGGGGATATGAGCTTTGCCGCCGCTAAGTGTTATGATATTGAAGTCTGGGCGCCAGGAGTAGATAAGTATCTTGAAGTTTCTTCCTGCAGCAATTTTGAAGACTTTCAGGCACGGCGCATTAACTTGCGTTTTCGCAACGAAGACGGGAAGCTACAATATGTACATACTTTAAACGGTTCCGGATTAGCGTTGCCGAGGACGGTAATAGCAATCCTTGAAACGTATCAGCAGGAAGACGGTTCAATCCTGATTCCGGACGTCCTTCAGCCCTATATGAAAGAAACCAGGATCATTGCAAATCAATCGTAACGCGGTATAACCTCGTGAGGTTCACGGTTGAAAACCTGTGAATTCCAAACCTAATAAGCGCTAAGTTGTTTTTTATATTTTTTACGCGGAGTCCAATAGGCTAAAAAATATTCGTTATTCTTTAGCATCTATTCGCGTTTATTAGCGTTCATTGGCGGTTCCTTTATTAACCGCAAATAGCCGCTAATAAACGCGAATATGGAGATTTTATTACACGGATAAATTAATCCGTAATTTTAACTTAGCGTTTATGCCCCGGAGCCCAGAACCCTTCATAGCTTTATTTCAAGGAATAGCTCTTTCCAAACATTTCTATCCCAATCCATCTTCCCTCAGAAGCAACCAATAACCGTCCCTTACCGGTAATAAGCAAGAACAATACGAGTAAAGGAAATACTACCGGAAAGGCAATTATCAGGACAGAAAGTGTCACAAAAATTACAGGCACAGAGGTAACAAGGATTACCGCCAGTATAGGGAAGATCAACATAAATACGATGATAAGGATTCCAAACGCAAACATTAAAGCAGGAGGCAGGACAAAGATGGAGATTAATCCCCAAAATACCTTTCCGAACTTGCCGGAGATTTGTTTATCACGCAAAATAACCCCGTTTTTTAAATCTTCCCGGGGCAAAAATGGAATTTCGGGGAGGTCTTCAATGCCTGTTTCTTCCAGCGTAACTTCTTCTGAAGTTGTGCTTCCTGCAACAGGAACGGCAAGGGTGTAGTCTGATTCTTCCACACCCTCACTTTTCATTACCGAAAGGTCAGCGTTTTCTTCTTTCTGCATAACCTCTGCTTCAGATGGTTCTTCAATGCCTGTTTCCTTCAGTGCAACTTCTTCTGGGGTTGCGCTTCCCGCAACAGGATCGGTAAGGGTAGGGTTGTCTTCTTCAATGCCTTCCCTTTGGATTTCAGAACCGGCAGTGTCTTTTTCTGTTTCTTTTTTCTTTCTTTTCCAAATTGCCATAGTACTGTAACCTTATTATTTTATTAAGTATTTTCGTGTAAACCCGCTATTGCTTGTGCTGCGATCGCTTCCCCGCGGCCAATTGCATCTACACCTTCCATTGTTGTTGCCTTTATGTTTACCCTGTTTGTATTTAAATGTAACAATTGTGCTATATACTGTCTCATTTCCTGTTTTCTCAAGCCTATTTTTGGTTTTTGCGCTAGTATGATGACGTCTATATTATTGATTTTAAAATTGCCTTCTTTTAAAAGATCAACAACTTTTAAAAGAATAACCGAACTGGAAACATCTTTCCATTTTTCGTCGGTATCGGGGAAGTGTTCTCCAATATCGCCAAGAGCTGCAGCCCCTAACAATGCGTCACAGATAGCATGAATAACCACATCCGCATCGGAATGACCCAGTAAGCCGAGATGGTAATCAAACGAAACCCCACCTAAAATAAGCTTCCGGTTTTCGACTAGACGATGAATATCATATCCAATCCCAAAGAGCATACAAAATAGTTCCCCATTAACTTACTTTTTGTTTAGCTAAGACCGCTCTTCCGCATAAGGTTTTTAACACTTTCCAACAATGCATTTACTTCTGAAATTTGCCGTGTCGTTTCTTCCCTTTCCGTCCATCTGAGATCACGATAAGATGAAATGTTGTTGCTTATATCTTCAATTACACGATCGATAGCCTTATTCACCTCAAACTTCATAAACTCCACAAAACGTTCACAGATAGCGTCTGCCCGCCTTAAAAATTCATTTCTGAAGGTTTTACGCTTTTGAGGGAAAATAGCTAACCCTATAAAAGCCAGTGCTACAGAAATACCTATCGTTACCGGTGGAGGCGCGATCCAGGAAAACATCATTATTCCCACAACGCCAATTCCTATAGCAAATGTTTCGATGAGCAGAAAACTGATAAAACCTGCTTGCACTAATCCATTAAGTTTTTCAGATTCCCGTTCCGTATCCAATTCCCGAAACTCTTTGGAACGGGTCTTTAATGCAACTTCAATTTCATGTTTGCGGTCATCATAATGGCGTTCAATATGCCCGTTAACTATATTCCCCGCCATGCGGTCATACCCAACTTCCTTCTCAACATGATCTCTGGCCATATCCCATAATGCACGGTTATTTCGTGCCACATAATCAACTACATCATCAATAATTCGGTCGAGGTCTGTTTGCGGATTTAAAAGCCCATACACCTCTCTTTTAAATCGGTCATTCAGTTTTTCTCTTCCTATTTTTGACATAAGAACCGATCTGGCAGTAACATAAGTGTTTAAAAAATTTTCTAGTTTTTCTTTTAATCGCGAGAATACCAGCCTGATCTCATCTTTATATTTTAACGTGTACTCCTGCATATCCTGTTTTTTGTTTTTCAGGCGCGTTTCAAATCTTTCAATATTTTTAATATCCGTGTTGCATTTATTCACCTTTTCCCCAAGCCTTTGTTGTAGTTCGGTGAATACATTAAACAGATATTTTAAAGGGCTTACGAGTTTGAAATCTATTTTTGTATCAAGGTCAAGTTTTTCAAACATAAACGCCTCAACTTCTTCAATACCGCTCTGTTTCAGCAGCGCTTCATTATTTTCGCTTCGTGCTTTGTATGCCTCTTTTGCGGAAACGGATAAAACCTTTGGCTCAAAACCCAGCAGCCGGTAACAATTTTTTTCCACAAACGATATAATATCAATAAGCTCTTTCGGCGTCTTTAAATCAATTTTATTCAGTATAAAAAGTACCTTACGTCCCCATTTACCCTTTAAGAATTGCAAAAACTGCCGTTCGCTTTCGGTAAAAGGATGATCGGCAGAGGTAATGAAGAGTACGAGTTCAGCCCTGTGTACAAAACCTTCCGTTAGTGCGGAGTGTTCTAAAATAATTGAATTTGTTCCCGGCGTGTCTACCAGGGTAATATCTTTCAAAACCTCCATCGGGTATGTTGCCCGGCATAAATGGTCTCCTACCTCCTTTACTTCCACTTTATCCCCATAGGTCAGCAAAGTAATTCTGTTAGTGGTGGGGGTCGGGCCATCCACTAAGACACGTTCACCACACAAGGCATTGATAAAACTGGATTTGCCGGAATTATATTCTCCTGCAACCAGCAAATAGAAAGGTTCTTCCAATTGAGAACGCATTTCCTCTACTCGTTTCTCCATCTCTGTAATACCAATTCTTTCGAAGAATTTTTTTGAATTATCCAGCAAATTTACTATTTCCGGATAGATATCTCTTCGCTGTGTCTTTGATGTGATGTTTAACATAGATTGGATCAAATACTGTAAAGTGAAAAATGGTTATTAAGGAATACCTTTGCGTTAATTGTTGCGAAGGTTGATGTTATCAATTTTAGCAATGCAAGTCAATTTCTTTTCAGCCGGCAGTTGCAATGGCTTCGATCTCGATAGCAACGTCCTTCGGCAGCCTGGACACCTGCACCGCAGCTCTGGCTGGCGGTTCATTTTGAAAAAATTCCTTATAGACGTCATTCACCGCCGCATAATCATTTAAATCCTTCATAAAAATAGTCGTCTTTACCACCTTATCCAAAGAAGCACCTGCCGCATCCAATATATTTCTCAAATTATTTAAAACCTGTCGTGTTTGTACCGCAGCATCGCCATGTAATGTTTCACCTGTTTCGGGTATTATAGGAATTTGTCCGGAAACAAATACCAGATTGCCGGCCTTAATAGCCTGGGAATATGGACCAATTGCCGCAGGCGCAGCCTTTGTTGAGATTACCATTTTTTTCATTTATTTACTCTCTTAATTAATGAAAGATGTACACTCTGCGAAGATGTTAAAATCGGGGAGATGGGAAGCCCTTTTTATTCAAATAGATTTGCAAACAACACGGTTTTTTCATTGATTACACACGTCTTTTTTGCTTCAATCCTTCCCGGTTTGTGTCTTCTGCTGAATTTAGCCCGGTAAGGTTAGGTTTTGTGCCTCAACCCAACCTTATAACTTACATAAACTTTGTGCGCAGAAGGCTCGTGTATATTTCATTACGATTTTTCCAAATTTTTAATAAGTATATCTTTTTATCATGCACCGGTAAAAGTATTTTTTCTGCAAATGTGATTGTTTATTTCCTTTTATCTCACAATTAAGGTTTTTTAATTAAATATTCATGCGTAACGTACGCCTTACTATTGAATACGAAGGTACTAATTATGCGGGCTGGCAATGGCAAAAAAACGCCATTTCGGTACAGGAGACCCTTACCCATGCAGTAAGGACCGTTATCCGGGAAGAGGTGGAAATACATGGTGCAGGCAGGACTGACGCCGGAGTACATGCCCTTGGCCAGGTTGCCAATTTTAAAACGTATTCTGCCATTCCTGCAAAACAGCTATTACGGGCAATAAATTTTCACTTGCCACAAGATATTACAATAAAAGATGTTGCCGACATGGAAGAAGGTTTTCATGCACGATACAGTGCGACGTCTAAGGTGTACCGGTACACCGTGTTGAATGACTGGTTAAGAACCTCCCTGAATCGTAATTTTTGTTATGTGTATGGCTTCCCATTAGATCTTTCTAAAATGATGACAGCGGCGCAATACCTTATCGGCACCCATGATTTTACTTCATTTACCACAAAGGCCTTGGATAATAAGGACAGGATACGGACAATCAAGAACCTGGAGATTCAGAAAGAGGGGAAATATATTTATTTTGTAGTTGAAGCAAACGGCTTTTTATACAAAATGGTAAGAACGATTGTCGGTACACTCCTGGAAATAGGACGTGGAAAAATGGACGTCTATCTTATAAGAAAACTCTTAGAGACCGGGAACAGAGATGACGCCGGCCCAACGGCCCCTGCGAAAGGATTATGCATGAAAGAAGTAAAATATTAATATGTAGCGTCTGACCCGAATAAATGAGGTACGAAGTACGCGAATTACGATTTAAATCGTAATTCGTAATTCGTAAAATGTTACGTTGACATAAATTTTAAAATTGGCTATAGTTATGTAGATTTTTGAAAGGACTTGCAGATGATATCAATTGAAGATTTTTTACGGGTAGAGTTACGAGTTGCGGTAATAAAACATGCGGAGCCGCACCCAAATGCGGACAAATTGTTAGTATTAAAGATTGACGCCGGCGATGGAAACCAGGAAAGGCAGATTGTTGCCGGGATAAAAAACTATTACACCCCGGAAGAACTTATCGGAAAACAAATTGTTATCGTAAACAACCTTGCTCCCTCTGTCATTCGGGGCGTTGAAAGCCAGGGTATGCTGCTTGCCGCAAAAGATGCAGAAAAATTAGCAATCTTAACGACAGAAAAAAACGTTCAACCCGGTTCAGGAATCCAATAAATCGCAACAATAAATCCTAAAATCCTATTTTGCAGAAATATGGTATAGTGTTCTGTGCTGCAAGAATTATATATTTCCAATTTTGTATTAATTGATAAAGCAACCATTACGCTCAGTGAAAGATTAAATGTATTCAGCGGGGCGACAGGGGTGGGGAAATCTCTTGTAATTGGCGCTTTACATTTTATTCTTGGCGGTCGTTTTACGCAGGACATTGTGCGAAACGGCAAAGATGAGGCAGTGGTGGTTGGCAAATTTTACCTGAAGGACGACTCTTTGCTGGAGTATTTCAGGAAGACTTTGGATAACACAAACATTGATGAAGACTTCTCCTCCAAAGAAGCATCGTTCCAACGGACGTAACAAATGCCGATTAAACAATGCGCCTATCACATTGTCCATACTCAAAGAGATTGGACAATCATTAATAAACATACACGGTCAGCATGAACATGAAACATATATTGCAGGGAATGAACCAGTTGCAGATCCTTGATGATTTTGGCTGCATCTCCCCTCTCCGGGAAAAGTTTTCATCCTACATAAAAACAGATAAAAGAAAAGACCGCATTGCTTGAAGGACTTAAAAAAAACCAGCGCGAAAGAATAGAAAAAACCGAATTATATGCCTTCCAGGCAGACGAAATAGATAAGGCGCAACTCGGGGTTGGAGAAAAGGAGGCACTTGAAAAGAAGAATGCCTTCTCATCAACGCCGAAAAGATATACAATGCCGTCTCATCATGTTATTCCCAACTCTATGAAACATCAGATGCCATGTATGGTACGCTAAAATCGATTGCCCGCGAATTACAATCGGTTGCAAAATTTGACGAAGACCTTGTAAAGGTCTCCGAATCATACAACCAATCGCTTTACCAGATTGAAGACATTGCCTTTTCCCTGGGGAAATACAAGGAAAACTTCAGTTATGATCCACAAAAACTCTCTTCTCTGGAAGAACGACTGGATACCATCAGAAAACTAACAGCAAAATACGGGAACACGATAGACGATGTTTTATCATACCGAAATGAAATAGAGGCAAAACTAAAACAACTGTCAGAGGAAGGGTCAAGCATTGAGAGCCTGGATGAGGAGCTGACGGCTACAACAGCATTGCTGAAACAAAAGGGCTGCGAATTAAACAAAAAACGCATCTCTGTGGCGGAAAAACTTGCACCTTTGATCGACAAGGAATTGGGGGATCTAGGTATTCCGCACGGCAGGTTTCAGGTAGAAATCAAATCTCCCTTCCTGGATGACAACGAAGGGGTCTCTATTTTAGAAACAAACAGTTCCGGGATATCGAACATAGATTTTCTTATTTCTCCAAATCCTGGCGAGAATTTAAAACCGCTAAGAAAAATAGCCTCTGGCGGAGAAATTTCCAGGGTGATGCTGGCATTAAAACACCAGCTTGCCAGGGTCGATAAAACACCCGTCCTGGTTTTTGACGAAATTGACGCAAATATCGGGGGAAGGATGGGCGAAGTAATTGGAGAAAAATTAAGCAGCATTGCCAAATCACATCAGGTAATCTGCATTACGCACCTCCCACAAATTGCATGTTACGCTGACGAACACTGGAAAAGTAAGTAAATTGTAAAACGGGGAAAACATACTCCACCATTGAAAACATGGCCGGCGAACACCGTATAGAAGAGATTGCCGATATGATAAGAGGAGCGGAGAAAACGGACATCACCAGAAAACAGGCAAGGGAAATGCTGCGCGATGCAAAGAAAAAAAATAAGGCAGGAAATTAATATCAGTGGTTTGCGGGCAGGCTTCTGACTTCTGACTTCTGATTCCCCGGTTCATACGGTACTATTAACGCATAAAAAAATACAGTACTATGATTAATATTTAAGGCATCATTTATAAGAAATTCTGAAATGCAGGAACGTTTACAAAAAGTATTGGCAAGTGCGGGCATTGGGTCACGCCGTGAATGCGAAAATGTTATTTTAGCGGGCAGGGTAACTGTCGATGGTGAAAGAGTTACTGCTTTAGGCGCTACGGTAGACGCCGGGAAAAGCGTGATTTATTGTGACGGGATGCCGATCAGACCTGAAGCTAAAATTTATTATCTGTTAAATAAACCAAAAGATTGTTTGTGCACAAATTACGATGAGTTAAACCGCCTAAGGGCAATTGATATAATAAAGAATGTCAAACAAAGACTCTATACCATTGGCAGGCTTGACAAGCAAAGCGAAGGGCTGATTATCATCACAAATGACGGAGAACTCTCCAATAAGCTGTCTCATCCAAAATATGAGGTGAACAAAACATATTTTATTGAGATTGACGGATATTTATCAAATGAAACTATTACGGCATTACAATCCGGGGTTTGGCTGGCTTTTGGTAAACACAAACCCGTCAGAATAAAAAAAATGCATCGCAGTTTTAAAAAAAGCAGGTTTGAAATGATCCTCTGTGAAGGGAAAAACAGAGAAATACGAAGAATGCTCGCAGATCACGGGCACAAAGTAAGAACCCTGAGAAGAATAAAAATCGGCTCCTTATGCGACCCGGACTTAAAAGTAGGCAAATACAGGAAATTAACTGAGCAGGAGATAAAAAGTCTTTACTCAATGACGGAAAAAAAACCTATTGAAAAAAAAAGTGGAAAACAACGATATGACACAGTTACAGCAAGCAAGAAAAAATAATATAACAAAAGAAATGGCTGAGGTGGCAAGAATTGAGGGACTCGACCCTGAATATATAAGAGGGCGTATTGCCGAAGGGAAGATCGTCATCCCCGTAAACCATAAACGGAATTCCCGTAAATTATGCGGCATTGGCGCAGGCCTAAAAACCAAGGTAAATGCCAATATAGGCACCTCGGCAGACTATGCGGACATCGACAAAGAATTAGAAAAATTACGTGCCGCTGAAGAAGCGGGCGCCGATGCGGTAATGGACCTGAGCACCGGCGGGGAATTAAGAACCATTCGAAAAGCAATCATAGAATCTGCTTCTGTTTCCATAGGCAGCGTGCCAATATATGAGGCGGCTGTAAATTCCATTAAAAGAAAGCAGGCGATTTACGATATGACCGCACGGGATATGATCGAAGCCATACAATTGCATTGCGAGGATGGCGTTGACTTTATAACCGTACATTGTGGCGCAACAATGGGGGTATTAAAACATTTGCGCGAAGATAAACGTATTTGCGGCGTCGTAAGCAGAGGAGGAGCCTTTTTGGTAGAATGGATGATACACAATAAAAAGGAAAATCCATTCTATGAAGAATTTGATGAAATATTGGCTATCGCAAAAGAATATGACGTAACCATAAGCCTGGGGGACGCCTTGAGGCCCGGTGCATTGGCTGACGCCTTTGACCGTGCGCAGGTATATGAGTTGAACGTACTCGCCGAGCTTACGCAAAGAACATTGGAGGCAGACGTGCAGGTAATCGTTGAGGGACCAGGCCATGTGCCGCTGAATCAAATAACGCGCGCATGTTCAATTACAGAAAGAACTTTGCAAGGGAGCGCCATTTTACGTGCTGGGTCCCATTGTCACAGATATTGCTCCCGGTTACGACCACATTACTTCCGCCATTGGAGGCGCTATAGCCGCTTCTGCAGGCGCTGATTTTCTCTGTTATGTAACACCGACGGAACATTTAAGCCTTCCCGGCCCGGAAGACGTCAGAACCGGCGTAATGGCTGCGCGGATAGCCGCCCATGCGGCAGACCTGGTAAAAGGGGTTAAATCTGCCTGGGAGTGGGACAAAAAAATGTCGCACTATAGAAAAACAGAGATTGGGAAGGCCAGTTTAATACCTGTATCGATCCTGTCATAGCCAAAAAGATCCGGGAAAAAGGCAGACCAAAAAACGAAGATGTGTGTTCTATGTGTGCGGAATATTGCGTATTTAAACTGGGAGATGCGTAGGGATTTACGAAGTACGATTTGGGATTTGGGATTTGGGATTTTAAATCGTACTTCTTAAATCGTACTTTGTACTTTGCAGGTTCAGGTTTGTAACCAGAACCAAACGTTTTATACCTTCAATCCCGCCTCCTGTTAGCAGAGCAAATGATAAATAAATTGTAACTATTCAGCGTAATTTATAACACACCTCTTAATCTCCTCTTGATAGAGAGGACTCACCAAATCCCCCTTTTTTAATCTGTACTACAATCCATCAACTTCTTGTTTTTTATGCTCGTTTTTAAGCTGCACAAACGTAAGGCATTAATTAAATGATGCCTACGTAAAGTTTGGAGTATTGAGTTTTTGTCATTTGAAATTGTTTTGTATTTAGATATTCGTATTTCGAATTTGGTGCGGCCAAAGGCCGCGCCAAGAAATCTGTGGTTTCTTTGTTTACACGTATGCCTGAATAGTTATTTCGTTAGCCCCAATTTTCTGTAAATAGTTTCAAAATCAACTTCTTTCTCTATTATTCCCGATGCATGCTGTATTTTAGACATATTGTTTAATTGCGTGGTGTCTGCAAGTTTTTCGCATGTTTCGATGGTAGTTGCGGTGTCGGCGCGTACCACGATTACGGGTATGTTTGCTTCGTGAGCGCGGCCTAAAATAGAATAGCTCGGATAGAGGTCCCCTGTAAGGATTAGGCATTTCGTGGAAGTTTCAAGGGCAGCGGCATGAATATCACTGCGGTCGCCTCCCGTTATAACCGCCTTGTCCGATATCTTTTTGAAGTGCTTGATGGCGCTTTCAAGGTTCATTGCCCCTATTACAAAATGTTCGATCAGCTCGTCGGCTTTTTCTTCGCAACAAAGGATTTTTCCATTAAGCGCGGTCACAATGTCCCGAATTGAAGTCGCTCTCAGCAAGGGGTCTCTTCGGATAATTCCCGAGTACTCACGCCATGTTTTGTTAAAAAAGGCTGGATGGTGTTTTTCATATATTCCAGTTTGGCGGACGGAACCAGGTTAAAAATACACAAGCAGTTTCTCTTTCAATACATTTGAAGCATAGAGGAAGCCGTCAAGCATTTCAATGTATGATTCGAATTTATCAACAAATATACCTTTGCGTTTACTTCGGTGATAAAATCCAATTCGGAAAAACCAAGGCATGTGCCGCAGGTTAACCTGCCGATGCCCCTGATAATCATGATGTCTTTGCCGGACGAGGCTATGTGAAATGCCTCCATTGTTTTTTCGCGAATATTAAGATTTTCGCCTTTCACCAGGCGTTGTAACATATCTTCCGTAAATATAACGGGGCTTATGGACTGTAGCGGTTCGTTTACATCAAGCGCCCGGGAGAGGAAAACGGCATCCTCGTCGGTAAGCACATCATCCACAAAAACCGGCGAAAATCCGACAGGTTTAAAATAGCCGATGTTATACCCGTCTTTTTTCAACTTGAGACCAGGCCGGCGCAAATGAGATTTTTCCCGGAAAGGGGCGATAAAGATGCAATAAATAGAGGTATCATATACCCTCCTCACCTGAAAGTATAAAAATGTTGGAAAAATAAGAATGATTGTATAGTCAAACAAATATGTTTATGCAGGATGCGTTAAGCGATAGAAAATCCACTGTAAATATTATTGGTGGATTCGGCGTAAAAACCAACGCCCTAATCCACCATAATCGCAATTTTTCAATTTCCCCTTTTCGCTGCGCGAAGCATTTACGGCAATACGTACATCTATTGCAATGGCGCCGTCGCCTTGGGGAACACCACCAGCGGATTAATATCCATTTCGATTATTTCCGGGAAATCCTTCACCAGTTGGGAGAGCCGCAGTATATTTTCTACTATTGCATCGATGTCAACGGATTTTTCACCGCGCACGCCTTTAAGAAGCGGAAATGCACGGATTTCCTGTATCATCTCTCTCGCTTCGTTTATGCCAACCGGCGCAATTCTGAAGGTTACATCTTTAAGCGCTTCAACGTAAATGCCGCCAAGCCCAAACATTATCAAATGGCCAAACTGTGGTTCATGTGAGACGCCAAGGACGAGTTCCCTGCCGCCGGTAATCATCTGCTGTACCATAATGCCTTTTAGATCGGCTTCCGGCATATGGCGTCTTGCTTTTGCATGATGTCACTAAAGCAGATTCTTACCTCCTGTTCGTTTTTGACCCCAATAATTACACCCCCAATGTCCGATTTGTGAAGTATATCGGGGGATGAAATTTTCATCACCACCGGATATCCCATTTCTTCTGCCGCCTTTACTGCGCCCGTCTCAGAGGTAGCGATAATGCTTTTAGGAATGGTAAAGCCATAGGTGGAAATCACCTGTTTGGCGTCTTCTTCGCTTAGATAGGCAGCCTCCTTCTGTTTCATTTGTGTAAAAATTGCACTGACACGTTCCTTTCTGACAATAAAATTCTTTGTTTCCGGCGCAGGTTTGCTTTGCCATAAAGTGTATTGTACATTGCCTCGATGGCGTAGATTGCACGTTCGGGGAAAGGGTAATTAGGCACTTCCTCTGACACATGATTTTTAGAGCACTTTCAATTCTTTTGCGCGCCATAAAGGAAGTTGCAATGGTTTTGTCCGCATAACCTGCAATTTCACAGATTGCTTCTGCAGTTTTTTCTATTTCGTCATTGCCTGAGGAGTGAGTATTGCAAGAATGGCGTCTACATTCGGATCTTTTATGACGTTTTTCTATAACAAGCCGGTAACGGTCTGATTTTGCGTCACCCAGCACATCTATGGGATTATATACATTTGCCATTGGCGGCAGGAAATGGCGCAATATTTCTATGGTATCTTTGGAAAATTCAGCCATCTTTAATGCGGACCGCTCTATTGCATCCGTCGCAATAATGCCTGGTCCTCCCGCATTGGTAATCAGGGCTACCCGCGCGCCTTTTGGCAATTGTTGAAAACTAAACATTCTGGCATAATCAAAAGCTGCTCGATCGTATTAGCGCGAATCACTCCGATTGCTTGAATGCCGCATCAAACGCCCTTTCCGATCCTGCCAATGTGCCGGTATGGGAAGAAGCCGCTTTGGACCCGGCGGCAGTACCGCCAGATTTTACTACGATTAAAGGTTTCTTTTTCGTTATTTTTCCGGTGGTGGCAATAAAATCTTTGCCGTTTTTAACACCTTCCAGATAACCGAGAATCACCTTCGTGTTTTCATCTTCATACATTGCGTTAATGAGGTCTACTTCGTTAATATCTGCTTTGTTTCCCATGCTGACAAACTTTGAAAATCCCACACATTCAACTACAGCCCCAATCCAAAATTGCGGTACACAAAGCGCCGGATTGTGAAAAAAAGGCAATATTTCCCCTTTCCGGCATATCGGCGGCAAATGAGGCGTTGAGGCACGATTGTGTATCTATTAATCCAAGACAATTCGGCCCCAGCAGCCGTATAGCATGGCGTGTTATTTTCTGGCAAAGTTCTTTTTCTCTGATAGCGCCTTCAATGCCGCTTTCTTTAAAACCGGCGCTGATAACTACAATTGAATCGATTTTCTTTTCAGCGCATTCGTCTACAATCTTTACCACATATCGGGCGGGTACGACGATAATCGCCATATCTATGGTGTCCCTGATATCTTTAAGTTTGCATATGTTCTTAGACCAACAATATCTTCCGCCTTTGGTTTACCGGGTATATTGTTCCCTGATACCCGTATTGTACCAGATTTTTTACTATATCGTGGCCAACCTTGCCCTTTTCGCGCGAGGCGCCAATGACGGCTACCGTTTTAGGAGAAAAAAAATGTTTCAGTGTGGTCATAGTCATAGTCCCATAGAATAATGCAGCATTTAAAACGCTCGTTTTCAAGCGCTGGCTTGGGAACGAAGATGAAAATAAGTTGAGGTTTTTATAATAATTTCTAAATAATTTCTACAGTCTACAGCCGGCAAATTGCAAATTGCAGATTGCAGATTGTGGACTGTAGATTGCCGACTGCCGACTGTACAGTATTCCCCATTAATAAGGTAAGCAAGGGGTAGTTTCCCCCAACTTATTGAGAAGTTCTGTTTTTTATTGTTGTGTTATTTGCACTATTCTCTGTATTGGGCATTACTTCAAACATGTTTTTAATGGATTTCCGAAATGGTTTAAATGGAACCGGGTGGATTTCAGGATCAGAGATAGTGCCTTTAATCTCCACAACAGTCAATTGTTTTCGTACGCCGCCTACAACAAAATCGAATAAATTTCCAATTAAGGGGAGTTGAGAAAAGAAGCCCTTCTCAAAACCTGTGACAACAGTTACGCCAAGTGTTCCATTAAGACCAATGTCGCCTTTTCCCACAAGATCTACCGTATCGCTGGAAATAATGCCCTCGATAATATTAACAACATTGTCTTTGACGGAAAAATTGAGTTTTGCGGTATCAAAGGTTTCCTTTTGGGGTAGTCTTAAATTGAAAAATTTGAAAATGTTAAGAATTATAGGAATGTCTGAAAGATATCCATTGGTGATGTTAATTTGTCCTTCAGCATAAAAATCCTTCAGGTCGCTGCCGTACCCATGGTACTTAACCCTTCCGTCGAGAATACCTGAAAGCTGTTTTCCTTCAAGATTAAATTTTTTTACGAATTCTTCCAATACGATTCTTGAAAATGTCAATTCGCCTTCATATTTGTAAGGCTCAGTGTTTGTTTTAATGGAAATGGAGCCATCTACGTTCCCGCCCCAGCAATTAGCGTTGATGTGCTTGCTGTAAAGTTGTTCTTTGTTGATATCCAACCTCCCGTCAATTCCCCATAAGGCAAATTTATACGTATCGTTTCTGATTTCAAAGTCTTTTAAGTTAACTTCCACCGTATAATCGTTTCTTTCTGCTTCCTTAAATCCCTGGAAAACAACCGTAAGGTTTGCTTTACCACGAGGGTTAAGGATATCCCATAACTTTTGCTTAATGGCGGTTTTTTCGCTTAATATATTCAAAAAATTTTCTGTAACAACTACGTTAGGGATGTTAACATTCAACATTTTCCTTTCAGTTTCTATGTTATATATGCCATTTATTTCCATAAAGATGTGCTGGTTGTCGTATTTAAGAAAACCACTGGTATTTTTTAATAGAATAATATTATTGCAGAATTTAATGGGGCCATTTATATACGACAGGGGAAATGGCATTTCCGGAGAATTGACAGCAACATCCTTGCAATCGGCCACTAAAAAAATGTTGCCATTTGTATCCTCTCCTTCACTGTATTGAAATGTTATGTCTGCAAAGCCGGTAGGTTGGAGTTTCGACCACACTTCTTTACCAAAACGAGGGATATTTTCAAGAAAATGTTTATTTATGAAAAGGTTGGGAACATTTGCCACAATTATTTTTTCTTTACCGGAAAGATTGACGGTTCCTTTCAGATCAACCTGTGACGTATAGTCACCGTTTTTGATGTATGCTGTGATATTACTGATGTATAGTGTATTGTTGCTCATCTTCAGGACACCGTTCACATTAGAAGCGGGGAGAGACAAATCTTTATATATTGCATTCAGCGCGTTGAGGTGAATCGTAACGTCATAGTCAATTTTCTCCTGGTTATTTTTATTGTTAAAGCTGGCAATGCAGGAGAAATTGACCTTTCCCTCCGGTTGATACTCATCCCATATATGTTTTCCATAAAAAGGGAACAGGCAGAGAAATTCTTCGTTCAGGGTCATATTATGCGCGTCTAATGTAATGCTCAGGGCTGGTATGTCCGGGCACATTTTCATAGAGAAAGAATAATTCCCCATATGTTCATCGGCGATGGTTCCTCTGGCAGTGATATTTTCGAAGGAACCGGCAAACGGCATAAACGAAATATTGATTCCCGAGAGTTTAATTTCCGGGTTGCGTAATTCAGGGTTTTCCTTGATGTGAACTTTTAAACCGCGGGCTTCAATTCCATTGTGTAATACATCAGAAAAAAGGGGCAGATTCGCATTTTCAAAACCTTCTTTTATACCATCCAAAAGTTCCCAAATGCCGGCGGGTTTTTCTACAGTTAATTCCGGGTTGATAGCAATAATTTTAACAACATTGAATTCTTTCTTAAGCAAACGTTTCAGATCATATTCGATTACTACCTTCTGGCATTTAAAAAACTTGTTCTGCATTATTCCGGATTTGCCGGAGAGGAAGATATCTTCGAGGAGAATACCTTCTGCAAAATTAAAGTGCGCCCTTTCAATATGTATATCGCCAAGATTTTGAAAGGCGTCTAATATCCTGCCTTTTATAGCCTCGTCCGAAGTTAGTTTGCTAATGAAAATATATCCGGCAATGCCGGCGCCTGCAATGATTAACGAAAAGCAAACAAATATAATAAATACTATTTTTTTCATGAAAGCGATGTGTTATTCATAGAGACGTATGTGGTGCGCAATAAGTTTTTCTACAGTCCACAGTTACTACCTTCGCAGTAATTTCTTTGCACTTTTTGGCAAAATATTTACTGGTGAAATCCGAAATACGAAACCAGAAATACGAAACAAATTCTAATGACAAAATGATTTGAAATTCTAATCAAATGCCTCTTTTGTATCTTGCATTTCGTGCTTCATAATTGTTGTATGTTTTGGATTTGTTTTAAATTTTATGCTTTATTATTCGGATTTGTTTCGTATTTCGTATTTCGTATTTCGTATTTTTTATTTCTCGCTTATTTGATTCTGGCTATGCCAGCTTAGGCGATAGTCAGTTTTTTCACGGGTCTTCTTAACTCCAGGGGGTCAATGCCCTCCTTCATTGCAGCAAGGAGACCGCCTGTTTCCCAGTAATTTTCTGCAACGATCACATTCTTCATTCGTAAAATATCCGGAGTGGCTTTCATCACCGTCGTGTTTTCCTTTACCGCAATTATAGGTATCCCCCATTTTTGTGCGGCAAGGGCAGGAATACCGCCCATGCAGGTATAGGGAAGAATAATTGCATCGACATCATTAACTCTCACATCCCCACCCTGTGTAACGAGTCTGGGCGCCCTGTCCAGTCCGCGCAAAACGCTTCCAAGATATGCAGGGCCTATTGCTTCTGCTGCCGCCCTTGGATCAACCGTTCCGCTATGCGTTTCCCGGTAAATTTCATATTTGCTCAATAACGGGGCGTGCGCTGCGGGCAACCCAAACGTGGCAGAGACCAGATGAGAAACCACGGCTTCTGCTCCTCCATAGGGATTTGCCCCTTTTCCATCAAAGTATGCCTTTAAATCCTTCATATCAATTTTAATATTGAGCGAAATCGCCAGCGCCTGAGCGCCCTGCTTTATTGCTTCCCTGCAAGCCTCAATAAGCGTCTGTTCGTGTTCAATTTCTCCCACGAAAGAATTACTTTTTGTTTTTACCGCCTGCGTCATCGTCTCCTTTTTTGTTTTAAGCACGCAGACTATTTCCACTCCCCCGACAGTCCTCAAAGCGTTGATTGTATTTACCGCCAGATCATATCCCTCTGTTTCTATTCCCTTGTCTAACACAACCCCGATCTTATTCTTTTCCACTTCCTTCAGTTCCGCTTCACCCTTGAAAAATCTATCCAGGGAATATCCTTCAACGTAGAGAACGTTTCTTCCCGCAAGGTTAAGCACAACTCCGTTGACGACGTTCGGATGAGAAATCACCTTATCGGCAATCGACGCAATCATGTTGGTTGCGGGCGTGGCATCTCCAACGTATCCGCCAATATCCGCCCCCACGCCTGTAGGGATAATGTGCGCCACAACAAACTGGTTAGCCATGTATACCCCCGCCGGTTTTTCTTTTCGTCACGGTATCATTCACCATAATTGCGGCGTCAACGATCAGGTCTTCCCCGATTACCTCTACAATGGCAAATCTCAGTACTTCACCTGTTAGTGTATTATTGAAATGCTCCTGAAGGTATTCAAGCAGTTGCGTGCAGTCAACGCCGTTCCTGGGGATTTTTATTCTCTTTGAAACTACCATACGTATATTATCCTTCAATAAAGCCTTGTAAAAACAAAAGTAGTCTGTAGTCTATGGCAAAAAGAGTAAAGGGGTTGTTTTTCAGGAGATAGAAGTACTCTGTCGTTTTTTGAAAACATAGGGGCGAAGCATTTGACGTATCTTCATTAGGCACTTAGGCACTGTAAATAAATAAAGGTATCAAGTAGATCAATTTCATGCTCTGGAAACATGCAATCAAGGCTTCAAAGTGAGACGTTAATTTATTTACAGCGCCTTAGCGCCTAAATATCGACAATTTTTTGTCGATATACCAAAGCATCTAAATTCGAATATCGAAATTCGAAACAATACAGAAACTCAAAATACAAACGTTCAAAACCACTCAACTATTATGGTTTTGGTCATTTCAAATTTTGTTTTTTTGGGATTTGTTTAGAATTTCAAATCATTTTGTCATTAGGATTTGTTTCGGATTTCGTGTTTCGTATTTCATATTTTTTATCTCATGCTTGTCTGGTTCTAACGATGCCTATTTAGGAATTTCAATGTAAAAAACATCGTTTTGATTGAAATGAAAATTACCGGTGAAATTCACTACGACTCTGAATGGATAATGTCTTCGCTTTTATATTGAGTTTGTTTGAATTCTGTGAAAACTTCCATTTTGCCATGTTCGGTGCTAATCCTGACAAATTCCGGACGTAGTACACCATAAACACATCTTAAAACGTCTCCCCTCGAGATTACTCCCACAGGGACCATATCTTTGACAACGGGAATACGAATAATCGCTTCCTTTGCCATTATATGAATCACCTTTTCAATTGTAGTATCTTCTTCTACACAAATAGGCTTTTTGGTCATGATATCCTCTGCCGTTACCTGTTCCAGACTTTTTCCCTGATCCATTGCTTTTATAAGATCAAATTCAGTTATTATTCCAACAACCTCATTATTATTATTTACGACAGGCATTCCGCTAAAATTGCCGGTCAATAATTTTTCGGCCAAAGATCTTCCAAGTGTTTCTTTTTTAGCCGCAGTGATTGTTTTCCTCATAACATCCTTTGCCATAATAACGTCTGTAACCATAATAGTTGTCTCCTTTCGAAATTTAATAAGATTTTATAAAAATAATATTTTTCATCTGCACTGTAAGTAAAAGAAAATGTATGTCTTAAATTACCATAAAATTAGTCGGGATTTTCCATGCAGTGCGTAGCTATGCTATGCATTATTAAGTATTTTTTCCACATCTTCTTTTTCAAGGGTTTCTTCTTTAATGAGTGCTTCTGCCAGTTTTTCAAGAGAGGATTGGTTGTTTTTTAGAATTTCTGATGCCCTTGCCTCTGCTTCCAGTATTATCTTTTGTATTTCCTGATCCATAAGCCATGCCATATCCTCGCTGTAACGCTTTTGAAATGCGAGCTCCCTTCCTAAAAATGGATGATCTTCTCCCCGCCCAAGGCTAAGGGGGCCTATTTTGTCGCTCATGCCCCATTGCGCAACCATTTTCTCGGCAAGTGCGGTAGCCTCTTTGAGATCATTTTGTGCGCCGGTGCTTACGTCGTTAAAAATCAACTTTTCCGCACATCGTCCGGCAAGTGCAACGGTGAGTTTGTTCACCAGGTATTGTTTCGGATAATAGTGACGGTCTTCTTCCGGTAGTATTTGCGTTACCCCCATTGCCAATCCTCTTGGGACGATGCTTACTTTATGTATGGGATCTGTTCCGGGCAGCTTGATTGATACAAGCGTGTGCCCTGCCTCATGATACGCGGTAATACGTTTTTCCAAATCGTTGATTATTTCTTCCCTGACAGTACCCATAAGTATCTTGTCTCTCGCGTCATCGAAGTCTTCGTTGTTGATGGTTTTTTTCTTTTTACGCACAGCGATAAGGGCGGCTTCATTTGCAAGATTTTCGAGGTCTGCACCCGTCATACCCGGGGTTCCTCTGGCGATCTTCTCAAGATCAACCTTATCGGCAAGTTTCTTGTTTCTGACGTGAACTTCAAGGATTTTTCTACGTTCCTTCCATCCAGGCTTATCAATTACCAACTGCCTGTCGAATCTGCCCGGCCTGAGAAGCGCCGGATCAAGCACGTCTGGCCGGTTTGTAGCGGCCATTACAATTACTTCCGTGTGAGGGTCAAAGCCGTCCATTTCTGACAAAAGCTGGTTTAATGTCTGTTCCCGTTCGTCGTGTCCACCCCCAAACCCTGCTCCGCGGGTTCTCCCCACGGCATCGATTTCGTCAATAAAGATAATGCTCGGATGCGCGTCTTTTGCCTTTTTAAACATATCCCTGACGCGTGCTGCCCCCACACCTACAAACATCTCGATAAATTCCGATGCGCTGATGCTGTAAAATGGCACACCTGCCTCTCCTGCAGTTGCCCTGGCGAGGAGTGTTTTCCCCGTTCCAGGCGGGCCTATAAGCAGTACGCCCTTTGGCACTTTTGCCCCGATCTTTTCAAATTTGCCAGGATCTTTAAGGAATTCTATCACCTCTGTCAATTCCTTTTTCACATTATCCATGCCGGCCACTTCACAGTATGTGACCTTTGGCTTTTTTACATCAAAAAGAGTCGCCTTACTCTGCCCAAAAGTAAAGAGTCCCCCCGCTCCGCCTCCCACCTGCCTTGCACCTCTCATTACAAGCATCCAAACGCCTATGATGATTACCCACGGAAGAATGCCAATAAGAAACTGCCAGAAAAATGAGCCTTCTTCGGAAGATTCGACGCGTATTTCCACACGCCTGCTCCTGAGTTTTTCTATCAATCCCTCTCCCTGGAAAGTGGGCAGTTGCGTTTTAAAGTCTTTTACGGAAGTTGGTTCCTGGTCTTTGTGCAGCGGAATAAGCGCTTCGTTATAGAATTGACCTGCAATGTGTAATTTTTTTATGGTAACGGAAGAGATATTGCCCGCGTCCAGTTGTTCCAGGAATTGACTATAAGCAATGGTATGACGAACAGGCACTGAGGTGGAAATGGAATATCGCTGAAGCATATATATGGCGATAAAAAACAGTGCGAAGATGATGAGTACTTTCCATTGCGGAGACGGCGTAAAAGATTTCGTTTTCTGGTCTTTTTTCATAAGACTATATGTTATCTGAATATGTGATATTGTCAACCATTTAATTTTCGCAATTATTCACCCAACGAGGGTATTTTACACATAAGCGCTAAGTTAAAATTACGGATTAATTTAACCGTGTAATGAATAATAAATATCTAACAATGAACCTGGTGTCTTTATATATTTCGCAAAATAATCTCACTATAGTTTACCAGCAATTACATTGAATTTTAATATGTTTTTTGCATATAATCTGTAATTATTTCTCCTTTTTCAAGATACCAAACTGATTCAGGAATAAGTGTTTTTTTTACCTGGTGGTATCTTGCCGTCTCGTTTTGACAAGAGATGAATTTGAACGGCTTTTGTTATACAGGGAGTACTTTAAATGAATAATATGGTAAAAGACATTGAAAAATACATGCAAAATGAAGCAAATGAAATTATAAATTTTGCGTGTAAACTAATAAATACAAAAACCGAAAATCCTCCGGGCAATGAAATTTTGGCCGTTTCGGTAGTGGAGAAATATTTCAAGCGGCTGAAGATTCCTTACGAAATATTTGAAAAAACGAAGAGCAGGACAAATATTATTGGATATATTGGCGAAAGAGAAAGATCGAGGGAGCGCCCTTCATTGCTGGCAGCATGCCATTTGGACGTTGTGCCTGCAGGCGATGGCTGGCAGAGCGACCCCTTTTGCGCACATGTTAAAAACGGGAGGATTTTTGGCAGGGGTTCTTCTGACAATAAAGGCCAAATGGCTTCTATGATGGCAGTGGCAAAGTATCTCAAGGAAAATGAATCCGGGCTAAAAGGCCTGTTTTTGCTGGCAGGTGTTGCCGACGAAGAAAGGGGTTCAGCATTAGGCATGGAGTATTTGCTTGATGAATGCGGCATACATGCCGATTATGCCATTATCCCCGACGTGGCGAATAATATGCAAATGATTGACGTGACGGAGAAGGGGGCATTGTTTCTGGAAATAACTTCATTTGGCAAGCAGGCACACGGTTCCACTCCGGAGAGGGGTATAAATGCGGTATGGAATATGATCGCCTTCTTAAACCAAATCAGGCATTACAAATTCAGACATGCCTTTCATCCATTGCATTCCCCTCCAACAATGAATCTGGGATCGATCCATGGCGGAACGGTAGCAAATACGGTGCCTGCCATCTGCAAGGCGCAAATAGACCTGCGCTATTTGCCGGGAGATTCGCCTACTGATATTATCAATGACATAAGGAGCATTATGAAGGAGGTCGAAGATCAGCATTCCGCAAGATTTGAATTAAAAATCACGTCTGACCAGCCCTCTACAAACATTCCTGTCGATAACCCGCTTATAGAAATAATTACAAAACATACGGAGGCAATCTTAGGGACAAAACCGAAGCCTATGGGGCAATCAGGCTCTACGGTGACGAAACAGCTTATACAAAAGGGTATTACTGCCGTGGGGTTCGGGCCTGGTGACCATGACGAGGCCCATGCCGCAAATGAGTCGATAAGTATTCAGGAATTAATCGATTTCGCAAAGATTATGGCACTTATTTCATGGGATATTTTGACGTAAAGCACAATCGAGGCCCGTTCAGGCAACTGAATAGTTACAATAATATTTTTATAATACGACCATGAAAACATACGTAATGATACCAACTTATAACGAAAGAGAAAACATCGGGAAATTAATTCTGGAAATATTGCATCTGGAGATTCCTGATTTGCATGTTGTAGTGGTTGACGATAACTCTCCTGACGGCACCGCCGGCGAAGTGAAAAAATATGCAACGATGCATCCGGAGGTTGAATTGCTCCTGAGAACAACAAATAGGGGGAGAGGTTCAGCGGGCGTTGCCGGCTTTCAATATACACTGGATCACGGGGCAGAGTGTGTAGTGGAAATGGACGCTGATTTTTCACACCATCCGAGATATATTCCTGATATGCTTAATGCCATACAGAACGCT
Organism: Candidatus Kuenenia stuttgartiensis; assembly: GCF_900232105.1. Taxonomy (NCBI): domain Bacteria; kingdom Pseudomonadati; phylum Planctomycetota; class Candidatus Brocadiia; order Candidatus Brocadiales; family Candidatus Brocadiaceae; genus Candidatus Kuenenia; species Candidatus Kuenenia stuttgartensis. The sequence continues at coordinate 1,038,659 of NZ_LT934425.1, forward strand.
GACCTGGTAATCGGGTCAAGGTTTGTGAGCGGAGGCAGGGATGTAAACAGAGGGATTGTTCGCAGGCTGGTAACATTCCTCGCCGGAGTCTATGTCAGGATTTTACTGGGACTAAAAATAAACGATGTTTCTTCCGGTTATCGATGTTTCAGGAGAAAGGTCTTGGAGGATATTCAGTTGGATTCCATGATTTCGACAGGCCCTTCCATTGTATCTGAAGTATTCTACAAAGCTCATGTGAAAGGGTTTTCCATCAGGGAAATACCTATAGAATTTGAAGACCGAATCCACGGTGAAACAAAACTGAATTATAAAGTACTATTGAAAACATTGCTTATGGTTTTGAAATTCAAACGACTGCACAAAAAAGGGTTGTTGTTTAAGACTTCGGGGAAAAGCCTGGAAATATAGAGACGTAATCGATTATTTCCAGTAAGCATCCCAATTTTTATTTACCCGGTCAACAACCTCATCCGGCATGACAAGCGGTGAGGGGTAGCCTGTCTTCCATGTAGCGTCAATGCCCATTTTCCCCCTGAAAACGGGGCTTATGCCCACCAGTTTTTCTTCCGTGAATACAATATCCCTTTCGGCGTCGAATCGGGTAAATATGCCCCAGATCGTTTGTTCAAGATTGCAGATATCGACGTCAGTGCTTACCGCAGCGATAATGGCAGGGCCTGTAATTCCCGTCGATTTTGTGAGATTACGCACCACCTCTCTTCCATTCTCCTTTACGGAAACTACGAGAAGTGCCTCTCCCAGTAGATTCCAATGGATTATCCTGTTGTCAATATCTTTTAGCAGCGTTTCGAAATTTTGGGATGTTTTTCGGTCTACCTGTTTTTTTGCAGTGTCATCCCTTGTCGCATCGATAATCATTTTACTGCCAAGGTTCATTTTGTAACTGGTGAAATCAAGGGTATCCAGCGGAACCTTTGGAATCATGATAAAATCATACGCAGGGTCAAAATGTTCGTGGATTGCCCTGAGGACTGCATGAAAATCACGCGGGTTAACTTCTTCTGATACAGTTACAACACACTTCGTCAGAGAGAGTTGTCCCTCGCCCATTATAGAGAGCGCTGTTTTCATTGCCTCTTTCCTGTAGCGTTCTTCAACGGACACTACCAGCAGATTATGAAATCCCGCTTCGTAATATGCCCAGAGGTTTTTGATTTCAGGATGGATGAGGCGAATGAGGGGACCAAGCACTTGCTGCGTTGCGTTCCCCAGATATTTATCTTCCATTGGCGGCCTGCCGACAACGGTTGCGGGATAAACAGGGTTTTTGCGGTGTGTAATGGCGCTAATATGAAAAACAGGAAATTCAGAAGCGTTTGAATAATGCCCGAAATGGTCACCAAAGGGGCCTTCCATCCTCAATTCAGTGAGATGGACAGTACCTTCCAGAATAAACTCGGCATCAGCGGGAACAGGTATTGAAATAGTCTTTCCCTTTGCCATTCGTGTTCTTCTTCCGCGTAAAAAACCGCTGAACATTACCTCGTCAATTCCCTCCGGCAGGGCTGCAACCGTTGCCAGCAGGAGGGCGGGGTCAGTTCCCAATGCTACGGCGATTTCAAATGGTTTCCCTGATTTTTGGGATTGGAAATAATGAAAGCCACCGCCTTTTTGTATCTGCCAGTGCATGCCCGTTGTTTTCCCATCGAAAACCTGCATGCGATACATACCGACATTCCGTTTTCCGTTGCGGGGGTCGTAGGTGAAAACCTGTGGTAGCGTGATAAACGGGCCTCCATCCTCCGGCCAACAGGTGATTACGGGAAGTCCATTGAGGTCCGTTCCCTGAATTACCTCCTGCGATGTTGTCCAAAACGTTGTTTTGGGAAGGGTGCTGATGAGACGTTTTGTAATTCCAGGATGCTTAAAAAACACTTTCGGTTTAGGCGGCATTGCGTCTTCCATGAATGTGATGAGTTCTTCACCCAGTTGATCGGGATGTTTTCCCAATGCCAGTTCTATCCGTTTATCGCTTGCAAGTACGTTCATTGCAAGGGGAAACCGGGAATCTTTTATGTTTTCAAAGAGTAAGGCGGGAAGCCCTTGCTGCAGGGCACGAATAGAGATTTCGGCGGCTTCAAGTTTTGCATCTACCTCAGTTTTGATCCGTATCAGTTCACCGTTTTTTTCTAAGTATTTAAGAAAGTCCTGTAACGAATATATTTTCATGTATTAGTACCTTATCCGTAATTTATTTTGCACACTTCCATTCGTCAGCGCGTGCTTTCTGGCGAAATATTTAATGGTAAAATTCGATGCACAACCCAGACAGGGTTCGGAACCCTGTCTGGGTTTACCATGCGGGGATGGGTAAAAAGTCGTTGGGGCATTTGTCTTTTAAAACCCGGCCTGATTTATCCTCTCTTTGCAATTTCCTGTTTTGTTTTTTCATAGATTTCCTGAAGTTGCGTTTCGTCGGGAATGTATTGGATTTTTATGCTTTCCAGCAAATCAAAACCACACTCCTTAAGTGCGTCTTCCACGTGGCTAACAGACTGCCCTCCCCATCCATAAGAACCAAATGCCAGGCCAATCCTGTCTTTCGGCGAAAGCCCTTTTAAATAAGTGAGAAATGCCGACACGGTAGGAAGCAAATTACTGTTTAATGTAGGAGATCCCACACAAATAAATCTTGCGTCTAATACGTCCGTAACAACATCCGACAGGTGATTATAACGGAGATTAATCATCTTTGTACTAATACCGCCGTGATTGAAGGCGTTTTGTAAAGCATGTGCAATTTTTTCCGTGGATTTCCACATGGTATCATAAATAATAAGGCATTTATTCTTTGTCTGGTTGGCCGCCCATTTATTGTACTCATCTATAATATTTTTTATATGTGAGCGCCATACAATTCCATGACCTGGAGCAATCATGTCAATCGGGATATGAGAAAGTTTTTCAATGGTTTTTTTCACTAGCATGGAATAGGGCAGGACGATATTCGCATAGTATTTTTTCGCCTCTTCAATAACGGCTCCAAGGTAAAGTTCATCATCAAATCTTTCATGAGAAGCGATATGCTGTCCAAAGGCGTCATTCGAGAAAAGGATTTTATCCTCAACCAGATAACTTGCCATGTTATCCGGCCAATGAACCATTGGGGTCAGAAAAAACCTGAAGGTCCTTTTGCCAATATTGACTTCCTCATCCGTTTGCACCACCTTCATATTCCAGTCGTTCCCCTTATAATGCGCCAGCAGCCCTTTCTGTCCGTTAAGGGAGGTTACAATAGTGGCATTTTTTGCAATATCCATAATAAGCGGTAAACTGCCGGAATGGTCCATTTCGACGTGGTTTGCAATAACATACTGAATACTTGCGGGATCAATAAGAGAGGAAAGGCGCTGCATCATTTTGTCGAAGAGATACGGCCTGACGCCATCAATTAATGTTATTTTTTCATCAATTACCAAATAGGAATTGTATGTAGACCCCCGGTTGGTTGAATAACCATGGAAATTTCTTAAATCCCAGTCAACTTCTCCAACCCAATAAATTCCTTCTTTTAGTGGTATCGGTTTCATGCGAATTCCTCCTAAACGGTTAAAGGTATAACGAATAATGTAAATCCCGGCTCCGGTCGGGTATGTGTGTTGCAATCATAGTAACAATTCCGCCGGTTTGAAATGTATGCGGAGTACGATATAGTATAGCATTAGTCAATGAATAATTGTCATAAATATTGGCATACAAAATTCTCAAACCATAGTTCTAACTTGTTAACATTACAAATTGATTGTGATAGTCAAACAAATCCAGGTTTAGAAATTTAGCAGTAATTTAGTTTTTAAAAAGTAGGGGCGAATTACGAAAGCCGGGGCAGACACTCCGGTATTTTTGTAAAAATTACCAATATCTATGTAAATATTACGCGGTTTTGTATCCAGGGACCCAGCCTTGCGATATATGCGCAAAAGGTTTTTTAAGTTGTAACAACACATAATTAAACACATAAAGCATATATAATCTTCCTCTTGCATTTCTAAAAGCACATGGCATTCCTATTGCTATCTATTTTAAACAGTTACTTAAAAGCCGGGGGTTCCTGGCCATGCAGGGCAGGAGCGCCGTCTGCCGGAATTTCGGCGCCGGTAGGACGCCATATAATTTATCTTGACATGCCCTGTGCTAAGACCCACAATAGATGAATTTGATATTCTCACATTAAATGCCCCCTTTTAAAGGCGGGGTAATGTTTACAACAAACAAAAAATTCCAGATTCAAATAATGTGATATTTTGTACCAAATAAACTGAGACGTAGCCCTCCCTGCTCAACGAAAGCAATGTTAACCACATATCCCTTTCTTATGAAATGGGAAAGATAAGCAACGCCGATGAGACCGGCAATTTATGAAGAAAAAAAGAACCCTTTCAGCATCTCTGCTCTACCGCCCATGGGAATAATCCAGTTGCGAGCCTTCATTAAAAAACACGACCTGTTTAGCATACTTACCGGTATAACTATTTTCCTTTTCTTCTTTGAACTAGGCGGTAGAAGTTTTGAGGTCAGGGACACCCGTAGGTTTGCGGAAATCGCACTGGAGATGCTACAAAGTGGAAACTGGCTTATACTTTACAAGCATGACGAAATTTATATGAATAAGCCACACATGTTCATGTGGCTGATTGCTCTTTTTTCTTCTATCGGACACCACGTTACTCCCCTTACTGCCCGCTTGCCCAGTGCTATTGCAGGCATTGCAAGCATTCTTGCAACATTCTGTTTTATCGGAAAATTTTCCAGCAAACGCACTGCTTTCATCGCTGGTGTAATCCTTGCCACTACCCAGAGATATTTCTGGTATGGACGAACTTCCTTACCCGACATGCTCTTCACTACTTTTATCATGCTTGCCCTATATTCTTTCTATCTTGGATACAAACAAAAGCCGGTTTTTTATATTGGCTTACATTTTTTTACCTTCCTTGCAATCTTAACAAAAGGTCCGCTGGCTATTATTTTTATCTTCGGTACTATTGCGGTATTCCTCATCCTTCAAAGAAATTTACGGGCTATGAAAGGAATGAAATGGCGATGGGGTATAATCCTCCTTCTGACAATGACCGGATTATATTTTGCATTTATACTAAAAGTAGGATTTGAACCATTTATCGCCACAATAAAAAGGGAATTCTTAACCCGGGTAAATAGCCCTATAAACCACGGAGAACCATTTTATTATTATTTAGTTACTCTTTGGACGGATTTCCTGCCATGGTCATTATTTATTCCGTTTGCCGTGATCTTTGCCTATAAAAAATGGCGGGAAGGAGACGATTTCATTACCTTTTCTTTCTGCTGGACGATACTCATTTTTGTATTTCTCTGCACAGCGAAGGCAAAGCATACAAGATATATGCTCCCCCTCTACCCTGCGTTATCGATCATAATAGCAAGCCTCATTGCTAATACATTGAAAAGGCCGGTTATGAACTTTTTGTGGCTACAGGTATCGGTGCGGTGGATTATTTTTGTAATGGCCGGAGCAGGAATAATTCTCCTTGTTGCTGTACCTGTCTATCTCGTTACGTATTCCTGGATTGGAATATTCACATCCCTTATCACACTCCTTGTCTTATCAGGGGTATTTCTCTCCCTCCGCCGAAAAACCGGATTCGCCAATGCAAGTTTTACGATGTGTATGTTTGCAGCAATCATAGGATGGGGAATATACATTCATTGCCTTACGGTTCATTCGAAGGAAGTAACTTTTGGTACAAAACTGACCGATGTAATAAAAAAAGAACTGGGAGACCTGAATGGCTGTGATATACGCGGGTATAAATTAGGTGAATCGTTATGGACTATTATAAACCTAAGTTTGAACGCCAATATCTCCCTAATCAAAAATACTGATGAGTTAAAGACCTTTTTAAACACGTCAGAACACCTGCAGCCGGTCTGCATTATTGAAAAAAATACTTTTCTTGACATAAAAAACAATTTGGCGGATACTACGTTACACACCGTGGATATTTGTACAAAAAAGCGTAAGGTAACGCTTATTTTCAGAAGAGAGCGCCAGACAAACCCGGCAGCACACCCGGCATGGCAAGACATCGAAGAAGAAGGGAATCATAGATGAAAAAACCTGATATCTCCATTGTTATTCCATTATACAACGAGGCGGATAATATTGAACCTCTTGGACATGCCATCCTCCTTGCCATGCAGGGACAAAACTACGAGGTGATCTTTGTGAACGATGGCAGCACTGACGGTAGTGCAAAAAAACTAAAAGAATGGTGTGCGGTACATACAAACTTCCGCACCATTCATTTCAGGAGAAATGCGGGCCAAACGGCGGCCATGGATGCCGGCTTTAAATCTGCTGCGGGAGAATATGTCGTTTCAATGGATGCCGACCTGCAAAATGATCCGGCGGACATTCCTGCATTGCTTGAAAAGTTAAACACATATGATATGGTATGCGGGTGGCGGCAAAAGAGAAATGATCCATGGATAAAGCGGATTTCCTCAACGGTGGCAAATTTCATCAGAAACAAACTTTCATGGGAAGATATTAAAGATACAGGATGTTCCCTTAAAGCATACAGGAAGGAATGTCTGAATCGCATCAAATTGTTTAACGGCATGCATCGGTTTCTGCCTACCCTGTTTAAGATGGAAGGATTCACCGTCATAGAAGTAGTGGTAAAACACTACCCAAGGAAATTCGGGAAATCGAAATATGGGATATCAAACAGGGCCTTTCGGGCATTTATTGACCTGTTAGTTATACGATGGATGAAAAAGCGGACGCTTCATTATGAGGTGGAAGAATGACGCTCCTTACAACTCACATAAATACATGGGTTGTCATAGGTTTTACCGGCCAGCTTCTTTTTGGATCGAGGTTCTTTGTCCAGTGGATTATTTCTGAAAAGCGCGGCGAGAGCATTATTCCCGAGATATTCTGGTATCTGAGTATGGGCGGAAGCGCTATGTTGCTCATGTACGCTATCTACCGTCATGACCCCGTATTTATTCTGGGACAATCCACCGGGCTTATTATTTACATACGCAACATCATGCTGATTTACAAAAAGAGAAAAATAGTGAAAATAGCGGCTGGAGACCAGCGTGAGAAACATCCGGCAAATCCTTAACGCAGCAAAGCCACAACCAAAATGCAGGTAACATTTACAAATGTAGAGATGCATCAGTCCCCCAATCCTCAATCCTCAATCCTCAGTCCTCAGTCGGCAATTTGCAATTTGCCGACTGAAGAAGTGTCACTTAAATATTTTGCCAAAAAATGAGCGGCATAAATTTTGTTTGACTATAAATAGTATCTATTCAGCGTAACACACCAAATATTATATCTTCATTTTTGATATCGAATTTTATTGTACCACAAACAGCATACCCCTAACGGGGCCACATTGTTTTTTATGTCCACCCGGATTTTTCAAAAAACTAAGGCGCTACAAAGAGTTACAAACTTTTACGATTTGGTCACTTTAGAAAATCAGGGAAAACATTTCCCCACAACAGGAAAATTTCTTTTACTTAAAGCGGATGTTCACCCCTGCCAAAACGCATAAGTGCTTAATACATAGTTTGTTAAGGCTGTATTTTTAATAAATATGTAGTCACTAATATATTGTTATTATACGACAATATACTTGACGGATAATGGTTGTTATCTGTACAATGGTGGACATGCATATTGTAGAGAACAAGTCAAAATCCGGTAAAAAAATCTATCGATCTACCCTTCTGCGGGAATCGTACCGTGAGGATGGGAAGGTCAAGAAACGCACCATTGCGAATCTGTCGAATTGCACTCCCCTGGAGATTGAAGCGATAAGACTTGCACTCGCACATAAAGACGATCTCTGTGCATTGGGCGCATTGTCAGAATCGGTGAAACTCCATGAGGGTTTGTCTGTGGGAGCAGCGTGGAGCGTGTACCAAGTGGCAAAGGAATTAGGGATAGAAGAGGCATTGGGAAAGGACTTTGAAGGAAAGCTGGCGCTTTGGCAAGTAATGGCAAGGGTAATAGGCCAGGGGTCAAGACTGTCTGCAGTAAGGCTGGCGCAGATACATGCTGCGGGTGACGTCCTGGATATGAAGCGTGGGTTTGACGAGAACAATCTGTACGATAATTTGTCATGGTTGTCAGAGAATCAGGCAAAGATAGAGCGAAAGCTGTTTGAGTTAAGACGAGGAGGCAATAAGCCGAAGTTGTTTTTGTATGACGTGACGAGCAGTTATTTAGAGGGGAAGTCGAATCATTTTGGTGAGTACGGGTATAATCGTGACGGCAAAAAGAGGAAAAAACAGATAGTGATCGGTATGCTTTGTGATGAATCCGGGGAGCCGGTATCAACAGAAGTATTTAGGGGCAACACCCAGGATCCGAAGACCTTTGAATCTCAGGTAAAGAAGGTATTAGAGCGGTTTGGATGCAAAGATGTAACGATTGTAGGAGATCGTGGGATGATCAAGACGGTGCAAATCGAAAGTTTACCGGAAGGGTTTCATTACATAACGGCGATAACCAAGCCGCAGATAGAGTCGTTGATAAATAAAGGGATACTGCAATTAGGATTGTTCGAAGAAAAGCTCTGCGAGATAAAGGATGATGAGGTTCGATATATTCTGAGGCGCAATCCGGTAAGGGCGGAAGAGATGTCAAAGACCCGTGTATCAAAATTACAGAGTATAGAGAAATACATCGCGAAGAAGAACAGTTATCTGAAGGAACATCCTAAGTCGTCAGTATCGAAGGCACTGGAAACAACAAGGGAAAGGCTAACGAGATTGAAACTTGATGGGTGGGTGCAGATAAAAGAAGAGGATAGGACGCTAAAGATAGAGAGAGATGAGGAAGCATTAAAGGAGGCATCATACCTTGATGGTTGTTACGCAATCAAGACTGATCTTGAGGAGAACGAGGCGGATACCAATCTGGTACATGAACGATACAAGGATTTAACGGAAGTGGAGAAGGCGTTTCGGGACTGTAAGACGGTGAATTTGGAGGTTCGTCCGGTGTATGTAAGAAAGGAGGATAGTACACGGGGACATGTGTTTGTGGTAATGCTTGCGTACATGATAATTCGAAGGCTGCGCAGAGCGTGGAAGAATTTTGACTTGACGGTAGAGGAAGGTCTCGCACAATTGACGACCATTTGTTCGATGGAAGTAACAATCAAAGGCCAAAAAGCTAGTTGCCAGAAGATCCCGCGTCCGCGGCAACAATCACATGAATTATTAGAGGCATTACAGATAAAGTTGCCAGAAGTATTGCCAAGCCGGAACATACGGGTAGTCACTAGAAAAAAGCTTGCTGTTCGGCGTAAAAGTCAATAAATATAAGGCTTTTACGGCACTTTTGTTTTTTGACTTGGGGTGAACATCCGTTAAAGACCAATAAATTCCCTGCCATGCCCCGCCATTTCAATTATCATTCCAGTTATAACCTCATAATATATATAAGGTTAACACTTCTTTGAAATATAAAGAATATTTTGTGGCGTATTTGGCATGAATATTGATTCGAATAATGGTGGAAATTTTTAGCAGGATGATTACTGAATAATTTAAAGGTAAAGTTTAAATGACAAGAATTAATACAAATATAGGAGCGTTGAATGCTCTAAAGTCATTAAACGACCAGGCCAATATTTCACCGCAAACGATAATGAATTTGTTTAAATAATATTGTAATATGCTATTGAGAAATTATTTTAAGAAATTTAGAGACCGTTAGTATTATGATTCCATGTTTTTTCATCTCGTCTATTAAGTCTAAATCTATTTTGACATCATCGTCGCGAGTGACAAGATAATCGATTCTGCCTTTTATTCGTTATGGCAGCCTCCGGAACCATATTGTCCTTTTTTGTCCCTGCAGAGATTTGTATCATCTGTCAAATATACCCTGAGACCTGCGCCTGCCAGTATTTCAATAAACATATCGATTTCGTCATCGGTTATTTTGGAGAGATTTTTTATCCTGGAACGTCTGAGAACGTCTTACAATTCTTTGAGGAGATAGTGTTGATATGACCATGTCAAATTCCAGGCAGAGGAATTTTTCCATAATTTTGGCAGGATAGCCTTTTCTGTTAATAAAAGCAGAAACCCATACATTGGTATCAATGAGGACTATTTTTTGAGTCATTTATTTTCCCAACTTCTCTATGAGCTTCTGTAATAGCAATTTCTATTTCTTCCGATGAATGTTTATCCGTTCTTTTATAAATAGTTTCAGTTAGTGTTTTCAGTTGATTACACAAACGTTCATCCAGATTAATATCAAGTTTAACCCGCTCATGCTCATTGAGTGAAACAGGTTCTAAGGGTTTAAATACGCCATCTTCAAATATGGCATTGATGGTTTTAGACATTTTTTATTACCCCTTATAATAAATCTGGTACCGCAATATAATATGGCTATTAAACCATTTTCATCGTTTTTGGGTGTTGCAAATGAAACATGATGACTGATAACTTATTTTGTCATTACAAGTGGAAGCGGATTAGAAATCCGATGCTCTATCCATCATACCAAAACCACATGCTTGTCATTGCGAGGGCGTCAGCTGTCATTGCGAGGGTCTTTTCCGAAGTAATCTCATAAACCGTCATAGAGATCCTTCCATCCTGCATTCATTTCATTAATTAATTCTATTTTTTTGGCCCTTGAGCCACCCTTAATTTGCCTCTCCCGCGATATGGCGTTTCTTACGCCACGAAATATCTCGTAGTATACTGATTGCTTCGGAAAAAACCCTCGCAATGACAAGCGGAGAGACCCTCGCAATGACAAGCTGATACCTTTTGGATGGCCCTATACATTTGAACCGGTACGGAAACAGAAATGCCAGATGCTTCCGACTCGAAAGTAAGACTACAAAAAACAGCTTGAGTACATATACTACAACACGATATGGTTATAAAACCATTTTCATCGTTTCCGGGTGTTGCAAATGAAACATGATGACTGTTTGGTAACGCAGTGGCAGCAGTGGCACTGGAAACTACATTCGCAGGTTTATAACCGTTCGGTTGATCTCACAACAAAGCCTGGACCAAAGCAAAGTAACACTTTAGTCTTTTGGAAAATGTACTACCTATAAGCTCCGTAGGAGCAGCCTGTTTGTCGCAAAATAGGATATTATAACAGATCTTAGAGACAGGTTTGAAACCTGTCTCTACAATTAGGAGCGACCTGTCTCTTGTAAATCCATATAAACAGGCCTACCTGAATACGGACAGGCCGCTCCTACGGAGCTATTTACCCTATTGAATTTTATTGCGCTACTACAAACAGACCGCCCCTAACAGGGCTGCATGGTATTTTTTCTATCACGGAAATTTTTCAAAAGACTAAAATGTTGCAAATTTTGTGATTTGGGCACTGGAATTTTATTGCAATACATGGCTCCATTATCCACACAAACTCATGGTTTGCAAACCTTAATCCACTTGGAGTTAGGCTGGGAAGTAAATAAGGTACCCCCCTTGATTAATGCTTAATTTATAGACAATAAAATGCATTTTGCTACTTTATTTGCCATGACACGACAAAGCGATGCATAGAATTTGAAGGGGCATACTATCGCACCTTATCGAGCGGAAATGAGTGTCTGAAGTTCAGGAGGGGGAAACGGTGGGGGCATTATTACAGGCAGCTCGTGAATTGTAATTACAATTTTATACGCAATCCATCATAAGCGAGTTCCACGTTTTCAGGAAGCCTGCTATTTGTTGACTCATGCTCTATATCATGGCATATGTGGGTAAAATAGGTCTTTTGGGGCCTGACTTTAGAGACAATATCCAGCGCCTGGTCTATATTGAAATGCTTTGCGTGAGGCGTGTAGCGGAGTGCGCCCAGGACAAGGACGTCGAGATTCATTAATTTTGCCAATGAGTGATCGGGTATTTCACTCACATCCGTTATATAAGCGAATCTTTCGAACCGATAGCCCGTAACGAGGCCATTCCCATGAATAGCGTCAATCGGCACAATGGAAAAACCGCCTATTTTTACATTGCCATCAATGGCGTTAAGAGAAAAGCGGGGTACATAGCCATCGTTTTTTGCCCGGATATCAAACGCATAGGCGAAAATTCTTTTTATGCCCTCAAGGGTATCTGGTGTGCCATAAATAGGGATGTCTTTACGCTGTACAATATTGAACCGCCGGAGATCGTCCAGCCCGAAAATATGGTCTGCATGGATATGGGTTATGAGGACGGCATCCAGCCTGGTAACGTTGTTCTTTATACATTGAAGCCTCATTTCCGGCGTGGCGTCGATAAGGATGTCGCAGCCATTTTCACAAACAAGAACTGACGTGCGCATCCTTTTATTCTTTGGATTATCGGAGGTACACACCTTGCAGTTGCATGCAATCATCGGTACGCCGTGCGATGTTCCCGTGCCCAGGAATATTACTTCCATCATTTGTACCCTTTCAAAGGATATGAATACATTTAAGGGACTTGAAATTTTCTATTATGCTGCAGCAGTCGGTAGTCTACAGTCGGAAAATCGCAGGTTGAGGACTGCCGATTGCCGACCACAGAAGCAACAATTAATATTTTGTCAAAAATGCAATGAAATTACTAATAAGGTACTAAATTGTTACGTTATTTGTGCCTTCGCATGCCAACACGTTGACTCCATATTTTTTTTACTATCCCGTCATCGTCTTCATCATAAATTTCACCCAAAATCTCTTCCAGAATATCCTCCATGGTTACGATTCCAACGGGTTTTAAATTTTTACAAACTATTGCCATTTGGAGGTGATATGTCTGAAGATTTTTTAATATCTTCAAAATGGGGTCATTTACCTCTACAAAATAAGGCTCACGGACCAGGTTTGACAATGAAAAAGGGCTTTTTGTATCCATCATTGCAATGAACTCTTTCGTGTGCAAAATGCCAAAAACCTTTAACTCTCCTTCTTCCGAAATAACAGGAATCCTTGTATGGCCGCAGGCAATTACCACCTTCAGTATGTCTTCTTTGTTCATTGATACGGGTATGGTTACTGCTTTGGAAAATGGAAGCATTATTTCAGAAACCTTTTTAAATCTCAAGGCAAATAGGTTTAAAATGTAGTCTTTGTGAAACGGAGGCAATGATTCCAGGGAAAGTTCGGGGGTCACGGTTTTATCAGAAACCGTTGTACGAATACCAAACAGCGATAAGAGTTTTATCGTCGATTCTTCCAGGGTATGAATAACGGGCATGGCAACCTTTATCATTATTCTCAGGAAACGTCCCGATACTAAAGACACCTCTTCGGGGTAACGGATTGCAATTGCTTTTGGCACCAATTCGCCAATAACAACGGAAAAAAAGGTAAATGGAATAACAAAGAGGGCAATGCCTAGAATTTTTGCGGTTGTTTCCGAAACATTAAGTAATTTTTGAAGAAACGGGAGTATCGTTTTTTCGACTTCCGCACCACCCACAGCAGCAGATAGTATGCCAACAAGGGTGATGCCTACCTGAATAGCGGCGAATGTCCTTTCCGGCCTGCTTTTTAAGTGCAGGAAAATTTTTGCCGCGCTATTCCCCCTGGACGCCATACTGCGCATGAGCGGCACGTTGGTGGATGCAAATGCCATTTCTACACACGAAAACAAACTATTAAACAAAAGCATTATTGCTATTATAATCCAATCCATAACGTATCTTCATGTATGGGTTAAATGGTATTTGCTTCTAAAAAACTCTTTTGGTATGTTTTGTGGTTCACGAACGGTACGATGGTAATGTGGCGGGAAAGAGTGAAATTCATTTATAAAGAAAAACCCTCAAATTTTTCTAAAATTGCGGTTTTAACTGCTTCGTATGATGGCGGAACTGATACAGGTAGATTTGCAAACCTTGGTGTAACTTCTTTCAGTTTATTTTCGTGATAATTTATCTTAAACTCGGTAAACTTCAACCCGTGTGCGGTTGAAATAACCACGACCTTTTCATGCGCTTTAATTTTTTTCTTTTCCAGCAATTTTTTCAGAACGGCAAGCGCAACGCCTGTGTGGGGACAGCTAAACAGTCCCGTTTTGTCCGCTTGCGCCGCTGCATTTGCCAATTCGTCTTCCGTTGCCTGTTCGACAATCCCATCAAACTTTTTCAATATATTGATCGCCTTTTGGTAACTTACGGGATCCCCTATCTGAATGGCGCTGGCGAGTGTTTTTTGTGCTTTTATTGGCTTAAATTCTTTAAAACCTGTCAAATAACTAAGATACAAAGGGTTTGCCTTGGCTGCCTGAGCGCATACAATGCGCGGCCTTTTGTTTGTAATACCCATTGCTTCCATAATCAGAAAACCCTTTCCTATGGCGGAAGTGTTACCTAGATTCCCTCCGGGGACGACGATTACATCGGGGACTTCCCAGTCAAACTGTTGTACAATTTCGACGCTGATAGTTTTCTGTCCTTCGATGCGCAGAGAATTCATGGAATTGGCAAGATAGATATTGTTTTTAAGACACACCTCCCTGACCAGTTTCATGCAGCCGTCAAAATCCGTATCGATGGAGAGCGTAAGGGCGCCGTTTGCAATGGGCTGGATAAGCTGTGCCAGGGACACCTTGTCCTTTGGGAGAAATACAATTGAAGGAATCCCGGCCGCTGCACAATATGCGGCAAGGGCGGCAGATGTATCCCCGGTGGAGGCGCAGGCTACCGCGGGAATTTTTTTCCCTTCTGAAATCATCTGTTTTACCATGGAAACCAGTACGGTCATTCCCAAATCTTTAAAAGATCCCGTGTGGGAATTTCCGCATTGCTTGATCCAGATATTTTCAATGCCGAGTTCCTTTCCCAGCCTTTCAGCCCAGAAAAGGTTACTGCCGCCTTCATACAAGGAGACTACATTTTCATTTTTCACCTGCGGACATACAAATTCCTTCTTTCCCCAGACAGAACTGCCATATGGCCATTTCGTGCGAAGATAGCGTGCATCCAGCAAATCCTTCCAGTATTTTGCGTCGTGCTTACGCAATTGATCCAGGTCATGCACGACCTCAAGAAGGTTGCCGCATTTTTTGCAATGATAAATAATTTCGTTTAGCTTGTATTTTTCATCGCAGCCCGCAATGCATTGAAACCACGCTCTGTATGGCATGAAGCCGTTCTCCCTTTTCCCTCGTAAAATAAATATTTTCTACAATTACTTCTGTGAAATTTTTTCTCATTATAGGCAGACATACATTGGATTATCAAGTAAAATAAAAAGGCCTTTCCCGCGCAGAACGGTTATTTTCGTTTTGACAAAAACACTCTTGTTCTGATAAGCTTCTCACAAGCCGTTGTATCGACAAAATTGTATAATGCCAGACCACCATAAAAATTTTGAAAGTGTTTATAATGTTGCCATTCTTCAAAGATTTTGATAAAGAAACTTTCAAACGTGGGCTGAAACATGCCTTCAGTGTTGGCACTGCGCAGGAATACGAGGTATTTAAAGAATACGAACATGCCCTCGCTGCCCGATTAGCGGCAATAATTCACAAAAGAAGGCTTACCATACCGGCAACAATGTTTCTGGAGTGTATGCAGCCGCTTAACTATATTGGAAGTCAGGCAATGGTATTCTTAAGGCCATTTTTAACCTTTTTCTTTTCCCCCAAAGAATATGATATACTTCAGGGCATTCTTGAAAGAAGAAAGGGTATGAAGATGATAATTGAAGCATTAGAAAATGCGCCACATCAACATCAGCAAGAAGATAAAAAGAAAAACGAAGAAAAATTGTAATAATTCGTAACACTTTAGTTTTTTGAAAAGTGTACTACATATAAGCTCCGTAGGAGCAGCCTGTTTGCAGCAAAATAGGATATTATAACAGATCGTAGAGACAGGTTTGAAACCTGTCTCTGCAATTAGGGGCGACCTGTCTCTTGTAAATCCATATAAACAGGTCTGCCTGAATACGGACAGGCCGCTCCTACGGAGCTATTTACCTTATTGAATTTTATTGCGCTACAAACAGACCGCCCCTGACGGGGCTACATGGTATTTTTTCAATCCCGGGAATTTTTCAAAAAACTAAAATGTTACAATAATTCACATTAAAATAGAACATAGATTATGGAACAAAAATATCCTGATTTGAATGTTATCATTGCCACAGATTGTGGCAGTACCACTACAAAAGCTATTTTAATTGAGAAAAATGACGGCGTTTACCGGCAAACATTCAGGGGAGAATCACCGACAACCGTGGAAGCCCCTTTTGAAGACGTTACCCGTGGAGTACTCAACGCATTTGCGGAGGTGGAGGAGCTTTCAGGCAGGAAGATTTTAGACGGAGAAAAAATTATAACTCCTGCCAGTGGCAATGTGGGGGTTGATATTTATGTTTCCACAAGCAGCGCAGGCGGGGGATTGCAAATGATGGTTGCGGGGGCAGTCAAGACTATGACAGCAGAAAGCGCCCAAAGAGCGGCATTGGGGGCAGGCGCAATCGTCATGGACGTCATTGCCTCAAATGATAAACGGCTCCCTCATGAAAAAATTGACCGGATAAGACACCTGCGGCCCGATATGATACTCCTTTCCGGAGGTACGGACGGGGGGACGGTTACCCACGTAGTGGAACTGGCAGAATATATCGCGGCAGCGAATCCAAGACCAAGGCTCGGCATGTCATTTCAACTTCCCATTGTGTATGCAGGCAACAAGGACGTTCGTCAAAAAATCACCGAAATACTGGGGGAAAAAACTTCGCTGCATATCACTGAAAACCTGCGTCCCACACTGGAGCGGGAAAATCTTTTCCCTGCACGCCAGGAGATTCAAAAACTCTTTCTTGAACATGTCATGGCGCAAGCGCCAGGCTACAAGACACTGATGACCTGGACAGGCGCCCCGATTATGCCTACCCCGGCGGCAGTCGGCCTCATTATGCAGACGATAGCAAAGAGGGACAATATTAACGTAGTCGGGGTTGATATTGGTGGTGCAACAACTGATGTTTTTTCCGTTTATGGAGAGGTCTTCAACCGTACGGTTAGCGCAAATCTGGGAATGAGCTATAGCGTGTCAAATGTTTTGGCAGAGGCGGGACTTCCGAATATTTTGAGGTGGATGCCTTTTGATATAGAGGAATCTGATTTAAGGAACAGGATTAAGAATAAAATGATCCGCCCTACGACCATACCGCAAACTCTGGATGAACTAAAAATAGAGCAGGCATTGTCTCGTGAAGCGCTCAGGCTTTCCTTTGATCAGCATAAATCATTGGCAGTCGGGTTAAGAGGTGTACAGCGGGAGAGGGATATTTCCGAGGCGTTACAACAGGATGTTTCAGCAGAAACGATTGTTGACATGCTAAAATTAGATCTTCTGGTTGGCAGCGGAGGGGTATTATCCCATGCGCCGCGAAGGGTGCAATCAATGCTTATGATGATTGACGCCTTTCAGCCGGAAGGGATAACGAGGATTGCCGTGGACAGTATTTTCATGATGCCGCATCTCGGAGTCCTTTCCTCAATAAATGAAAAGGCGGCAACGGAGGTATTTATGAAAGATTGCCTGATTCATCTTGGAACCTGCGTTTCTCTTGCAAAAAGCCGCACCGGCAAGGCAGGGGAGGCATGTCTGTCGTATAAAATAACCCTGCCCGGTGGGAAAACAAGGGAAGAATCAATGCCGTTTGGAGATTTGCGCGTGATACCCCTTGATATTAATGAAACTGCGGAAATGGAGATATCCCCGTCGAAGAATTATGATGTAGGCAAGGGAAGGGGAAAGGCTATCACCGCACATGTACATGGCGGGGTTATCGGCGTTGTAATCGATACCCGGGGAAGACCTGTTGTTTTGGCGAAAGATAAAGCCTCGCGGGTAGAGCAATTAAAGAAATGGACGCAAGCCATTGATGCGTATCCGCAATAGGAGTTTTACCAGGACGTTAAATTATGCTTAGTACTTATCACTACTTTCTTTGCACACTTCCATTCGTCAGTGCGTGCTTTTTGGAAAATATTTAATGGCCACTTCTGTAGTCGGCAATCTACAATCAGCAATCAGCAATCAGCAATCGGCAAATTGCAGATTGAGGATCGAGGACTGGAGATTGGGGACTATTTTCGCGCTTGTTTGGTTCTGGCCATGCCAGCTTAGGAATTTCAATATTTTTTAAAGGCGCATTGCATGCGTCTCTTTGTTATGTCAATATTTTTCTTTACGTACAGCAGTTTACAGACGTATGCAATGCGTCTCTACATTAAAAACAGGATTTTGTAAAACATGACACACGCATATACACCTGGTTTACGCATATCTGAAAAAACAAAAATCGCAAGCCGAAGATCCTTGCCCCTGCTGGGTGACGTTCTTGTTAAAAAAGGCGCTACGTTGAAGGCTGAGGATGTTGTAGCTGTCACCCATTTACCCGGCAAAGTGCACGTCACTAATGCGGTTAACCGGCTGGGAATTCAAC
This sequence comes from Candidatus Kuenenia stuttgartiensis, assembly GCF_900232105.1. NCBI lineage: Bacteria > Pseudomonadati > Planctomycetota > Candidatus Brocadiia > Candidatus Brocadiales > Candidatus Brocadiaceae > Candidatus Kuenenia > Candidatus Kuenenia stuttgartensis. The sequence goes on from NZ_LT934425.1 coordinate 1,057,126, forward strand.
CAAAAGACCTTAAGGATTACATGTTGAAAAAAGAGGGTGATTCCGTACAGAAAAACGAACCCATTGCGGAGACAAGGCCATGGCTGAAGATGATGAAATCTGTTTTGCTATCGCCCATTACCGGTACTATTGAAACAATCTCTACGATAACGGGACAAATTCTTCTGCGCGAACCTCCAAGGCCGATCGAGGTATATTCCCACGTTGATGGTATCGTTACAGAAGTAATGGAAAAAGAGGGGGTGGTGGTAGAAACGGTTGGCACCTTCATACAGGGGATTTTTGGCGTTGGCGGGGAAACGGTTGGCGAACTTGCAATCGCCGTTGACGGCCCTGACGATATAATTACCGCAGATAAAATTCATTCTGAATACAAAGACAAAATTATTGTTGGCGGCGCTTTTGTTGAATATGATACCATTGAAAAGGCAAAAAAGATCGGCGTTAAAGGTATAATTGTCGGTGGTTTTAATGATGATGACCTTAAGAAACTCCTGGGATATGATTTAGGCGTGGCGATTACCGGTTCGGAAGAAATTGACATAACGCTTATCATTACGGAAGGGTTTGGGCGCATACAAATGGCACAAAGGACGTTCGAATTGCTCAAATCCCGCGCAGGCGCCAAGATTTCAATAAACGGGGCGACTCAGATACGTGCAGGGGTGGTGCGTCCTGAAATTATAATACCGCTTGCAACTCAGACAACCGGAGAGAAAGATACTGGTATGGCAGACAGAGGTATGGAAATCGGAGATCCGGTGAGGGTCATTCGTGCGCCCTATTTTGGCAGGATCGGAAACATCAAGGCACTGCCCTTTTCCCCACAACTCATCGAAACAGAAGCCACCGTACGCGTGCTTGAAGTAGCATTTGCAGATGGCACATCTGCGGTTGTTCCCCGGACAAATGTGGAAATGATTGAAACTTAATTACGCCTTTACGTACAACTTATTTCCTCCATCCTCGTTTTGTAAGTTTTTGTTCATTAAAAACCGCTAAATTCGAAATTCGAAAAAATCTCAAAACTCAAAACTACAAATTCAAATATTCCAAACCTCGTTTTTAATTTTTTTCACTTGATATTAGAATTCGCTTCGGATTTTCGAATTTGGTTGCGGCCAAAGACGACACCAGGTGTTTAATGGCGAAATCCCCCCCTACCGGCAGGCAAGAACAATATAAAATGGAGGTTCAAGTTTGCATTGATGCAAAGCCTTAATGCCAGCATCCATTAACCAGCCTTATTCGGCAGGTAATCTTTCTGCTTCTGCTTCGGCTTCGGCTTCGGCTTCGGCTTTAGCCGCTTCTTCTTTCTGTTGTTTTTCTTTCCGTTTTTTTTCTGCCTGCCTTATGTCATATTCAAGCTCACGGTTGAGTTTATCCGCATCCGTTTTCGAGTCATCAATAAAAAATTGCTCTGAGGTTTTAAATTTTATATATACCCTTTCGTCACCGCAGCCTGGAAGAACGAATAAAATAGCAAGGATTGGTATTGTCTGTAAGAGATAATTTCGTAGTTTCATGCATAGTATTCCTTTAATGAAATATTAAAACGGAGGGTTTGCGGCTAGTATATTTAGTACCTTATCAGTAATTTTTTCGCATCTTTTGGCAAAATATTTAATGGTGAAATACGAAATACGCAACGCGAAATACGAAACAAATTCTAATGACAAAATGATTGTGACTATTCAGCGTAATTTATTAAACTACCGGAGATCAGAGCGCAATTGCGTTCCCAAACAGATACTTCACTATGTTCAGTACAAGGTTTGGGAACGAGCCATGTATCGTTTACCCTCAATAGTTACAGATAATTTAAAATTTTAAACAAGAGCACCTTTCGTATTTTTTATTTCGTGCTTCGTGGTTAAAATCTTTTTGGTGGCGGCTATACCACTCTATGAAATGTTATTTACCTAAAATTTTTTGCACGTTTTCCGTGGAAGGTTTTTCTATTACGCCTTTCTCGGTAATAATCGCAGTAATATTTTTTGCCGGCGTTACATCAAAGGCGGGATTGAATACCTTTACTCCCTCCGGTGCCGTTCTTTTGCCAAACCCGCAGGTAACTTCCTCTGATGACCGTTCTTCAATGGGAATTTCATCGCCAGATGTGATATTCAGGTCAAATGTAGATACCGGAGCTGCGACATAGAAAGGAATGCCATGTTCTTTTGCCAGGATTGATACGCCATATGTGCCAATCTTATTTGCGGCGTCGCCATTTGCCGCAATCCTGTCTGCGCCCACAATAACACACTGAATCTTGCCTAATTTCATTACATGAGCCGCCATGTTGTCGCATATAAGTGTAACGTCTATGCCGGCATGCATGAGTTCCCATGTCGTCAGTCGTGCGCCTTGCAAAAGTGGACGGGTTTCGTCGGCGTAGACCTTAAATTTTTTACCGTTTTCTTTTGCCTTAAACATAACTGCCAGCGCGGTGCCGTAATCCGCAGTGGCAAGTCCGCCCGCATTGCAATGTGTAAGAACGCCATCACCGTCTTTAATAAACTTCGCTCCGTTTTCCCCTATTTGCCTGCAAATAGATTTGTCTTCATTTTGAACATTGATTGCTTCCCGCAAGAGGATTTCTTTGATTGTATGGACCGGTTTATCACGGTTTTCCCATGCAACACGTTCCATTCTGGAAAGCCCCCAGAAAAGATTTACCGCCGTAGGCCGTGAGGAACCAAGATAGTTTGTAACATTCTTTAGTTCTTTAAAAAAAGCCTCTGTATCATCGGTGCGAATATCTTTAATTCCTAATAACACGCCGGTAACCGCTGCGATGCCAATTGCCGGCGCTCCTCGTACCATGAGTGTTTTAATTGCGCGCCAAATACTCTTTAAGTCTTCACAATATATATACTTTATTTCAGCAGGCAAAAGGGTCTGGTCGATCAATCGAACACGGCCTTCTATATTCCCTTCCCACTCTATGGTTGGTAACGGCATTTCCATCTCCTTATGTAATAATACATACCATCTATAAACTTAATTGTTATGCTATTTGGGATTTTGAATTTCTGCATTTCGCAAACTAAAATTAAAGGGGGTGAGGTGCTACAATGCTTTTCGTCCGGGGTAACAGCCGCCATCATTTTAACAGAGTGTTATATATTTGTGTAATAAAATCCGGCAGGAACTCCGATAATGAGCGTGATGCGAACTTTGCCTGTTTACGGAGATTTTTTAAGGTAAAAATGCTGTACGGTTTCTTAAATAGGTACAATGATACGGCAGGCACATTTATGTTCCCTTTTTCATTAACAAGGTTTTCACAGACAGCCACATCTTCATCTGCCCTATCGGAAATTGCCCGCACGACAATAAATGGGATCCCTAGATTATGCGACTGTTCCGCAATCAGAAAAGATTCCATGTCAACGGCAATTGCATAAGTAGTATTTCCAAGTAATTTTTTGTATGAAGATAAGTGGATTATTTTATTTGTTGTCGCAATTATTCCATAATGTACTTTAAAACGAGGGCTGCCGGACAATTCCCTCGCCACATCCAAAATGGAAGATTCACAGGAAATAACCGGGCTGCTATGCGCTTTCTTTCCCAATGTTTCATCTGTTACATACAATACTTTTTCCCCTATGACCAAATCGCCCACATCAATTTCCGGCCGCAGCGCCCCCGCAAAACCAGAAGAAATTACTAACTGTATTCTGAATTGTTGAGATAAGTGCTGGAGAACAGAGGAAACGTTTTGCCCTATTCCCGTCTGAATAAGTGCTACCGGAAAACCATACAGCTCGGCATGGTAAAATGTAATATGTCCGAAACGTATTTTCCCCAAAATATTTACTTTTGATTTTATAGAAACAATTTCCCGGCTTAGAGCGAAAAATATTACAATCATTGTTCTTGCGCTAATTTAACGTTTAGGAATTTCAATTTTTTTGTAGAGACGCATTGCATGCGTCCGGAAACTGCTGCACATAATGAAAATGTTGAATGAAACAACAGAGAGACACATGCAATGCGTCTCTACATCAACAATCTAAGGTGGGATATGGAAACCCACGGCAACATCAAAGTTATATTGCAAAGTACTACAAATCAGGCATGTTGTCGAAATGATAGTTAATCAACAGAGTCAATATGGAAGTAAATCTCGGACCAATGCGTCTATAAGCAAACAACACGCGGAATGAAAAGAGGTGCTAGAAATATTTAGCGGTAGCGAGGAAAAATATAGAAAGGATATCGAAAGGAGCCAAACAGATAGATAAGAAAGAATTAGTTATGAGAATTAAAATATTTCGAAAACATATTATCTACCTGATCCTGGCTCAACCAATCTTTTGCTTCTCCCATGTCTATATTTGTCGCAACTTTTATATATTCATTAATATACTGAAGTAAATCCTTTTTTGTAATAGCCTCCATTTTTACCAGTAATTCACCTATACGCAAATTGTTATCATGCTTTTGTAAACTGAGCACTTCATTTAATGTTTCTTGTGAAATATAATTATTCTTAACTAAAAATTCACCTATTTTCATTAACAATCTCTTATTTTATGATTTAATCTTTTTATCTTTACGATATTATATCGGTTTGCCAAATCATACATAAAAATTATGCCTATTTATTATTTTGCAAATTTAGTGGCTCAAAAATTCAAAATTAATTAATACTTCTTCAAATAATTGTAGCGCTTCATAGTTTCTTATGGTTCCACGGATGTAACATGATGAATGTTTTTAAAAACGGACAAAATTTGAGGTTAATGACAGCGTCGTTTAGTCCAAACCTTTCAATTTATTCTTCAAGATTTCATTCACTATTTTTGGGTTTGCCATTCCCTTTGATTCTTTCATAACTTGTCCAATGATAAAGGCAATAGCATTCTTTTTACCCTTTTTATAATCTTCTATCGCATTTGGATGAGAAACAATAACCTTATCTACTATTTCAATTATCTGCCACTCATCACTAATTTGCGCCAGTTTTTTTTCTTCGATAATTGTTTTTGGTTCTTTTCCCGTGTCAATCATTTCAGAAAACACTTCTTTGGCAATTGTATTGCTTATTGTGCCATCATCAATCATTCCCACGAGAGATGCTAATTGCTCCGGTTTCATTTTCAGCGAAGCAATATCCAACCGTTTCTCTTTTACTTCCCTTAACAAATCATTTATTATCCAATTACATAATGCTTTAGGGAGATTTACAACCTTCACACATTCCTCGAAAAAATCTGAAAGCATTTTATCCTCAGTCAACAAATCAGCGTCGTAATTGGATAATTGAAAAGACGCTACAAACCTCTGTTTTCTTTCAAGAGGAAGTTCCGGAATAGTATCTTTTATCGAACATATCCATTTTTCATCTATCACAAACGGTAATAAATCCGGCTCGGGAAAATAGCGGTAATCCTGCGCTTCTTCTTTTGAACGCATTCTTACGCTTCTCCCGCGTATTTCGTCCCATAATCGCGTTTCCCGCTCTATCATTTCACCACGATTCAGTAATTCGCGCTGCCTTGATGTTTCATATTCAATCGCCTTTAATACAGATTTCATTGAGTTTAGGTTTTTAATTTCCACCCTATTACCCAATTTTTTTTCACCATTTTTTCTCAATGAAATGCTTGCCTCAAATCTAAGTGATCCCTCCTGCATCTTACAATCAGATATGCCTGTATAAAAAATTATTTTTCTTAATGTCTGCATATAGCTTTCTACTTCAACTATATTTCTCATGTCCGGGTATGAAACAATTTCCAACAAAGGAACTCCAGCTCTGTTAAAATCGATAAGGCTATAATCTGCACCTGCTTCTTCAGGGTGTATAAGCTTACCGGCTTCTTCTTCCAGATGAACATTATGTACCCTGATTTTCTGAATGGCATTGTTCACTTCAATAACGATAAATCCATCAACACCTAAATTATAATAATTTTGTGAAATCTGATAGTTTTTGGGTAAGTCCGGATAATAATAACTCTTTCTATCAAAATTCGTGTATCGGTTAATAGTGCAATTCAGTGCTATAGCAGCCTTTAATGCATACTCAAAGGCTTTTTTGTTTACGACCGGCAAAACACCAGGCATTCCTAAACAAATTGGACATATTTGTGTATTGGGCTCAGCGCCAAACTTTGCATTACAACCACAAAACAATTTTGTGACTGTAGACAATTCAGCATGGGTCTCTAGTCCTATAACAACCTCGTAAGCCATTTGAATATTTTTGCCTTTAATACAGTAAAATTACAATTTGGGTTCAATCAAATGAAAGTCAGTATCTCTTTCAAAAGAATATGCAATTTGTAACATTTTAGCTTCTTCGAAGTAATTGGTGAGTATCTGCAAACCAATCGGCAAACCTTCTTTAGAAAATCCACAAGGAATCGAAATGCTTGGAATGCCGGACAAGTTTGCGGGAATGGTATAAATGTCAGAAAGATACATCTCTAAGGGATTGTCAATACGTTCTGCGATCTTAAATGCAGGAACAGGGGAGGTGGGGCAAACAATGCAATCAACTTTTTCAAAGACCGTGTCAAAATCTTTTTTTATTAAATTCCTCACTTTTGAAGCTTTTAAATAATAAGCCTCATAATAACCTGAACTTAATGCATAGTTGCCGAGCATAACACGCCGTTTCACTTCATTACCAAATCCTTCCGAACGGGACCGGCAATACATTTCATCAATGCCTTTTATATTGTTTGCACGAAAACCATACCTTACACCGTCAAATCGCGATAAGTTAGAGCTTGCCTCTGCATTTGCCACTATATAATAAACAGCAACTGCATATTCAGTATGGGGCAAAGATACCTCTACAAGCTTAGCCCCAAGTCTTTCGTAAATTTTTAAAGAGTTATCTACTGCCGTACGAACATCAGCATCCAAACCCTCTGCAAAATATTCACGCGGAATGCCAATTTTAATGCCTTTTACACCACCACCAATTCCATTTAGATAATCAGGGACATTTATATCAGCACACGTAGTATCATTCTTATCTTTACCTGCAATTACACTCAAAAGCAATGCAGCATCACTTACATCCTTAGTGATAGGGCCAATTTGATCAAGAGAAGAACTAAATGCAACTAAACCAAATCGAGATACCCTTCCGTAAGTTGGTTTTAATCCAACAACTCCACACAAAGCCGCAGGCTGTCTTATTGAACCACCAGTTTCAGAACCCAATGCCATAAATGCAAGATCTGCGGACACTGCTGCTGAGGAACCACCGCTTGATCCGCCTGGCACAAAATTTTGATTATAAGGATTGCGAGTAATTTTATAGCTGGAGTTTTCGGTTGAAGAACCCATTGCGAATTCATCCAAATTGGTTTTGCCAATTATAATGGAATCTTCTTCTTTTAACCGTTTAACAACAAAGGCATCGTACGGTGGGATAAAAGTTTTGAGAATCTTAGAGGCACACGTAGTAGTTAAATCTTTTGTACAAATATTATCTTTAACGGCAATGGGGATACCCGCGAGCAAACCTACACTCTCATGGTTTGCAACCTTCTTGTCAATTTCCTTAGCCTTTTTAAATGCGTTTTCTTCATCTAATGTAAGAAATGACTGTATATTTGAATCGATCTTAAAAATCCGTTCAAACAACATATTAACTATGTCCGTTGCCCGAATTTCTTCTGATAATATTTTCCGTTTTATTTGAAGTGCGGTAAAACTTAAAAATTTCAAAAACGCTTCTCTTATAACAAATTATTTATTCCAGTACTTTTGGTACTTTAAAAAAAAAACCCTCAGTAGCAGGTGCCAAGGAGAGGGCTTTTTCCCGTCTGATTGATTCTTCCAACGTATCTTCTCTAAATATATTGGTAATATTGAAAGGGTGAATTAACGGCGCAATATTTTCGGTATTAAGTTTATTTAATTTTTCTATATACAACAGCACTTCTCGCAACTGACTTGTAAATATTTTCTTTTCATCGTCACTAAGCTCAAATTTTGATAATGATGCAACATATTCGATGTCTTTATTACTAATATTCATAATTTTTCAACTTATCCACGATTCATAAGGTTATAATGCTTTTATTACTTTTCCAGCACTAATGCACCTCGTACAAACTTTTATTCTTTTCACAGTTTTGTTATCAATCAGTGCTTTTACCTTTTGTATATTCGGCTTAAACTTTCGTTTTGTCTTCCCTGTAATTTTTTTACCTACGCCACCTTTCCACTTTGCCAAACCTCTAGTTTCAATCTGATTGCCCGCTACTGTCTTTTTTTTGCATATCTCACAAACCCTAGACATAAAAATACCCTTTCTACAAAAATTTCTTACTGACATAACTTTTCGTCAGGTTTTTTAAAACAATCTTCACACAGTCCTTGAATTTGTAACCGATGTGATTTTGGAACAAATTTATTTTTTTTACACACAGCAACTTGTAGATTTTCAATTTTTTTTTCAAAAAATTCTATAATCTTACCACAGTTATCACAGACTAAATGATCATGATGTTCTTGTCCATGAACATGCTCATAATGCGTGTGCCTCTCGCCAGATATAACTTCTCTTAACAACCCACTTTCGACAAGCAGAGCAAGAGAACGATAAATCGTCGCTTTTGATACTTTATAACCATTCAGCCTCAAATCCACTAACAACTCATCTGCTTCAAAGTGTTTATGGCTTTCAAACACATGAGTAAAAACAGACTTTCGTTCTGTTGTATATTTTAAACCTCGAGAATAAAGAAATTCAATGAACTTCTCTTCCTCTGAATCCATGATGGACTACCTTTATTTTAAATTTCACCTATAAAACTTGAAAATATAACCTAAATTTAGTTTTTTGTAGATTTAAGATAAAAATAAAGCTACAAATAATAAAACCCATCCCGATGTATCGGGACGGGTTTTATTATTTATTCCCGGCAGTAACTTACTCTCCCAGCTTTCACCAGTACCATCAGCGTAAGAAGCTTAACTACCGTGTTCGGAATGGAAACGGGTGTTTCATTCTTACTATATCCACCGGAAATTATAAATTTATATCAATCAACCTCAAACTTCACTCTTTTTCAAACGATAGCATTTGAAACTAAATCGTCAATGTGTAATATTTTTTTTGAAAAAGTATCAAAAAAATTAACAGCTTATACAATAATGAATAACTTAACGGTAACAAATTGAAACGCAATTTATATAAAGAACTCAAGCTTTTCGACAAATTAGTACCAGTCAGCTAAATATATTACTATACTTACACCTCTGGCCTATCAACCTCGTAGTCTACAAGGTGTCTCTCTTCTAAAAGAAAATGATATCTAGTTTTGGAGTAGGCTTCATGCTTATATGCTTTCAGCATTTATCCTTTCCGCACATAGCTACCCAGCTATGCCGTTAGCACGACAACTGGTACACCAGCGGTACGTCCATCCCGGTCCTCTCGTACTAAGGACAGATCTCCTCAAATATCACACACCCACGACAGATAGGGACCGACCTGTCTCACGACGGTCTAAACCCAGCTCGCGTGCCGCTTTAATCTGTGAACTCCAGAACCCTTGGGACCTTCTCCAGCCCCAGGATGCGACGAGCCGACATCGAGGTGCCAAACCGCCCCGCCGCTATGGACGCTCGGGGGCGATAAGCCTGTTATCCCCGGAGTACCTTTTATCTGTTGAGCGATGGCGTTTCCACACACAACCACCGGATCACTAGGCCCTGCTTTCACACCTGCTCGACTTATATGTCTCGCAGTTAAGCTTCCTTCTGCCCTTACACTCTACGTGCGATTGCCAACCGCACTGAGGAAGCCTTTGGACTCCTCCGTTACTCTTTTGGAGGAGACCGCCCCAGTCAAACTGCCCACCTACCACTGTTCCAAACCCGGATTCACGGCATTTGGTTAGAATTTTAGCATAACAAGGGTGGTATTTCAACGGCGACTCCATCCCGGCCAAAACCGAGACTTCAAAGTCTCCCACCTATCCTACGCAAATTGTACCAAAACCCAATAATAGGCTACAGTAAAGGTTCACGGGGTCTTTCCGTCTTGCCGCGGGTACGTGGCATCTTCACCACGACTACAATTTCGCCGAGTCCCTCGTTGAGACAGTACCCAAGTCGTTACGCGATTCATGCACGTCGGAAGTTAGCCGACAAGGAACTTCGCTACCTTAGGACTCTCATAGTTAGAGCCGCCATTCACCAGAGCTTCGGTTCTGAGCTTCGCATCTTTTCAAACACTAACCCATCCCCTTAACTTTCTGGCATCGAGCACGCGTCGGTCTCTATACGTTGATTTTAAATCTTAGCAGAGACCTGTGTTTTTAGTAAACAGTCGCCCGGGTCTTTTTACTGTGGCCTCAATTTTACTTGAGGCACTCCTTCTCCCGTAGTTACGGAGTAATTTTGCCGAGTTCCTTAACGAGGGTTCTCTCGAGCGCCTTAGGATTCTCTCCCTGCCTACCTGTGTCAGTTTTAGTACGGATACCACAATAACTCACAATCGAGGCTTTTCTTGAGAGATGCTCCGGTTACTTATAGGCTTACGCCAACGTACTCACCATCGATGTTTTAGCATTCCGGATTTTCCTGGAATAACACCTCCGGCTTGAACAAACCGTGTCTATTAGGCTTGCTAACCTTTACACCTCTGTCCCCCCATGTTCAACGCTATTATGGTAGCACAGGAATATTAACCTGTTGTCCATCGTCTACGCCTTTCAGCCTCGACTTAGGCTCCGGCTAACCCTGGGCGGATTTACCTTCCCCAGGAAACCTTAGGCTTACGGCGAATAAGATTCTCACTTATATTATCGCTACTTATACCGGCATAATCACTTCTATATCGTCCAAGAGTCTTTACAGTCTCTCTTCAACCTAACATAGAACGCTCTCCTACCACTGTTCAAATTATAAATAATTCGAACAATCCGAAGCTTCGGTAATAAACTTAGTCCCGTAATATTTTCGGCGCAAGAATGCTCGGTTAGTAAGCTATTACGCACTTTTTAAATGATTGCTGCTTCTAAGCCAACATCCTAACTGTCTTTGCACTCTCACTTCCTTTATCACTTAGTCTATTTTAGGGACCTTAGCTGTCGGTCTGGGCTGTTTCCCTTTTGACAATGAAGCTTATCCCCCAATGTCTGTCTCCTATGACTTATATAATGGTATTCGGAGTTTGATTGGACTTGGTAGCCTGGTAGGCCCCAGAATCTATTCAGTATCTCTACCCCCATCATATTCACGCCATAAGGCTAGCCCTAAAGCTATTTCGGAGAGAACCAGCTATCACCAAGTTTGATTAGACTTTTACTCCTCCCCTCAGTTCATCGCCTCGCTTTTCAACGCAAGTGCGTTCGGACCTCCACGAATTTTTACATTCGCTTCATCCTGACCAAGGGTAGATCACATGGTTTCGGGTCTATTATGTACTACATATAGTTCGCGCTTTCACACTCGCTTTCGCTGTGGCTTCGTCCCATAAAGACTTAACCTGCAATACACAATAAGTCGCCGGTTCATTATGCAAAAGGCACGCGGTCACACATTATTCTATTAAAGAATCATAGTGCTCCCACCGCTCGTAAGTACACGGTTTCAGGTTCTATTTCATTCCCCTAACAGGGGTTCTTTTCATCTTTCGCTCGCGCTACTTGTACGCTATCGGTCGCTGAGTAGTATTTAGCCTTAGAGAGTGGACTCCCTAAATTCACACCCGCTTCCACGAGACGGGTGTTACTCGGGTAATTACGCTAGAAGTGTAATTCTTTTCGCTTACAGGACTATCACCTTCTATGGTTATTCTTTCCAGTACTATTCAGCTAAAAATTACATTTGTAACTTCACAGGCAGTCCTTGTACTGCCACCGCAACACCCACGACCCCAACTATGCAACGCACAAGGGCTTGACACATAGCTGGTTTAGGCTTCTTCCTTTTCGCTCGCCGCTACTAAGGAAATCGAATTCTCTTTCTTTTCCTGGAGTTACTAAGATGTTTCAATTCTCTCCGTTCGCCTCTACACCCTATATATTCAGGTGTAGATACTATAGCATAAACCTATAGTAGGTTGCCCCATTCGGAAATCTCCGGATCAAAGCTTGTTTGGCAGCTCCCCGAAGCTTATCGCAGTCTTCCACGTCCTTCATCGCCTCTCAGCGCCAAGACATCCACCATGTACCCTTATTGGCTTGATATCTTAAATAAATCGAGAATCAAATTGCTACCCGTTAAGTATTCACTTTTCAAAGAACAAACTATGTCGCAAAACTTAGTATTTCAATCTCCAACAATGACAAATGCTGAGATATACAATATGCAGTCTACATGTGATTATACAGGCTTAAAATTAGCTATCAAAGACAGGCGACCAGTTACCGCAAGACCTAAAAACCTTGCGCAAAGAAATCAAACTGGTGGAGATGAGCGGGATCGAACCGCTAACCTCTGCCTTGCAAGGGCAGCGCTCTCCCAGTTGAGCTACATCCCCCTTCAGACCGGACGTATAAAAGAAAATGGTGGGCCTAAGTGGACTCGAACCACTGACCTTTCCCTTATCAGGGGAATGCTCTAAACCAACTGAGCTATAGGCCCAAACCATCGAGCAATATTTGGGCCACACTCTGTTTCCAAAGGCAATATAACTTACAAAAAAAATAGAAGCCTTTTGCGCGCGAGACAAAACCGTTACAACAATCCTTAGAAAGGAGGTGATCCAGCCGCAGGTTCTCCTACGACTACCTTGTTACGACTTAGTCCTCCTCACAAAACACACCTTAGGCACTTCCCTCCCTTACGGGTTAGGCAGGCGATTTTGGGTGCATCTTGCTTGGGTGGCTTGACGGGCGGTGTGTACAAGGCTCGGGAACATATTCACCGCGGCGTAGCTGATCCGCGATTACTAGCGATTCCAACTTCATGGAGGCGAGTTTCAGCCTCCAATCTGAACTGAGATCGGCTTTATAGGTTTCGCACCATCTCGCGACTTAGCATCCCTTTGTACCGACCATTGTAGCACGTGTGCAGCCCGGGACATAAGGGCCATGATGACTTGACGTCGTCCCCACCTTCCTCCGTCTTAACGACGGCAGTCTCTCTAAAGTGCTCAGCATTACCCGTTAGCAACTAAAGACAAGGGTTTCGCTCGTTAGGGGACTTAACCCAACGTCTCACGACACGAGCTGACGACAGCCATGCAACACCTGTGATAGCTTCGGACTGGATACCGATCGTCACCCTTTCAGGATTCTACTTCTACCATGTCAAGCCCCGGTAAGGTTCTTCGCGTTGCATCGAATTAAGCCACATGCTCCACCGCTTGTGCGAGCCCCCGTCAATTCTTTTGAGTTTTAGCCTTGCGGCCGTACTCCCCAGGCGGGGCACTTAATGCGTTAGCTCCGGCAGAGAAATAATCAAAACCCCTCTACTTAGTGCCCATCGTTTACGGCTAGGACTACCGGGGTATCTAATCCCGTTTGCTCCCCTAGCTTTCGCACACTCAGCGTCAGTTTCGGACCAGAGAGTCGCTTTCGCCGCCGGCGTTCCTTCTGATATCTACGCATTTCACCGCTCCACCAGAAGTTCCACTCTCCCCTCCCGTACTCAAGCCCTGTAGTATCAGATGCCGTTCTTCCGTTAAGCGGAAGGCTTTCACAACTGACTTGCAAGGCCGCCTACGTGCTCTTTACGCCCAATAATTCCGAACAACGCTTGCCGCCTCTGTATTACCGCGGCTGCTGGCACAGAGTTAGCCGTGGCTTCCTCTGGAGCCTTAGTCAAGCAAGTGCGCTATTAACGCACCTGCATTTCCTAACTCCCGACAGTGGTTTACAACCCGAAGGCCTTCTTCCCACACGCGGCGTCGCTTCGTCACCCTTTCGGGCATTGCGAAAGATTCTCGACTGCAGCCTCCCGTAGGAGTCTGGGCAGTGTCTCAGTCCCAGTGTGGCCGACCACCCTCTCAAGCCGGCTACCCGTCTTTGCCTTGGTAGGCCATTACCCCACCAACTAGCTGATAGGACATTAACCCCTCTTTAAGCACAAGGAACAGAATTCCTAGCATTTGACCACAAGTGCTTTTGCACCTATAGTATTATTGGGTATTAGCAGCCCTTTCGGTAGTTCCGATTGCTCGAAACGCAGTTATTCCCATCTCAAAGGCAGGTTATCAATGCATTACTCACCCTTTCGCCACTAGGCTTGCGCCCCTTACGGGGCACTTCCTCGTTCGACTTGCATGCCTAATCCACGCCGCCAGCGTTCGTTCTGAGCCAAGATCATACCCTTCATAAAACAACAAAAGGCTAACCAAACTAACTGGCTACTTAATTTTACATCTATTCAAAAAAAAGAAATTGTTATGGCTTTTGTACTCGCACGCAATTGACTTCTAAATTATAAAAGAACAGAACTTCCAAAACCACTCATTTCCTTAATATACTATTTAAACTTCAGGATATCAAGCAAAAAGTAAACTTTTTTTTATTTCATACTTTCTCGACTTAGGATTAGTACTCAATGAGCAGTTTCACAAAAAAATTGAACTTCGAAGATAATACCATCAAAAACTATTATTTCAATCTTTAAATTCGATAATATTTTGAAAATATTCTTATAACATGCAATATTACTTAGGCTTATACATTAATATTGCTTATAATATTTTTCGAATCTTTACACTATTGTGATTTTTTACCGTCAGATGCTGCATAGAGCAAAACGACTGTAATATCTTGTCAAAATTAGACATATAAAAGATTAATAATCCGCGAGAGTTGTAATGAAAGAAATAACTCAACAATAGGTGACAAATAGTTGAACTAAATATTGGGCAGCGTCCCTGATAACAACGAAACCAGCCGTTTCAGGCATGTATTTTCTGCTTAGGTAAACAACTCATGGCCACAAAAAAGAATACGGCCAAACTCACAGCATTTCCAAATCTCCAGGAAAAGAAATACTTCAGGCTTAAAAAAACCCGCATAATATTTGATATAAAGCCAAATCCCCCCCGAATCAGACGTTTTGAAATTTTTGTCGCTTCAAATTTATCTGATTTTTGTAATTTTATTAGTAATATTATTTCTGTAGTTCAGCAACCTTTCATCGTTTTCCAGCCTGAAGCGGGAAGGTTGGTGTCCCTTTCTGCATAGGGTAGCGAATTTACACCACTGACAGTTTTTTTCTTTTCCCGTGGTGGGGAACAATCCCTGGCGAATGATAGCCAGGATTTCATGGACGGTTGCCCAGAAAAATTCTTTATGCTGTGCCCATTCATTGTTATTTATGGTATTTTTTTGCAGGCATCTTTCTCCATTTTCATCATTCATGCAGCGCGCAATATAAACGAATGAAGCCTCGTCGAATATTATTTCAGAGGGAAGAGAAACCTCCTTTCTATAGGTATTTACCAGGAACTGTTCTGCCATTGATATGTAAAATGGCAGTTGCAATTTTTGTCCGCACACGGCCGCTTTTAATAAATGTTCAGTGCCTGCCTTTCCGGATTTGTAATCCACCAGCCGGAAATATATTTCCTGTCCGCTTTTTTTAACATCTATTCTGTCAATCTTTCCTTTAAAAAAAATTGCCGGATAGTCTTCAAATTTGCCTTTTGGCAATGCTAATTGTAACCTTGCTTCCAAAAAAGCAGGGCTATAACCCGTGTGTTCAATTTGTTTAATATCCCATGACAGGAAATGTATTAAAGCGGCGACTATTTCATCCTTTTTGAGTTCCCATAGTAGCGGATAGGGAATTGGTATTTGTTTTCCCATTTTCACAAATGATTCATTTGCAATTTTATGCAGGTATTCAACTGGATTTGTATCGGCGGCTTTCCCATCGAAATATCCCTTTTCTTTTAAATGGCAATATAATGTGTCTAATATCTCATGATAGATAGTGCCCAGTTTGGGCAATGATATGGTTTCACCCTTTTCCGGCTCTTCCAACGGTTCCAGTTGCAGTATTTCTCTCATAAAAAATTGGAATGGGCATGCGCCAAACGTTTCAAGCATCGTAGGATTAAAACCTTTTTGTACACGATTTTTGTACCAATGTTCCCCATCGGAAACAATACCATCATATGCTGAGAGATAGGGGCTAAAACATTCTATAGCCTGCAACGCTGATTTGGAACGTGTATAGGCTGCCAGGTTGCCACCGATTGCATTAATGCAACATGAGGGGTCTATATGTTCCAGCACCATACGGATCACGGCCTCATTGGGTGTAAGCAGCGATATATCTTCTTTGCATAATTTATTTTTTATGCTGCGGGGAACGTTCATTTTTACAGGAGACTTGTTTTCTTTATCCTCATTGCGGGTATGTATTCCTTTTATATTTTGAAGGATGTCCATTATGTAGTGGGAAGGGGTTTTGGGTTTTCCCGCCTCATCTGAACGTTCATAAAGAAGATAAATCCTTTCCTGCGCGGCATTGAGCAGGAAATAAAATAACAAACGTTCCTCCTCAAAACCCCTTAGTTTTTCAGGAATATGATTCCCAAGCGCTTCGGATAGTATTCTTCGGGTATGGTCCGGCAAAAATGGTTCTTCAAAAATAGCGCGTGGAAACTCCTTTTCGTTCAATCCGACAAGAAACAGTATCCGGAATGGTATGCCACGAGCAGACATGGCGTTCATAACCCTGACGCCTTTATTATTAGCGGTCCCGGCTTGGATCCCTTCCTGCTTGCAGGCGTTTATGAAAGTATCTGCAAATTGATCGTATGTAATTTCTTTATCGATACGATCGAGAATAGACAATGTGTCAAACAGGCAAAATATTCTTTCTTTAATAAAAATATCTCTTTTTATAATTTCCTGATCTATGTCTTCAGAAGGAATGTGTATATATTTATCGAGAAATAGTTTTGTTTTTTGACACATTTGAGACCAGGTCGCCTTTTCCTGCAGGGAAAGCAAATCATTTGACAACAACTGCACTATATTTTTCAGCGACTCAATCTGATCGCAGGAGATATTGATATTGTGAGGCAAAATATCTTCCTCCGCTGGCTCTGCCATTGCGTTCTTTAACTGTTCAAGTTTTGACAACCAGCAGCGTATACCGCTATGGATACCATTTGTCCTGCTAATAATATCCCAGAGATTCTGCCGTGAAAGGACGTCTTTTAATTCAGGAACAGGGATATTGAAATAGGGTGATTCCAGAATATCGATAACCATAGGACGATAAAAGTTTTCGCGATCCAGCAATAGCAATTGTTTTATCATGGTAAATAAGGGGTACTTTTCTATCGGTTCCTTGTCAAGTGTGGTAAACGGGATTGCGTTTTCCTGAAAAACCTCCTGTATAATGTTTAAATATTGCCCAAGTTCTCTTGCGACAATGCCTATATCGCCAAATACGTAACCTTTATTAATGAGTTTGAGTATTTCCTTTGCAATCACCCATATTTCATCATGTTTGCCGGATACATTGATGATGCTAAGGTTATCCAATGAAGGGGCGTCAGGCATGGATTCTCCATGCAGAGAGGTTTTTGTTTCCGAGTCTGCGTCCATTAAATAAGAAAACCCCTGTAGATCATCTGGGGGCAGATCCTCAATGTCCCGTGCGATCCCCAACAAAAATGATTCGTAGAAATGTTTAACGTAGGTAAAAACGGCATGATTTTTTTTGTAGGGCAAAAACAATATTGTTGGATAATATCTGAATATTTCAGAGAAAAAATCCTGTTCCACGCCGGTTAAATCATAGAAACCATATGCCAGTATATATTTGAATTTTCTGAGATATTCAGAATCAGCAGCGTGCTTTGCCGCCGAACGATAGAGGTTTGAATCGTGGGATATGCCGGATGCATTCAGCGTGTTTTGGAAAAGAGTAAATAACCGCGATATATCAGACAGTTTTTGAATATCAGCACCGCCGGTAAGTTGCTCATTAATAACTGCCCTTAAATCATCTGCATTAACATTGGCGTCTGTGAGGTCTTGCAGAGAATGAAACATTGAGCGGGCAATGGATGATGGCGATATTATATTTTTTAAGGAAGGTATATGATGCCTCTCCTGTTCGATAAGTTTGGTGATAATCCGTTCGTAAATAAAAGGTTCCTGCCGGATATGCCCGATATCATTTTTTGAATTCCTGCATATTTCTCTTGCCAGGAGATAGAAATTGAGAAAAAATACGTTAAGAAACGATACGTCATGTTTCTTTACCAAACGTTCCTGAAGCCTTTCAAGCATATAGTTTGTGGGAACAATAACGGCAATGGGGGATAAGGGATCTTCGCTTTTTATGGTATGCAAAGTTTCTACAAACGAGTTCTCAAGCGAGGGATGGTAGTGCCCAAATTTAATCGATAACATATGATACCTCAACCTTGTCTCTGCTTTTTTCTTTTGCCCTGTACAATGCCTTGTCAGCAGATCGCAACAAAGCACTGCATTCAGTTTCATGCGACGGAAAAGAGGAAACCCCGATGCTTATCGTCAACGCAAGTTGTTTTTCAAACATATCTTCAAAAAACCTCCTGTTGTATACGTCGGTTAGCGCGTCTGTTATTGCGGCATGTTTGGTGAACTCCATAAGCCTGACCCTGTAAAGCGCAGATGATGCCAATCCTGCATAAACCAATAGAAGTTTTCGCATATCCCTGTCATCCCAAAATCCCTTTTCTTTCTTTATCATCAGCACCATGCCTATCGCCATTTCCCCATAGTAAGGGGAACGTAAACGCATCCTCCTTCTTTATATTTGCTACTGAGGCAATCGCAGGCCGGTTCCGTGCTCATATCATTCACTATAAGTTCCTTTCCGGTGTGCAACACACCTGCAGCCTGAAGGATTCAGGAATATATCCGTTTTAATGAGTTCACCTTTCGGCATTGGCGAATATACGATTGGCATATCTAGTGTCTGAACGAAAACTATTTAACTTGTTGCTGTATTAAGAGTTGAAATTGTTGCATAAGCGCGAATCTTTTTATCCTAATTTGGAAAATATTAGTTTGACTATGATAATCTTCGTGAAAATGGCGCATTTTTTGAGATTAATGAAAATATTCGTCAAATATTTGCAACAATTAGTAGTCTTAACTATCCAATAAATAGTTGTTTAGATAGTTTTCGTTCAGACACTATCTAGTATAACGTTTCATTAAAATATCTACATTGATACCGTCATTGCGAGCTACAGCGAAGCAATCTTAAGTCTTTTGGGAACAAGAGATTGCTTAGTCGCTCCACTCCTCGCAATGACATTTTTTTACGTACACATTTTAATGAAACGATGTACTAGTATATTTCTTTCAGTATCAAGCGTCATTATTGCAAGGATATCGGGGTAAAAATCCTCCTTCAACGTCCTTCCCAAATTATTAAACAGCGATTCTTCATGCACTTCGTCATTCATAAGGCTTGAAAAATACACGAGGTGTCTCATCTCTTTGATAGTACGGTTCCCTTGTTCTATAGTATCACGGAGTTCTTCATCCATGATTTTACGCGTGGAATGTCTGATGCCACAAGCACAAACCCCTGATTTTCTCCGTTTTCTCGCTGAATACTCAATGAGGAAAAAAGGACAGGTATTTGCCGCCCTGTTTTTTACAAGTAAGTTGTTTCTGTGTGCCGGATAACGCCTTGCTCAATCAAACAGTTAAGCAGCGTCCCGGTGTTCCTACTTCAATATCATTTTCTCTGTAGTACAGGCGGCTTCTGCCGTTGCTATCATAATAAGAGGCGGAAATGAGCATCTCAATACCATAACACGGTCAATGAGGTCAACATCCAGAACGAATTCCGTCCAGATGGATGCCGTATCGTAAACAGCGTCATTGAGGCGAAACCCGTCCACCATGATAAGATATCGCGAATTGTAATCGCCCAGACGCGAAAAACCCCTTGAGCCAAGATAAGAATAATTGCGGTCATAATTCACATAAAAACCCCTTATACTTCTCAAGATATTCGTAAGTGTGCGGTATCCGTATTTCTTTATATCATCGGCAGTGACAATGCTGGCGGATAAAGATAACGGGGCTTCAGTAACCTTCTGTTTGTATTTGGATGCGGCATAAACGGTAGCAACATCTATGTCTATAAGGTCTTCGATGGTCATGCTTAGTAAATCGAGTAATGGGGTATCGGCTGGATTTTGGGTGTCTGTATACGGGTGAAACAGAGAAGGATCATTTTCTGCTTCTGCGCTGTGTGTGTAATATGATATTAACAGAAAGATAACAACTAATATGAAGGCTCTCATTGTGTTATTTTCTTAATTGACAACACCTTCGCTTTTTGAAAAATGCGGACAACGATGGCGTTATTTGTGTAGGATGGGGCAAGCGAAGCAGCCCCATCGATAAAAAAATTTCAAAAAACTAAAGTGTTATGAATCTTTCAATCTGCGAAATCGCTCGACTGAGATCACGACGAAGTCTGTGTAATCTGTGGTTCCTCTTTCGTATTTCGCGCTTATTTGGTTCTGGCTTGTACAGGTTGGGTTTAAAACTAAAAATCAGGTTTAAAACTAAAAATCAGCGGTAAACTATTACCATATGAAAAAGGCAGGGTAAAAACAATCAGCATCTTTGTTTTTACGACAGAACGGTTATAGTTTTTCAAGAAATAGTACACGTTTCACGTTGAGCGGCAGACGCTCTTCTTCCACGTATCATTTCCAGGAAACCTTCAATCCTTGTAGAAAACTGTCCAGGCATGTAGTTTTTATCGTCTACGCAATCACCATCGAGACTGAGAAAGGGGTAGCCTATTTTGTTGAGTTCTTTCTTAATAGTGGGTACGGCTGCATTATTTCTTCTGCATCCCCATGAAGAAAATACAACAACGCCGTCAACATCGTACTCACGGGCTAGCATTTTTGCTACTTCTATGCGCCGTTCCAACGGACCGTTATACGTATTCATGATATGTTTTCTGGCAAGGCTTTCGTATGGTTTTTGCACATCAAGCTTATCCCAGTAAACATAGTTTGTTTCTTCAAAGACAATTTTAACATTCTCTTTTTCTTCAAGATTTTGCAGGAAATCCACATTGAAATAGGGTTTTAATTCCAGCCAGAGAATTTTGATTTGATTTGTGGGCGGGATTTTTGGGGATTTTGTCTTATTTTCTGCAATCTTTTCGCGCAATTCATTCGCCAAACTGGAATAAAATTCCAGGGCTAATCCGGAACCGATAAGCAGATAGGTGGGAAACATAAACCCTAAGGCACTGCTGCCTTTCAGAGGGCAAAGAGGATCTTTTCTTAATTCGTTGATTTCAAGAATCTTTTCCCGTGTTTTGTTTGAGTATTCAAAGGCTCGTTCTAATGCTTCATGCCTCATCTTTCTCCCTGTTGTTTTTTCCAGATATTTGACGAGATCTTCCAGTTGTTTGGCAAGGTATTGAACGGAATATTCATCTTCTTCGTAAGGGATGTCTATCACGATCGTGTCCTTTCCCGTCAGACATTCACACAGTTTTGCTGTTTTGGTATTGTTGTCACAGAGTGTTGACGTGGCGACCTGTAGAATATTCCTCGGAAAAATGTTTCTATATGCATGGCCGATTGCAGCGCGGTGAAAGGTGCAGATATCAGTGGAAACTCCTCGTGATTCAGCTTCTATAAGGCCGCGGGAACTTTGGCCTATTCCGGCAAAAAGGGCAGCTCCGATCTCAAGGCAAAAGGGATAAAGCCCCATGGCAAACAATATTTCCGAGGGGACAAACATGGTTGTCCATATAGTCCGGTCAGGATGCGCATACACGTTAAAAAGATGTTTTACCCCGACGTGTATCTGCACTTGCAGCGAGCGGAACCCACCGATTTTCTTGTTGCGGAAGAAAAAGAGGTATATCTTATAAAGCCGCAATCCTTCTCTGATAAGCAACTGTGAGTGTCGCTGCATGAGCGAGGTTGCCCATTCCTTTAGTTTTAAAATTAATGACATAAAGAAAATTCTAACGTATTTCTTATTTTGGGGCAACCATTAATTGTTCAAGGAAGGCTTCAACGCGTGTTTTGATTTGTCCTTCGCTGCTTAACGAGTAGTCACAATTCAAATGGAGAAGCGGGATATTTTTTTCATAGAAAGTCTTTTTTATCATGGGATAATCCAGAAGATTATGGTCGCAGAATTTTAATGTATGATAAATTGCAGCATGGATTGATTTTTCCTGCATAATCGTTAATGCCTTATTAATCCTGTCAAAGATATTTTCCATCCGGGAGCAGGGGCTTCTTTTGATATACCGTTTTGCAATGGACAAAATAGGCTCTTCGTTTATGCTCACCACGGCGTCAAAATACCGGCTGCCGTTACATAGGTCTTCTGCCACAACCTTTGCACCTGCATCCTCTATAATCTTCATTATCTTTTCATTCTCCATGATACTACCCCAGATGAATAACCGCGGTACTTCGCGTGTGTCGCGTACACCTTCACCCTGCTTAATAATATGCGTTAAATAGGTGTTAAACTTCTCTGGAACTGCATTTACTCCTTTTTTCAGCAAGGAAAACATCTCGTATCCCGAATGGGCAATATATCCGTTCCAGTATTTCTGCAAACATTGTCCTACTTTTTCCCGTACCGAGTTATAGACGACAATGCTCCGGTTGATGTCGTCAGGCAGGATTTTCATGGTGAAGTACGACTCGAGTTTCTCTTTAAATTTCTTGAGCAGGTTGGCGTAATAGTAAACCGCAGCGTCATCAATATTTTTAGGAATATCCAACATATAGTTAAATCGCCCTTTCCCTTCGTCCATTTTTACCCAGGCATCGTAAAGGCGCCTCATCCCGTCACAGGAATTGACAAATACCATTCCCTGAAAATCCTCCAGACTACCTTCAATCTTTCTATCGGTAACAGCCTTTATATAAGGGCAGATGTTTCCGCAGAGCACCTCGTCAGCGGCGCATGAATCATGTTCTGTCCCTTTAATCCTGACAGGATGAAACCCTGCGGCATGAATAATTTCTACCGGGGTATAAGAACAAAAATATCCGATCTTGGGCAAATTGCTTTCTTCAATGGAAAAATCCGCGATAGAAGTTTCAAGTAAACTTTTGCTGTTGTCAGATCCTGACAGCGACACAGAGACGTTGCTTTGCGCCTGCGCTTTTTCCAGCGCTATTAACGCCGCCCCAAGCGCACCGTTAATTTGCGGCTCTCCTGAGATTTCAATTTTGCAGCCCAGGTTTTTTTCCAGCTCCGTTACTACGCCAATATTTTTAGCAACGCCGCCTGTCATGGCAACCTTTTGTTCCAACCCTACCCGTTTTACTTGTGCGGTAATACGTTTTGCGATTGAAATATGCAGTCCACGGCAAATATCCGCCGTTTTGTGGTCGGCGCCAATAAGCGATACAACCTCCGATTCTGCAAAAACGGTACAAAGGCTACTCACGGAAACGTTATCTTTTCCGTGCAGGGAAATCTCTCCCATCTCCTCCAGCTCAATTTCCAGTGTTCTTGCCATAACTTCCAGAAAGCGGCCGGTACCGGCGGCGCACTTGTCGTTCATAACAAAATCAAGTACATTGCCATTTCCATCGATTTTGATAACCTTACTGTCCTGTCCGCCAATATCAATAATTGTCCTGGCGTCAGGAAAGTAATAATTTGCACCTTTTGCATGGCAAGTGATTTCCGTTATTACTTCATTGGCAAAAGGAACTTTTACGCGCCCATAGCCTGTGGCTACGATATAGTTAATATCTTTTTCTGTAAGATTATGCTCTGTAAATATTTGTTGAAGGGTTTTTTCCGCAGCTTTTTTACTGCTTGCACCGGTTGCGATGATTGTTGCAGAAAGGATCTCCTTCTTATCATTTAAAAGAATTCCATTGGTTGACATAGAACCAATGTCTATTCCGATAGTATACATAACTATAAAATCTCCTATTTTAAGATTATTCCGTTTCTGGTTTCGGCGGTATGGTGCTGACCCAAATATTTACAACAAAGAAGCCTATGGCAATGACTTCGATACCGGCAAAAATTTCTACCAGGGGATGAAGCGGGCGAAAGCAGACTAAACCTACAAGCCCGATATTTGCAAGATAGAATTGAAGTGTGCCTATTTTAGGATAGGCGAGAGGCCTGCCGGTAAATCTGGGCAGTATATGATATCCAACACCAAAGATCATCATGGACATCCATCCCAAAAGGTTTAAATGTACATGAGAAAACAATAATTGAGCGGGATAGCTTTTCATGGATATCATAACGGTACCAAGTATTGCCGCTATAAAAAAATAAACCAGGCTTGCCCGAAGAAAATTTTTCGAAAGAGGACTCATTTATCAAAAGCTCCTTTTTAAGAAAGTTGTTGATTTAAAAGAACTTAAATCAAATTTATAAAGAACCTAACAAAAAGGGTAAGAATATATAAAAAATATGGATTGTCAAACAAAAAATTATTGTTACATAGTAATACTTAAGATTACAAGCGTGACCCAAAAGTATGTTCAAAAGGTCAATTGCCCTGTCGAATCGTGTTATAAAATATCGTGTATGGTGCGTGATCAATTCGGGGGGATTTCTTCTTTTTTCTGAGTAACTTCTTTTTCCGGAGTCGCTTCTTTTTTCTTTTGCGTTTTTAGTTCCTCAATTTTTTCCGCATAGGAGCGTACTTTATTCGCTACGCTTTCAGGAATAATTGTAACCAATCTTTGCATACCTTTTCCTATGGGGGCTGCTATTTTTGAGGTATTCACCCTATCGCGTGTTGATTCACTGCAGAATAATAAAACGCCAAAGATAATTACTCCGCAAAAGAGAACCCCTTTAAAAATCCCCAAAAAACCACCGAAAAACCTCGACCCAACAGATATGCCGCTTTTATTGATAACGATTTTTAACAGATTTGTAATAAAACACGTTACGGCTAAGATTACTCCGAAAATGGTAAAATAACTCAATAAATCCGTAACAGATTGAGACAGAATGCCTTTCAGGATATTGCTAATTACTCCGTGGAAGAAAAAAGCGGCAAAGAAAGAGATGAGCAGGCATCCTATTCTGAGAAACTGCATTACAGGGCCGCTGACAAATCCAAATAGTATTGCAAAAAACAAAACACCAAAAATCGAATAATCAATCCATATCATTTATGGCCATTCCCTGCCTTTCTTTCCTTCTTTACTTCCTTATTTGTACGTAAGAAATCATTTGCGATACCCCTGACAAGTTGTTCCACGTTTTCCTGAGAGAGTTTTATTGAAATCTTCGGGTCATTTATGTCGCCGCGTATCTCCAATGGGATGGCATTTTGCCTGAAAACAATCCCTGTAATCTTTTCTATGCCCTTGTTTACGAATCTTTCATTCACCGTGACATTTGCTTTATAAAATAGTTTTCCTCCGAATTCTATCATGCCTGATACCTCCATCTTTAATAGCTGACTATCAACGATTACTTTTGGGGTATACATTGTTTCCTCCTCGATCAGCACTTCTGTTTCTAATAAATCAAAAGAATAGCGGTCGTCGATGGTAATAATATCTGACAAAGCAGAAAAAAGCACATTGCTTTTAACATAGCCGTTCCGGACGCTGAGGGTAAAGCGGCCTTTAATATCTTTGCTTGGGATATTCCCGCCAAACCCTTTTCCACTCAGATGTCCTTCAATGCTCAGAATGCCACCTGCTTCGCTTCCATCCTTTTTAAATAAAGGCAAATCACGGAGCACAGGCATTTCTTGTGTTATGTAAACATCATGCGCTTTGATTGTTATATTAAATTCCGGCATATCTCTTTTGAGTTCCATAACGCCGTGAAGATATGTTTTGCCGCCATTTGCTTTGAATTGCACATGAGTAGTTATCTCGTTATCTTTAAGAGAAAGTGTATCGGTAAACAAGTCTTCAATCAATAAACTATTTTCGTAGTTTATTTGTTTAACCTCAATTTTTTCAAAAATAACCTGATTCCATAAGAGGGGAAACAGCTTTAATGTACCCTGTATGTCATCAAACTGTGTTGTAGTTTCCGGGTCATTGTTTTGCTTTTGCAGAATAATAAGAGAAATACGGATTTGATTCGGCCAGTGATATGATACCGTGCCTGTTTGAGCGGAAGAAGGAAGTTTGTTTTCCAGCAAGAGAACGACTTTTTGCGTGATGCTTTTTTCAAAGAGAAGAGTGGGAAATACGAAAATGGAAATAGCAACAACAAGAGCTGTTAAACAGAAAGAAATTACCAACCATTTTATCCATAATACTTTTTTCTTCTGCATTTGCATATTTGTGTGAAAAATTGGTCATGAGTCATTAGTCAATTGTAATGGGCAACCACAAGGAACGCCCCTACTTGCGACGAATTTTTTAAATCTGTGTAATCTGTGGTTCCTCTTTTATACTTCGTAAAATTATGCACCTGTTAAAGGGAGTTTCCCGAAAAGATTAAGTACCTGAGGCATTATGTCCATTCCGGTAATAATACCCATACCTCCCCGTGTACAATCCCGCTCATTAAACGCAGCGACCTTGTCTACCCGAACACCGGTTCCGCGAAAAATGATGGGGATTGGATCACCCGAATGGCTTTTCAATGCACAAGGGGTTGAATGATCTCCGGTTATTATTAATAATGTATTTTCCGATGTTTCATGAAAAAGCCTCGCCGCGTGGTCGATCTTTTCGATAAATTCTTTTTTACCTCTGAAATTTCCATCTTCTCCGAAAGAATCTGCGGCTTTTACATGTACAAAAACAAAATCGTAATGCTTCAGGTTGCTGATTGCCGCCATGAATTTAGCTTCAATATCGGTGTCCGGCAGGCCTGTTGCGCCGGGGACGTCAATAACATCCATTCCCAGGTAAGCGGCAACTCCCTTATACAACCCACCTCCTGCTATACAACACCCTGAGAAAGCATAACGTTCTTTAAAGCAGGGAACCTCTTTGTATTGTCCTGCACCGCGCACTAACAGATAGTTCGCCAACAATTCTCCTTTTTTTCGTCTTTCTTCGTTTAAAGGGTGTTTTTGGAGAATTTCCCATGCCTTTTTCAAAAAAACATTCAATATTCGCGCGGTATGTTTTGCTTCAATAGACTCATCTAAAGGGGTAACTTCCCTTACAGGGACGTCCGGTTTGTGCGGATCGGCATCAATAATGGCACTGGAAAGGCCTTTCCCTCTCATTACCACAGCCGCACGATGGCCGGTTCCAGGTTTAACGAGAAATGTAACGCCGTCGATTTCTATGCCATCCAGCGCCTGTGCTAACGGTGCTACCCCCCTGATTCTGCCTGCCCTGCGGTCTTTAATAATAAAATTTTCGTCTACCGTGCCGAAATTTCCACGCAGGGCAACGTCGCCTTCCTGTAATTTCATACCAACGCCGGTCACCTCTATTGTTCCGCGTCCTGAATAATATTCTCTATAATCATAGCCTAGTATGTTGAGATGTGATGTGTCGCTGCCAGGCACACAACCACGGCCCAAGCTGTACATCATTCCGCATTCAGATTCGGAAGCCAGTTTGTCCATGTTTGGCGTTTTTGCCGCTTCCAGTGGGGTTAAATTGCCAAGATCTTTTATTGGACGGTCTCCCAGTCCATCGCAGATGACTAAAATAACTTTTTCCAACATTTTTCTGATACTCCTTTAATGTATAGATTTTCAAATCAATACGGAATGGGGAAAGAATGGGATAAAAATGCCTTTACACACCCAAGCTCCTCTTTTTAGTACTTTATCAGTAATTTCTTTGTACCGGCTCGAAAATAAGAATACAAAAAATAGTTTAAGTACAGATACTACAACATGATATGGTTATAAAACCATTTTCATCGTTTCTGGGTGTTGCAAATGAAACATGATGACTGGTGACTTATTTTGTCATTACAAGGGTATCCGCTTGTCATTGCGAGGGTCTTTTCCGAAGCAATCTCATAAACCGTCATAGAGATCCTTCCATCCTGCATTCATTCCATTAATTAATTCTATTTTTAATTAATTCTATTTTTTTAGCCCTTGAGCCACCCTTAATTTGCTTCTCCCGCGATATGACGTTTCTTACGTCACGAAATATCTCGTAGTATACTGATTGCTTCGGAAAAGACCCTCGCAATGACAAGCTGAGACCCCCATGCAATAATGACAAGCTGAGACCTTTTGGATGGCCCTATACATTTGAACCGGTACAGAAACAGAAATGCCAGATGTTTCCGACTCGAAAGTAAGACTACAAAAAATAGCTTGAGTACATATACTACAACACGATCTGGTTATAAAACCATTTTCATCGTTTCTGGGTGTTGCAAATGAAACATGATGACTTTTTGGCAAAATATTTAATGGGAAATATCTATTTGGGAATAGGCTAAAACCCCTTCTTTGTACAAATCGTTTCCATAAATATCATTTGCGACAATTGCCGGAAAATTTTCAACCTCTAATTTCCTGATTGCTTCCGCTCCTAAATCTTCGTATGCAACTACTTCCATTCTTTTTACCGATTGCGCCAGCAATGCAGCAGCCCCTCCTGTAGCAACAAGATAAACAGCCTTATATTTTTTCATGGCTTCCAGCACCTCTTCCGACCGATTCCCTTTGCCTATAGTTGCCTTTAGCCCCAGTGACAATAATAGTGGTGTATATTTATCCATACGGTAGCTTGTGGTTGGTCCGCACGACCCGATTGGCATACCCGGCGGAGCAGGGCTAGGCCCTGTGTAATAAATGATCTGGTTTTTTATATCAAATGGCAGTTCCTTGCCCTGATCGATGAGGTTTGCAAGCCTTTTGTGCGCGGCGTCTCTTGCAGTGTAAAGTATGCCGCTGATCATGACCTTATCTCCTGCCTTTAGTTGTTCGATAATGGCATCTGATAAGGGTGTGTTTATCGGTATAATATTTGTCATAATCGTTTGCTCCCCAGTATTGCAATTTTTACCCGATGAGAATGGCAGTCTATATTGACTGCCACAGGCAGGCTTGCAATGTGACAAGGGTGACTCTCCACGTGTACTGCCAGGGTAGTTATCATACCGCCCAGTCCTTGAGCGCCGATTCCCAGATGATTTATTTTATACAGAAGTTCTTTCTCCAATTGCGCCGTTTCAGGATTTTTATTCTCCGAACCTACCTGACGCAACAGGGCCTTTTTCGCTAAAAGGGCGGCATAATCAAAGGTACCACCTATTCCCACTCCTACAATAATTGGAGGACATGGATTCGCCTTTGCTTTCTCCACAGTTTCCACGACAAAATGAACAACTCCCTCACGTCCTTCCGCAGGTGTGAGCATGGCAATCCTGCTCATATTTTCGCATCCGCCCCCCTTTGCCATGAAAGTAATCTTCAGATGATTATTGGGTACAAACTCTGTATGAATAATAGCCGGGGTGTTATCATTCGTATTCACCCGTGTGAGGGGGTCTGCTACGATAGATTTTCTCAAAAACCCCTCTTTGTATCCTTTACGCACCCCAGCATTGACTGCATCGTGGAGTCGTCCGCCGGCAATTTCTACATTTTCTCCAACTTCTAAGAAAACAATTGCAACGCCGGTATCCTGGCATAAGGGCATTTTATTTTCATGCGCGATCCTTGAGTTTTCCAATAATTCGGAAAGAATTTCTTTTGCGACAGGTGATGCTTCTTTTTCACTGGCAAGCGCCAGGGCATTGACCACGTCACTTCCCAAATTGAAATTTGCGTCCTGGCAAAGCCTGGAAACTGTCTCTGAAATTTCCGATGCGTTAATCCTGATAGGTGTACCCATATCGAATCGCCCTTATATTTTCATCAAAGAATTGCGACGGAAAGACGGTGTTAAAGTTTATAGTCTCAATATTAATTCCGATTTTTTGTAATAACTTGCCCAAGGCAATCATATTAACAAAAACAGGGCTGTTAAAGCATTCTGTAGCAATTTTTCCAAAAGGGATTCTGTCACTTTCAGGACAGTGTAAATCACACTCTTTACCCTCTGTTCCGCATGCAGCGGATTCAATAAGAACATATTTTGCCTTGACCGTAGTATCGAGTATGCTTGAAAGCTGAAGCGCAATATCTGCTTCTTCAAAAAAAGGGACTTCGATAGGTTCGTCGGAATAAGTAATCTCTGCTTTGATATTGCCGCTGCGGACAGCCGCATCATAAACAAGATTAAGGGCAACTTCTTTTCCTGATTTAGCAAGGATATTTGCCAGAATATGCGCCATAAGCTTAATGCCCTGGCCGGCTTCACCTGCCAGTATGATTTTTTTTGTACGGTGTTCACCGGGAATGGATGTAATTTTCTTTACCATGAAAACAACGCCAACTCCAAAAAAATTTTTAATGGTGAAATACGAATATTTAGTTTTTTAATCTGTGCAATCTGTGTAATCTGTGGTTCCTCCTTTCGTATTTCCTGCTTGTTTGGTTCTGGCTATGCCAGCTTAGGATTTTAGATAAATTATGTTATCTTGTCAAAAAAATACTTGTGTGCAAAACAAATAGTAAATGATTAATTTTTCAACACCCTGTCCGCTTTTGCCCCAAATAAAATGATTGCATTTTGATTGTTTTTTTATGGCCACTTACAGCCCACCTATATCTTTCTTATTACTAAGTACTTACATTTGAATATGTTAAAAATATTAAAAGTTTTCATTGGCATATATATTGCGTATTTATGAGTGAACATTGATAAAACAATGGTTAAGGTGTTTTCGATTGGGCATCTGGCAACAGTATCTTTAAGCAATCAATATTCTAAGCAGTCATCATGTTGCATTTGCAATACCCGGAAACGATGAAAATGGTTTTATAGCCATATCATATTGCGGTACCTGTGTTTGAGCTATTTTTTGTAGTCTTATTTTCGAGCCAGATAACATGTATCTATTAGAATACGTTTAATAAATTTGAATTCTATTGTATAAATATTAAGGGAATACATATCTATGCCCTCCTCGATAGCTAAGGATTTTTTTACAGAAGCTGAGAATTTAAAGAAAAAGGGATATTCTCTAAAAGCGGTGAAAGCTTATAAAAAAGCAATAGAAGCCGACCCTTTTTTTCTTAGCGCTCATTACAACCTCGCACTCCTCTATTATCAACTTAAACAAGTAGATAATGCCATTTTGCATTTAAAGAAGGTAACCGAATTAAATCCCACCGATGCCTCTGCATTTAACAATTTGGGTGTTATGTATTTTTCAAAAAATATGTTTAAAGAGTCTGAAAATTGTTTTGAAAAAGCTTTAGGAATTGAAGTGTATTACAAAGAGGCTAAAAAAGGTCTTGAGAAAGTGCGTCTTAAGCTAAAAGGGAAAATAAATAAAAACAGACGATTAAACGTTGGTTTTGTAAGCATTTGGTTCGAACGTGGACAATCGTATGTAACTAAAACATTGCGGGATGTTGTTGCACAAGAACACGAAACTTTTGTGTTTGCCAGGACAGGCGGGGTTTATGATCGCCCTATGTTGCAAACAGACGGTATATGGGATGTTCCTAATTTAACAACATTTGGGAAATATGAGATATCTCATGAAGTACTTGGGAAGTGGATTGATAATAATAAACTGGATATGGTGGTTTTCAATGAAGAATATGATTGGTCTTTAGTTAAATACGTTAAAGAAAAATCCATAAAGGTTGTCACCTACCTTGATTATTATAAAGACGACTGGAAACCATACATGTATTTGTACGATGCTGTGCTTTGTTCCACAAAAAGAACATACAATCTTGTTAAAAATTTTTGTAATGCCTATTATGTCGGATGGGGAATAGATACGGAACTTTTTAAACCGACAAATAATAGTACAGAAAAATATACCTTTTTTCATAATGCCGGATGGTTAGGTATCAATTATCGCAAAATGACGCCTGCCGTTATCCTTGCCTTTGAAGCGGTATCCCGGTATTTGCCAGATGCAACCCTCTTTATCCATGCACAGACCGCACTGGAAAAACTTCCGCCAGAAGTTTTGAATATCGTGAATAATACTCCGCGCATAACCTATCATGTCGCCACCGTTCCAGCACCGGGTCTTTATCATAAAGGCCATATCCTTGTTTTTCCTTCCAAACTGGAAGGGCTGGGACTGCCTTTACTGGAAGGAATGGCATGTGGGCTTCCAGCCGTTGCCACTGACGCGCCGCCAATGAATGAGTTTGTACAGAATAACTATAATGGCTTGCTGGTCAAAGTCGCTAAAAGGTTCCTCAGAGGGGATGGCATCTCCTTTCCAGAGGAAATTGTAGATATAAATGATCTGGCTTTTAAAATGCATTTTCTGGCTAAAAATCCGGAGTTGATTAACAAAATGCAGCAAAATGCAAGGAATTGTATTGATAACTATGACACCTTGAGTAAAAAGGTAAACGAAGTAATTAACGATATTCTTCGCGACAAGAATAGGATTAGCTATAGGAAAACGAGCGTAAAATGCTAACAATACATCTGGTTGGTGCACAAAAAACAAATTACCCCTGGGGTTTTGAAAACCATCTGATTTCGGCATTAGAAGAGATGGACTGTAATATCCTTAGTACGGATTTTCGACAAGAACGACACAATCTCCAAAGACTATTGCAGCAAAAAGCTGACCTTGTTCTCGTTTGTAAAGGTGAATTCATACCGCCGGAATTGATTCAATCTATTCCTTACCCAACCGCCTTATGGTATTGTGAACAGATTGGTAACGATACCGCAGTAGATTACATCGCACTTGTCAGAAGAAAAGAGCTGGAATATAATGCAACTGCTTTTGATTATGTCTTCTCTCATGATAAAACCAACCTACAAGTTTATAAAAACATCGGTTGTGTAAATGTCCACTGGCTACCTTGCATCGCCGTAAATACAAAAATTCACAAAAAACTTGAAGTATCGAAAAAATATGACGTTACCTTTATTGGTAACCAAACCCCCCGACGCAAAAACATTCTTGTTGCGTTGGAAAAGTATTTCAAGGTCTTCACTCCGAATATATGGGACAGTAAAGAACTAAATGAAGCCTTTAATGAATCCAAGATCATTTTAAACATACACCTTTCTGATTTACTTAATATAGAAACACGCATAGGTGAAGTACTTGGGTCCGGTTCGTTCCTCCTTACGGAAGAACTTCCCTGCAAAGACCTTTTTATTGATGGAGAACACTTAGTACAATGGCATCAAGGGGATGTTGAATATCTTATAAAAAAAATCCACTATTACCTCATCCATGAGGATGAAAGGGAAGGAATTGCAGGAAAAGGCCACCATTTTGCTATTGAACACCATAGCTTTGAGGAAAGAATGCGCCAACTATTGGCAACCATAGATTTCAGCAAGAATAAATGCGGCGCAGAGAGACTTTGATCAAAAATGAAAATTTCTATAGAATGAGCATAAACCAATGGCCTTTCACATTCCATTAGAAGAACAGATCGACAAGATCAGAACACATCTTGCAAATATAGGCAAAGTATCTACCCGCAAGGTTAGGCCTCGAATCTTCGTAGTGGTACATCATGTCAATTGGGAAAAACACGGATTGGTAGATGGATGGGCAGAGATTGCTGACGTTATTCACTATGATTGGGGAAATTCCTTCAATCAATATGCTGCCGACTGGCATCAAAGAGGCAAACCAGATTTTAACAAGGTATTACTACGGCAAGTTGAATTAGCTCATCGTGAGAAGACGATAGATCTCTTGTTTTCTTACCTCTCGGGAAGATGGGTCTATCCATATACTATTCGGGCTATCGGTAAAATGAACATAATAACAGTAAACATTAGCCTTGATGACAAGGTAAAATTCTGGGGTTATCAAGAGCCAGGTGGTCTTTCTGGAAATGCTGAAATTGCGCCTGAGTTCGACCTCTGCATTACCACACAATCAGAGGAAGATGTTCAAAAGTATATTAGCGTTGGCGCCCGAGCCTTGTTTCTTCCACCAGGAGGAAATACCCACTCATTTTCTCCAATACCAGCGCCCAGAGATATTCCTGTTTCCTTTGTAGGCCAATGTTACGGCACAAGACCTCATATCATTGGGTGGTTAATAAGTTGTGGGATTCCAGTTCAAACATTTGGCAAAGGCTGGCCTTCAGGAGAACTATCACACCGTGAGATGAACGTAATCTATTCCCGTTCAGTTGTAAATTTAGGCTTCGGCTTTATTGGGGATTCTCCACATCTGACAGGATTAAAAGGTAGGGATTTTGAGGTTCCCCTCATGGGAAACCTCTATTTGACAACTTATAATCAAGTCCTGGAAAACTGTTTTATCCTTGGAGAAGAAATTGATTGCTATCAGAATGAAACGGACTTACTTTCAAAATTACAATATTATATAACACACCCGGATATTGCCTTAAATATAGGAGCAGCAGGAAGAAACCGGTGTTTGCTTGATCACACATGGACTAATAGATTTAAGATAATTCTAACCGTTACCGGTCTTTCTGATTCCTGTATAAATTCTCATACATAATAAGTCCATATGTTTAAAATCATGAGTGTTTTAGGTACTCGTCCAGAAGCCATAAAACTTGCACCAATAATTAAAGAATTACAAAAACATTCAGACACTCTGAAAAGTGTTGTTACCGTTACCGCTCAACATCGTCAAATGCTCGATAGCGTCCTGAGTGTCTTCGCGATAAAACCAGATTACGATATGAATATTATGGATAAAAATCAAGGGCTAACCGATATAACATGCAAAGTATTAAAAAACATAGAAGTGATCTATGAAGAAGAACAGCCTGACTTGGTTTTAGTACAGGGGGATACAACTACTGTTTTTGCCGCCTCATTGGCCGCTTATTATAGGAGAATCCCTGTGGGACACATAGAGGCGGGATTACGATCAAGTAATAAATACCAACCCTTTCCGGAAGAAATAAATCGAAGACTTACCAGTGTCATAGCGCATTTACACTTTGCGCCAACTGATGAAGCAAAAACAAATTTACTAAATGAGGGTATATGTGAAGACCTTATCTGTGTAACAGGTAATACAGTGATAGACGCCTTACTTGAAGTTGCAGCACAGGATTTCACATTTGATAACGATTTACTGAACAACATAAAAGGCAGAATGATCTTAATTACAGCGCATCGGCGAGAAAGTTTTGGAAAACCGTTCATTGATATCTGTAATGCAATCCTGACGTTAGCGAAACAATATCCGGATGTTACTTTTGTATATCCGGTACATCTCAATCCAAACGTTAGGAATATTGTATATCCCATGCTAGGCAACTTATCGAACATCATGCTTATCGAGCCGCTAGAATACATGCCTTTTGTTCACTTAATGAAACGAGCCTGTATTATCTTAACTGATTCCGGGGGCATTCAGGAAGAGTCCCCTTCCTTAAATAAACCTATCCTGATACTTCGCGAAGTCACAGAACGCCCTGAGGCTATAAAAGCGGGAAGCGCAAAACTCGTGGGCACACATTCCCAAACTATTATTCGTGAAACAACTCGTTTATTGGAGGACACACAGGAGTACGAGCGGATGATCAATATTGTAAATCCCTTTGGCGATGGAATGGCATCTCAACGAACAGTAAATTTTATTAAAAACAAATTTATGGAAAACAATAATAATACTGCAGGGAAATATTAGTTCTAATATTCAGTATAGATGATATATTGGATGAACCGCGCTAAAATGAAAAATATAAATAAGCATTTAATCTCCACCTGTAAAATATAAAAAAATCACCTCATGAAAAACTTGCACAGTCCAACAATCTCCGCCTGCCTTATCGTAAAAAACGAGGAAAGATTCCTGCCTAATTGCCTCAACAGCGTTAAGAACGCTGTTGATGAAATAGTAGTTGTTGATACAGGTTCAACTGATAATACCGTAAATATCGCAAAAGAATTTAGCGCTAAGGTGTATTTTTATTCATGGAATAATAACTATAGTGAGGCAAGAAACTATGCAATACGCCATGCTACCAAAGAGTGGATTCTTATGATCGATGCGGATGAAGAGCTTGAGCAGAATGATATTCCTGTATTGAAACAATCGATAAGTAACGATAATTATAATGGTGTTATTATTGCTATATACAGTAAAGTGAAAAGTGGGATGCACAAGTTTTATAACACACGGGTTTTTCGCCGGGAGAAGGCATTTTATAAAGGTATTATCCATGAACAAGTGGTGATTGAAGGGAAAAGGCTTCCATCGGAGATACATCTTTATCATTACGGGTATGATCTTGACGAAGATACGATGCGGAAGAAATGGCACAGAACAACTCAATTATTGGAAAAACAAATAGCGTTAAACGATAATGATAGTTTTGCATGGTTGAATCTTATCCGTAATTATTGCACACAGCAATTGTTTCGGGATGGTATTAAGACCGGAAAAGAAGCGCTAAAGAGAATTACACCCGAGGCGAATTTGCATCATTTTATAATGATTCTGTATGAAATGGCAGATTGTTATCTCAATACCGGAAATACCGCAGAAGCAAAAAAGATGTGCCACACCGCTTTAGCTAAATTAAGGGAAATGAATGTTGCGCCGGAAAATATTGATATTGTTTATACACTGGCTTGTGTGTATTTAAAAGAAGGAGATTGTAATAAAGCTATTGAATATTTTAAACATTTTTTGACATTGCGTGAGTGGTATTTGAAAAATATCAGCGATTGCCTTATGACTGATACCCTGGGATATGATTATTCCGCATATAACGGGTTGGGTTTTTGTTATGGCAGTATGGGACAGTGGGAAAAAGCGGTTGGTTTTCTGCAAAAATCGATAGTCTCAAATCCTAAATATATTACCACCTATAAAAATTTAGCTTCATGCTATTCTGCAATGGGAAACAATACGGACGCTATTAATACTTTATTGCGGTCAATTTCCGAAAATATCGCAGATCAGGAGATTTTTATCCGCTTGGGAGATTTATTTCTGAAACAACAGGAGTACAAACAGGCGATATCATACTATGAAAAGTATTTAAACTTGTGTCCTGAAGATAAAAATGCCTTGTTAAAAATATCTGCATGTTATGAAGAATCAGGCTATAAAGACACCGCTCAAATCGGATATAGCGCATTACAGAAGTGGAATAAATAATGCTTTTCTCTTTAGAAATAGGAAATGTTTTATGACCAAAGACCCTGAAAACAATAACCACAGGTCCACCATATCGGCATGTATGATTGTGAAGAATGAAGAAGGTTTTTTGCCCCAATGCCTTGAGAGTATAAAGGGGGCGGTTGACGAAATAATTATTGTCGATACCGGTTCTTCTGATAAAACAGTGGACATCGCAAAATCGTTTGGCGCAAAAGTATATCATCATCCATGGCGCAACAGTTTTAGCGAGGCGAGAAACTATTCTTTGGGTTATGCTACATGCGATTGGGTTTTGCAAATAGACGCGGATGAAAAACTGGAGCGGGAAGATATTCCCTTATTGCATAAGATTATTTGCAACTCCGCCTGCAATGCCTTTTATGTAGCTATCTACAGCGAGCTTCCCGGTGGATTGTCAAAACATTATTTCACAAGAATATTCCGCAAAGGGAAGGCTCATTACGAAGGAATAGTACACAATCAACTTGTGCATGAGGGTCATTCCCGTCCATCTGAAGTGCGGATGTACCACTATGGATACAATCTGTCCGCAACGAAAATGGAAAAAAAATATAAACGGACAGGGGATCTTTTACGGAAACAACTGGAAGAGAATCCTGAAAATATTTTTGCGATAGCTAATCTTGTAAGAAATTATAGAAATGAGCGCAATTATGATGAAGTGATAAAACTAGCAGAGAAAGGACTGGGAATATCTGAACCGGCTCTCGACCTCTCAACAAAAAATCAAAGGCAAAGGATCAGCATTGACCTTGCTTTCGCGCTGATGCGCAAGGATAGGCTGGACAGAGCGGAAGATGTGTGCAAAAAGGCATTGAGGGAAGATCCTGATTTTCTCGATAATTTGTTTATGTTAGGTGACATATTAAGCAGAAAAAAAGCTTTTCACGAGGCATTGGGTATTTACCGGAAATTTCTTGTCGTTAAAGAAAAAGACCGCAGATCTCCTGATTTTAATTTACTTATTGTAGATACCTATGAGTACGAACATAAGGTGTATAACAACATGGGAGATTGCTACAGAAATCTGGGTTTACGGAACGAAGCGGAAAGAGCATATAAAAGAGCAATAGAGATTTTTGATAAAGAAACACTGTGTTATTCAAGCCTCGCCCGTTTTTATTTATCACAAAACCGTTTAGATGAAGCTGCAAACGTACTTGATTCCGCAATACAATCAGGAATCGCAGATCATTTGACATTCTTATTGCTGGGTGAAATAAAAACAGTTCAAAACAAGACAATTGACGCCATAAATTCTTTTAAAATGGCAATTCAAAAGGATGAAAAAAATATAACGGCATATGCTTGCCTTATAAATGTATTAATTCAGTCAAATCAATTGGAGGAGGCGGAAGGATTGTTAAAAAAAATATCCTCCTTTTATCCACATCATATAATAGTTAAATGTATTAATGAAAAAATTAATTCCCGGCGTGGTGATAAGGATAGCGCCATTCAGTTTGTGCGTCGTATAATAGCGTCTAATCCTTCGGATAATAACGTATATTTAGAACTCGGGAATCTCTGTTTAGAGATAAATGAGTATGCGCTGGCTATTGAGGTATATGAGAAGTTTTTAAGAGGCTCTTCCGCACAGGATGCAAAAATATTAACGAATATTGCTATGTGCTACGCTGGTTTGGGACAAGTAAGACCGGCAATTGTCGGCCTGAAAGCGGCACTCGAAATAGACCCTTCTTATCAATCTGCAAGAAAGAATCTCTCTATTTTGGAGAAAAAGTGAAGGGGAATATAAGATATATTAAAATCAGATTTTTCCAGTAATAATTCTTCCATAAAATGGTTAATAATTAACCATCTTACCAACCATCCTTATAACCACAAGCACCGTCCCCAGGGAAAAGAGTACCACCGTAACGAGGGACAACGGGATACTTGGATTATTTTTGATAGTGACGAAAACCCCTGGCACTGTTTTAATATCAAGAAATGCAATCTTTGTTCCCAAAATTTCCTTTGCGTTATGTTCACCAACGGTAAGGTATATGCTTTGGGTTTCCCTGTTTTGGGTGGTGGAAAGTAGTTTTACCACGGGATAGCGATATTGGGGTGGCATGTATAAATCTACCATTCTGGTATTTTGGCCGTTTAAGGTGAAAACTTCATTTGCCTTAAGATTGTGCATCCTGTCTCCGACTTTAAGTACCACGGAAGAAACCGTATTCCCATAATCACGCAATAAGACTGCTAACGCTCCATTATTCAAAACTACGGGATTGTTATAACCGATTGTATCTTCATATTCGGCACCGTCTTTTCTTACTGAGACATAACCCGTTATTTTTTTAGGCATGCCATTTGGATAAGAACTTGTATCAAGACCTGTCACCTTCATTTCAAAGCCGCCCATGTCGGTCCATTCTTCTGAGACAGAAATTGGAGGCGATAAAGAACAATACAACCCCCCAATAAGATGTACGACCAAGGTTACTATAAAACCAACATGCATAATTGATGCCCCATATAAAGGCACTTTTTTAATCCCTCCTCTCACTTTTCGAAGGACAGAATCCGTGGTGCAGAAGAAGGCGTTTATGCCGTAAATAATGCATGCAAAAAAAAGTAGATAAAACCAGATGTGAATGGGTTTCTTATGACTGAAGAAAAAGATAATATCTTCTCCGGAAAGGCCGGAATAATGATAAGGATAAAAATTCATTATAAGACTTCCGATGATAAGGAGTCCTGTAACTGAAAATCCAATAATTATCCCTAATTTTTGGGACTTAATAAAATCATACACCTTTTTCATTTTTTCAATAGAACCTTATCTAGAAATATCCGGATTTATTATGTGGCTTGTTTACAAATTTTCGTAAAAACAAAAGAGGTTTTGCTGCATCTTAACTGAAACTGTGAGAACTTCCTATGACAAAGCTAGTGCCGATATATGTCATCATCAGTATAAAAAACCCTACGATGGCAAGCGGCGGCTTTAATTTTTTTGCTTCAGGCCAATAATCCAGGTGCAGGCAGGTTGCATAAAAAAACCATATGATAACAGACCAGACCACCTTGGCATCCCATAAAAAATAAGACCCCCATGCAACGTATCCCCACAAACCTCCGAAAATCATTGAAATGGAAAAGGCCGCCAACCCGTATCGGAACCCGGAATCTATTATTACATCATATGTTTTTTTATTTCCCTTTGCAAAATAACGTGCGATTGCTGCCGCCATAGAACTCGCCCATAATGCATAACAGAAAAATGAAAGGGGGACATGCAATGCGTACCATATGGTAAGCATTAAGGGAGGCGCAAAACTCAAACCCATTTTAAAAAAAGTGGCTGCTGCCACAAAAAAGCCGTATCCAATACCAAACAATGTCATCCGGTAAATGGGACTTTCTGCTTTGGAAAAAATAAGCAATATCATGAATGTTGCCGTGGCAAAGGCATGGAATGATTCGAATTTATTTGTAAGAGGAAAATAGCCTATCGATAGACCACGTATGGTAATAACGGCTATTTGTAAAATAACAATCCCCAACAATACAGGAAAACGTATTTTCCACCTGGTAAATCCGACAAACCAATACATCGAATACAGGCCGAAACACACCCAATATAAAACAATAGAAATCTGATTAAGTAGTAGCGCCTTTTCCATCATTGCAAATTAATTTCAACCTGTGCATTATCCCGAAGATCGTTGATCAGATCACCCATTTCAATCGCAACTAATTTTTCACGGACAGTGTCTTTGACAGCATCAAAACTTACATCTTTTGCCGGAGCGTGATTTGTAACATAAATTAAGTGATATCCAAATTCTGTTTTAACCGGCTCACTCACCTTGCCGACTTCTGTAGAAAATGCCGCGTTAGCAAAAGTTTCCACCATCACCCCATGCCTTGGGAAAGAACCGAGTTCTCCTCCCGTTTTCCCAGTAGGACATTCAGAATACTTTTTGGCCAGTTCCGCAAAGTTCGCGCCGTTATCCAGCTCTTTTTTTATCGATTCAATTTTAGCCCTTGCTTTGTCCAAATCTTCCTGCTCCTTCATTCCCTTTGTTCCTATAAGTATATGGCTTGCGGTGACCTCTTCTCCTGTAAATTCATTAATATTTTTAATGAAATAGTTTTCCAGTGTTTTATCATCAACATTATTAGTCACATAAGCATCAAGCGCCGCAGACATTCTAATTGCAGTACTTAGCTCATCAATATTGCTGCCCTGGATTTCGAGAAATTGTTCTAATGTTTTCCCTTCTGCAGCAGGATTCTTTGCTATATTTTCCCGCATTTTATTGATTTCGTTATTTACAACGTCATCAGCGACATCCAAACCTTTTTCCCGGACAAATTGCCTTAAAATTGCCTGTGTAACAAGCTGCTCAGTAATTTGTTTTTCCAAAGAGGGTATCGCCCCAGGAGGCACTTGTTTTCTGAAACGATCAAGAATTTTATCAAGATCCTTGCGGAGAATTTTTTCTTCATTTACAGAAGCAATTATTTTGTTAGGATCAGGTTTTTCTTTCTTGCCGTGAACAAACCCCATGCCATGGTCGCTTCCGGAAGTGGCGACAGCCTTCGTTTCTTGTCCTAAATTAACGTTTTTATGTATTTCTTCAAAATCTCTTTCGTTTGCCTGACTACTTAATTGCGGGACGTCCGATTCATCCTTTCCACAACCACTGACGGCAGCGAGCATTAACAATCCTGAAATAATTATAAAAGTAAAATGTTTTCCTACCATAAGAACTCCTTTTAGCCTTTTTGGAATAAAACCCAAAACGTTTATCAAAAATAAATATCCTGAATGTAATAAAACACAAAAAATCTGGTTATTCAGATCTATAAGTATTTTTTTCTTAACACTCTTTGTTTTTGTCGCAAAAACCCGATTGTCATAAGAAAATTTTAAGAGAGTAATACAAAACAATCCTATTTAAAAAAAAGTTCCTTAATATGCCTATTTCAAAAAATCTATTTTGTGTACCAAAACAAAACGAACGCCAATATAACGATAGATTAGATACCTGTTTAAATATGTACATGGGCGAGGTGGGAGTCGAACCCACACAACCGTTTAAGGTCAAAGGATTTTAAGTCCTTCGTGTCTGCCATTCCACCACTCGCCCTGTGATATGTATGTATGTGAGCGTTTGTTTTACGTGTAACTATTACAAATGCTAGAATTCGAGGGTTAAATGAATGTCTTGAAAAGCGAAGAGTTTGCAGGGGTGCTTCTTGTTTCAAGATATAAAAAAAGGCGGCACTGGGATTCGAACCCAGGATAACGGTTTTGCAAACCGTGGCCTTAGTCCACTTGGCGATGCCGCCGATAAATTCTCATAATTTCTACCAATACTGTCGGTAGTATTAAACACAGATTGTTGCATCATTGGTTTGGAAGGTTTACAACAAGTACTGCATAATTCGAACAGGTCTCAGTGGCAAATCAATTTTAGATCGGCAAAAAAGTTAATCGTATCATTAAGAAGGAGATTAGGCAAGAAATATTTATTAATTACCTTAGCACCTATAGCGAGTACGGGGTCTAGCAAAATCTACCACTCATTTTGAAGCAAACTGGTATTTTTCGGTTAATAAACCAAAGTGTATACTTGGTGTTAAATAAGAAACCGCACTGACATTTTTCATAGATTCCTGCATTTTTAAATTAAAGTGGTCGGGTTGTTTGTTGCACGTTTGTTGAGAATTTTCGGATACCGTTAGTCTTTTTTCATGTTGCATACATTCTGAGACGAGAAGACGGTCTTTTGATAAAGAAATAAGATATTTCACCAAGGCATCCAATTCGTTGGTGCTAAGTTTTTCCTCGAATCCCGGCATTTTATTTTTCGTACCATAGAATTTTTTATCGTCCGGGTTTTTAATGAAACCCTTTAACCACTCTTCCGATAAGTAATCGGTTAAATTAGGCGCAATCTTTATTGCATTTTTATCGCCTATGGGATGGCAGATAGCACAATTGCCTTTAAGGGTTAATTCTCTGCCCCTTTCAAGGCTATCTGTGTTTGTATTGAGTAAATTTCCCGATTGGCTTAATAAAAACTCTGTAATGTCCCACACTGACCCTTCCGGGAGTTTTATCGCCGGCATCACACCGGACTCTCCGAAATATTTTTTATCTCTGGGATTTTTGAGTAACCCAAACAACCACTCCCGTGATCCAAAGTTGGTAAAATCAGGGGCGTTATCCCCCCCTATTCCTTTTAACTTGTGGCATCCATTACAATTTTGCTTAAAAATTTTTTCCCCTAAATAAATAGGGTCATTCAGGAAAATAGACATCCCTCCTTCCGGATGAATGCCTTTTTTTGCGAGAACGACTGCCCTAGCGGCCTGAATTTCAGCGTCTTCACGCTGATGAATAATATGAATATCATGTGCATCATGATGCATTGCAAGGACGGTCAATGCAATTGCCCCTGCCATTCCAGAAGAGACCGTTGCAAAGAAAGGAATCCTTTTGGCGGGAGAATTTGAAGGTGTTCTATCTATGAACGGCAAAACAAGGAGAAATACAAGACCAATCATTGGTACGATAACGGTACCTACAATCAGGAGATTTCCCTGACAGTATTTTAATAGCTGAAATAAGAATAAAAAATACCATTCTGGTCTGGCAAGATAATTGGATGCCGGGTCAGCCGGCGCCTGAAGTTCTGCCCCCCCTTTCCAAAAAACCCATACTGCTAGAGCAGCATAAATGATCATGGCAAATACGATATCTTTAAACACCTGATCCGGCCAAAAAGGGTCAACCCGCTCCTTTAACAGCTTTTCACTTATTTTCCAATGAGGAGTTACACCATGCTTGCGAAACAGAGCGACATGGACAAAAAGAAAAAATACCAGCGAAATTGGCAATATGAATACATGAAGTGTAAAAAACCGTGTAAGGGTGAAATTACCATAATCAGATCCGCCTTGGTGCAGCACTTTAATGTACTCGCCAATTACAGGGATAGTTCCCATGATATTGGTAGCAACCTGCGTGGCCCAGTATCCTTTTTGATCCCATGGCAAAAGATATCCGGTCAACCCAAATCCCATGAGAAAAACAAGAAGAAAGACCCCGGTAATCCAGTTAAGTTCGCGTGGTTTTTTATATGCGCCATAAATAAACACCTGGAAGAAATGAACAATGGCTAAAATTATCATTGCGCTTGAACCAAAATGATGGACGCCCCTTACAAACCAGCCAAAGGAGGTTTGTTCCTGTATATAGTAAACGCTTCCCCATGCTGTCGTCGAAGAAGGGGAATAAAAACTGGCCATTACTATCCCGGTTATCGCCTGAAGCATGAAAAGGAATATTAATCCACTGCCAAAAACATATGTCCACCGTGCGCCGCCATGCACAGGTTCATCCAAGGCGGTTTTAAGCAACGTGTTTAAGCCGGTTCTATTATCAATCCATTCGTAAAATTTATTTGCCATAGTGCGGTTCTGCCTTATCTTAAATATCTTAGGTTATATTTTTATAATCAACGAAAACAGTATTGTTTTCAACTTTTGTCCGATAACTGTACATGCCGCGAGGAGCAGGTCCGGATATTGTTTTGCCA
This sequence comes from Candidatus Kuenenia stuttgartiensis, assembly GCF_900232105.1. Classification (NCBI taxonomy): domain Bacteria; kingdom Pseudomonadati; phylum Planctomycetota; class Candidatus Brocadiia; order Candidatus Brocadiales; family Candidatus Brocadiaceae; genus Candidatus Kuenenia; species Candidatus Kuenenia stuttgartensis. Next base: position 1,101,749 of record NZ_LT934425.1, read on the forward strand.
TTTACATCGAAGACACCCTCATGACATGGACACAAAAATCGGGAAACATCATTTGCCCAGTCTATACCACAACCAAGATGGGGGCAATTTGTTGAAAACACCTTTAATGAATCATCTTTTTGCCTTATAACCCACACAGATCCCATCACCAATCCTTCAAAGATATTCCACGCATCCATCTTCGAAGAGGTCACCGCCACTTTTTTAGGGATACCGACGGGAAAGTCATCGAGCTTGCCAATACCAATGAAATCTTCAGTCCCATAGACGGTTTCTTTCAGCCATGGATGGATTATCAATCCTATTATTGGAGCTAGTATGCCTGCAACAAGTGTTCCACCCAAAATATTCGAAATAATCTTCAAAAAACTTCTTCTGCTCTTTTCCATTCTTTATTTTCCTTTGTCTTTCCGGAAGTACTATTATGAGATCATGTCTAATAACTTTTAGTCCTTCATGTTATGTGCGATGCATAAGATTGTTTCATAAAATAATCACTGTCGCAGCTTTCGGGGAAGGATATGGTTGTTTTTATTGCCTTTTCATAAAAAGCGTTCATTTTATTTATTTACGCTCGCAAATCAATGCTAAATTTTTAAAAATGAAAATTAAATTTTATCACAAACGATATTTCCTTTGAAACTTATTTTAAAGGAAACGAAAATGCGATGGTGATATTATTCTTTACTTTCAAAGCGCCTAGTAATGCCTTGTATGGTTTTATGCCATACTCTTTTTGCATCAAATCAACAGACCCTTTCAGGATGCTTTCAACCGTTAATTCGCAGTCAAATTCGATAGTATTTGTAACGCCATGCAAGGTTAATTCTCCAGTGGTATGGTAACCGACATTGTTTTTACCAACACCCGTCGATTGGAAGCTTATTGTCGGATATTTTTCTGAATGAAGCACATCGTTATTTGTAGCCTCTTCAATTTCCGATTTATCCTTTTCTTTTAATGTATCATTTTGTTGCTGGCCATTCTTCATTGCACAGACTACTTTTAATGCGTTTGCCGGTATTGTCACATTTATTGTTGCGGATGAAAGGTCATCGGAGGGGATATTTAAATCAACTTTGAAACGAGTTACATCCAGCAATAAATCATGCGCAACGGTGCTTAACATTCCTTCCTTAAAAGTATAAACCTGTATTTTGCCTGTATTTTCATCAAAAGAATATGTACCTGCTTTTATCGCCATGTCTTTCTCCTCTACCGAACATTAGCAAACCGAATCCGTCTTAAAACAACCTAAAACCAGTAATATCAAACTTATATTCCTGATTTTTCATTTTTTTTTAAAATTATTCTCTGCGTAATTTGGAGTAAAAAAACAATATTCATCGTGTTTGAGCTGGTACACACTTATTTAAATCTTCCTTCATATTCATTACGGCATTCTGCGCGGCTTCTTTCCATGTTTGTGCGCCATATTTATCTTTCCAACTTCGGTTATTATATGCGTAGAGGATGGAACGGGAAGCATTGATAATTGCTCCGTAGCCGTCTGAATTGAAACAATTTTTTATATCTTCCGCTGTCGCCCCCTGGGATCCATAGCCTGGAATAAGCAAGTAAGCATTGGGCATTGTTTTTCGCAATATCAAGATATCTTCAGGGTATGTGGCGCCGACAACGGCGCCTATTGCACTATATCCATATGTTCCAATTGACCGACTTCCCCATGTATGAATTTTTTCTGCAATTATTTGATGCAGCTTTTTTGTGCCGCACAAAAGGTCTTGAAATTCAACAGAGGAGGGATTGGAGGTTTTTGCCAGTACAAATATGCCTTTATCGTATGTTTCCGCGTTTTTTATAAAAGGGAGTATACTATCCACTCCCAATAAAGGATTAACCGTGATGGCGTCCGATTGGAAAGCAATTTGGGTGGTGTTGTTTATCGAAACCTGTCCAATATGAGCATTTGCATATGCAGCAGCCGTATTGGGAACATCGCCTCTTTTAACATCGCCAATGACAATAAGCCCCTTTTGCTTTGCATAATGAATAGTTTCTGCGTATGACCAAATACCCTGCCAGCCATAAAGCTCATAAAATGCAATTTGCAGCTTTACAATACCCACCAAATGTTCCAGAGTGTCAATGACTTGTTTATTAAACTCCAGAATAACGTTTGCTGCATATTTAAACGCGTCATCCTGCAATTTTGAAAATTGTTGCTTAATAGACTCGGGTATGAGGTCAAAGTGAGGATCTAATCCTACCACCACACAACAGTTTTTTTTCTGTATGGCAGTTGTTAATTTATCTGAAAAATTTGCTTTACGGTTTATTGCTATCGCCACATCGAATGTCCTTAAACAGCAGAAATAGATGTAAATAATTAAAGCATTAAAAAGTTCTTAAGAAGCTTTGGACCTTCTTCGGTGAGAAAAGATTCCGGATGGAACTGGACCCCTTCCAGTAAATGAACCTTATGCCGAATCCCCATAATTTCATCGTTGTCGGCTCTTGCAGTAATTTCAAAGCAATCCGGCAGAGAATCTTCTTTCACAATGAGCGAGTGATAACGTGTGGCCATAAACGGATTGGAAAGTCCCTTATAAATAGTCTTGCCATCATGGATGATCATTGAGGTCTTTCCATGCATAAGCCTTCGCGCACGAATAATATCTGCACCATATGTATAAGCGATGCATTGATGCCCTAAACAAACCCCCAGTATAGGTATTTTACCGGAGAAATACCGTATGATATCATTTGATATGCCTGCTTCTTTAGGAGTACATGGTCCAGGTGAAATAATAATATGCGATGGGGTTTCTTTTTCGATCTTATCAAGACTTATTTTATCGTTTCTAAAAACTTCCATTTTTTCGCCAAAAGCACCTATTTGCTGTACGAGATTATAGGTGAAAGAATCGTAATTGTCAACAATGATGACCATGATTTCCGTTTGTCCTCAGACTGATACTATAAAATGAAATATTGAATAGCAAAAAAGTTTTTAAGTACAGTTTAAATAAGCGATTAGATAATACCTGCAGTTAACGCTGCAAATGCAAAAACAACTTGACAATATGACATTTTTTGTTAAAATTTAAAAATTATAGACGTTGCAATATATTAATGTATGCTTTCATAGGTTGCTGTAGTTTCGCCGTTTCAGGCTTACTAAGAGTCCTAAATAGGAAGACAGCTTCAGATAAAAGTGGGTTATACCCACTTTTTTTTTTAATATTCATGATTATGTCCTTATATTGATTATAGTAAGAAGATTGAGAAATTTATAGTTAATAATTTTTGGACTATGCATATTTATTAATGGTTTCGCATTGACAAAGTAAAAATATACCAATTAGAAATATATTGTGTCAATAATGTTAAGTATTTAATGTTTTTTGTGTCTAAATATACTTTATAAAAAAATTTGCATCAATGAGCAGTGTTTATTATTGATTATTTTCTAAATTTCATTTTAGATAAAATGGTATGGACAAAGAAAATTTACTCCGTTTAGTGGATAGTTTGCATAGAGACAAGGAAATTGCAAAGGAAGTAGTGTTTCAGGGCATTGAAGCTGCCTTAATTACCGCAGCAAAGAAGCATTTCAGGTCACAGGAAGCCGTTTCCATACAGATAGATAGAAAAACAGGGGAAATAGTGGCTATGGAAGGAGACCGCAAAATAGACCCTTCTGAATTAGGTAGGATCACTGCCCAAACAGCCAAGCAGGTCATTATTCAAAAGATTAGGGAGGCAGAGAGGGATGTGATTTTCGAAGATTTTTGCAAGAGGAAAGGGGTAATTGTTAGCGGTAAGGTGCAAAGGTTCGAAGGGGCTACTATGATTGTAAATTTAGGCAAAACAGAAGGTGTTTTACAAAAATCGGAACAAACGGCCAATGAACATTATACCATAGGAGAACGGGTTCGGGCAGTTATTCTTGATGTAAAAAAAGTGGGAACACGTGTAAAAATAACACTGTCGAGAACTCATCCCGATTTTGTTCGAAAGCTTTTTGAATTAGAAGTGCCGGAAATTGCTGAAAATACTATCGAAATTAAAGCACTGGCAAGAGAAGCAGGCCAGAGGTCAAAGATTGCCGTTGCTTCAAGTGATGAGAATGTAGATTGTGTAGGCGCGTGTGTTGGAATGCGCGGGTCCCGTATCAAGAATATTGTTGATGAGTTGAATGGCGAAAAAATTGATATTATCCGGTGGAGCGAGGAGCCGGAATTGTTATTACCCAATGCTTTGAAGCCTGCGGAAGTTTCGGGAATAATTTTATCTCCCGAAAATCGAACGGCTACAATCGTTGTTCCAAATGATCAGCTTTCTTTAGCGATAGGGAAAAGGGGGCAAAATGTGCGCCTTGCTTCAAGACTGACTGAATGGAATATTGATATCATTACCGACGCAGAATTTGAAAAAAGGCAAAAAGCCGACGATCTTGAACTTGCAGAAGTTGCCGACGCAAATAATGTTTCTACTAATGACCTCTCGGGGAAAAATGTTGCTGCCACGAATTCTGAATATAACGACAATGTCGAATCAAAGAGTTAATAATGAGGAAATAAATTTATTTTTTGGGTAATTGTTTTTGGGAATTTAAATGGGAAAAGTTAGAATTAGTTCGCTTGCAAAAGAGTTAGGCATTAAAAGTAACAACTTAATTGATAAATGCCATGAGAAAGGGTTAACGCATATCAAACACCATGCGAACACCCTTGATCCTGAACAAGTTGAAATGCTAAAAAAACTGTTCCGGCGAACTCCAAATGATTCGGCTACAAAAAAGGAACTTAAAGTTAAAGAGGCCATTAAGGTTGATGTAAAAGAACAAAAACGAGAAGATAAGACTATATCGCAGGAAGATAAAGAAATCAAAGCTGTTCAACCAGACAAAATTGTTAGATTTCACAAAAGCACACCTCGGCAAAAGCAATCCACGAAAGTTGCACCTTCAAAAGTATTTTGGAAGAAGAAGCAGGTTGGTGGCCCTTCACATCAAAAAAACAAGGGATGGCGTGAAAGATATGTAGAAGTTAAAAAACCTGTAGTTAAAGAACGAGAGTCGCGTGTGATTATGGAGACGCCAATTACGGTAAAGGATATATCATCTAAATTAGGAATTCGTGCAAATGAAATTATAACAAAATTGTTGCTCGAGCATAATGTACGCGCAACAATAAATCAAATCTTAAGCGAAGAAATAGTGCAATTATTAGGCTTGGAGTATAACGTAGAAATAGAAATTAAGAAAAAAGAGGCTTCGGAAGAATACGATTTCGTTGCGGATCAAGTATCCGCAAGAGAGGAAGATAAAGTACTTCGTGCGCCAATAGTTACCTTTTTGGGACATGTTGACCACGGAAAAACATCGTTACTGGATTGTATTCGCAAGACGAAAGTTGCAGAAGGGGAGGTAGGCGGAATTACGCAACATATAGGCGCACACAAAGTGGAAACAAATGGCAAGCACGTTGTGTTTCTAGATACGCCAGGACATGAAGCTTTTACCGCAATGAGGGCGAGAGGTGCAAATGTCACAGACGTAGTAGTCCTTGTGGTTGCAGCAGATGATGGAGTGATGCCCCAGACAGAAGAGGCCATTAATCATGCTAAGGCGGCCAATGTACCAATAATTGTTGCAATTAATAAAATTGATAAGCCAAGTGCAAATACTTTGCGAGTTAAGCAACAGCTTTCTAATTTAGATTTGATACCTGAAGAATGGAGTGGAAAAACCCCATTCGTGGAGACTTCTGCAATAACTGGAGCAGGGATTGATACATTATTTGAATTGCTTTGGTTGGAATCGGAAATACTTGAATTAAAGGCTATACCAAAGAATCCTGCAAGGGGCGTTGTCCTGGAGGCCCATCTTAGTGAGGGAAGAGGCGTTGTCGCGAATGTAATCATTCAAGACGGAACTTTGCATCAGGGCGATATTATTCTTTGCGGAAGGACATATGGCAGGGCCCGTCTTTTAATTGATGATAAAGGGAAAGAGATAAAAGAAACAGGCCCAGCCTCGCCGGTTTCAATTTCTGATTTTTCTGATATCCCTGAGGCAGGTGATAAGTTTTATGTAGTGAGCGATATACAAAAAGCCAGAGAAATTGCCTTGGAGAAAAGAAACAAAGACAGGGAAACTTCGCTTGCAAAACATCAACATATTACCCTGGATAATCTTTATTCCATGATTGCAGATGGTAATGTGAAAGAAATCAAAATAATCTTAAAGGCCGATTACAAAGGCTCTGTTGAAGTATTGAAGAAGGCCCTGGATGCGCTGTCTACGAGTGAAATTAAGGTGAGGATTTTACATAGTGCTGTTGGTGGCATTACAGAGTCTGATGTACTTCTGGCAGACGCGTCTGATGCGTTAATTATCGGTTTTTATGTAACCGCAGAAGAAAAAGCGCGTTTACTGGCAGAAGAAAAAGGCGTGGAGATCAGGCTTTATAAGATTATTTATGATGCAACTAACGAAATAAAGGCTGCAATGGAAGGAATGCTGGAACCTGAAAAAAAGGAAGTGGTATTAGGTTATGTTGAAATCAGACAGGTGTACAATATTTCCAAATACGGTAATATTGCAGGATGTTACGTAAAATCTGGTAAAATTACAAGAAATTCACTTGTTCGTTTGATTCGCGAAAATATTATTATTTATGATGGAAAGTTAGAGTCATTAAAAGTCATGAAAGACGATGTAAGAGAGGTGAAAGCTGGATTCGAGTGTGGTTTAAAAATAGCCAATTTCAATGATATCAAAGTTGGTGATATCGTTGAGGCATACGAAATACAAAAGATTGCCAGAACCCTTTCTGTATAACAAAAAATATTTTACAAATTTTTAGCGTATGTTTATTATATTTGTGTCGTAAAAGACAGTAAAATCAAAAAACACTTGTATCTTGCGACTTGAATACGGAGGATGATATCTCGTATGTGTTTTTTTAAGGATGCTATGCTTTCGTTAAACACTAAGCCAAATTCTTGTTGTCAAATGAAAGAAAGCAATATTTATCCAAGGTTACACAATAACTAAATTAATTTTAAAAAGAGAGTATATTTTGTTTGTATTTTAAAATAATTAATATCAACAATTAAATCAATTTTACCCATGCAGCGCTATGAATTTGGAATTTTACAAATCTGACGATACCATAGTTGGTTTGTTGTGTGTACAATTGATTCTCCGTAATGCGAGAACTTTAAAAGAAAAACGACGTGTCATAAAAAGCTTAAAAGATCGTGTAAAAAATAATTTTAATGTCTCAATATCGGAAACAGGTGTATTGGATAATTGTCAGTATTCTAACCTGGGAATTGCGATGGTGGGAAACGACAGACAGTACATAAACAGCACTCTTTCCAATTTAATTAATATGTTTGAATGTGCATCCTCATTTGAACTTGCCGGATACCGTATGGAATTTATGTATTCCAAGTCGTAATAAAATGTTTCGTGGGAGTTTATTTTTATAAAAGGCGGGTTGATTACTACGGCTTATGTCTAAAAGAAGAGCGGAAAGACTATCTGAATTTATTAAACAGGAAGTAAGTAAAATTATACTTTATAAAGTAAAAGATCCAAGACTGAGCTTTATAACAGTAACCGAGGTGGATATATCAGCAGATTTGAAAAATGTAAAGGTCTATGTTTCTGTGCTTGGTAACGAATTGGAGCGGAAAAATACTATGTGTGGGCTGGATCATGCCAAAGGATTTATACAGACGGAATTGGGGTCTTGTTTGCGAATAAAATATACCCCTCACTTGAAATTTTGCCTGGATGAATTAACTGAAAAACGTAATCGTATCTTAAAAATTATTGACGAAGCTGTTCGTGGAAGTTCTGTAATTGAAAAGAATGGATCGGAAGAATGAAAACATTAAATTTTGGTTTGCCGAAAGGCAGTTTGCAAGAATCTACTATTGACATGATGAAAAAAGCGGGCTATACGGTTCGCGTCAATTCTAGGTCATATTACCCCACAATTGATGATGATGAAATAACTATAAGATTAATTAGGCCGCAGGACATGTCAAGGTTTGTGGAAAAAGGTATTATTGATGCGGGTCTAACGGGCGCTGACTGGGTAAAAGAGGCAGGTTCCGACGTTAAAGTAGTGGTGAACCTTGTCTATGCGAAACAACAACTCACAAAGGTCAAATGGGTATTGGCCGTTCCGGAGGATTCAGAAATAAGGTCTGTGCAGGATCTAAATAATAAAAGCATTGCTACGGAGTTGGTTAATGTTACCAGACAATATCTTGCGGAGAAAGGAATTGTCGCTGATATTGAATTTTCTCATGGTGCAACAGAAGCAAAGGCGCCTGCTTTGGTTGATGCGATCGTAGAGCTTACCGAAACAGGCAGCAGTCTCAGGGCTAATAAACTTCGAATAATAGATACAATTATGGAGTCGGCAACCCAGCTTATCACTAATCACCAGTCATGGAAAGATGATTGGAAACGCACAAAAATAGAAAATCTTGCCATGCTTTTTGAAGGAGCAATCATTGCACGTGAAAAAGTTGGATTAAAAATGAATGTACCTGGAGATTCCCTGGAAAAGGTATTAAAACAATTGCCTGCACTGAGGAAACCCACGGTCTCGACCTTAAGCGAAGGTGCCGGCTATGCGGTTGAAACAATGGTAGATCAAAGCATCGCGAGAAACATTATTCCGGCATTAATTAGGGCAGGGGCTGAAGGAATTATTGAATATCCATTAAATAAAGTAATACTTTAACGACCCGTAACTATTTAACCAATTGAAGTATTATAGCACCATCATGCCACTTTCCCTGCACTTAATAGTCGCTATTTTTTAAAGAAGGCTCGATACGGACAATCGGTAGCTTTATACGGATTCGTCGTATAGCGTATTTTCCATTAGGTAGAGGTATTGCTTCGCCAGTAGTTACTTGCTATTTTATTTAAAGCTTGCAAAGTGTAAAAAGAAATATGAAATGTTTTGTAAATCATTTACCATTATTGTTTTATCCGTAATTATCTTCTTTCTGGAGTTTTTGGGATGTAGTAATGTTACCATTAGGAAAAATTCTCCCACATCCGGAGAAGGGGTATTTCTACACTTAAAAAGAATGGAAGATGCGTTTTCCTACTTTAGTGCGGGGTACTTTTTTTTACTAGAGAGAAATTGGGAAATGGCTGCTGATAATTTTGAAAAGGCGAATGAAATAGACCCCAATTCTGAGAGGGTCATAAAGCATTTGGCTACCTGTTATTTTCAATTAGGCAAGAATGAAAAAGCTATAAATGCCCTCGAAAAACTTGCGAATCAAACCCCACAGGAATTCAGCCTTCATTACACACTGGCCACTCTCTACGAAGCAGTTGACAGAAAGAAAGAGGCAATTTCGGAATATGAATATGCCAGAAAATGTAAAATTACCAAACTGGACGAAGTTTTTCTGGCAGACTCCCTCTATCGGCTTGCAAATATTTATATAGAACTGGGCATGATAGAAAAAAGTGCGGAGTGTTTTAAAACCATGTTTAATATGAACATTATTGCCCGCCCGGCAAAGTTTCATTATGAAATTGGGTTAAAATACTTTGAGAAAAACATTGTTGATATGGCGCTGGAACATTTTTTGAAAGCAAAAAAATATGATCCGGAACTAACTTTTTCGAGTTTTTATATAACACTATGTTATGATATTTTAAATGATCATGATACTGCTGTTGAAGAAGCGAAGGAATTTCTTCTTAAAGAACCTGAAAACTGGATAATGCGCCTTACACTCTCTGAAATTTATGAGAAATTGGGAAAAAAAACGGAAAGAAATGGAGAAATAGAAAAAATTAAGGAAATTCTCGAAAACAACATAGAGATAGGCAGCAGGAATCCAAGAGAATATTTTTTACTCTGTCAGATATATAGCAGCCAGAATAACATTGACGAAGCGACAAAAACAATTGAAAAAATGAGATTGTTACCATTAGAAGCAGAAACAGAAAAAGATGTTCACTTTATGTTGGCCAATCTTTATTACCAATGTCAAAAATATGATACGGTGGAAAAAGAATTGCGTTTGGCCATAAAGATAGACCCTGATTTTCACGAAGCCAATAATTTCCTTGGATATTTTTTTGCGGAAAATAACAGAAATATTGACGAGGCAATTACATTAATCAATAGAGCCCTTGACTCTCAACCAAAAAATGGCGCGTATCTTGATCAGCTTGGGTTGGGCATACTATAAAAAAGCGCAAATAGAAGAAAGAGATGATTATTTATTCATGGCGCTTCAAAAGCTGGAAGAGGCGATTAAACTATTGGAAGATCCGTATATTTTTGAGCATCTGGAGACGTGAATTATAGCCTGGGCAGTTGGTACGATGCGTTGGGCGCGTGGAAAAGGCAAAGGTATTGTATGAAAAAACACACGTCTATGAAAAACAATTGGAAAATGTAACACATAAAATTGACAAAATAAAACGTCTCATTTCTTTAGAAAAAAACAGTACAAAAATAATAAAACATCATTTAAAGAAAAAAATATAGTTTGAAAAATTAAATTCTATGTATTTAAGTGGGGAATAATACACTTGGCAGGACATTCACATTGGGCTGGGATAAAACATAAAAAAAGCATTGCTGATGCTAAAAGAGGCAAGGTGTTTTCTAAAATATCCAGGATGATTACTATCGCTGTCAAAAAAGGTGGTAGCGACCCTAATATGAACCCGAAACTGGAACTTGCAATAAGTAAGGCGCGGATGGCAAATATGCCGAAAGACAACATAGAGCGTGCGATACAAAAAGGTATCGGAACGGGAGGCGATAATATCGAATTGCAAGAATGCTTGTTTGAAGGGTATGGGCCAAATGGAATAGCAATAATGATGGATGCGTTAACCGATAATAAAAACAGAACCGTCAGAACTAAGAAAACTATTTGAAAAGTTTGGCGGCATATGGGTGAAACAGGTTGCGTTTCCTGGATGTTTGAAAAAAAAGGCATTATATTGGTGAACAATAATGTGTGCGTAGAAGATGAATTTATGATGCTGGTGTTAGATGCGGTGCAGAGGATTTCCAAACAGTGAGGGAGTATTATCAAGTGTTATGTGCTCAAACTGATTTGGATGCAGTTAAAAAAGCTATTGAAACTCAAAAATAAACCATAGAGATGCAGAAACAAGCGGTTGGCAAATAATACTATAGAGGTGGAAGGAGAAGCATATCGAAAAGCGCTTCAGCTTATAGAGGCGCTAGAGGATCATGATGATGTAAATAGTGTTTACTCTAATCTGAACTTTGCACAAGAATTTTTTGAGGCTGAAAAGTAAAGCTTTCCCAAAAGTATAAATTTTGTTTTTTTGAAAGTTGAGGTGTGTTGCTTTTGCACATGGATGGAAAAAGCACACGGGAATTTAGTAGTACTTACTGTGCATAATTATACTACGCACTCTACAAACGATGGGCAAAATCATTTACGCGGGTATTTATCTGGTGAAAAATCTTACTTTTATCACCACTGAGGGAAATATCCTTCTTTTTTAAATTTAGTAACTCAAGAACTTGTTCTCCATCAAGGACTTCGCACTCTTCGAGTTTTTTTATCAATACATTAAGCTTACCCCGGTTGTCCTGAATTAATTTTCTCGATTTTTCGTAACATTCATTAATGATTTTTGTCACTTCTTCATCAATTGTAACAGCGGTTTTTTCACTGTATTCCTTTTCCTGAACAAGATCATGACCTAGGAAAATATTACCAGATTGCCTGCCAAAAGTCTGAGGGCCTATTTTCTTACTCATACCAAATCGGCAAACATAATTTCTTGCTAGTTTTGATACCTTTTCAATATCATTTTGGGCACCTGTTGAAATTTCATCTAAAATAATTTCTTCGGCGGCCCTACCCCCAAGCAAGACACAGATATTTCCAACAATTCAGACTCCGTTGTTAAATACTTATCTTCTATCGGCAATTGCATGGTATATCCCAAAGCAGCTGTTCCTCTGGGAATTATGGAGACTTTATGTACTGGATCGGTTTTGGGCAACATAGCAGCAATAAGAGTATGGCCAGATTCGTGTATAGCAACAGTTTTTTTCTCTGCTTCACTCATAATCCTGCTCTTTCGTTCAGGTCCGGCCAAAACTCTGTCAATTGCAGCTTCCAGATCTTCCATCCCAACAGAATTTTTATTGTGCCTTGCCGCAAGAAGTGCTGATTCATTAATAACGTTTGCTAAATCGGCTCCGGTAAAACCGGGCGTGCGTTTTGCTATCGTTTTAAAACTAACATCCGGATCTATTTTTACACTTTTTGCATGGACTGCCAAAACAGCTTCTCTTCCAGAAAGATCAGGCCTGTCGATCGTTATTTGGCGGTCAAAGCCCCTGGACGTAATAAGGCGTTATCTAAAACATCCGGTCGATTTGTTGCCGCAATAATGATTATGCCCTTTTGTGAGTTAAAACCATCCATTTCTGCCAAAAGCTGTTTAAGGTTTGTTCCCGTTCATCGTGCCCCCGCCAAGCCCCGCTCCCCTTTGCCGACCCACACTATCAATTTCATCGATAAAAACATACATGGCGCCTTTTCCTTTGCTGCTCAAACATATCCGCACACGGGCAGCGCCCATGCCGACGAACATCTCAACAAAATCCGAACCGCTGATAGAAAAAAAATGTACCCCGGCTTCTCCGCAACTGCTTTTGCAAGAAGTGTCTTTCCCGTGCCTGGAGACCCTATCAGGAGAACACCTTTGGGAATTTTCCCCCCAATTTTTGAAATCGATCGGGATAAGCAAGAAAATCCTTAATTTCCTTTAATCTTCTTTTTTGCTTCATCGCATCCGGCGACGTCGGCAAAGGTTATTTTTTGTGTGCCATTATCAGAATAAAGTTTGACTTTTGCTTTGCCAAAAGACATGAAAGGGGAACCCATACCGCTAAATTTCTTTAATAACAAAAACCAGACAAGCGTCATAACACCGAAAGGTATAATCCACCACATAATCATGCTTTTTAGAAAATTATTTTCCGGTGCACCTTTAAAACGTACTTTTTGTTCCTCAAGTTCATTCACCAACGCCTGGTCTTGTATAGGAACAGTAAAAAACGCAATCTTGTCTTCTTCACCACCTTCAGCGGAAAGTTTTTTATAATAACCTCGAATAATATTCTGGCCCACGGTGCACTCGGATATATAACCATTCTTAAGATAGAGTCTAAACTGGCTATAAGACACTTCTTCTGCTTTTGGAGAAAAAAACATCTGTGCCAGATATACAATAGCAAAGAAAAGGAGGATGTAACCAAGGGAAAAAGACCGCCTTTTGTTATTTTTCATGGAATGTTATCTTTGATCATGTAATTAATAAAATAAAATATAAATATTCAAAAAAGATAGACAGAACAATGATATATATTAGAAATATGTCTATTGTCAAAATTTAAATCCCTGCTTCCGGGGATGATATCAAAGTCTCGTTTAAAAAAACAGATATGCCAAAGGCAGGTGAAAGGGTCAGCGGTGAATAGAATAAAAATTGGCGAATATACATGGACTGGATTTTAAGACCTGTATAGTATTTAAGTATAGCCGCTGATGAGGGCAGATTTAAAAAAACGCATACTGCCTGTCAATTCAGGTATATGATTCGCTATTTAATGCTGGTGGGTAAATAAAAAACTTGACTTATCGCCTGTTTCATACCTATAATATCGCCACTGCATTAGTGATGTATCAATGTAAAATTAATGGGGCAGATAGCTCAGTTGGTAGAGCACAGGACTGAAAATCCTGGTGTCGACGGTTCGATCCCGTCTCTGCCCACCACTTACAATCCTTCAAAGATCTCCCGCATTTAGCACCCCTCCATATCTTGCGAACACAGCATACAAGAAAGCAACTTTTTTTCCTATTGCAAGTTTTTTGTAACTATTCAGTGTAAACATTACATGAATCCCGGCGGGTTCATGTTTGCAACCGTTCGTCGTGAGCTCAGCCGAACGGTTACAAGCCTGAACCCGCGAATGTAGTTCCAGTACCATTACGTTCCCAAACAGATACTTCACTATGTTCAGTACAAGGTTTGGGAACGAGTTACGCTCTGATCTCCGTAGTTTAATAAATTACGCTGAATAGTTACAGTTTTTTACAAAAACACAAATATACGGTATAGTATTACCTTATACAAATACAATGGAAATCGTGCAACATTTCTGGAAAAGCAACGTATCTTTAAAATACCTTTCGATAAATTTCACTCTCAAAAAGTCATTCTTTTATAGTTTTATAAAATTAATTATTTTCAGGAAGCAAAGGAAAATGAAAAAAAGTCTATTTGTTTTATTATTTTATACAATGATAATTTTTGCAGGCAGTGTCTCCGCAAATACATTTACATTGGGAGCGCCGGCAAATGCTGTGACAAAACGGGCAAATCAGCAAACCAGTGATTTTATATATAAGGAGTTTGAAGAGTTTGTTAAGGTAATAAAGGCGCTGCAGGAAAAGTATGTTGAAGAATTGGATATTAACACTATTTTTACAAACGCATACCGTGGAATGATGTCGGAGTTGGATCCCTTAGTCAATATATAAGTCCCGAAGAATTAGAAGAGCTTAAGATCGAAACGGAAGGGGAGTTTGAAGGTTTAGGTATCGAAGTAATTGTCAGGCATGGGCTAATAACCGTAATAACCCCCATACTCGATTCTCCAGCATTCAAGGCAGGGATATTGGTAGGAGATCGCATTCTCAAGGTTGATGGCATACCAACCAAAGACATAGCTATTCGTGAAACCGTAAAACTCCTTCGGGGGAAGCCGGGCACAACAACAACCCTTACTGTTTTGCATGAGGGAGAATCTATGCCGGTGGATATTACAATACAGCGGGCAAAGATCCATGTAAACAGTATAAGAGACGTAAAAATGGTGGATGAAACGGAGAAGATTGGCTACTTAGCTCTGATAAATTTTCAGGAAAACACCGTTGATGATCTGGATAAAACAGTGAAAGAATTATTGAAGCAAGGCATGGAAGGTTTAATATTGGACTTGCGATTTAACCCTGGAGAATTGTTGAGCGCCGCCGTGGGTGTTTCTGACAGATTTTTAAAAAAGGGCGTTATTGTTTCAACCCGAGGCAGAGGTCCTGACCAAAACATTCTGTACCGCGCCCGCAGAAGCGGCTCCTATCCTGATTTCCCGCTGGTAGTACTGGTAAATAACGGAAGCGCCAGCGCATCTGAAATTGTCGCCGGAGCGATAAAGGATAATAAACGCGGTTTGCTGGTAGGCATGAAAACATTTGGCAAAGGATCTGTGCAGAGCCTGGTTCCAATACGCGAAGGCAATGCCGCCTTAAAACTAACGACCGCCAAATATTATACGCCATCGGGAGAATGTATCCACGAAAAAGGGATTGAACCCGATATTGAAATTCCGCTTGATTTTTCCCAGATGAGGGAATTGCAGGTAGAATTGTCAGCGGCGAAAATAGGCAGGAAAGCGGCTGATAAGGAAAAAAGAACCCCCTCTCTTCAAAGATTTGCAACTCGAAAAGGCAATAGAGGTAATAAAAGGCATGGAAACTGACGGGAAATAAAATAACTAATAAGAGAATGGGCATTAATTCATGGATTTTTACTACAGGCAAGAGGGAATACCTGCTTTTTTCTCCAATTTAGGGAGAATACGTTTCTCAAAAGACTAAAGTGTTACCATTGTTTCTATTGCCAATCCCATCCCTCAATTATTTTATGGTGTTGATAATCTGTGCGGTCATAACGAAGGGGGGTAATGGAGATATACCCGTCACGAAGCGCACTCAGGTCGGTTCCTTCTTCATGGTATTTGGATTTATCTGCTCCTGTCAACCAGTAATAAGCCCTGCCGCTTGGGTCAATACGTTTTTGAAAAACTTCTTTAAAATCCTGCGTGAATTGGTGTGTTATCTTAATCCCTTTTATCTGATCAGGCGGAATTGCAGGAATGTTTACGTTTAAGAGCAAATTTTTGGGTAGATTATGGCTTAAAATACGTTGTATAATGCCTTTTGCTACGTCTGCCGTCCTGTGGATGTCATCAAGTGTTCTGTTATTTCGAAGGAAACCGCGATGGATGAAAATCCCATGACAGTGGCTTCCACCGCTGCCGCTACCGTTCCGGAATAAAGGATGTGGATGCCCACGTTTGCCCCCATATTTAGCCCTGATATGACAATGTCAGGCTTCTCCCGCATAATCTCATTTACGGCAAGTTTTACACAATCTGCCGGCGAACCGTTAACGCCGTACCCGATAAATTCATTGTTCATGTGCACTTTCCTGATACGCAGGGGTTGGTTGAAAGTGATGGAATGCCCACACGCCGCTTTGCTCAATATCCGGCGCAACAACGGTAACGGTTCCTAGATCCTGAATATAGTGTTTTAACGAAGCGATTCCCGGTGCATAAATACCATCTCATTTGTGAGCAAAATCTGCATATGTTTTATCCTTAATAAGGAGTCTGCCGTATATTCGCCGTACACACGTAATAATCATATTTCCAATATGGATTTTTTGCATTGATATCTTTGTACCTAAATCCTGCAAACGATTTTCGCAATGCGAAAATCAGTATTTTCCACTACCAAGATTGGCAAAAAGCGATAACAGATATCCGTTTTTTAGCAATTGTGGTAGCGCTATTGTACTACTTTAAACAAAAAGACATGGGAAATTGTCGGAAACGTGCTCTCTGATGCAATGAAAATCAAGATAGGGATGTACTGTCTCCATCTGCGGTATACTTACCACTCTAAAAGACTAAAAAAACGAAATACAACGTGGTTTTCTACTGAAAAACTACATCCAGTGACATGCGTTCCCACTTTTCCATTCCTCCTGATGGAGAAATTTCTCCGGCAATTTTAATGTCATCTGCCGGCTTCTCTCCACCAGTTTCCCTGCCACACTGATTAACCACAGTCTCATCGTCTTTACTTCCCACTTTTGTATACTCCACCACTGAGCAATCCCATCCACTTCAAAAGATTATACGCTAACACCGCACACTGAAATAGCGCAGCATTGGCCAAAAATTCCACCGTACGTATGTGCCCCGCATTCATCTGTCCTTTACTCTCTTCTATCAAAGTCTCGCAGGTAGCCCTCTTTCCATAACAACGATGCGCTTCCATCGGACTTAACCGCTCCGTTGTAACGTAACAAAAATACTCATACACGGACACTTCTACTAATTTCTTTTCTCTTTTGACCAATTGCCGCACTGCACAAAACGTCTCGCACGATCCCACCCTGCACATCGATACCAAAATTCAGCCTGTTCCCATCCTGGCTCCCTTTCACCCTCATTCCATTTCTGCCCTTCAACAATCCTTCCAGATTCTTCAGCTTTACCTTAATCAGATATCCCGCAAATATTGACTCAAGGTATTCAAGTAATTCTCGGTAAAAAAACCGCTGTCTCCCCGAAATACCACCCTTACCCCCTTATTCATGTACGCCATACATTCCTTCATGAACTCTACTACTCCGTTACTCGTGTAGGCGCTTCCACAGCGGAACCAACTATGTAATACCTCCTTTGTTTCTGCAATAAATGCCATTAAGGGATGATACGCCTTCTGCCCCTTCTTGTGCGGATTATATCCTACCTCTGCACCCACCTTGTTTCCCATATACACCATCTACGGTAGAATCAACATCTATCCATACTTCGCAAAGAGCACTCCTGAGTTTATGGCCTGATCTCACCGCACGCTTCCATATCTTTCCCCTAAACCGGTGGATCACCCCCGTCAGTTCCACTATATCTCCCTGACTCGCCAGCTTCATAATACGTCCTATCGTAGTATCTACAGGTACCTCTTTCCACCCGGACATCTTCTTCAATACCTCATCTGTACACACCTTCATACACTCTACCATCGATGTCGCCCCTGCTATCAACCCTATCACTACCATTTGTACCGCATCGACAAACTGATACCGGGCATTTGCTCCACGATCCTTATGTACCGCTTCATGGACTCTCTCCCGGAACATCAGCTTACCCATAAAATTCAATACCGGTAAAAGCCCTGCATGTACCGTTAAGCCTTTCCCGCTCATCTCTGCCTTGATTTTCGGTTGTCTTTTGCTGTATTTTTTTGCTATATTCTTCATCGAAATGGTGAATCTCCTTTCAGGTGTTTTTTGTTATCAATATACCGCCGAATACCTTGGAAATCCTACCATTTCAATCCTATTCCTGCAACAAGGCTTTGCTTGTTTGCAGGATTTAGGTTGTAATTAAAACAAATCAAGCAACGCCTTTTTCTTTCTACTATGGTCTTCTTCTGTAATAAGCCCCTCCTTCAGTAAATCTTTTATTTCCCTGAGCTGATTTTTTATATCCATATCATTCATTCCATTATTCAAAAGCATTTCCTTTTTATAATCATAGTCTTCCTGTAAAAGAATCCCGTCATTGAGTAGTTCGCGCAATATAAGTAATTGTGCTTTGATTTTACTTTCCCTTTGAACACATTCGCGCCAGGTTCCACTTGTTGATAACCGGATGAAGAGTGAATATTGCTGCCAACTTTTTCTTTTTTTTGCAGTTGGTTATAGAAATCAGACTTGTCGGACTCGGAAATGTCCGGTTTTTTTATTTCAGGCCTCTGGTATGTTTCATCTGATATGTTTATGACCAGCCAGTTTTTGTGCCCCGGTTCAAAGGCTTGTCCATACGCAGGCAATAACGCCCAAAAACGACTGCCTTTTATCTTCGTCGGGTCTTCTTTTGCCGTACCCATCCCTTTTTTCTCAGACACCAAATCGCTGTACGTTTGGAACTTTTGTACCCGGCTAAAAACAATATTTAGACGGCTATCCCTCATAAACATAACGCAGTAGTTCTGTTTGTCCGCGAAAAACGGCCGCCCTGAGTACGAGACAACCTCTATTACCTGTGCAGGAGTTGCTACAGAAAAAGCCTGGATAATCAAGGGCACAAGCCTGCTGATTTCGTCATCCTGAAAGACGTTCACAGATGTACTCTTTTTCAAAAGCCCCTTTTCTTCGAAATAAATCTGCGATAATACATTACCGATAACATCACTGTTCATTTCATAAGGATGATTGAATTGCACAGAACCCCTGTTTGTTTAATGGATAATTCTTTATGCCTCACCTTAATCTTTCCATCCTCATATGTTTCTGCGCGAATTGCACCCGAAATATGAAAAGACAGCATGCAGAAGATAATACTCAAAAACAAATTGGTTTTTTTAAAATGTGTATTCTTTGAATTCACCCGATTATTTCTACTACTTCCGAAAGGTAGCATATTTCAATTAATTCAATCCCAAAATCTTTTCCTAATCCTTTAGCGTTATCTTTTGGAATAACTGCTCTTTTAAAACCCAACCGTTGAGCTTCTTTTAATCTGATTTCAATTTGATTTACACTTCGCACTTCACCGCCAAGGCCAACCTCGCCAATGACTACCATATCCGGAGGTATTGGTTTCTCTTTAAAACTTGAGGCAATTGTCATTGCGATACCAAGATCCGCCGCAGGTTCGTAAACATGAACCCCCCCTACAATATTCACAAAGATATCCTGGCCTCCCAATTTTAAACCAATCCGCTTTTCAAGTATGGCAAGGAGCATCGATACCCTGTTATAGTCAACGCCGCTGACCTTTCTTTCCGGCATGCCAAACGTTGCCTTTGTTGCAAGCGCCTGAATTTCTAACAGCAAAGCGCGTGTTCCTTCCATACAGGGAATGATTGTAGAACCTGCGCCTACTCTCATACCCTGTGAAATAAAAATCTCCGATGGGTTGTCAACCGGATGTAATCCGTTTTTTCTCATCTCAAAGATTCCAATCTCATCCGTGGATCCAAATCGGTTCTTAACAACCCTTAGAATGCGATAGCATTGAAATTTTTCTCCCTCAAAGTACAAAACGGTATCAGCCATGTGCTCCAACACCTTTGGACCTGCAATTATACCTTGTTTGGTTACGTGTCCTACCAGAAATATTGCAGAACCCGTAGATTTCGCGGTAAAAATCAGTTCATTTGCGCATTGTCGTACCTGAGCAACGGTGCCCGGAGAGGATTCTAGCTGGGGCTTATAAATCATTTGGATGGAATCTATCACCACCAGGGTAGGATGTGTGTTGTGTATATTTTCTAATATAAAATCTAAATTTGTCTCAGAAACAACGAGTAATTTAGGCGACAATACGGATAGCCGCTCTGCCCTGAGTTTTGTTTGAGCAACGGATTCTTCTCCTGTGACATAGAGCGTGGTATATCCTTTTTGACTGACGTGCTGACATACTTGTAAGAGGAGTGTTGATTTGCCAATTCCCGGCGTTCCGCCGATCAATACCGCTGAGCCAACAACCAAACCTCCCCCCAGGATTCTGTCAAATTCGCTGATTCCCATTTCGATACAAGGGCAATCCTGAAGTTTTATCTCAGTTATCGGAATGGGAAGTTGTCTGTCAAGCATGGCAGACAAGGAAGTAGCGCCAACGGAATCATTACTATATTCCTCTACAGTGGAATCCCATTCTCCGCAACCGCCACAACGCCCTACCCACTTTAAACTTTTCCATCCGCAACTTTGGCAGACGTAAACAACAGATGTTTTCGCCATGTATCGTGAGAGTTATTCACCCCTCAATTGTTTCGTGCGAAAAAATAAAAAAGGGCAAAAAAAGCCCTTTTAAAATTTTTACCAACAAGAATTATGGTATTAAAAACACATTAAGCGACACTTGCAGAGCCTGGATATTTTTAAAGGATTATTTGTTGCCGCTAAAAAAAAGAAATGTAAGCCGGAAATGATTCTATAATGCTGCTTTATGTAATAATGTTATCTAACAAATTTTTATTTAATATTACACCCCTATTTGCATAGCGTATGGGAGAAGCATTTGCCTGTTTATAGCAAATGCTTCGCCCATACTTTTGTTGGCATATCTCAAATTAATTAAATGCCATTTTCAGCATTTGCCAGCGCTGGTTCCGGTTCTTCAACAATATCCTCGAACACCAGCTTGCCATCTTGCAATAAAACTTTCACACTGGATTTTCCTTCGAATCGTCCCTGCAAAATTTCCTCAGAAAGAGGATCTTCTAAATAATTTTCAATAGCCCTCCTGAGTGGTCGGGCGCCAAAATTTTGATCATATCCCTTGTCTATAAGGAAATTCAATGCTTCATCTGTCATTGTAATGCTGATTTGATACGGTTCCAATCTCTTTTTCACGTCAACAAGTTCAATTTCAACAATCTTCTTCAAATCATCTTTGTTTAAAGGTTTAAAAACAATAATATTATCTATTCTGTTTAAAAACTCCGGACGAAAATGTTTTTCTACCTCCTTTTTCAATTGTTCTTTCATTACCTCGTAGTTATCCTTCTCCGAAGCTTTACGAAATCCTAAAGAGGCCTGATTTTTAATAACCTCCGCGCCAATATTTGAGGTCATAATAATGATAACATTACGGAAATCAACATGCCTGCCGAAACTATCGGTAAGTTTTCCTTCATCCATGATCTGTAACATCATGTTAAAAACATCCGGATGCGCCTTTTCAATCTCATCTAATAAAACAACCGCATAAGGACGGCGGCGAATTTTTTCCGTTAACTGCCCGCCTTCCTCGTAGCCGATATAACCCGGAGGAGCTCCTATTAATCGTGAAATACTGTGCTTTTCCATGTATTCTGACATATCAATCTGTACCAAAGAACCTTCTTCTCCAAAAACCAATTTGGCGAGAGATCTTGCCAAATGTGTCTTACCAACACCGGAAGGGCCTACAAAAATAAAAGAGGCCACAGGGCGATTTGGATTCTTCAGTCTAGCGCGTGATCTTCTGATTGCTTTGGAAATTGCCCTGGTTGCCTCTTCCTGGCTTATCACCATTTTATGAAGTTCCTCTTCCATATGAAGCAATTTATTTGCCTCTGTCGATTCTATTCGTGAGATAGGTATGCCGGTCATTTTCGACACTACTTCATCAACAATTTCAACATCAACCTCCCCTTCCAGTTCGGCATGTTTTTCCCGCCACTCTCTTTCGACAACTTCCTTTTTCTTTTTCATTTTGTCCGCTTTATCCCTTAACCGTGCCGCCCTTTCAAAATCTTGTATTGCCACGGACTCATCTTTTTCTTTTTCCAGCCGGATAATTTCGTCTTCCAGATGTTTTACGTCCGGCGGTTGCGTGGTTGCTTTGAGTCTTAACCTGGCGCACGCCTCATCGATTATATCAATAGCTTTATCGGGCAAAAATCTTCCGGTAATATAACGCACGGAAAGTTCAGTTGCGGCTTCTAATGCCTCGTCGGTAATTCTTACTTTGTGGTGAGATTCATAGCGGTCGCGAAGCCCTTTTAGTATTTCAACCGTTTCTTCTTTCGACGGCGGCTCTACGATAATTGTCTGGAACCTTCTTTCTAGCGCACCGTCTTTTTCGATATATTTTCTGTATTCATCCAAAGTGGTAGCTCCGATACACTGTATTTCACCACGGGACAAGGCAGGTTTTAAAACATTTGAGGCATCTATAGCGCCCTCTGCCCCTCCTGCGCCAACAAGGGTATGTAACTCATCAATAAAGAGTATGATGTTTTTTGCCCTTTTTACTTCTGACATTACCGCCTTGATCCTCTCTTCAAACTGGCCTCTGTATTTCGTACCGGCTACCATCATTGCGAGATCAAGGGCTACTATTCTGCGCCCTCTCAGCAACTCAGGAACATCCCCGTGAACCACTACCTGTGCAAGGCCTTCAACTATCGCAGTTTTTCCCACGCCGGCTTCCCCCAGAAGAACAGGATTGTTTTTTGTTCGCCTGCATAAGACCTGAACAACACGTTCAATCACATCTTTCCTTCCAATAACCGGATCAAGTTCTTTTTCTCTGGCCTGCTGTGTAAGATCGCGCCCGAAAGAGTCAAGCGCAGGAGTTTTGGAACGTCCTTTCTTTTCTTCTTTTTCCTGTGATTGACTGTTTTGCACCGATTCCGAGCCCAGCAAACCAATTACTTCCTCCCGTACTTCTGCAGGTTTAACGCCCAGGTTCAATAATACCTGCGCGGCTACACCTTCCTGCTCCTTCAACAAGCCCAACAATAAGTGCTCCGTTCCTATATAATTATGTCCCAGCGCCCGCGCCTCTTCCATCGCATATTCCAGCACCTTTTTTACGCGGGGCGTGAACGGAAGCTGCCCTACCGATACCAGATCAGATCCACCTTGCACTATCTTTTCTATTTCAATACGTATTTTCTTTAGTTCAACATCTAAGTTTTGCAGAACATTAGCCGCAACGCCGCTTCCTTCTTTCACCAGCCCTAATAATATATGTTCTGTCCCAATATACTCGTGATTAAACCGCCTTGCCTCTTCCCGCGCAAGGGCCATAACCTTTCTGGCACGATCAGTAAATCGATCAAACATAAAACACCTATCCTTTCAAAGTTTCTATCTTTTCAAGCCGTTTCCTTACATACAACGCACGAATTATATTTCTTTGCGAAGAAGTAAGCTCGCGCCCTTCTAACTTTTGTAAATGTCCCGGTAAAGTAAGAACAAAAAGTTCATTTAATGTTTTCATTTCAATATCATTGATAATTCCCAAATTAACGCCCATCCTCACTTGCGAGAGAAGATGCATGATTTCTTCCGAAGTAATCATGCGTGCAACCTTCAGCATCCCGTACGATCTCCACACGCGGTCTTCCAGTTGTTCCCTGCTTTCAGCGATCAGGGACTTTCTTGCAATCCGTTCGTAACTGGTAATCCTGGGAATTACCCCTTCAATAATTTCAATAATTTCGGCCTCTGATTTTCCAAGGGTAAACTGGTTTGAAATCTGATATAAATCCCCGGAGACCTGCGTCCCTTCTCCGTATAAACCTCTCACTACCAAGCCAAGCTTCATTACTGCATTAAATACTTTTTCTATATGATGTGTCATTCCCAACGCCGGCAAATGAAGCATTACCGATGCCCTCATCCCCGTACCAACATTTGTGGGACAGGCCGTTAGATATCCAAATTGCGATGAATACGCATAGTTTATTTTTCTTTCCAGTTTGTTATCAATAATGTCTATCGTTTTCCATGTTTCCCGAAGCTCAAGGCCGGAACGGATTACCTGTATTCTTATATGATCCTCTTCATTGACCATAACGCTAATATTTTCCGATTTTTCAAAAGCGACGCCTCTCTCTTTTTCACCTTCTGCATGTTCCCTGCTAATGAGGTGTCTTTCTACGAGAAACAGCCGGTCAACAGAAGAAAGTTCTGACAGGTTAATATAACTAAGGGCAGGTGCAACATCCGCGTCTATAATCTTTGTTCTTATAAGTTCCTCAAGTTCCTTCTTTTGTTTTACATTAGCACGGGAAAGAAAGGGATATTTTGCCACATTTCTCGCAAGGCGAATCCTGCTGCTTATAACAATGTCAGATTCCGGTCCCGTTCCCCTAAGCCATTCACCTGTATTATCAGCCAAATCACTTATTTTCATTATTATCGCCCGAAAGTTCGTATATTTTATCTCTCAACTCAGCCGCCCTTTCATAATCTTCCTTTTCGATTGATTTATTCAATTCATTTCTAAGCTGCATGAGTTCATTTTTTTTAATCATTTCTTTCCCCGCCCTGGAAGGCACTTTTCCCACATGCTGTGCGCTGCCATGCATTTTTTCAAGCAAAGGGATTAACCCCTTTCTGAAAACAGTATAATCCATAGGGCAACCAAGTCTCCCGTGTGAACGAAATTCCAAATATGATAATCCGCAAACAGGGCATACAATCTTGGATAACTCGTTTATCCCCGGAGCAACCTGATTAATAAGATTTGTTAATATTTCTGTAGGAGAAGGTACCTTGGCAATCTGCGTGCTTACTCCTTGCGCACATTCTTCACAAAGATGCCGTTCTTTCTTCACATTACCAACGATTTCCGTCAAGTGCACGGTTGCGTATTTTTTGTTGCAGGATTCACATTTCATGCTTTGTCACCCCCATAAATCTTTCTGCGGGAAAACATTACTTCTTTTCCCATTTTAACAAATCTGTCACCCTTCCTAAAGAACTTTTTTCAGATAATATTTCTTTACGAATCCTATTTTCTTTTTCCAGACAATCCATGCCATAGTTAACACTAATTTCAGATTCCGCCTGAGGTACTGCCATGAGCCCATCCTCATCTCCGATTATCCAATCCCCCGGCATGATTTGAATTCCGGAGATATTCAGAGGCACATTAATTTCCCCCAATCCTTTGGGTTCTCCCGCATCAGGCATGACTAATTTTGTATACACCGGAAAATTCAATTGCTTCATTTCCGCCGTATCGCGAACCGCTCCATAAACTACCAAACCGCTTAATTTTTTTTGTATAGCGCTGTGCGTAGCCAGTTCTCCCCAAACAGCAGGCCCCGTTCCGCCGGCATCAATTACGATTACATCCCCTTCTTTCGCAATATCTATGGCTTCTACAGGCTTAGCCCAGTCGCCGGGATAGGTTCGAACGGTGACGGCAGTGCCTATGAGTTTTATGGAAGGATTTACCGGATACAGCCCTACAATACTTTTCGCGCGATGACGGCCATCGGATATGTTTGCGGTCGAAAGTTTCATGAACGCATTCCGGACGTCTTCGCGGGTTACTCTTTTGAAAAAGCCGGTCTGAATTCTTCTGTTTTCTTTAACAGCTTGCCTGATATTGTTTGCCGCATCCCTGGCGTTTTCTGATTTACTGATATATCCGCCAACAATTACGATTTGCGCCCCGGCATTGATCGCATCAACAACATTTTCAGAATTTATGCCCCCCGCGACAGCAACAGGGGTATGCGCATTTTCGCATATGTGCCGTAATACATTAAAAGGTGTTTTTCCGCTCATTTGATCGTCGATTGCGGTGTGGATAGAAATATAATCGACGCCGCATTTTTCAACAATTCCGATACGTTCATCAATTGCGTCAGTATCCATAAAATCAGCGCATACTTTTATGCCATAATTTTTACCGGCCAACACGCATTCCCGTATCGTTGCACCAGGCGCATTGCCCATTACCACCGCAATATTGGCGCCTGCTTTTGCAGCCATTTCCATTTCTACGCGTCCGGCATCCATAGTTTTCATGTCAGCAACCAGCATCGTATCGGGAAATATTTCTCTCAGCCGGCGAATGGCATTCATTCCTTCGCTTTTTATAAGCGGGGTGCCTATTTCCAGCCAATCAGCGCCACCTTCTATTGCCTCACTGGCAACCTTTATCGCCCTGTGAATATCCACAAAATCAAGAGCTACCTGAATAATAGTATGCTTTTCAGACATTATTAAAAAAATCCTTATTCAAAATACGTTGCGCCACATCGGTCTGATTCCCACGTAGTAACTTTTTCAACCTTTATGCCTGAGGGCATGGCACTTGTTAATTCTCTGTAAATCATTCTGGAAATGTTTTCGGTGGTTGGGTTTTCGGCCTTAAAATGTTCCATGTCATTTAAGTACGTATGATCAAATTTTTTTGTAACGTCTCCGATAAGCTTTTTTGCTTCTCTGAAATCAATCACCATTCCAAGATTGTCCAGCTTTTCCGACTTCAAAACAACCTGAACCTTCCAGTTATGGCCGTGAAGATTTTCACACTGTCCTTTATATCCCCGAAGATTATGTGCCGCCGCAAAATCCGTATCGATTATAAGTTCGAACATAAATATTGCTCCGGAAAGAAATGGTTTTTAAAGAAAGGTATTACAAAACGCTGCACTTTTTAGTAAAAGGGACGGGCAATTGGACAAACATTGCTTTTTACCTGAAGCTTTGAAAAAAGCTTATCCGCGGCAAAATTAAAAGTCAAGGGTTTTAATCGAAAGAAAGAATGTGCTTAACGTCTTTTTATAAAAAAACATAGGATAACCATTCCTTCATTTTCAATGGCTCATTTTCTTTTGAAATGTTTGTACAATTCATCCAAAGAAAGTGATAGTGTCGTCGGCCGGCCATGGGGGCAGTTATTTGTATAGGCATTGATATTTTTTTTCTTTTCCATGAGTTCTTCTATTTCCCGATACTCTAATCTTTGCCCCGCTTTTACCGCGGCCTTGCATGCCATGATATTGACTAGTTTATTCATGACGCCTTCATTGCCCTTTCGGGAATCTTCCTCGCCAAAATCATGCGTCAGGTTTTCTATAAATTCTTTTCCATTTAAATGTTTCAGGATTTGGGGAAAGGAACGAATCATAATGGTATTGCTTCCAAATTCCTCGATCTCTATGCCAATGCCTTCCAGTTGTTCTTTTATGCTTAATACGAAAAAAAAGTCTTTTGGGTTCAATTCCACAAGTTCCGGGATCAGTAATCGCTGGCGGGGAGATTGAGATGACTGCATTCCTTTCAATATTGCATGGTACAGGATTATTTCATGCAAGGCATGCTGGTCTATAATATTCAAACCCTCATTCGTCTCTTCTACAATAAAGGCATTGTGAATCTGAAAATACCTTTTTTTGCCGGAGAAAATCGCTTTCCCAACAGATATCTCTTCTCTTATGGGCATGGCCGTGGTGTGCTTCACATCCGTAGATGGCCCTGACGCGGGCGTTTTTTCCACTGTTTTTTCAAAAGGAAATTGTTCCCATAAAGAGGTGTTTCTATGATCAACTGTATCGGTGTTTCCCAAGTCTCTTTGAAATGTTTTTTCCGGCGTCACTATATCAATGGATTTGGGCTGTGATTTATTCAAGGCGTCTTTTAGCGTAGAGAGCACATAATTAAAAACAACACTCTTATTCCGGAACCTTACCTCTGTTTTTGTGGGATGGACATTGACGTCCACCTCGGACGGTGCAACCGTTAAAAATAAAAATACTATGGGGTATCGTTTGTTCATTAATTTCCCATGGTAAGCGTCGCTGATTGCACGGTAAATAGCCGTATCCTTAATATAACGTCCGTTTAGAAAAATAAATTGCAGCCTTCCATTCGCTTTGTTCAGGAATGGCGGTGCAATATATCCTTTGAGGGAAAACAACTCTTCCCGGAGAAAGGCAGATAAAAGATGTTTTTTCAACTCACTGCCAAAAAATGTCTCAATTCTTTCTATTACTTCCTGAACGGGCGGAAGGTTAAATACCGTTCTGTTGTTGTGTCTTAACGTAAAATGGATATTCGGATAACACAGGGCAAACCGCGTTAACACGTCTGAAATATAAGACATCTCCGTCGGCGCCGTTTTCATAAATTTCTTACGCACGGGAGTATTAAAAAAAAGATCCTGCACCTCTATCTGCGTGCCTTCCGGCGCCCCGCATTCTCTCACATCGCCAATGCGGCCCCCTTCGGTTTTTATTTCTGCGCCACTTATCGCCCCTCTTATTCTCGAAGTAATTTTTGAGTTAGATACCGCACCAATACTGGGCAGGGCTTCGCCGCGAAACCCCAGTGTGTTTATCGCAAACAAATCTTCCGCGCTGGATAGTTTGCTGGTAGTGTGGCTTCGGAAAACAAGAGCGAGGTCTTCCGCGTCAATACCAACGCCATCGTCGGATATTCTTATCAGTTTTCTTCCCCCGTCTTCCAGATAAACATCGATCCTCTTTGCCTCTGCATCAATGGCGTTTTCAATGAGTTCCTTCACAACAGCGGCAGACCTGTCAATTAACTCGCCTGCCGCAATTTTATTAATTACCGACGGAGGAAGAATTTTAACTTTACCCATTTTCACACACTGCCCTAAATCCTAAACAAAAAAAATACTCACAGTAAAAATCTGCGGTAACCCTTTTTTGATATCCTTATTAATAGTAAATTGTCTCTTGGCTTCTGACACAATACCTTTTTTCATGCTACACAACAAATTTATTAGATGCATTTAACATTGACTATTTATTATAATGCTATTCTAAATTAAATCTTAACATTTTTATTAAAAAACGCACTTTCCTTATTATAATATTTATCAATAACTTCAGAATCATTGCCGCCGAGTTAAGAATTATTTTACCGAATAACTCCCTTTTGCCCTGCCAGAAATTGGATATGGGCAGACAGATTTTCTTGCAGCTAATTTAACTAACCCCCGATGAACGGAGATCACAACGAAACATGAAAGTCGTCCGGATTGGTATTAATATAGTATCTATTGTATTCATAAAGAACTTGTAGTTAATTTTACAATGTTACATGGAAAGACTTTCATATAGAACAACACCGACTTCAAACTTTTAAATAGCAGGAATATAAATGGAATTTGAAGGAAGAAAAAGGGTAATTATTGAAAACGTAAGACCGCAAATTGATTGCGGTCGTTTTCCAGTAAAACGAGTAATTGGAGAGAAGGTAGTAGTCCAGGCAGACGTCTTTACTGACGGACACGATGATGTTATCCCTGTTTTATTACAACGTAAGGCCAGCGAAAAGGTTTGGCTGGAAATACCCATGAAGACTCTGGGAAATGATCGATGGGAAGGAAACTTTACTGTTCGGGAAATCGGCATTTATTATTATACAGTTGAAGGATGGGTAGATCACTTCACCACATGGAAAAAGGAACTGAAAAAAAAGTATGACGCAGGGCAGGAAACAAGCATGGATATTTTGACAGGCGTTGTCTATATTCAAAAATCATCAGCGCTGGCAACAAAGGATGATTCCAAAAAACTTCATGTATTTGCTAATACCTTAAAAACAGAAAAAAATACAGCAGGAGCCCTTTCTCTTGCCTTTAATGAGGAATTAGCTTCGCTTATGAAAACATGGCCAGACAAAAGTCTGTCAACTCTATATGAAAAAGAATTAGGAGTAGTGGTGGACAGGGAAAAGGCTCTTTTTAGCGCCTGGTATGAATTGTTTCCGCGTTCCTGTAATTCTGAACAGGAAAGAGGCGGCACATTGAAAGACTGTGAATCACTCATTCCTGAAATCGCAAATATGGGTTTTAATATATTGTACTTGCCTCCAATTCATCCTATTGGAATAACGAACCGAAAGGGGAAAAACAATTCCCCTGTCTCACAAAAGGGAGAGCCTGGAAGTCCCTGGGCAATCGGATCGCACGAAGGAGGGCATACGTCAATACATCCTTCCCTTGGTACAGAGAAAGATTTTCAAGCGCTGATAGAACGGGCGAGGGAATATAATATTGATATTGCATTGGATCTTGCGTTTCAGTGTTCCCCGGATCATCCTTATATAAAAAAACACAGGAACTGGTTCAAGATACGACCTGATGGTTCAATACAACATGCGGAAAATCCTCCAAAAAAATATGAAGATATTGTTCCCTTTAATTTTGAAACGGAAAACTGGAAAGGACTTTGGCATGAGCTGAAAAATGTTGTCTTTTGCTGGATTGAACGCGGGGTTCGTATATTCCGGGTGGACAATCCACATACAAAACCGTTTGCTTTTTGGGAATGGTTGATAGGAGAAACACAAAAAATCTATCCGGAGGTAATTTTTCTTTCAGAGGCTTTTACGAGGCCAAAAGTAATGTACCGATTGGCTAAAATAGGGTTTACACAGTCATATACCTACTTTACCTGGCGGAATACAAAACGGGAACTGACTCAGTATGTCACTGAACTCACACAGGAAGAATTAAAAGAATATTTCAGGCCGAATTTCTGGCCAAATACGCCGGACATTTTACCGGAACAACTGCAATATGGAAGAAGACCAGCATTTATAATACGGTTTATCCTGGCAAGCACCCTGTCTTCTAATTACGGTATTTACGGACCTGCCTTCGAACTTTGTGTCAGTGAAGCGGTAACCGGTAAGGAAGAATATTTTAATTCCGAAAAATATGAGATAAAACAATGGAACTTGAACATGCCGGGAAATTTAAAGGATCTCATAACAAGGATAAATCGGATACGCATAGAAAACGCAGCATTGCAGGATACAGGGAATATACGTTTTTATGAAGTTGATAATGAACATCTTCTCTTCTATGGAAAGACAACAGAAGACCTTTCCAATATTATACTCGTCGTTGTCAATCTGGACCCGCACCATGCTCAATCGGGCTGGGTCAATGTTCCGATAAAAATATTGGGAATAGACGCAAATCAGTCATACATGGTGCATGATCTGTTGAGCGATGAAAAATACGTGTGGCAGGGGAAAAAAAACTATGTAGAACTTCAGCCCGATGCCACTCCCGCGCATATTTTCCGAATAAGGAAAAGGCTGAGGAAAGAAACCGATTTTGATTATTATATGTAAAGGAGTATCGCTCTATGCCGCCAAAAGAGATGCTTCACGCTGAAGAACCCCTCTGGTATAAGGATGCAATTATTTATGAACTGCATGTAAAGGCATTCTACGATTCGAATAGCGATGGGATTGGCGACTTCAAGGGCGTCACGGAAAAGCTGGATTATCTGGAAAATCTCGGCGTAACCGCTTTATGGCTTCTGCCCTTTTATCCCTCTCCCCTAAAGGATGACGGATATGATATCGCGGACTATTTTGGCATTCATCCCGATTACGGAACATTAAGAGACTTCAAACTCTTTATCAAAGAGGCGCATAAAAGAGGTTTGAAGGTAATTACGGAACTCGTTCTCAACCATACCTCCGACCAGCATAAATGGTTTCATGCCGCCAGGAGACCGAAACAGAAATCAAAAA
This sequence comes from Candidatus Kuenenia stuttgartiensis, assembly GCF_900232105.1. NCBI lineage: Bacteria > Pseudomonadati > Planctomycetota > Candidatus Brocadiia > Candidatus Brocadiales > Candidatus Brocadiaceae > Candidatus Kuenenia > Candidatus Kuenenia stuttgartensis. The sequence continues at coordinate 1,133,415 of NZ_LT934425.1, forward strand.
TGAAAGATTTTTACGTGTGGAGTGATACGTCTGAAAAATATAAAGACGCGCGAATAATTTTTAAAGACTTTGAACATTCCAACTGGACATGGGATCCGGTTGCAAAGGCATATTACTGGCATCGTTTCTACTCACATCAACCCGATTTAAATTTTACGAATCCGGCCGTGCAAAAAGAAATGCTCAGGATTATCGATTACTGGATTGATATGGGAGTCGATGGTTTCCGTCTGGACGCAGTGCCGTATCTGTTTGAAAAGGAGGGAACAAATTGTGAAAATCTCCCTGAAACCCACGATTTTTTGAAAAAGCTGAGGGCACACGTTGAAAGCACGCACAATAATGTTATGCTCCTGGCAGAAGCAAATCAATGGCCAGAGGATGCTGTCGTATATTTCGGCAATCAGGATGAATGCCATATGTCGTTCCATTTCCCCCTCATGCCGAGATTGTTTATGTCAATATGGATGGAAGACAGATTTCCGATCATTGATATCTTCGATCAAACCCCGCTATTGCCGGAAACATGTCAATGGGCTCTTTTTTTAAGAAACCACGATGAACTCACCCTTGAAATGGTAACCGATGAAGAGAGGGACTATATGTACCAGGTATACGCAAGCGATCCCGTTGCAAGAATAAACCTCGGCATCCGAAGACGGCTGGCTCCCCTGCTAGGGAACAACAGAAGAAAGATAGAGCTTATGAACGCACTCCTTTTTTCCCTGCCGGGTACGCCCATTATTTATTATGGAGACGAAATCGGGATGGGGGACAATTTTTACCTTGGAGACAGAAATGGCGTACGAACTCCCATGCAATGGAATGTCGACCGGAATGCTGGATTTTCAAGGGTAAACCCCCAGAAACTCTATCTGCCTATCGTTACCGATCCGGAATACCATTATGAGGCAATTAACGTGGAAAATCAGGAAAAGAACCACGCGTCACTTCTCTGGTGGATGAAACGGGTAATAGCCATGAGAAAACGGTATAAGGCATTTGGAAGAGGGAGTATAGAATTTCTTTTCCCTGATAATCCGAAAGTACTCGCATTTATCCGCCATTATCAGGACGAGCATATCCTTGTCGTCATGAATCTCTCACGATTCTCTCAGGTAGTGGAATTAGACCTTTCAACGTTTTCCGATTGTACGCCGGAAGATGTGTTTAGCGGAAATAAATTCCCAAAAATAACGAAATCTCCTTATGTACTTACCATTAACAGGCATGATTACTTTTGGTTTCTGATACAAAAAGAAGCGGAAGAATTACGTCTTGCAAAAGACGAAAGTATCCCTGAATTGAGTATAAACGGAAAGTGGGAAACTGTTTTCCAGGGAAAAACGGCGGTAAAATTGGAAAAAATGATTTTGCCTGTTTATCTTAAAAAGAGCAGATGGTTCGGCGGCAAGGCATCGGATATTCAAGAAGTCAAAATTATTGAAAATATTTCATTGCAGAAAGACACGCATACCACACAACTTATCCTGATTGAGGTAAAATATAACGGCAAGGAATCTGATAGGTATGTCCTTTCTTTTTCTTATCTGAGCGGAAGCGAAGCAGAAACAATGCTGCATGAAAACCCCCAGAAAATTGTGATGAAACTGAAAACAGATGATACTGAAGGGATTGTGTATGACGGCATTTATGATGAAGAATTTCAAAAGTTTATATTGAAAATGGCGGTAAACAGATTGTCAGTAAAGGGTACTCAGGGAAGACTTGTCGTTCATACCGGGAAAATGCATAAACAATATAAACTGAAAGAATTGCTTTCAGAAAAATCATCCGTATTAAAAGCGGAACAGAGCAATTCATCATTACTCTATGGTAAAGAATTAATTTTCAAACTTTACCGACGCCTTTGCGAAGGTATTAATCCGGAGTGGGAAATTGGCAAATTTCTAGGCGAGTATACTGCATTCGCCAACGTTCCGGCATTTATAGGGGAAATAGCATATGTGAGAAAGGGAAATCAACCGATATCGATCGGTATCCTCCAGCGCTTCATTCCCAATCATGGAGACGCCTGGTCATATACACTTGATTCATTAATGACGTATTTTGACAGGGTCTTTGCAAAAAAGAATGAAATTCCGGAAATGCCCGTGATGTCTTTTTCCCTTTTAGAAAGTACGTCGCATGAAATACCTTTGCTGTTTAAGGAATTAATTAGCGGGGTATATCTTGAGATGGCGTCGCTTTTGGGGAAAAGAACGGCCGAATTGCATATCGCGCTGTCAAAAGAAACGGATAACAACGATTTTCGCCCCGAACCGTTTTCACGGCTGTATCAAAGATCTCTTTATCAATCAATGCAATCTTATCTGAAAAAGGTTTTCGCCTTGCTCAGAAAAAACATGAAAAAATTGCCAGAGAATACAAAAGAATCAGTCGATAAATTGCTATTGCAGGAAAACAGAATAATAGAACTCTATAAAAACATCTTTAAAAAGAAAATTTCCGCTTTGAAAATAAGGATACACGGCGATTATCACCTGGGCCAGGTTATTTACACTGGAAATGATTTTTTTATTATTGATTTTGAAGGCGAACCGGCCAGGAGCCTTAGCGAAAGGAGACTTAAAAAATCCGTATTAAAGGACGTAGCGGGAATGATACGGTCTTTCCATTACGTGTCAAATACCGCTCTCTTGAAACATATCACCATACGCCCGGAAGATATTCCCGTGTTGGAACCATGGACAAACCTATGGTATCAATATGTGGCAGGAATTTTCTTAAAATCATATATTGAAACGGCAAAAAATACCCACCTTTTCCCTGAAAATAATGAAGATTTTACCATGCTCCTTACTTCTTTCCTTTTGGAAAAGGCAGTTTATGAACTGGGATATGAATTAAATAACCGCCCGGAATGGACATCGATACCCATAAAGGGCATTTTACAACTTTTGGAAACAAACAAATGATGACAGATGAAGGAAGAACTTTAACTTTATCTATTTTTGCACACTTTACTTAAATAAGATTGGAGATAAAATAATATGGCAACATTAACAATCGAGTATCCGGATGAAATTTTGGTATCATTAAAAGAAACACAAGACGATTTTTCTGAAGAGCTGAAAATAGCAGCAGCAGTAAAGCTTTACGAGATGGGGAAACTATCGTCTGGTAAGGCAGCCAGGCTTGCGGGTATGGATAAGATTTCTTTTTTGAAAATACTTGGTAAATATCAGGTGTCCATATCGACATTAGAAGAATTTAAAGAGGATATGAAAGTTGACATCGGTTAAAAATATTGTCGTTGTAAACACATCACCAATCATCTATTTGTCTGCTATCAATAAAACAGACCTGTTAAAGAAACTTTTTGGCGAAATCTTTATACCCGGTGCAGTAAAACAAGAAATAATATCAGGAGGCAAAGACACCTTCGGTTTTCTGGAAATAAAAAATGAACCATGGATAAAAACTAAGACTATCGAAAATGAATTGGCAAAAAAGTGTCTTCTAACGGATATCGATGATGGTGAAGCAGAGGTAATAGTTCTTGCAGAAGAATTAAAAGCGAATATCATCGTTATGGATGACAGATTAGGTAGAAAGGTTGTACGGCTCAGAGGTTTTCGTGTTATCGGTACATTGAGATTATTGATAGCCGCTAAAGAAAAAGGAATAATAACGGAAGTAAAGCCGCTGGTTGAAAAGCTTAAAGAATTCGGCTTCTGGATAAGTGCGGATGTTTATAAAGACGTTTTGGCACGATCAAACGAAATAACATAAAGGGCATTTTACAACTTTTGGAAACAAACAAATGATGACAGAAAAAAATAAAACCTGTGAAACGGTTAATACCAGCAAAAGTCTTTTAACAGACCACGACATATATCTGTTTAAAGAAGGAAACCATTTTCATCTCTATGAAAAACTCGGCTCGCATCTTATAACATTTAATAATGTGAAAGGCGTTTACTTTGCCGTATGGGCGCCAAATGCCGAAAAGGTATCCGTAATAGGCGACTTTAACAACTGGAACAAGACATCGCATCATCTCAGGGCGAGAGAAGACAGTTCAGGTATCTGGGAAGGATTTGTTCCCGGCATAGGCGAAGGAACAATCTATCGCTACCATATTCGTTCACGATACAACAATTACCGTGTTGATAAAAGAGACCCATTTGCCTTCTACGGCGAAACTCCCCCTAACAGCGCTTCTATAGTGAGGGATTTAACATACACGTGGGGCGATCAGGCATGGATGAAGGAACGGTCAGGGAAAAATAATATCAATGCCCCCTTGTCCGTATATGAAATCCATTTGGGTTCGTGGAGGCGGATTCCGGAGGATGGAAACAGATTCCTGACTTACCGTGAAATGGCGCCATATCTCGCGGAATATGTAAAAGAGACGGGATTTACACATGTCGAATTACTCCCTGTCATGGAACACCCTTTTTATGGTTCATGGGGATATCAGATAACAGGTTTTTTTTCCCCAACGGGCAGATACGGAACCCCGCAGGATTTTATGTATCTGGTTGATTATCTGCACCAGAACGAAATTGGAGTCATTCTCGACTGGGTGCCATCACATTTTCCCTCCGATGAACATGGCCTTGTTTACTTTGACGGCACACATCTTTATGAACACGCCGATCCGAGGAAGGGGTTTCATCCGGACTGGACAAGTTATATTTTCAATTACGGCAGGAATGAAGTACAAAATTTCCTCGTGAGCAATGCCCTTTTTTGGCTGGATAAATACCATATTGACGGATTAAGAGTGGACGCCGTTGCCTCAATGCTGTATCTTGATTACTCAAGGAAAGAGGGAGAATGGATACCAAACAAATACGGCGGCAGGGAAAATATTGAAGCCGTCAGTTTTTTGAAAAAATGCAACGAGACAATATATCATTTTTACCCCGATGTTCAGACCATCGCAGAAGAATCCACTGCATGGCCCATGGTTTCAAGGCCAACGTATGTAGGGGGGCTTGGATTCGGAATGAAATGGAATATGGGATGGATGCACGACACATTAAAATATTTCTCAATCGACCCCATTTACCGGAAATACCACATGAATCAAATTACCTTTAGCATACTGTATGCCTTTACAGAAAACTTTGTCCTCCCGCTTTCACACGATGAGGTTGTGCATGGGAAAGGGTCGTTATTGTACCGCATGCCGGGTGATGAGTGGCAAAAGTTTGCAAATCTCCGGTTGTTATTTGGTTACATGTTCGGACACCCGGGAAAGAAATTACTCTTTATGGGAGGTGAATTCGGGCAGACAAAAGAATGGTATCACGAAGAAAGCCTGAGCTGGCATCTCCTGCAATACCCGATACACAAAGGGATGCAGGAATGGGTTAAAGACCTCAACCGCTTTTACAGAAATGAACCCGTATTGTACGAAATTGATTTTGAATATACGGGCTTCGAGTGGGTCGATTTCCACGATCTGGACCGCAACATCATAAGTTTCCTGCGAAAGGGAAAGACCGTAAAGGATCAGATTCTGGTGGTCTGCAATTTTACCCCTGTGCCAAGATACAACTATCGTATTGGAGTTCCATATGGCGGATTCTGGAAAGAGGTATTGAACAGCGATGCAAAACATTATAATGGAAGCGGACACGGAAATTTAGGCGGAGTAGAGGCAAGTCCGCTGCCTTCACATGGCAGATATTATTCGATTGCACTAACACTGCCTCCGCTTGGTATAGTTTTTTTTAAAAGAGAAATGGATGACAAATGAGGATTGGCGCACATTATCTCGGGAACGGAACGTGCGAATTTGTGGTGTGGGCGCCTTTTCTTAAAAGCGTTGCGGTAAAACTCATTTCACCCGACGAAAGACTGCTCCCTATGAAAAAAGATGAAAAAGGCTATTGGAAGGCTTGTGTTGAAGATGTATATCCGGGCGCCTGTTATTTTTATCAGCTCGGGGAAAAAACAGACAGGCCCGACCCGGCTTCATATTTTCAGCCTGCCGGAGTGCATCAATATTCACAGGTGGTGGAATTCGACTCCTTCAAATGGAAAGATAGTAAATGGAAAGGGATAGAACTTTCACAATTAATAATCTATGAACTCCATGTCGGTACATTTACTCCCCAGGGCACATTTGACGCAATACTTCCAAGATTAAACTCCTTAAAAGAGTTAGGCGTTAATGCCATTGAATTGATGCCCGTTGCGCAATTTCCCGGGGAAAGGAACTGGGGATATGACGGCGCCTATCTCTTTGCCGTGCAAAATTTGTATGGTGGGCCGGAAGGCCTTATGAGGCTTGTCAATGAATGCCACAAACATGGCATCTCGGTAATTCTTGACGTCGTATATAATCATCTTGGCCCGGAGGGAAATTATCTTGCGGAATACGGCCCGTATTTTACCGATAAATACCACACTCCATGGGGAAAGGCCATAAACTTTGATGACGCTTACAGTGACGAGGTTCGTTCATTCTTTCTTCAGAACGCGCTATTCTGGTTTGAAAATTATCATATCGACGCCTTGCGGCTTGATGCCATTCACGGTATTTACGATATGGGGGCAAAACATATTTTAGAAGAATTGAAGGAGAAAACGGCAGAACTCTCCGTTCAAAAAAAGAAAACCTATTATTTAATTGCAGAAAGCAACCTGAATGATACAAAAATAACGCGGATAAAAGAAACCGGCGGTTATGGGATAGATTCCCAGTGGTGCGATGATTTGCACCATTCCCTGCACACACTCCTTACCGGAGAGATCACAGGATATTATTGCGATTTCGGTGAAACGAAACATCTGGTAAAATCTCTCGGAGAAGGGTTTGCTTATTCAGGAGAATACTCTCCATTCAGGAAACGACGTCATGGTAACTCTTCGAAAAATTGTCCGCCATCGCAATTTGTCGTCTTTTCGCAAAATCATGATCAAATAGGCAATCGGATGCTTGGGGAACGGTTATCAACATTGGTTTCGTTCGAGGCGTTAAAACTTGCGGCCGGTGTAATACTTCTTTCCCCTTATATACCGCTTTTGTTCATGGGAGAAGAATATGGCGAAGAAGCGCCTTTTCTCTATTTTGTCAGCCACTCGGATGTTCCTTTAATAGAAGCGGTAAGGCGCGGAAGAAAGCATGAGTTTCATGATTTTCAATGGCAGGGCGAACCGCCTGACCCGCAGGACAGTGAAACCTTTTTAACATCAAAATTAAACTGGGGAAAAAAGAGACAGGGACATCATAAAGTATTGCTGGATTTTTATAAACATTTAATACATTTGAGGAAAACAATTCCTGCCTTCGCGAATCAGGATAAGAACAAACTTTCCGTGTACGGCCTTGAGGATGAAAAGGTCGTGTTTTTGCAAAGAGGAGAGGGAGTGGATAACTCTTTTACCGTATTTAATTTTAGCGATAGTGAAGTGTCCGTGAAACTTCCCCTTCAGGAAAATCACTGGAAAAAGCTTGTTGATTCATCAGATGAGATGTGGGACGGTCCCGGCTCATTGTTAACAGAAAAAACAGGGCAATTTAATCAAATCACTCTGAGAAAACACAGTTTTATTACGTTTATAAAGGAATGATCTATTTATGGAAAGATATATTTGTATTCACGGCCATTTTTATCAACCGCCAAGAGAAAATCCCTGGCTGGAAGATGTGGAACTTCAGGATTCGGCATATCCCTATCATGACTGGAATGAGAGAATAACCGCCGAGTGTTATGCACCGAATGCTGCTTCGAGCATTCTCGACGTTGACGGAAGAATAGTAGATATCGTAAATATATATTCAAAGATAAGCTTTAACTTCGGCCCTACCCTGCTTTCATGGATGGAAAAGCATAAACCAGGCGTTTACCAGGCAATTCTTGAAGCTGACAAATTGAGCCGTGAACATTTTTCCGGGCATGGCTCAGCTTTGGCTCAAATATACAACCACATGATCATGCCACTTGCCAATAAAAGAGACAAGTATACGCAGGTTATATGGGGACTAAGGGATTTTCAATCAAGATTCGGAAGAGATGCGGAAGGCATGTGGCTTCCGGAAACTGCCGTAAATACCAAAACCCTTGAGGTACTGGTGGAACTGGGAATAAAATTCACCATACTGGCGCCCCGCCAGGCCCAGAAAATGAAAAGAATGGAGAGCCATGCTTGGAAAGATATGGGAAACGGGGAAATAGACCCTACAACACCCTATCTTTGCAGACTCCCCTCAGGACGAAGCATTTGCATCTTTTTTTACGACGGGCCTATTTCACAGGACCTCGCATTTGGCGGTTTGCTGGAAAATGGAGAAAATTTCGCAACTCGATTGCTTTCCGCATTTACCGAAAACAGGGACTGGCCTCAGCTTGTGCATATTGCAACAGATGGCGAAACATACGGACATCACCATTTTAAAGGGGATATGGCGCTTGCGTACTGCCTATATCATATAGAGTCAAAAAATCTGGCGAAAATTACAAATTATGGGGAGTATCTCGAGAAACATCCGCCAAAATTCGAGGCGGAAATAAAAGAAAATACTTCATGGAGCTGTATTCACGGAATTGAAAGATGGAAAAATAATTGCGGATGTTGTTCCGGCAGCCATCCAGGCTGGACACAGGAATGGCGCACACCTCTTAGGGCTACTATGAATGCCCTGAGAGACAAACTGGCAGCCATTTATGAAGCAGAAGCCGGCAAATATTTTAAAGACCCATGGGTTACGAGGAATGCCTATATTGAAATTATCCTGAACAGAAAGGAAAATGCGGTTCGCAGTTTTATCGAAAAGCAAACAATTACGGCGCCTACAAAAGAAGAAATAACAAAAATCCTGAAACTCCTTGAAATACAGCGGAATGCCATGCTGATGTACACCAGTTGCGGATGGTTTTTCGATGAGATTTCCGGCATTGAAACAGTGCAGATTATCAAGTATGCCGCAAGGGCAATTCATCTCGCAGAAGAAATTTCAGACTCCGCCATTGAGACGGAATACCGTGCGCTTTTAAAAAACATAAAGAGCAATGTGCCAAAATACGAAAACGGCGACAGAATATATGAATTATTTGTAATGCCCAGCAAAATAGACCTTTTTCATGTATGCGCCCACTATGCAATTTCCTCCCTTTTTGAAGATATTCGGGAAAAAGCGCCAAGTTATTGTTATTCTGTAACAACCGAAAAATATGAACAGCGGTACGCGGGGAGAGTAAAACTCGCTTTAGGGAAAATGCATATAGTATCAACCATCACATGGGAGGAGGTGGAGACAGTGTTCGCAGCGCTCCATTTAGGCGACCATAATGTAAATGGTGGCGTAAAATGTTTTACCACTGAACAGGAATTATTACACATGTTTCAGGAGATCGGGAATATTTTTGACAGAGGTGAAATCTCAGAAGTTATAAGACTTATGAACAACTATTTTGGCGCCCATAGCTATTCTCTGTGGCATCTGTTTACAGACAGGAAAAGGATGATTTTAGATCAAATCCTGCAATCCACAATGAAGGAAATAGAAGTTTCATTCAGGATGATTTATAAAAACAATTATTCCTTGCTGAATTTTCTCCATTATCTGCAGACCCCCCCGCCTCGTCCACTTTTTTTAACTGCAGAATATACGGTAAATAGAGATTTAATAAATATTTTTTCCCTAGAAGAAGAAATGAATCTTGAAAAACTTGAAAACCTCATCAACGAAGCAAAACGCTGGTCATTTGCCATTGATAAAAATGCCACTGGCTTTGCGGCAAATGTATGGATAAACTCACACATGGAACGGTTACGAAAGAAACCAAGCGATATCAGTCTTGTTGAGGAAATCGACGCCGTGATAAAACTATTAAACTCTCTCTCCGTAAAGCTGGACCTGTGGGAGGCGCAAAATATTTATTTCCATATCGGAAAAAACATTTATCACACAATGAAAGAAAAGTCATTAACCGAAGACCCTCGTTTTAGAAGATGGGAAGAGGCATTTAAAAAACTGGGATATTATCTTGGGGTGAAGGTGTCATAGATTGTGGAGACAACGCATGCGTTGTCTCTACAATTTGTGTCAAAAGAACATTTTGTAAAAAAATAATGGCTGAAAAATTTCAAAATAAATACCGAATACCATCTACCCGGCTACAAAATTGGAATTACGGGTGGGCAGGCGCACATTTTATAACCATTTGCACGGCAAACAGAGAATATTTTTTTGATAAAATAAATAATGGCATTCTGCAATTATCTAATGTTGGGGTAATTGCAAATGTATTGTGGTATGAAATTAAAAACCACACAACAAATGTTGAATTGGGGACATTTATTGTTATGCCCAATCACGTTCATGGTATATTGGTTTTGAATGGAAATAACAACAACACCGACACAACCGTAGTAGAGACAACGCATGCGTTGTCTCTCTAAAGTGTCACCAAATAGCAAATCGTAATAACAATTCCCGGTTGGGAACGGAAGTGAAATAATTTTTAAAATGTAAACAATCTCTATGTACAAAAGAAGAAGCGGCATATTACTACATATAACATCACTCCCATCGCCATATGGCATAGGAGATTTTGGGCCATTCGCCTACAAATTCATCGACTTCCTGGCAGAAACGAAGCAGTGTTTATGGCAAATCCTGCCGTTAAATCCCACATCCCTCCCCTATGGAAACAGCCCCTATAGCAGTTGCTCTGCCTTTGCAGGAAACCCTATCGTAATAAGCCCGGACATGCTAGTGGAAGATGGACTGCTTGCCAAGCCGGATATTGAAGGCGGCAGACGCTTGCCGAATAATCGGACGGATTACGCAAATACTACCGTCTATAAGGAAGGCATTCTTCAAAAGGCATATAAAAATTTTCAAATACAGAAAAAAGAAAAATATGCCTTTCCGTTATTCTGCGAACAGAACGCTCATTGGCTGGATGATTACACACTATTTATTGCCCTTAAAGAATATTTTCAGGGAAAAGTATGGAGCGACTGGCCTGCGGAAATAAAGCACAGAAAACCTGACGCAATGGTTGAATGGAGAGAAAAATTAAAAGAACGAACGGAAAAAGAAAGGTTTATCCAGTACATATTCTTTAAGCAATGGCACAAGCTCAAAGAGTACTGCAATAAAAAAAACATACAAATAATCGGAGATATTCCTATTTATGTTACGTATGACAGCGCTGATGTCTGGTCGCATCCGGAATTATTTAAATTAGATGAAAACAAACAACCATCATTCGTTGCGGGGGTGCCGCCGGATTATTTCAGTGAAACAGGACAAAAATGGGGAAACCCTATTTATACGTGGGATTTTCATAAAGAAACGGAGTTTTTGTGGTGGATCAAACGTATAGAACACAACATGAAGCTCTTTGATATTGTCCGATTAGACCATTTCAGGGGTTTCGTTGCGTATTGGGAGATCCCTGCGCACGAAGAAACGGCTATTAATGGCACATGGGTTGAAGCTCCTGTTGAAGACTTTTTTACCACCATTTTTAAACACTTTCCTAATTTACCCCTTATTGCAGAGGACCTCGGCACCATAACACCGGAAGTAAAACTCGTTATGCAAATGTTTCAATTTCCCGGTATGAAACTTCTCCTGTTTGCCTTTGGCGATGATGTAGCAAAAAATCCTTATGTACCACATAATTATGAGAAAAACTGCGTGGTATATACCGGAACACATGACAACAATACCATAAAAGGGTGGTTTAAAAATGAGACAAACGAAGAAACACGAAAAAAACTTTTCAAATATCTTGGAAGAGATGTTTCCGAAACAAATGTGTGTCGGGAATTAATACGACTAGCAATGATGTCCGTTGCAAACACGGCGATCATTCCTATGCAGGACATCCTTGAACTTGACGAAGAAGCCAGGATGAATTTACCGGCAACCACTGAAAATAACTGGGCATGGAGACTGCTTTCCGAACAGCTCACGCCATCCGTAACGAATGCACTTAGAGAAATTACCGGAATTTACGGTAGGAGCTGATATGATACAAGCACACTTTCGCACCCCACGCATACCTATTGCCACCTACAGATTACAACTCAATAAACATTTTACCTTCCATGACGCAAAAGAAATAGTCGCCTATCTGCATGCTTTGGGCATAAGCGATATATATTGTTCTCCTTACCTGAAGGCCAGGGAGGGCAGCCTTCACGGGTATGACATCGTTGACAACCATTCATTGAATCCTGAAATCGGCACAGAACAGGAAATGGATGAATTATCCCGCGAGCTTGAGCATTATGGAATGGGGCACATATTTGATCTGGTGCCAAACCATATGGGTATTGCCGATAAAGAAAATGCATGGTGGATGGATGTGCTGGAAAACGGGATGAGTTCCTGTTATGCGAATTTTTTCGATATAGACTGGGATCCTATAAAGGATGAATTAAAAAATAAAATACTCCTTCCCGTCCTGGGAGATCAATACGGCAACGTCCTTGATAATCAGGAATTAACCCTGACGTTTGAAAACGGCTCTTTTTTTATACTTTACTACCATCACAAATTCCCCATACGACCACAAACATATCCGGAGATTTTAAAATACCGACTGGAGGAATTAGAAAAAACCTTACCGGAGGAAAACCTTCATCTGACGGAGTTTTTAAGCATTTTAACCGCTATTGACCATCTTCCCGCATACACGGAAACAGCAGAAGAAAAAATCAGGGAACGACGACGCGAAAAAGAGGTGATTAAAAAACGACTCCACACCCTTTACAACGAAAGCACGGAGATCCGAAATTTTATCGATAAAAATGTGCTGCTGTTTAACGGACAAAAAGGAGGCACGGAAAGCTTCGATCTCCTCGACAATCTGCTGGATAAACAGGTGTACCGGCTTTCCCACTGGCGAGTCGCCACCGAGGAGATTAATTACCGGCGGTTTTTTGATATAAGCGAACTCGCAGCAACCAGGGTAGAAGAGCCAGACGTCTTTCGGGAAACCCACGAACTTGTGTTTCGCCTCATCCGGCAAGGTAAAGTAACAGGGCTGCGGGTAGATCATCCCGATGGATTATACTGTCCGCCTGAATATTTTAAAGAATTACAAAAGAACTGCTATCTCCTTACTTTTGGTGGAAACGGGAAAAATTCAAAAAATAATCGCGCATCAGAGGATGAACAATCAGAGGAAAGGGCGGCGCTGACAAAGCAATACCATGAGATACTTGCAAGGGAACCGCACTATAAACCATTCTATATTGTGGGAGAAAAAATACTGGGAAGGTCAGAAAGGATACCGGAAGACTGGCCGATTTTTGGCACAACAGGATACGACTTTATTGCCACGGTGAACGGCATATTTGTTGAAACAAAGAATGCAAAGGAATTTGACAAAATATACTCCAGGTTTATTAAAGAGACGATACACTTTCATGAGATTGTCTATGAAAAAAAGAGGCTCATTATGCAAGTGGCAATGTCTAGCGAAATCAACACACTGGGGCACTATCTGAACCGTATCTCTGAAAAAAACAGGCATACCAGAGATTTTACGCTCAATAGCCTGACCTACGCAATTATTGAAGTAATCGCATGTTTTCCCGTATACCGGACATACATTCATTCCTCAGAGGTAAACGAACCGGATAAACGTTATATTGAACATGCTGTTTCTAAAGCAAGGCAAAAAAATCCCGCCCTTAATGAATCGATTTTTTTCTTCCTTAAAGACGTGCTTCTCAACAATTATCCCGGATATTTTAACGAGGAAGGCAAAAAAGCATGGCTTAATTTTACCATGAAATTTCAACAAATTACGGGCCCGGTTATGGCAAAAGGGGTAGAGGATACTGTTTTTTATGTATACAACCGCCTCATTTCACTGAACGAAGTTGGCGGCAGTCCCGATTGGTTTGGGACTTCAATCGAAGCCTTTCACGGACAAAATACGGAAAGGGCAAAATCATGGCAACATTCCATGTTAGCCACTTCCACACATGATACCAAACGAAGCGAAGACGTCAGGGCGCGCATCAACGTCCTCTCCGAAATACCGGCAAAATGGAGAGAATGTCTGATAAAATGGAGCAGAAACAATAAAAAACACAAATATCTTGCAGGAGACCTAGCCGCCCCTAGCAAAAATGAAGAGTATTTATTTTATCAAACACTTATTGGCGCCTGGCCTTTTGAACCAATGGACGATTCAGGGTATGAAATCTTCAAAAACAGGATTAAGGAATACATGCTCAAAGCGTCACGCGAGGCAAAGGAAAATACGAGCTGGATAAACCCAAATACGGTATATGAAGAGGCATTAATGCACTTCATTGACAACGTAATGAACAGGAAGCAAAATAATGCTTTTTTGCATGATTTTAAAAAGTTTCAGGAAGAGATTTCTCATTACGGCATATATAATTCGATCGCACAGACGTTGCTTAAGATAACTTCTCCCGGAGTCCCGGATATTTATCAGGGGAATGAAATATGGAGTTTTTGCCTCGTGGACCCTGACAACCGCATGCCCGTTGATTATGGCCTGCGAATGAGCATGTTGGAAGAATTAAAAGAGCAGGAAACAAGCGGCGGAATACAGGCCCTTATTACAAATATGATGAGAAACAGGGAAAAGGGCTTGATAAAACTGTATGTTACCCACAAGGCGCTTACCTTCCGGAAAGAGAACAGAGAACTGTTTGAAACCGGGAATTATACGCCCCTTGAGGCTGCGGGAACAAAAGAAAATAATGTATGTGCATATGCAAGAAACAGCAACACCAAAACCGCGATTGTCGTCGCACCCCGGTTCATGACGCAAATTCTTTCCCATCCGGAAGAATTGCCCTTTGGAAAGGACGTGTGGGAGGATACCTTTCTTTCCCTCCCTTTTGAAGATAACGCAGCAGGATACCAAAACATTTTTACAGGAGAGGTTGCTAAGACAACTATTCATAATAATGCAAAAGGCATATTCCTTTCAGAAATATTTACCACCTTTCCGGTGGCCCTGATGGAAAGAATTTGTTAAAATCTCATTCTACAATAATTGGCTACTTTGTGATAAGCGGAGCATTTGCTATAAACGGTTGCTGCTCGTTCCTCAGTTGAAATATCTAAGCCTATTAAATTCATGTAGTGCGACGAACCTCGTCGCACTACAAAGGACAATTTTCCGTTTCAAAAGACTAAAGTGTTACCCGTTTTTTAGTACCATTTTCACTCGTTGCCAAACAGTTAAATTTGTTGCCTTTGGCAGTCTGATTTCATTATCTTATATTATCTTATTACAACATCCTCAACATATAAACACATCTTATATGAAAAAAAGAATTGCAAAAATCGAAAGAAAGACCAAAGAAACACAAATTGAGTTGGTTTTGAATATTGACGGAGAAGGAATATGCAACGTTAGTACAGGGATTGGTTTCCTGGACCACATGCTCGAATTATTAACCAAACATGCCTTATTTAATCTGGATATTACCGCACATGGTGATATTCAGGTAGATGGCCACCACACGGTTGAAGATATTGGGATATGCCTTGGCCTGGGAATAAAGGAGGCATTGGGCGACAAAAAAGGAATCCGGCGTTTTTCAAACGCCAGTATCCCCATGCAGGAAACGCTGGCAAATGTAGCCATAGACATAAGCGGAAGGTCTGCACTGGTATTTAATGCAAACTTTCATAATGAAAAGATTGGCAATTTTGATGTAGAACTTATTCGGGAATTTCTTGAAGCATTCACAACGAATGCAGGCGTTAATTTACACATAAATATTTCTTACGGTACAAATTCCCACCATATGGCTGAGGCGGTGTTCAAAGGCATGGCAAAGGTATTGTGCGAAGCCGTCCGCCTTGATGAACGCATAACCGGCATACCTTCAACGAAAGGAGTACTTTAATGTTACATGGCCGTTCTTTTCTGTTTTTTTCAAAACCTGAATGCAGCTTCGCAAGAAAAGTCATTTCCTATGTTATTTACATAGCATTCCTTTTCATTATAATCTTCCTGCCAAACACACCTGCATCATTTTGCTCGGAACTTGCGGATAGTCCATGGCCTATGTTTCGGCACAATTTACAACGTACCGGATTAAGTCCTTATAAAAGCATTCAAAATCCGGTGATAAAATGGACATTTCAAACAGAAGGAGCTGTGACCTCTTCACCATGCATTGGAAATGACGGCGTTATTTACTTTGGCTCTAAGGATAAAAAACTTTACGCTGTATCCAGGGACGGCAAACTAAAGTGGACATTTCAAACACAGGGAGAGGTTGAATCTTCCCCCGCAGTAAGAAAGGACGGAACAATTCTGTTCGGGTCATGGGATGGCAACCTTTATGCTTTAAATGCCGACGGGAGTTTATTGTGGAAATATGCAGCCGAAGGAGGGATTATTTCGTCTCCGGCAATAGCGCCGGATGGAACAATTTATTTTGGATGCTGGGATAAAAAATTACATGCAATTACTTCAGACGGAAAATTAAAATGGACTCAGCGAACCGCGGACCACATAGTTTCATCTCCGGCAATAGCACCGGATGGTACGGTATGCTTCGGCTCTGAGGATTACTTTTTATTTTCCATGACGTCTGAAGGAAAGGCATCATGGAGTTTCGGAACACGGTATATTCTGGATGCATCCCCCTTAATCAGACAAAATGGTGATATCTGCGTAGGGTCAGAAGATGCAAAGTTTTATGTTTTTCAACCCGATGGTCAAGCAAAATGGACATACAATACCTTATATGATATTGATTCATCCGCTGCAATCGATACGGAAGGAAACCTTTACGTTGGTTCAGGGGATAATAATCTCTATGCATTTACCCCCGATGGAAAGTTGAAATGGACATATGCGGCAAGAGGCTCAATTCGTTCTTCACCAGCGGTTACATCAGACAATGTTATATATTTCGCATCGGGAGATAAAAAAGTTTACGCATTGGACCAAAACAGCAATTTGAAATGGTCTATCACTACCGGAGATGCGGTCGAATCATCGCCCTGCATTGACAAAGACGGCACAGTATATATCGGTTCCAATGATGGAAAGCTCTATGCTATAGGTGAAAAAAACGCCAGTAACTAAAGGTATATACTAAACAGGCTTATAACAGGTGAATTCAGTACAGACGGCGTGAAGAAGTTTTTAGATAAAAAAAGGGCTAGCAACATAATTTACTTGCTGGCCCTTAAATACCTCAAATGCAACTCCAGGCGGGTCCAGGTTTGTAACCTGAACCTATAGTTTATGCAGATAATGGGGGCCATGTAATGCGGTAAAATTCCAATGCCAAAATCACAAAATCTTTGTTTGGAATTTATTTGTCATTTGTTCTGCCAACAAAAGGCGGGATTGAACGTATAAAACGTTTGGTTCAGGTTACAAACCAATATCATTAACTTAATGATATTGGGATGCAGTCCTGTGAAGAAGTTTTCAGATAAAAAAAAGGGCCAGCAACATAATTTACTTGCTGGCCCTTAAATACCTCAAATGCAACTTTATAACATAAATGTACGTAAAAAATCACTCGTTGTAGTACATTACGCCTTCATCTTCATCTTCACTTTTACATCTTTAATCTCTTCAAATGTCTGACCTGCACCAGGCAACTCACCGGCGCCTGAACCACCTTGTATGGCAGCACTCATCCTCTTTGCGCCCCGTTCATCCATGTAGGTAGCAAACCAATAGAGGAATGTTACAAAGAATCCACCTCCCACAATATTACCCAAGGTAACCGAAACAAGGTTCCATCCGAACATCTTGCCGAAGTTGATAACAGCAGGGTCATGAGGCAATAAACATGCCAGCGTCATAATAGACATATTTGCAACACAATGCTCCATACCTGTAGTAACAAAGCAGAACAAGCACCACCAAATCATAATAAGTTTGCCAGAGTCGCTCGTACATCTGAAACTACTCCAGACAGCAAGACAAACAAGCCAATTACAAAAAATACCCCTGAAAAACAATTCCCACCATGGCGCATTCATTTTATATGTTGCTACTTTCAGCAAAAACGACAACCATGGATCTTTGGCAAAAACACCTGTGGGAATAAGCATTAATGCAAACAACATTGAACCTGCCAAATTACCTATATATGTCCAAAACCACCCTAACATACTATCACCAAACGTTACTGTACCTCTAAAGCAACCTTTAAAAATCAATAGATTATAACCCGTAAACAGTTCAGCACCGGCAAAAACTACGAGCGCCAATGCCAGGCCAAAGAATATTCCGGCAGCAATCTTACCCAGCCCTGGATTTATTGCTCCGATAGGAGCCGCAACAATAAATGCAATGAGAACACCAAACCCAATATAAAAACCTGCCATTACGGAAAGCGTCAAAAAGCCTATAAGGCTATGTTTCATGCAAGTCGCTTTTTTAAGTGAAACCGCCGCAATTGCATCAACAGCACCAGTATATAACATTAATTTTTTCTCCTTTAAAATAATGTTGAAAACACCATCTTAAAAACCTCTCCTTAAGCCTCGTTAATACAACCAAAATTGCCACCATTCCAAACTGAGTAACCATATACATTCACTCCTTATTTGCCTTTGCTTACGACCTTAAAACACCTCCTTTCTCTTTCATCTCATACATCATTATTCCCTCTACAAAATACTTGTACGTTTTTTTGCCGCAATACAGCACTGCAATAACAGACATTAAAGCAATGAATGCATAAACCTAAATATCCCGAGTCCGTCCTTTTTTTCTGTTTTCGTTTTACCCACGTGTAAACTATACCGGGTGGCATGGACAAATTGCTTTTGTACTCTGTTATTTCCCACTCCTCATATCGCTGATAGTCTGCCTTGCAAGCGACAACTGGTCCTCCAGCGCCCATATTTCTCCCTGCAATTTTGCCTTTTCAGCCTCAAGGAATGCAATTGCATCGTTCATCTCCTCGTTTTTACGTTTTAGATCCAACTCCCGCTGAGCAAGCAGTTTCGCAGCATTTTCCGCCGCTTCCTTTTGTTGTTTTATTTCATTTACCAACGCATTCGCTTCTTCAACTGAAGCGAACGCCTTCATAACCCTTTTGGTCGTTTCTTCCTTAAACGTTTTCTCCCTCCGGTAACCAAGGTCTTTCATGGAATAATATTTGCTTATCATCTTCGCCGCAAATGCAATGTTTATGAATAACAATATTATTATTAAAGTCTTTGCGTTTACCGAAAAACCCTTTGCCTTTGCCTGTTCATTTCCCATAATTTACACTCCTCGTTAGTGTATTTAAATTCTTACTATCATATAAACGCTTATCTTTCCGTTATGTCCCTAAATACACCTTCAATTCTTAACGGCTTACCATTTTCATCACGGACAAGATTACACGTTGTTTCAGAAATAAACTTTTCTCCATTTTTTCTTTTGCAATAAGCGGTAAAATCCCTCCAGACTTCCACCTCTTCCAATTTTTCCAGCAATTCCTTCCTGTCGTCAGGGTTTACATAAATATCCGCCAATCGCGAACCAACTACTTCTCCCGGCGAGCTGTATCCAAGAATCTCTGCACCTGCCTGATTAATCCACTTAAATACGCCGTCCTTGCCGGGTTCACACTGAAAAATCCCCTCCTTCAAAGAATTTAATAACAGTCTGTATCTCTTTTCAGACTCAATAATATCCAGCTCCGCCTTTTTTCGCTCAGTGATATCCCTGAGTACGCCACGAATAGCAACAGGCTTGCCTCTTTCATCTCTGACCAGGGTGCTGGTACGTTCCGCGTAAAAAGTCTCCCCATTCTTCCTTTTAAAGAGCGACGTAAAATCACGCAACATACCCTCTTTTTCCAGCTTTTCGCAAAGCAGCCTTCTGTTCGCTGAGTCCACATAAATATCTCTAACTTTTGTACCTATTACCTCTTCGGGGTTGTCAAACCCAAGAATCTCAGCGCCGGCCTTGTTGATAAACGTAAATGTACCTTCCACTTCAGGCTCTGACTGATAAATACCCTCTTTCAAAGACTCAAACAGTTCTCTGTAACGGCGCTCGGACTCAATCACTTTTTTTTTTCCTCATCCAGTGCGCACGCAGTAGTAAGCTGCCGGGCAATAAGAACTGCCGCGATTATAATGGGAAACGCAAGAAACAACAAAATCGCATTTACAACATACTGAAGATTATAGACAACGCCGTACCCTTCATCCTTGTCGATTTCTGTAATAAGCCCCCAGTTGAAATCCGGCATCCATCGCCACACACCCAATACCGTTACCCCGCTATAATCTTTGTATCCCCTTGCGTCAAACCCGTCAGTGCCTGCAATACACTGGGCTACGCCATACGTCAACACATCAGTGCCAGGCTCAACCACCTTCAGTTCCAGTGAACACCGCTTTTCCACCACACCCATTTCCCTGAGCGTTTCGGCAAACCGTGATTCAGTGATCATGTACCCTTCTCTGTTCACGAGGTATGCCTCACCCGTTGTGCCCAATTCAACTTTTACGACCATATCGCTCAACGTGTTAATGTCAAGTCGTAAAACTATTACCCCGTTGATTATGCCTGATTCGTCTTTTACCGGTGCCGAAACAAACATGGTAGGCACACCCATTTCTTTTTCACCATTTTCGTTTATAAGTGGAATATCAGCAGGGTGCACCTCAGAAACGAACGTTTTACCCCTTGTAGCCTCCGTAAAATAATTTTTTTGGGAAACATCGCCTCCCACCATAATTTCCATTGTTGAAATGGTAACCAGGCCATTGCTGTTGCATAGAAATATTTCTTTGTATCCGTATTCAGATATTAACCTGTTCAGATACAATAAAATACTTGCATAATCTGCGTCTTTCTTTGTAATTTTCAAACTCTTAAGAATGACAGGGCTGTCGCCAATCACACGAGCGTCTTTCTGCCTTTCGCGCATCCATGTTCGTATCAAATCCTCTTGCTTAGACTCAACCCCCTGCAGGTTTCTTACCAACTCCCTCTCAACATCGGACTGCATCTTCGGATACGCGACGATCCTCAGTACTACCAAAGGCAGCAAGGTAAATGCAATCAGCAAAAAAATGAGTCGATTCCTGATCGAAATAAACATTTTTTTCTCCATAATTTAACAAAATTGCACATCCAAAAATAACTATTACAACCTGTAACCGTTTTTCACTTCCCACCTTGCCTGCCAGTGCGAAGGATACTCACGCTTTCCAAGTTTATCAAACACAACGACAACTATCATCAGAATAATAACACCTACCATAACGGGGTTTAAGTGTACATATACCCCAGAACCTAAACCTCCGGACTGTACTGCTACATAAGCTATGGCACCTGCCGGAGGATGAATAGAGCATGTTACCATTATAAGTACGACCGCAATGGCAACGCCAATTGAAATCTAATACCAGTTAGTGCCAAACAAATCATAAATCACACACCATGAGCACGCACCGGCAAAATGCATCATAATCACATTTCTAGGCTGCGCCAGGGGGGCTTTATACGCCTCGTAAATCAACACCGCAGACGCACCAAAAGGGCCTAATAACATAGAAAATCCTGAAGAAAACGCAAGCCATGACGTAATCTCTATGCCTTTGATCGCACCAAACAAGGCTAAACCACAACTCCCTCGCAGAAATCGCCGAATGCAACATTTTCGGCAACTTCTTTACCGTCTCTAAAAGCGACATTTTTTTCTCTCCCTCATTTTTTAGATGCAAAAAAAATTCGCTAAACAAGCACAACAACAGATATTATTACCATCATCTCACCATCTTAGCATTTTACAGGGTTTCATTTCCTCTGCACAAAAAACTCCTGCTGCATAACTCATCCGTCAACCCCAATCACGAGTTATCCGCTGTTCAGAATAATGAGGATAAGACCCCTGCATAACGAAAAAATCATGTCCCCCTCTCTCTTTCTCTCTTAACACGCCCTTAATTTACCAAAATCTTTCCCAGATGAACAAGTATCATCAATAAAAACAAAACAACCATCAACATTAACTACGGCCATACCAAACCTATTAGAGTAAATTGCAAGACTTGCATTTGTACGGTATACGACATATACGAAAAATATACCAACACCCCCACAAAAAACAAAAAAACCTTCCCCTGATAACGTAACATATATAAATACCTATATTTGCGTAATAATCAGAAAAAGGGCGCTCAAATAAAATATTTGCAGGCAAACATTAAAAATATTTCATAATGCAATAGCAATTTCAGTATGAAATCATTTTATGCCATCATCGGGAATTTCATGTTGGGGTTTGATTTTGTATTTTTTGATCTTTCTCCAAAGTGTTGTTGTCGAAATGCCGAGCACTTGCGAAACCTTTGTCTGGTTGCCGCCATATTTATTCATTGCCTCAACTATGGCGTTTTTTTCCTGTTCCGACAGGGTTTCAACAATAGAAGATTTTACCGTCACATCCCTCTCCGGATTGCTATTATGCGCAACAAACCCTCCCGTAGGAAGCGGAAGCGCCTCTACCCCGATTACCTGATTCTTCGACAAGGCAACCGCCCTTTCTACAATATTTTGCAATTCCCTGATATTGCCCGGCCAATCATAATTCAGCAAAACAGCCATCGCGCTACCGGAAAAGACCCTTTTGTCCTTTTTTAATTTATCTGTATACAACTCCAGAAAATAATTGACCAGCAAGGGGATGTCTTCCTTTCGCTCTTTTAATTGGGGCAAATGGATGCGTATAACGTTAATACGGTAAAACAGGTCTTTTCTAAACCGTCCCTGATTAACAGCCCTCTCAAGATTTTCATTTGTTGCGGCAATAATCCTCACATCCACATGTATTGATTTGTTTCCGCCTACCTGTCGAATTTCCCCATCTTGCAGAAAACGCAAGAGTTTTACCTGGGTAGAGGCAGACGTTTCCCCGATTTCATCCAGAAAAATAGTTCCCTTATGTGCATGGTGGAACAACCCTACCTTCTCTTTCACCGCCCCGGTAAAAGACCCTTTTGCGTGGCCAAAGAGTTCGCTCTCCTGCAAATTTTCCGGTAACGCGCCGCAATTAATAACAACAAACGGGTATCCGCTGCGGGGGCCGTTGTAATGAATCGCCCTTGCAATCAACTCTTTCCCGGTTCCGCTTTCTCCCGTTATCAGGACAGTGCTTTCGGTGCGGCTCACATCTGCTGTAACCTTCAGTACCTCTACCATAACGGCAGAATTGCCGATAATCCCCTCCAGCTTATATTTTTCCCTTACTTCTCCTTCCAGATATTTAAGCCGCTCTTTCAGTTCCTTTTTTTCAAGGGCATTCTTAGCAACCTTTAACATTTCCTGATAACGAAAAGGCTTGGTGACATAATCGTACGCGCCTTCCCGGATCGCCTGAACAGCCGTGCTAATAGCGCCATATGCCGTAATTACTATTACCTCGGTCGCCGGATTTTCTGTTTTTACGGCATTGAGCACCTCCAAACCATTCACCTTCTTCATCTTTAAATCCGTCACTACCAGATCGTATACGTTGCCGTCCGACAGCTTCTTAATCGCACCTTCACCACTTGATACACACTCTACGTGATACCCTTCGTCCTTAAACGCAATCAGGAGGGACTCTCTCATTGCATCCTGATCTTCTACTACAAGTATTTTATAGTTTTTCATGATTAAAAAATTATCCTGCCAAAAGGTTGCCCTGCACATCCTGTTTTTCGTTCATAACGGGCAATTTTATATAAAAAGCCGTTCCCCTGCCATATTTACTCTTCACATCTATCGTACCTCCATGCTCATCAATGATACGCTGAACAACGGACAGCCCAAGCCCGGTGCCTTCCGATTTTGTCGTATAAAAAGGCTCAAATACCTTGTTTATTTCGTGCTCAGCCATCCCAATCCCGTTGTCCGATATGATGATCTCGATTGCATTTCTCAAAAATAATGTAGTTTTCCGTACAACAATCCTGATTCGGCCGCCATCGGGCATTGCATCCAAAGAATTTATAAATAAATTCCATAATATCTGATGGATTAAATCCGTATCAATATAGACTTTAGGCAGTACGGTTTCGTAGATTTCCTTTATTTCAATTTTATCCGTAAACCTCTTATCCTGCCCTAAGAGAAAAATGGTATTTTTAATTATTCCCTTGATGTCCTGCAAAACTAAGGAAGGCTCGCGGGGATGCGCAAACGACAGGAAATCGCTTATAATCCTGTCCAACCTTTCCGATTCCCCGACAATCATTTCCAGCAAATCCATGTCCTGTCCGGACAATTTCAGATGTGAATCTAAAATCCCAACCGAATTGCAGATTGCCCCCAGAGGGTTTCTTATTTCATGGGCAATTGCGGCGGCCAGTTCACCCATTGAAGCCAGTTTTTCGGAGCGCCTGACCTGATCTTCCATCCTTTTCCTCTCGGAAATATCTCTGACAAACTCTCTGATAAATATACATTCGCCTGTTTTCCGGTTGTAAAAACCCGTCCCATGAATCTCGACATTTATTTCATTTCCGGATTTCGAGAGAAAGACCGTTTCCAGCTCGCTGCTTCCCGTCTCTTTTATCAGGTTTATATGCCGTTTTATCTCGTCGCGGTAACCGGCAGGAACGATATCTCCAAGTTTCATCTGTTTCATTTCTTCAATAGCATATCCCAGTTTGTTTAGCTCCGTTTTGTTGACGTCGGTAAAATTCCCTTCAGGATGAATCTCGTGAATCATTTCCGGCGCATTCTCCACAAGATCCCTGTATTTTTTTTCTGATTCTTTGATAGACAAAAACAGCCTGGCATTTTCAATGGTAATCGCTATTTGAGAAGTCAACTGGTTTAATACGTCATAATGCATTTCCTTAAAAGCGTTTTTCTTATAGCTCCCTAACGTTAACGTCCCAATCGATTCCCCTTTTGATTTCAATGGAAAACATAAATAGGAATGTATCTCTTTTTCATAGAGTTTGTTGTCGAAAGCGTATTCTCCACTGCTTGTGTCCGCAACAAAGACGGGGACTCCCTTTTCAAAAACAATGTCCTGCGCCATTGTTTTTCCCGGTAGTTGTTGAATGCCCAGCCAATTTTTTGCCAACAACACCCCGTCAACAATATTCGATTCTTCAAACATTTCAGGCCCGTCCGGAAAATACGCTACGCTTAACCATGTAATATCAATCATGCGTTTCAATTCCCTGAATACCGCCTCATAAACCGCCTTAATATCAATGCCGGAAGCTATTGTCTTATTAATATTATTAATAATATCCTTTTCCAGGGCTATCAGCTTAACCTTTGTGATGTCCTTTGAAATGACTACAAAACCAATGGGTTTCCCATTTTCAGAGCGCCGCAACGTTGCCGTATCATGCACCGGAAAGACTTCGCCGTTTCTCCTCCGTTTCAGCACTTCGCCTTCAAATCGTCCGCTCTTAAAGGCCTTTTCAAGGATGAAATCTACCTTTCCGGACTCAATATCCTCTTCCACGTGAAGTTTTCTTATATTAGCAATGCCAATCATCTCTTCCTGCCGGTATCCAAAAATCAAGCTCGCACCTTTATTAAAAGCAAGAATGTTGCCGCTCAAATCCTGGGCAATAATAGAATATTCCGTAGAACCAGCGAGGATACTATTTAAAAAATTGGTGGTGGACTGAAGTTCAAGTGTTCTTTCCTTAACTTTATTTTCAAGATCAATCGTATAATTTCTCAGTTTTATCGTTTTTTCTTCAAGAGACGCCGCCATCACATTAAACTCTTTTGCCAGTTTTCCTATTTCATCGTTTCTTTCTTTATATATGACCCTTTGCCCCAGATCACCGCCGGTTATTTTCTTCGTTACTTCGGTAATTTCATAAATAGGAGAGGTTATTCTCCTGCTAAAGTAAAAAGCAGCCAGGGTAAGCGGAAATGCCAGCACCATTAACATAGAGAGTACAAAGTTTTTTAAACTATAGGCAGTTTCATAGCCTTCGTGAATGTTTATCTGTGTAAGCAACCCGCAGTTAATATCGGCAATCCAGCACCATGCGCCCAACACTTTGCATCCGTTATAATTAATATACCCTTTTGTATCGTATCCATCTCTGCCGCTCAAACACTCTGCCGCTCCCGCAGTACGCATTCCGGTACGGGGATTTAATACTTTTAATTCAAATATGGTGTTTCTTCGTATCAGTCCTGAATTTTTTAATTCCTCTAAAAACCGTGACTCTGTTACCATATAACCTTCCCGGTTAATCAGAAAGGTCTCTCCTGTTGCCCCTAACTTTACATTTTTTAAAATATCGTTAAGGGGCGTTGTATCTATGCCAAAAACGACGGCGCCCAGAAGAGAATTGTCCGGTTTAAGGATCGGAGCAGATAAAAATATTACATAACTTTCCGCAGAACGGCCTGCCTCATCCTCCATGAAAAAAGGCGTGATGCCTGACGTCTCCATTTCCCCCATTAGCGCTTCACGGCAATACTCAGCATACCTGTTGCTTCTTTCAGCAGGTTTTGGAGCCGAAGCAACCACGCTTTCCTCCAGGGAGACAACACCTATCGTTTTATATCCATACTCGTTTTTAATCTTTTCGGTATATGCTGACAAGGCGGAAAAATCATCGCCGGAAATGGCACTTGCAAATGAAACAGAAATATTTTTTGTTATCATTTTCGCCTCGTGTTTCCGCTCATTAAGCCACATCTTTATCAGCTCTGCCTGCTTCTGTTTCACCCCTTCCAGGTTACGCACCAACACACCTTCCAGGTCAGATTTGGCCTTGGGGAATGCGAAAAAAAGAAGCAGCAACAACGGCGTAAATGAACATAATAACAATATTAAAATGAAACTTTTTTTTATGGATTTAAATAAAAACATAATCTGTGTTTTTAACAAGGTAAAAGAATACTTACGGGAAAATTAGGAACAAGCCGTAAGATGTTTGGTGTTTTCTCGTTTTTTTTGCGGCACATTTATTCTTTCCTGTCGTGTTCCTTACTTTCTCCAGCCCGCTGTTCCAGCAAGGCTCTCGATTTCTCAATCGCTGCATGAAGTTTCTTTTCCAACAACTCTTTTGGAGGCAATTCGGTTAAATATTCTGCAATCTTAATGGAAGACTTGTTCAACTCCAGCAGTTCAATCTGTTCATGAGCACCTTCAGCACACAGGACCAGTCCAAGATGGTCGTTCTCATCCTTTTCCTTTTCGTACTTCTTCAACCAGCGCAGGTAGAGTTCCATCTGTCCCTTGAAGGTAGCTTTAAACTTACCAAGTTTGAGTTCGACAGCCACCAACCGTTTCAGCTTACGGTGGTAAAAGAGTAAATCGAGGTAGAAGTCTTCGTTATCAATTGCCATTCGCTTCTGTCTGGCAACAAAGGTAAATCCTGCGCCAAGTTCCAGAATAAAAGATTCCAGTTCCCTTAGAATCGCAGCCTCCATGTCAGATTCGCTGTATATATCTTTCAGATTTAAAAAATCCAGCACGTAGGGATCACGAAAAACAAGGTCTGGTTATATTTTATCGTTAGAACGTAATTCAGCCAATTCGTGCTTTGCCAATTCTTCTGGTTTTCTGAAAATAGCCGTGCGCTCATAAAGCATTGAATCGATCTTCTTGCGTAGGGTATGTACACTCCACCGATCTACCCTGCACATTTCAGTGTAAAACTCTCGTTGCAAAGGTTCTTTTAAGGGAATTAGTGCGATAAAATGAGTCCAGCTTAAATGCCGTATCAGCGATACGACAATCTCTTTGGATGGGTAAACATCTGCGAATTGAATCATTCTGCGCAGATTTTTTCCGGAAAAATTGTTGCCATATTCCAATATTAATTGTCGTGACAGTGATACGATAATCTCTCTGCCATATTCCGCCCGTTTTCCTTTCAGAATTTATTCATTAACCCGCTTTCCAATCTGCCAGTAAAGCATGGTTATAGCGGCATTGACCGTTGAGGCAACTGTATGGCGGGCTTCCTCGATAAGGCAACGAACGTCCTTATAAAAGTTGCTTACAACAATATCTTCCACATTTTTTTTCATCACTTTATATCCTGCCCTGATTTTGTTTTGACCGAACCTACCCTGAAGTGTATGTCCCTGACTATACCCCTCCGTACAGGAATATTTTCACCGGAGAACAACCTCTTCCTTATTATTCTTATTCCGATAAACAAGATACAACAATCCGTCTGCCATTGAATAATTGTAAGGGAAGGGGCACAATGTCCCGCTTAATTTACTTATCATATAATTATACATTTCTTCCGCCTTTTGCGGGGACATACCCTCCTTCACTGCATATAAATACCCTAACCCCAGATCCTCGCCTATCGGTGACCGTATACTTGCCAAACCATACTCCGAAGGATTATTGACAATCGGCGAATCCTTTTCCATACCAAACAATGACGGCAAACAAGAATATCCCGCAGAATGCAGATACTCTTCGTTCAGCACAAAGTCAAGTGTTTCCATCGCTTCATTTTCAGTCTCCGTTGGAAACCCCACTATGACGTAAAGGTGAAACGAAATGCCCGCTTTCAAACATTCATCCAGCGTTTTTTTTACTACATCGCGTTTTGTCCCCTTTTTCATTTTATCCAGCACACGTTGACAATACGACTCCAATCCAAACACCAGCTTTTGACACCCTGCTTCCGCCATTTTTTTCAAAACGTCTCCGGTAAGGGCTTTTTCAAAACGCACGCCTCCCATCCATTTTATTTCATCCCTGCTTTCCAATAAGCATTGAGAAATTTCACGCAATTTATTCATCGGGACCGATTCATCCGTAAAGAAGAAACACTTTGTTTGGTATTCCCGTGAAAGTTTCTGTATATCTTCCATTATCAGGTCAGTGCGCCGTAACCGAAAGTTTCTATGGTCAAGGTGCAAATTACAAAAGGCACATTTCCTGTAATAGCAACCCCGCGAGGTCTGTATGGGCAAAACAAGAGAGGGGGTAAAGTAAAGAGACAGAGGGAACCCTTTAAAATCAGGCGTCGGCAAGGTATTTAAATCTTCCGAAAAGTAATTATCGTTAATCTTTATAACGCCTTTTTCCCGGTAAACAAGATTTGGCACCTTTTTGAAATCATTTTTGCCAT
This sequence comes from Candidatus Kuenenia stuttgartiensis, assembly GCF_900232105.1. Taxonomy (NCBI): domain Bacteria; kingdom Pseudomonadati; phylum Planctomycetota; class Candidatus Brocadiia; order Candidatus Brocadiales; family Candidatus Brocadiaceae; genus Candidatus Kuenenia; species Candidatus Kuenenia stuttgartensis. Next base: position 1,162,432 of record NZ_LT934425.1, read on the forward strand.
CCACCTGCGCACACAATTCCAGTAGTGCGTGCTCTCCCTCAAAAACAATAAAGCTGTCCACCAGTGTAAAAAGTGAATCAACCTTTTTCAACTCCTCTATGAGTTTCGTAAAAACACTTCCGCCAACGGTGATGTGTATTTCCCTGTTTTGTTCTTTTATTAGCTTTGCAAGGGTAAGGCCAGGTATTATTTGCGAAGTGTTAGTAATAGAAATACCTACTATTTTTGGCGTCGCTTCCAAAATTGAGGACAGGACATATTCTTTATAAAGAGAGAGAAAAATATTTTCTCTCTCTGAATGGATTGCCTGCAAAATATCGTTCGAGGAATATACTGAAAACCTCATAGTGTTACTTACCGCCGTCATCACTGAAGGATAAAAAAGGGACGACATAAGCCGAAGGGCTTCGTTCACAATATGGACGGCTTCCATATAGCTATCAAGGTGATAGAAAGCATCAGACCTCAAAATATTTTTTGCGCGTTCTACTTGATGTATGAACCACGGAAGTGCTTCCACTGCCTCTGTTAAAGCATTTCTCTCTTCATGATAATTGAGGCTGTTTATGAGACGTTCTTCTAAACCGCGTAATTTATCCGTAATTTTATTGTAAGATTCGCCACATGTTTTCTGCGTCAGAAGCATATCCAGCAGCTCGATATTCAAATCTCTCTGTATAACATCGCTGACGCCGTTTTGTTTTAAAAAGGCAGTTAAGGAAGGCAGACTGAGATATGGTTGAGAAGGATGCCATGAAGGAGGAAAAAGCAACAAAACTTTCATTCTTTCACCTTTCTTACGCTTGTTTCATTGTGAGCGCCACGTCACGCAACGCTCATTGAACAACTATTCCATACATAACCCTATGCTTCAGCATGGATTATGTATAGCAGGCACTGCTTACCGGAAATTGGGCAGTTACGAAGTACGATTTGGGATTTACGATTTTAGATTTGGGATTTTAAATCGTACCTCATACTTCATACTTCATACTTCACAAATCCCTGCGGGATTGAAAGTATAAAACGTGTGGTTCCGGTTTGGTCTTTGCGTATTTGTGTGAATATTTTCATTCCCATTCGTGAGCAACAGTTCCTAATATTTAATTATACTACTTATTGCGCGTGATGGCAAAAGTACCTGTAGCGACAGGAGTTCCCCACCCCACCGCCCGATACGGTTGCTGTCAGGAGGAAAACCCCTGACAGCGCAAAAAAACCACCTATTCTCATTCACGGCAATAATTTCGGCGGCATTATTGACTCCAAATTCAACGCCTCCCTCCCGCTCAAAACATTCATCTGTTTCTGCGATTGCGTCTTTACAGGCAAACCGTAAATCTTAATAAATCCAAGAGAAGCCGCATGGTCAAAGACGTCCGTTTTCTGGTAAGTAGCAAGTTCCTCACTATAAAGGGCGTGAGGCGATTTTCTCCCGACTACGGCACAAGACCCCTTTGACAATTTTACGCGAATCGTTCCATTCACAATTCTCTGACTGCTCAATACATAAGCGACAAGATCCTGATGAAAGGCAGAAAACCAAAGGCCATTGTAAATCAAATCAGCATAATGACTTGAAACTATTTCCTTAAAGCGCAAAGCATCTTTTGTCATATTCATGCCTTCGAGCGCCTTATGTGCGGCATGAAGTATAATGGCAGCCGGCGCCTCGTAAATTTCACGCGATTTTATCCCCACCAGCCGGTTTTCTATATGATCAATGCGGCCAACGCCATGCTCTCCCCCCAGTGCGTTTAGCGTATTAATAAGCGCAACCCCTTCTGTTTTTTTGCCATTTAACGCTATCGGGATACCTTTTTCAAAATCGATTTCTATATATGCCGGTTCGTCAGGGACGTCTTTAATATTTCTCGTCCATTTATAAACATCCGCAGGCGGTTCCATCCAGGGGTCTTCCAATACGCCGCACTCAACACTTCGCCCCCAGAGGTTTTCATCGGTGCTGTACGGACTATTTACTTTTGCCTCAACATGGATTCCATGTTCTTCCGCATATTGAATTTCTTCATCCCTGGACATCTTCCACTCACGCAACGGGGCAATAATCTGTAATCTCGGGTTTAACACCTGTAACGAGACATCCAAACGAACCTGATCATTCCCCTTACCTGTGCAACCATGGGCGACAGCATCCGCCTTTTCATCTTCTGCCGCATCCGCCAGTAATTTCGCAATAAGCGGCCTGCCCAAGGCGGTTGCCAACGGATACACCCCTTCATATAATGCGCCCGCCTGCAATGCCGGCATGACGAAATATTTCACAAATGTATCTTTCGCATCGACAACAATGGCCTTCTTTGCCCCTATTTTCAAAGCCTTTTGACGAATTGATTCAAGATCTTTTACGGCACCCAGATCAACAGTCACCGTAATAACATCCATATCATATTTTTCCGGAATCCACTTAATGGCCACAGATGTATCAAGCCCGCCGGAATACGCCAAAACCACTTTTTTTCTTTGTTTCGTCATAAAATCATTAAACTCCAAGTGTTAAATTACACAATTTAGCTTACAGGCTTGTCAGCATGTTACACAAGATAGATTTGCGATTTACGATTTAAAATCGTACCTCGTAAATCGTAAATCAAAATGCGGACGCCTTATCTTTTTTTGACAACCTTTGTCATGTACCGTAAAAGAACCAAACGCGACACAATTCCCACCACCTTGCCGTCCCTTAACACGGGAACTGCGTGTATTTTTCTGTTCAACATGGCGGCTGCAACTTTTATTATGGTATCGTTCTCGCTGGCAGTAGCGGCCAAAATTGGTTTTGACATAATTTCGGTAATATCCATATCTTTGCACTCAAGACATCTTTTATCAAAATAATCTTCACCCATAATTGAAAATAATGCGTCATCCGAATTTAAATATTTGGGCATAAGCACCTTTAAGAGGTCGGTCTCGGTTACAACCCCAACAAGTTTTTCCTTATCGTCCACCACAAATATGACGTGAAACCTGATTTTCCCAAGCATTTCCATTAGGTTGTAAAATGTACCAGAAGCAGGCACTACTGTTGGATCTGTAACCATAATGTCTCTGATTTTCATACGATATTCTCTCCCTTCCCTAAAAAAATAGTTTATTTATTTTGACAATGATGTGTTTTCCGGTTTTAAATAATTGAAGAAATGAAGGACATATTTTATATCAGATAGTAAAATGTGATTACAATAAAATTTTCATTTCCCGTATGGAAGTCGTTGGTCATTAGTCATTGGTCAGCAGTCAGCAGTCAGCAGTCAGCAGTTTAGTTTTTTAAAAAAGCAAAAGCGCTCGTTCCAAGTCTGTCCAGCTTGGGAACGAGATCGAAAAACGGGCAAATGCTTCGCCCCTACAGTTTTACAATTCCCCCGGATCAGGGTTCTGCATTTAGGTTCTGGACTTTAAAATACCTCCCCCTTGTTTTTTTTGTTAACTTTATCAGAAAAAGGAAATATCTTGAGAAGTATTGAAATATTTAGTTAACTAAAACAATCAATACATTCCTTATTCCTGCAAATAAAACAAATTTTCAATGTCCGGCACATATACCCATGAATTCGTCCCTTTTGTTTAGAAACAGAAAAATTAAAAATCCGCTTTTAAAAAACGTTCACAACCGGCTTGACGAAGCGATTGAAGTCATTAGGGAAAAAGATCCCGTTTTTTACAAGAATTGCCATAAATTATTTCCCGTTCTTAAGACGCCTGAGCATGTCTGGAAAATACCTTTGGAATTCTACACTGATGGCGGCGTAAAATTAGTTCTGCGAATAACGGTAGTTTTCCACAATCTTGCCCTTGGCCCGCCTAAAGGTGGTATCTTGTTAATCCCGCCCCATATTCTTGGGGATGGCTTTTTTGAACTTTTTGACCAATTACGGAAACAAAAGACATCTCTTGATGAAATACGTGAATTTTGTTTTGAATGGGTCTCTGAGGGAATTGAAGCCCTTTCCATTGTAACCACGTTAAAACTTGCTCTATATTCCCTCCCGCTTGGTGGAGGAATGTGCGGAATTTTTCTTGGCAAACCGGAATATGACAGGGGAGAACTATTTCTTAAATCCATTGACCTGACAAATAATGAAAAAAGGAGATTGGTCAGGGAAGTAGGTTACTTACTTACAAAAGAAGGGATTATGGGGTATGATGCATATTCCCCCGGCCCGGACATAGGCACCGATGGCGCAATGATGGATTCTATTGCAGATGGCCATTTCAGGGCATTAACTGAGATGGAAAAAATCAGAGAAAAAGGGCTTTTGGAAAAATTAAAAAGCATCAGGGATGCTGAGATTGTATGGACAGTAGATTTGCCTTATTTAAAAACAGCAGCGGCGTTTGCAAAGGAAATAAAAATACCGGCGGAAGCAAAAAGAAGCGTCCCGGAATTGGGCGCCGTTACGTTTAAAACTCACGGCGGATTAGCAGGCAGAGGAGAAGCCACAGCATTTGCTGCGGTGGAAATCACGAATATTCTGGTTTGGCACAATGAAGATCCAAAAGACTATTTAAAAGTACGGATTGGAAGGGAAAGAAAGAATTATTTGGCGGAAAAGACGGTTGTTATTCACGGTTTTGACAACATCGGGTTAAACGCGTCACAGTTCTTTTCACGAAAAGGAGCAAAAGTAGTTGCGGTAAGCGAATATGAACGGAGAGAAAAGAAATTAGTGGCGGTGTATAATTATGAGGGGATAGACGTAGATGCGTTAATCAGGCATAAAGAAACATGCGGCGGCATTTATGGCTTCCGGGGAGCAAGTGTTTATGCCGAACCCTATCAACTACTGAATGAAAAGGTTGACATCGTTTTTCTGGCTGCCATAGAAAACCAGATACACGACCATAATGCTGAAAGCATTCAGGCCCGTTATGTTATTTCTGCTGCAAATGCAGGCATCTCCCAGGAAGGGTATCACATACTGATAAAAAAAGGGAAGATTGTTGCCAGAGATTCCATTGTAAAATCCGGAGGAATTATCGCATCTTACCTTGAAAAAATACAAAATGCCCAGAATGACTACTGGGAAAAAGAATACGTCTTTAAAGATATTATATCGAGAATCGAAAACGTTTTAAAAAATAATGTATTCAAAAACCTGGTGGAAAAACACTCCATTGATTTATCGGTCGCAGGCGATGTGGCGGCTATCAAAAGAATCACCAGCACCATGGAGGCAAAAAATGCACCGCAAAAGAAAATGAAAGACAAGAAACCCTTAATAATAGGCATCTTTGATTCCGGACAGGGCGGGATTATTGTAACGGAAAAACTTAACAGGATACTGCCCGTGGGAAATATAAAACTGCTGCTTTTTACCGACAAGGCGAATTTCCCGTTCGGACAAAAATCAAAGGAGGAAATAAATGACATCACCTTTCGGGCAGTTCATGAAATAAACGAACGCTGCAAAACCATGCATCAATCAAACGGGTTTTTCTACCGGTTTATTTATAATACTCCGTACTTTCTTAAAACAGTATTCATCTGGCTGGGGATCATTCCCAGAGACGTCATCGTCTGCTTTGCCTGCAATACGGTGGATACCATGGTTAATCATAAAAAATTACGTATCCGTTTTCCACACATGCAATTTATTGGCCCTGTAAAGAAAACATTATTAAAAATAAACGCGCTGCCAAAAGACGCAAGGATTGGCATTATTGGCACGGTAGGAACAATAAAAAGCGGCATTTATGAAAAACGTATCAGAGAAGCAGGATACCATGTGTTGGCAAAGCCAACCCCATTACTGGCGGTCTTATCGGAAATGTTATACAAAAAAAGCTTTGATACGGAAGAAAAACAAAAGGAATTTTACAAAACAGCAAGAGACCTCATCTATGTAAATTTAAAAGAATTTATAAAAAAAAATACTATTTCTCACCTGTGTCTTGCCTGCACGCATTACGATTATTTAAAAAGCACACTAAAAGACCTCTTCGGCGAAGTGGAATTTATCAGCACGGTGGAAACCGTAATTGAAGAAGTCCAGGACATCATAAATCAGATACCATTGCAAATGGGGGAGCGGGAACTGGAATTTATAAAAAGGGCAAGAAAAGGGAAAGATTTAGACCGCCTGATCCTTGAAGATATTATTTCCTCCCAAAACCTGTCCCCGGAAGAAAAGGTAAAATTAGGAGACAGGGAAGACCAAATCAAAAACATACTGCAAAATAAATTAGAGGGAATTACGGCTGATGAAATTGAAGAAATGAAGTTTTTTGATAGTAATAGTGTTAAAGTAAAATATAACGGAAAGGAAAGGCTCGTAAGCCTTTTTCATTTGCAGTAAACAAAAACTGCAAAAAAAACAGTAACTATTAAGCGTAAACATTACACGACTACCGGCGGGTTCAGGTTTGTAAACCAATGTCATTAAGTTAAGAATTATTGTAACACTTTGATTTTAAAAAAAACGTATTACCGATAAGCTACGTAGGAGCGGCCTGTCTTCCTGTCAATCATATACAGGCCGTTCCTACGTAGCTATTTACCTGTTGAATTTTATTGCGCTACAAACAGACCGCCCCTAAAGGGGCTACATTGTTTTTTATGTCCCCTTGGATTTTTCAAATAACTAAGGTGCTATGAATTATTTGATCAAAAACAACCCCCCTTTTCCCCCCTTAATAAACTGGGGATGACCCATATTTTTTGCTGGACACCGTGTTAACCGTATGTTACACTGTGTACATGCATAGAGTAGGAGGTCGAATATTTTCAGATGATGTAATAAAGCGTTTATCAGAAACTATCCAAAAGGAACCGTGCCTATCGCGTCGTAAACTGTCGCGTCTGGTATGCGAATGGATGGACTGGCGGAATCAAGCGGGCCGTTTGCAAGAGATGAGTTGTCGCAAGGCGTTGTTGGAATTGGATCGTCGTAAAGAGATCAATCTTCCAAAGGTGAACAGGCATTATGCATTTCAAAAAGTCAATAAACCTGCGGAGGCGCCTCCGATTGCGGAAGTGTCATGCGAGCTAGCGGAGTTGGGTGACGTAGAGATTATACGGGTTACAACGAGAATCCATTCGAAACTTTGGCGTAGCATGTTAGAAGCGCATCATTATCTTGGAAGTGGGCCCCTATGCGGGGCGCAACTTCGGTATCTTGTACGCAGTGAACATTACGGATGGATAGGAGGGCTAAGTTATAGTGCCTGTGCCAGACGGGTGGAAAGTCGCGACGAGTGGATAGGATGGACGGAGGAAGCACGTAAGCGGAATCATACGTTTGTTATCAATAACAGTAGGTATTTAATAGCGCCTACGGTAAGAGTAAAATGTTTGGCATCGCATGTATTGGCAAAATGCCAAACACGTTTGGTAGATGATTGGGAAAGAGTGTATAAATATCGTCCTGTACTTTTAGAAACCTATGTGGAACGAGGACGGTTTTCCGGAAGCTGTTATCGGGCAGCTAACTGGAAGTATGTAGGAGGCACGGAAGGTCGAGGACGAAAAGGAACAGGTGCAACGGTCAAAGACGTTTATGTTATGCCGTTGCAAAAGAAATGGCAGGCGGTGTTGTGTTGTTGTGCCGATGGCAAAGTACATGTTCGCCAAAGAGTGGCACAAAAAGAGCCTCGGGATTGGATAGAAGCGGAACTTGGAGGAACAAAATTGGGCGATGCACGATTGACCTCAAGACTTTTAGAAATGACAGGTATGTTTTATGACAAACCTTTGGCAAACATTCCGCAGGCGTGCGGCTCAGTCAGTGCGACTAAGGCTGCATACCGATTCCTTGACAATGAGAATGTAGATTGGAAGGCGATATTGCAAGCTCATTATGAGGCCACGGAAGAGCGTGTGAAGGAGAATAGTTTGGTTTTGGTAGCGCAAGATACTACGACTCTGAATTATAGCACACATCCGAATACGCAGGGGTTAGGGCCGATAGGTACTAAGAGTAAAAAAGTTCGTGGACTGATGGTGCATGATACGATGGCGTTTACTGAAAGTGGCACACCCTTGGGACTTCTGAATGTGCAATGCTGGGCGCGGGACGGAATAGGCAGCAAACATGAACGACACAAGAAGCCTATCGAAGAGAAGGAAAGCTGGAAATGGGTGGAGAGTTACCATGCAGTATCGCAAGTACAGAAACGCTGTCGAAACAAATCTTTGCTGGTGGTTGTGGCAGATCGTGAGGCCGATATTCACGAGGTATTCGCTGAGCAGTATAATACGCCTGATGGCGCTCAGTTGCTGATCCGTGCAGAACGTTCGCGCAATAGAAAGGTTGTTGATGATAAAGAATCATGCGAGTTTTTGTGGACTAAACTGGAACAGCAACCGGCGATGCCTGTTACGCTACGCCCACCTATGCTAAAAAAGAATATGCCTGCGGTCAGGGTGTGGGCGGTGCTGGCGCAGGAAGTCAATCCGCCTATCGGAATTGATGGGTTAGAATGGATGCTGTTAACCACAGTTGCGGTTAAGCAAGAAAAAGATGCTTACGAACGTTTGGAATGGTATGCTCGCCGATGGGGTATTGAGTGTTATCATCGTATTATCAAGAGCGGTTGTCGTGTCGAGGCCCGGCAGTTGGAGAGTGCTCGTCGTCTATGCAACGCTTTGGCCATTGATATGATTATAGCTTGGCGTATCCATTACCTGACTACTTTAGGACAAGAAACACCTGATGTCCCTTGTACTGTCTACTTCAGCGATTCTGAATGGAAAGCATTGACAACTTTTGCGAACAAGGTCAAGGAGCCTCCTGATTTACCTCCAAGCCTCAATGATGCCGTGCGGCTTTTAGGTAAACTTGGCGGTCATCTGGGCCGCCGTGGTGATGGCCATCCCGGAAGTGAAGTACTTTGGCGAGGCATGTCACGTTTGGCTGATATTGAAGTTGCTTACGAACTTTACACCACTTAGCCTTCAGCTCAATTGGCCGTACAACTACGGTGCTCTTGAAATTTGTGGGTAAAGATTAGCTTTATTAAGGGGGACTTTTGCGGCCGTTTGCTTAACTTAATGACATTGGTTTGCAACCTGAACCCATGAGTTTATACGGATAATGGAGCTATATACTGCAGTAAAATTCCAATGCCCAAATCACAAAATCCCTGTTTGGAATCCGGAATTTATTTTTCATTTGTTCTGCCAATAGAATGCGGGATTGAAAGTATAAAATGTTTGGTTCAGGTTACAAACCTGATAATCATATAGAAGGCACCTCCGAGCGCACTCTTCATGGTAAAATGGAGGATACCGTGAAAGGCGATTGTTAAATAATAACAAAGTAAGGAGGGAGCGAGCAATGGGATATTTCGTAGGAATAGATTTACATGGTGATAATAATTATATTGGAATACTCGATGAGGAGGATCGGAAGGTATTCAAGAGGAGAAACCGTAATGACATCAATGAAATAAAGCGCGTATTAGAGCCATACAAAAAAGAAATAAAGGGTATAGTAGTAGAATCGACCTTTAACTGGTACTGGATAGTGGATGGTCTGATGGAGGCAGGCTATCAGGTACACCTGGCAAATACATCGGCAATGCAGCAGTATGAGGGATTAAAGTACATTGACGACACGAGGGATTCGTTTTGGTTGGCAAAGATGTTACGGTTAAAGATATTACCAGAGGGATATATTTATCCCAAAGAGACGCGGTCAGTGAGGGATTTACTGAGGAAGCGGATGATGTTGGTACAACAAAGGACAGCGCATATATTGAGTATGCAAACGATGGTAAACCGTAACAAAGGAGTACCGATAAGCGGTGATACGATAAAGAAGCTGAGTAACGAAGAGGTAATGGGGATGTTCAGCGACGTGCATTTGACCATGTCAGCACAGTGCGATCACGAGGTAATAGAGGTATTAAATAAGCAGATATACAAGATAGAGAAAGCGGTATTAAAGGAGGTGAAGCTAAAGAAGCCGTATAAGAAATTGCTCAAGGTGCCTGGGATAGGCGAAATCCTGGCAATGACGATAATGCTGGAGACTGGGAACATAGAGCGATTTAGTGATGTGGGGATGTATTCATCTTATTGCAGATGCGTATCGGCAAAAAAATTATCGAATGGTAAGAGCAAAGGGAAAGGAAACCGTAAGAACGGGAATAAATACCTTGCGTGGGCGTATGTGGAGGCAGCGCATTTTCACGTAAGATTTTGCGAAAAGGGAAGGAAATGGCATCAGAGGAAGGCGTCAAAGAGCCATGTAGTTCTGGCAACGAAAGCCTTGAGCAATAAGCTGGCCAGGGCATGTTATTACATAATAAAGGAGCAAGTAAACTACGACGAGAAAAAAATGTTTGGGTAGCAAGCAGATTAGGTGGTGCAAGGAACCGGTTGCGGGTTAGGTAACCAATCCATGAAACCTGATTGGAAGTTGTTCCACCTTTTATTATGAGTTGTGCCGGTAAAGGAATCGGCGAAAAAGAATATTCCATTCTGATCTGCCCATACCATGAGCCGTGAGGTTTTGGCCGTAGAGCCGAATATTCTGTGAATAACGATTGGACACTGGTATGGAACCGATGGTTTTCTGGGACAGAAGATAAGTCAGGGGCGGTGAGAAAGTCTTTCACAAAGCCTTGATCCCGATGGGTGAATGGTGCGGATGAGAACGATACCAAAACAATTGCGAAATACCACGGGCGTAGATAAACGTGAACGGTATAGTCATTTTCGTAAACAGCAGTAAGAGCGATTCCGTACTTGGAGGGGTATTCAAAACGTGAAAATGTAGATATTTTTGCGACCGGAGATATTTTGTCCTTGACAAAAGCCTTCTAATGAGTGAACCCGCGAATGTAGTTTTCAGTACCATTACGTTCCCAAACAGCTACTTCACTATGTTCAGTACAAGGTTTGAGAACGAGTTGTGCTTCGGTAGTTTAATATATTACAATGAATAGTTATAAAAAAACACAGGCATTCGCAAATAACTTCGGTAAAACAATGTACAACAAACATCCGTTTCTCGAATTCCGTAACGTATACTTCGGATATAACCATGGCGAAAACATTCTCCATAAATTATCTCTTACAGCATGGGAAAAAGAGATTGTTGTCATTCTCGGCCAATCCGGATACGGGAAATCAACACTGTTAAAGCTTGGCAATCGATTATTGGAAGCGTCGGACGGCACAATCTTATACAAGGGTACAGATATTCACACCATTTCACCACTCGTATTACGAAAAGAGATAGCATATCTATCCCAAATCCCATGCCTCCTCGAAGGCACCGTGGAAAGCAACCTGTTGCTGCCTTTTCGTAAAAATGAACTTCCCCATGACATGAAAAATCAAATCATTGCCATGCTCCATCTGACAGGGCTTAACGAATCGTTTCTACAGCGGCCTTCCCATGAACTATCTGTTGGAGAAAAACAAAGAATAGCGCTGGCAAGAACATTAATCAACCGTCCGTCAGTTCTTTTGCTCGACGAACCCACTACCGCACTGGACGAAGAAAATTCCCGCATACTCATCCACAGCCTGAAACAAATCATTCGGGAAAACGCCATTTCCATGCTTGTGGTAACACATCAGCTCGATTTCGCGAAAAGACTGGGAAACCGTTTTCTGGTGCTTGAAAACGGAAGGGTGAAGGAAATTGAACGCCCTGAACTGGCATTTGCAAAGGAAGAACTATGAATAATGCTATCGATATTCCCTGGTCGCAGCTTAGTTTCTGCAGCGTATTTGTAATCCTGCTTATCGGCATCTCTCTTTATGAATCGTTACGGTTGGAAAAAACAATACTCATCGGAAGCTTTCGCGCCGTAATACAGTTAATCCTCGTAGGGTTTTTCATAAAATTAATATTTGATTATAAACAATGGTACGTTGTAATGCCCATTCTTCTTGTTATGATCTTTGTCGCATCACAAACCGTGATTAAATGGCTTAAAAACCCCGTGAAAGAAATGTATTGCTGCGCATTAATCTCGGTATCACTGGCTTCGGCATTTTCGCTGCTATTTATTTTTTTGCTGGTGGTCAGGATTCCTGTCTGGTACGACCCGCAATATTTAATACCTGTAGCCGGTATGATTATTGCCAATGGAATGAATGGCGCCGCATTGGCGGGAGAACGCTATAAAAGCGAATTAGAAATCAGAGTGCCGGAAATAGAAATGTTGCTTTCTCTTGGTTATGAATCAAAAATGGCTTCCCGGAAATCCCGTCAGCAGGCGCTCAGCGCTTCATTAATCCCATCGTTAAACAGCATGATGGTTATGGGAATCGTTCACCTGCCAGGGATGATGACGGGACAAATAATCGCAGGCTCCAGCCCTGTTACGGCAGTCAAGTATCAGATAATAATTATCCTTAGCATTGCGGCAACGGTAGCGCTCACCTCGTGGGTATTTGTCTCGCTGCTGGACAAGAAATTTTTCACCCCGTATCATCAAATACGGTATGAATTAGTCAACCCAGGGAAACGAAAAAAATAAACAGTAGTCCTCAATCTGCAATTTGCCTACTGTAGACTGTAGATTGCCGACTGCAGAAGGGACAATTAAATATTTTGCCAAAAAGCACGCACTGACGAATGGAAGTGTGCAAAGAAATTACTGATAAGTACTAAGACACTTTTAAAATGCACGAACTATCGTTGCGGTTTTCTGGCTTACCATTTCGTACTCTTCCGCCACCTTTTGCGCACACTCAAAATATTCCTCGCTCAATACTACAATCCTGATGTCTTCCCTGATACCGTTGCCAAAAAGGCCCGAAGACTTGCCCTCTGAAGAGGGAGAGTATATGTACAGTTTGCGATCAGACCCCGAAAGCCAGTTTTTTTTGTAATAAAAAAACAACGTTTGAACATCGTCTTCGATCTTCAGTTTAGCGCAGTATTTATTCACCAGTCCAACAAGCTGGTTGATGAGTGAAATGCGTGTTTCCTCAATTTTCATGGAGACTCCTTTTATTCAAAAATTGTCAGCATTTGCATGATATCCGTTTGACGTATTCCGGGTATAACTGCAATAGTACCCGCTCCGGGGTCAATGGTGTGGCAAAGTCAAAATCATTTCCAGGCATGAATGCGCGCATTGCGTCCCGAAGAGCAAAGAACACGCCTATTCCATACATAAAAGGCGGCTCTCCTACTGCCTTGCTTCCGTAAGGGCCGGGCAAGCTCTCTTCATTTGCCAAAAATTCAATCTCTATGTCATCCGGCATAAAATAAGCATCCGGAACTTTATACGTGGCAAGGTCACGTGAAAGCAACTGTCCTTTGTCATTAAAACGCAGGTCTTCCAACGCCATCCACCCCAAACCCTGCGCCAGCCCTCCCTCGATCTGCGCGCGGTCAACTGTTTCATTAAGAGGCCTGCCTAAGTCATGCACAATTTTTACCGAATCAATGGTATACACCCCCCGCAGGCAGTCCAGTGTCACCTCTATAACCGCTGCCCCGTACACATGATATGCAAACGGGCTGCCCTTTTCTTTCATTTTGTCAAACCATATTTTTGGCGTTGCAAAGAATCCATGCGCTGAAAGGTTTATACGTTTTTGATGTGCAGTGTGAATTAATCGATCCCACGTCCAGCCTGTATCATGCGCATCACAAAGAACCTTTTCGTTTGCAATTGAAATCTTTTCTTTGTCGGAAATGGAAAGTTCCTTAGCTAAAAGGGATTTTAATCTGTCAATAATCTGATTGACCGCCAATAACAAGGCATTTCCGTTAAGAAGGGTTGTAGCGCTTGCAGCGCTGGGAGACATATTTGCAATGCGGGTAGTATTCGTGGCTTCTACTTTTATGCGGTTGTGGTTTATTCCCAATGCTTTTGCGGCAATTGCCGTGATGTTGGTAGTTAGCCCCTGCCCCATTTCTACTCCGCCGGTAGAAACGCTCACACTTCCATCGGTAAATACATGCACCAAAGCGCTTGCCTGATTCATGTAAGTCGTAGTAAATGATATGCCAAAACAAATGGGCATTACGGCGATCCCTTTTTTTGTTTCAAAGTGGGATTTATTAAAGGAGAGCATCCGTTTTCTAATCTTCTGAAGAGTGTATCTCGTCTCAACTTTTTCCCAAACGGTTCTGATGCTGCAATCCTCAGTTATTTGTCCGTAGGGAAAGGCATTGTTTGCTGCTAACAGATTTTTAGCCTGTATTTCCTCTCGCGGCATATTGAGCTTTTCTGCCACCTTTGTGATTGCGCTTTCAATTGCGAACATTCCCTGCGGCGCCCCGAATCCCCTGAAGGCAGTATTTGGCGGGAGATTTGTCTTGCAGCACACGCCGAATATCCTGACGTTGGGTATATAATAGCAATTCGTGCTGTGAAACATTGTTCTCTCCAAAACAGCCGTAGATAAGTCTGCAACGGCGCCGGAGTTTTGATAATGTTTCACCTCGTAACTGAGTATGACCCCATCTTTTGTCACACCCATTTTAAAATCGGATTTATACGGATGCCGTTTGCCGGTCATCTTCATGTCTTCACCTCTCTGCAAAACCAGCTCCACAGGCCTTTGTGTAATCCATGCAGCAAGCGCCGCCATGCAGGCCCATGGCGTAGCCTGGTCTTCCTTACCGCCGAAACCGCCGCCGATACGTTTTACCTCCACCTCCACATTATGACTGGACAGTCCCAGTACCTTTGCCGCATGATGCTGCACTGCGGACGGGCTTTGCGTTGAAGAATAGATACGTATATTGTTTCCTTCCAGCGGGACCGCTCTCGCTCTCTGCGTTTCCAGATAAACATGTTCCTGCCCGCCCGTATCGCAGGAGCCTTCTGCCACGAGATCGCATTTTTGCCACAGAGAATCAACATCTCCAAGGGTAAACGTCCTCGGCGTGTCAATAATGTATCCTTTTTCAAATGCCTCTTTTGGATCGGCAACGGCAGACAACTCCTCTATTTCCGCCAAAATTATTTTTGCTGCATTTCTTGCGGCTCGCTGACTTTCCGCCACAACAACTGCCACCGGTTGTCCTATGTAATTCACCTTGCTTTGCGCCAGAAGTTCTTCGTCCTGAATAATCGAACCAATTTGATTTATTCCCGGAATATCTTTTGAAGAGAGAACGGCAACCACCCCTTTTGCTAAACGTGCTTCCTGCAATTGGAGGCGGATAATATTTCCATGCATAACCGGAGAGGAAAATACCGATGCGTAAAGCATGCCTGACGGCAGGGGCATATCATCCAAAAAAAGGGATTCTCCGCGCGTATGGGCTGCTGCATCAATGCGATTCATAAAAATCCTTCACTTTGATTGTGCCAGGGAAGAGTTTTGTAAAGTGTGCTATTATCAATTGGCGGGCAAGCAGCCTCTTATAACAAGAGCTTCCCCGTATATCGCTTATTGGCGATATTTCATGCTGCAGTATTGGGAATGCGCCTTCTATCGTATTTTTCGTAATCTCTTTTCCTCGAAGATAATCGCATGTGTTCTTCAAAAAAAGGGGGATTTCTGCGACTCCGCCCATGGTAATGTGTATGTCTCTTATGACACCGCCGTCTTCCTTTACCTTTATTGCGCTGTTTACCGAGGCTACATCCAAATATTTCCTTTTTGAAACCTTCTCCCAATTTATTTTTGTTCCGGGGGCGGGAACAGGGAATACTATTTCTGACAAAATCTCTGACGGCGCTTTATCAAGTTTTTTGTATCCTTTGTAAAAAGAGGAAATCGGTAATGAACGCGTATCGCTGCCCTGCTTAAGAATCAATGTTGATTCCATTGCAAGCAATAGTATCGTTACATCGGCAATTGGAGAAGCATTCACAATATTCCCTCCCACGGTTGCCCTGTTTCTGATTTGCGTGGAAGCAACAAGGGAGATATATTCCTGAATACCGGGAATGGCCTTCATTACTTCCGGGTGATTAGAAAATGCCTCAAATGTGGTAAGAGCGCCTATACGAAGGAGTCCGTTTTCGCAAACGATATGCTTCATTTCCGAATGTGCGTTGAGCAGGCTAATCAATGAGTCTGGCAAAATGTCGCCCTTTTGCACATATAAATCAGTGCCTCCGGAGATGAAAAATCCGGGGGTGGAGGCGGCCTTCTTATATTGTTTCCCGGAAATGCTGTTTAATCGTATGGGAATATCCTTGAAATAGTCAGGAATAATTCCCTTTTCAACAAGTGTTTTTACGCCGGTTGCGGTATCAATGTGTTCTTTTATCATGCCAAAACTTTGCTTTAAAGACCGGTATCCTGTGCAGCGGCAAAGGTGTCCCCCAAGCATTTTCTTAAAGCCCTCTTTTGTCAGATGACTGGCACATTCCATAGCATATCCGGTAAGAGAAACAATAATCCCCGGGGTGCAAAAACCACATTGCGTCGCCCCTTTATCCACAACCGCCTGTTGTATGGGTGAAAGGTTATCCATGTTTAACCCTTCGATTGTTACCAGATGTTTTCCGTGTAATTCTTCCAACGGCATTAAACAGGAATTTGCAGACTTATAAAAAACCCTGTTATTTATTAATTCACCGACGAGCACAGTGCATGCCCCGCAATCACCTTCGCGGCATCCTTCCTTTGTACCCGTCAGCTGCTGATTTATGCGAAGGTAATCAAGTACTGCTATGCCTGAAGATTCGGCGGTATGCAACTCTTTCTCATTAAGCAGAAAACGTATTTCCTGAACCATAGTATAATTGCCAATTCATTTTTATATTTCCCGGAATATTACCATTATCATTACTTTTTACGGCATACTCTTTAAAATCTTTTCTCAGAAAATGCCGCACCCAGGACTTATTTTCCCTATTAAGGCATTAATATACAAGTAAAAAGGCATTAAACTATTACCCTGTAAAAATTTCTTTTTTTTGGTGGTGGCTATGCGGCGACTCTCTGTTTTAATTACACATTCATACCCTACGTTGTATTTACAAATGCGGCTGCAATGTGATAAACTGAGACGTCATGTCCCCTGTTTCCTCTCTTTTTGTAGAAAACCCATTGGATATTGCACATGAAAGAATCTATACAACTGCTGCGAAAGCATAAACAATACAAGGAAATTATTCGTCAACTTTCTTTCGGGAAGGATTGTTGTGTCAACGGCCTCTGGGGCTCCTCTGCGAATTTGTTTGCCGCGGCGGTTGCCAATGAACATTTTTATACAAAAGGGTTGACGCCAAAGATCCTTTTAGTCGTGCCAGACGCTGAAGATGCACGGGAAGATTGGGAAGATTTGAAGACGTTTTCAAATCTTCCCGTGACGCTGTTTCCGGCGGTTGAAGATATCTTTAATAATGAATCAGATGCGTATGAGGATATCATGGCGCAGCGGCTGTTCATTTTAAATCAATTATGCCGGAAAAACAAAGACGCCTCACACCAAACGGATGTAATAGTTTCTTCGATTCAGGCGCTTATACAGCCAGTCCCTTCAAAAAAAACCATCGGCGATAATATCGTTTCTTTTCAAAAAGGCCAGGAATATCCGATGGAGAACCTTATTGGCCTGCTGCATTCCCATCATTATCAAGAGACCAGTCAGGTGGAAAATCAGGGTGAATACGCAATTCGTGGGGGTATTATTGATATATTTCCCTTCGCAACGGAAATACCTTGCCGCATTGAATATTTTGGAGATGAAATTGAATCTGTTCGTAGTTTTAATGTGGAAACCCAGCAATCGGTGGCACAGATAAACAGTTGCCAGATATTATTCGTTCATAAAATGTATGGCCTTCATCCCATGCAGGGGGAAATACAAAAAACATCGCTTCTTGATTACCTTAGCGGAGAAACTACCATTATCCTGAAGGAACCAACAAGGATTGAAAGTAAATTAAGACAGATGCTGGAAATAACCGACTACAAGGAAGCACTCTTCACAGAGGAAGAGATTTTTAAGCAATTAAAGACCTTTACGAAAATTACTTTGTCAAAATTGCCGTTTACCACGGAGAACAATGCGTATGCTTTTCAGGTTAAGGCGATAGATGAATTCCCACGACAGATACAGGATATTGTGGCGGAATTTAAAAAGATTACCGAAGCGCATGATAAAACAATCGTTTTTTGCATAAATCCCGCGGAAGAACAACGTTTTCGGGAAATAACAAGCGGCTTGCCCGAAGGCTTGCAGAGGTTTGAGCTTCGACGCGGATATATAAGCCAGGGATTCCGATTTGCCGATATCAATATAGCCATCCTTGCAAACCATGAAATCTTCCATCGTTACAAACAGCACCACGAGGTTAAAAAGGTGGTGCAAACCCGGGCAATCGACTCGTTTCTTGACCTGAAGAAAGGGGACTATATAGTACACGTCACCCACGGCATAGGGCGTTTTTTGGGTATTGAGATTATTGAGGATGATGGCTGTAAGAGGGAATATCTTGTTCTGGAATACGATGAGGGAACAAAAATATATGTACCTGCAACAAAGATCGAACTTGTTCAAAAGTACATTGGCGCTTCCGGCCATAAGGCAAAATTGGATAAGATTCATTCTAAATCGTGGGAGATGCGCAAAAAGCGTGCAGAACATGCCGTTGCGGACATTGCAAGCGATTTATTGCATATTCAGGCGTCGAGAAACGCGAAGGAGGGCATTACCTACCCTCCGGATACGAAATGGCAAAGGGACTTTGAATCAGCGTTTATATACGAAGAAACGCCTGATCAATTACAGGTTTTGGAGACAATAAAGTCTGACATGCAATCAAAGAGACCGATGGACCGTCTTATTTGCGGAGACGTCGGTTATGGAAAAACAGAGCTTGCCATTCGGGCGGCATTTAAAGCAGCAATGTATGGCAAACAGGCGGCGGTTCTGGTGCCCACCACAATTCTGGCGCAGCAGCATTACACTACGTTTTCTGAGCGCATGGCGGACTATCCGGTAGAAATTGAAGTCTTGAGCCGGTTGAAATCTCATAAGGAACAAAAGGATATTTTGGAGAAAACGCTGGCAGGAAAGATTGATATCCTCATCGGCACTCACCGGCTGTTGCAAAAGGATGTTGTCTTTAAAGACCTTGGGCTTGTTATTATTGATGAAGAACAGCGGTTTGGCGTTGCCCACAAAGAACGGTTTAAGAAGATGCGGCAGGTGGTTGATATGCTGACTCTGACGGCCACGCCCATACCAAGAACGCTTCATATGTCTCTGATGGGAATTAAGGACATTTCTTCGCTAAATACCCCGCCGCTGGGAAGGCAGTCCATTAGGACACAAATCATGCGATTTGACCCTCAACGCATCAGGCAAGCCATATTGCTCGAAATGAACAGAAACGGGCAGGTATATTTCGTCCATAACAGGGTGTATAATATCGAGCGCATCGCGCACACCCTATCCACTATAGTGCCGGAGGCGAGAATTTTAGTCGTTCACGGACAAATGATGGATGAAAAGCTTTTAGCACAGAGAATGAAAGATTTTGTAGATCATAAGGCGGATATTCTTGTTTCTACCACAATAATAGAGTCCGGGCTGGATATACCAAATGTGAATACCATCTTTATTAACTGCGCAGACTCCTTTGGCCTTGCCGATTTGCATCAATTGCGTGGCAGGGTGGGAAGATACAAACATCATGCATATGCGTATATTGTTTTACCCATTGATCGTCCGGTAACCCCTGAAGCTGAAAAAAGGGTGAAGGCGATTGAAGAATTTGCGGAACTGGGCGCCGGATTTAAAATAGCTATGCGGGATCTCGAAATCAGAGGGGCGGGAAATATCCTGGGGGTGGAACAGCACGGCCACATAGCGGCAGTAGGTTATGAGATGTATTGCCGTTTGCTGGAGATAGCCGTATGCAAGGCACGTAATGAACCCGTCAGCGAACCTCCCGATGTCTCATTGAAATTAAATCTGGAATCCTTTCTCCCTGACGAATATATCCCGGAATATAGTTTGAAAATGGATATTTACCGAAGGTTGAATCGTTCCAATACCTTCAAAGAAATTGACGAGATCAGGAAAGAAATGATTGACCGGTTTGGGAATGCGCCTCAATCAGTAAAAAACCTGCTTTCCGAGAGTGAGCTAAGAATCATTGCAAGGGATTCGAAAATCCGTTCTATAGTCCGGGTAAACAACACCCTCATCATCCAGGTAAATGATTTAAAAAAGGCGGAGATTTGCCTTTCTAAGTTGAAGAAAAATATACGGGTAATTAATAATGACACATTGCATCTAAGGCTGTTAAAAGATAGGATGCATCCCGAAGATTTGGTGCATTATTTAAAAAAATCTTTGACTGATACCGATACTGCCAGGTATTCATGATTTTTCACAACGTATAGTTAATTTCTGATCATTTGTATGCATAGGTAGTTATTCGCTGTTTGGAAAACGAAAGAGACGCCTTGAGTGAAAAATCTTATCATGGCACAGGATTCTGTTATACTACTTGACATAGTGGGATGAAAGTGTAGGATATGTAACGATTTTGTATGTGGCAAGAAAGGCATAGGTGGCATTTTCCAACCAAATATCCCTTAAACCGTTTATAAATTTTTATAGAAAGAGAGGTTTTTTAATGAAAAACGTGGAATTATCTGTAGAAGGAAACATACTCACCATAAAGATAGACCTGTCAAAAGAATTTGGACTTTCTTCGTCCGGAAAGAACATTATTGTTGCATCAACGGAGGGAAATGTTACCATCCCCGACCGTGAAGAAAAGATCGGAATGAACGTTTACCGGAAACAAACAACGTAAAAGTGGACGGGGGAAAAAAACGACCTATGCAGTAAATAGTTCAAAAAAAGGGTTCACAGGAAGCGAGTCATTTCCTGTGAACCCTTTTTGATTAATCTGGCTCTCTGTCTGCATCAATGCTACTTATTGAAATAACTGCATTATGCTTTGAGGCCCTGCATTTGCCTGCGCCAGCATAGCGCTTGCAGTCTGTTGTAATATTTGAAACTTTGTTGACTCTAACTGTTCGTATGCCATGTCCGCATCTTCAATCCTGCTCCTGGCCGCCTCAGTATTCGTCCTCGCTACAGTTAAACTGGTTTCCTGATAGGTCAGCCTGTTAACTACTGCACCAATGTAACTCAATCCTTCTGATACATCCGCAATGGCGGTATCTATATTGCTCATCAATGCCTGCGCGGATGCCGAAGAAGTAACCGCCCTGCCCGCCGTAGCAACACTTACCCGCAATCCATCAGCCTTATAGTTTGTATTGCTGTCATCAAAGCTTACATTGTCTTTTGCTAACAAGTCAAACTTCAACACGTCATTGGTGCTGCTTGCCCCTGCGCCAATCTGGAATTTAAACTGCACGCTACTTGCCGCTCCTGAACCTGTAGCAGAATTTCCTGTACCAAATATTGACTGGGAATTCCATGTAGCCTGGGTAACTTCAAGATCGATTTGCGTTGCCAATGCTTTGAGTTCCGACTGAATAGCGTTACGTTCTGCACTCCCTAACGAATCGTCTGCCGCCTGCGTTGCCTTTGTTTTCATCTGTGTCAAAATATCAAGGATATTATTCAGATGGCCTTCCGCAACCGCCATAAGATTCTTGGCAGAACCTATGTTTGCAAGGGCCTGGCCAAGCCCTTGTGAACGGGCATTGAATTTTTTGGCAATCGTAAAACCCGCAGCGTCATCGGCGGCATTATTAATTCTTTTGCCCGTCGCAAGCCTTAATTGCGAAACCGACAATTTCGAATTAATGTCATTTAACGACCGTAACGCATTCAACGCATTAATATTTGTGTTTATCCTACTCATAACCGGACTCCTTTCCAAAAAAACATGTAATTAATTCCTTTCTAACAGTAAAAACGAAACATGTTACTCATTTTTGTTGCTATAGCAAAAACCTTGTAAACAAAGAATAGCAATGCGTATGCCACTGAATATTTACACCGCGGTAACAAGGCGTATCTGCCGCATTTACAATACAATAAGATGATTATTTATTATTTTATACGCGATTATTAAAGGGTTTAATTATTCAACAACCGAAAGATTTGTTGAAAATTTTTCCGATCAATTGGGAAAGTATTTCTTGTGTTATTTATCCATAAAACCGGCTTTGTTCGTTTTTTGTTTTTTGATAAGCAATGATGTTTTTTTTGTAAAAAACAGTGATGAAACATATTGAATAGCTGCAATATTATTTTGCGAACAGTGAAAAATGGTTTGCAGTGTAAATGTCAAAAAAAATTTCTTGCCTTACCTCCGAAGTGTGATATTCTTTCGCTAATAACCCGCCGCCGTAGACGTAGAATGTTAGGATTAGTAGAAATTTCTTTGCATTTTTTTGGCAAAATATTTAATGGTCACTTTTGCAGTCGGCAGATTGAAGATTGAGGACTGTAGACTGTTTTCTTGCTTGTTTGTTTGTTTCCTGCTATGCCAGTTCAGGATTTTTGAGAGAATATCTGTACTATTTCAAATGGACGAATTTCCTTTAATCAAGTGGATAAGAAACAGAAAGAAAAAATCAAATGCCGTTGTATGCGGCATTGGAGATGACTGTGCGGTTATAAATACTGGCAAAAATACCTTATGCCTGATAACCACGGACATGTTGGTAGAAGGCACACATTTTGACCTAAATAAATATAATGCGTCCGAAGTAGGAAGGAAGGCAATTGCCTGCAGCATTAGCGACATAGCGTCTATGGGCTGCAAACCATCCGTTGCGGTAATTTCTCTCTGTTTTCCACACGGAACAAAAAACAGTTTTGCAAAAAGGTTATATGCCGGCATATGGGAAATAGCAGATAAATATGATATCGATATTGTCGGAGGAGATATCATTAGCGGAGAAGGCCCTTTTTGTATTAATGTTACCTTGCTGGGAAAGAATGAGGGATTAATGCCTGTATATCGTTCCGGTGCAAAAGCAGGAGATAAAATTTTAGTGACGGGAAGACTTGGCGGTTCTTTATTGGGCAAACATATGTTTTTTGAACCACGATTAGATGAAGGCATTGCGTTGAACAAAAATTTTACTGTCCATGCCATGATAGATATCAGCGACGGATTGACTGCGGATTTGAATCATATATTGGAAGAAAGCGGGGTGGGAGCTGTTTTGTTTGAAGATAAAATCCCCGTGTCTGACGACGCATTAAAAATATCGAAAAAAACGGGGAAAACCCCGATTCATCACGCCTTCTCCGATGGGGAAGATTATGAACTGTTGGCGGTATTGTCAAAAACACAGGCGGAAAAGGTATTGACGTCAGATTTATTTCATGGCCTGGAGATAAGTTGTATAGGAGAAATTGTTGAAGATAAAGGACTTTGGCTGAGGGACGGGAAGGGTAAATTGCGCCGGATACGACCTAAAGGTTATAAACATTGTTAAACCTAAGCTGGCATAGCCGGAAGTGTAAAAACAGTCCTCAATCTGCAATCTACCGACTGTAGATTGTAGAGAGTAACTTTCATTTTGCTGAGCATTTTCAAAAAACCAAAAAGAATTATGGATGGTGCAGGAACATTGGCGAAAAAAGGGCATGAAATAATTTTCACCAGCAAAAATGCAGAGGAAACAATAAAATTTGGTAAAGCATTAGGCACATTATTAACAAATGGGCATGTCGTTGCCTTGATTGGCGACCTGGGCACTGGAAAAACTACCATGGTAAAAGGAATAGTTACAGGACTTGACGTCAAGGATAGCAGAAATGTAAAAAGTCCCACCTTTTCTCTGGCGCACAAATATAATGGCCGCATTCCTGTTTATCATATAGACGCCTACAGACTATCAGGGTCACAGGAATTATTGGATATAGGCAGTGATGAAATGATCTTTGGAAATGGCGTGACAATAATAGAATGGGCAGACAACGTACCCGACAGCCTTCCTGAAGAATATTTGAAAATAACATTAACACATGTTTCTGAAGAACGAAGGAACATAAAAGCATGCGCTTACGGCAAACGTTACGATCAAATAATACAATTATTACGCGATTGGTGCGATTGACCGGATTCGTAGTAATGCAAAGTGACCGCAATTGCAGAACAAAGCGAGAGTGTTTTTCTCTTTTTTTGTAAGATACTTTAACCCTGCCGAGTTCTATGCCTGCCGCACAGGCGGTATAATCAACGAATTTCCTTATACTGCCTGCCTGATACGTTTCGTGGAAATACCAGATCTTTTCTCCTTGTTATTACATGAGGGATATCCATTATTTATCCGGTTTCCCTCGAGATATTCATGGATATCGCCTTCCATAAACTTTGTCCGTCCTCCGATCCGGTAGCCTTTTATTCTCCCTTCCTTCAGATAACGCATCAGTGTCTTTCTGTCGATGCCTATTCTCTGTGCTGTTTGTGTAGTGGTATACCACATGGTGAAACCTCCTTACGCTTATGATTATAAAAAAGATATTAACAGGTGAATGCATGTTCACCATTATATCCTTTTGAAATAAACAGTCAACGTTTTTTTGAAGACGATTACTCCAAAAAGTTGTTATTAGTAATATTATTGCGTTTATCAATTGTTTGCCGTTTGTAACAATTCCGTGGCTTCAGGAATGGCATGGCTTGCTGATGGGATAGTGCAGTTAGGGATCGGTTGGCAGCGCTTAAGAATTTTATTTTCAAAATATTTTATATTTTTCTTGTTATAAAGGAAAATTGCGTATATACTTCTTAAGTCGGTTGACTTGAACAGTAATATTATACAAAGTTGTGATGTGTTTCGTTGTAATGTTAAGGCTGCAAGGATGAAAACCTTGTGGCCTTTTTTTATTAGTAGCCAAATTTTTTTACCAAACGAAAGGGGGTGATTTATTATGGCGAACGGAACAGTAAAGTGGTTTAATGATTCAAAAGGTTTCGGCTTTATTTCTCAGGAAAACGGAACTGATGTATTTGTTCATCAGACGTCCATCAAGTCAGAGGGTTTCAGAACTCTTGCTGAAGGAGATAAGGTTGAGTTTGATGTCATTTCAGACCAAAAAGGCCAAAAGGCCACAAATGTTGTAAAAGTATAAATATGTGAAAAGCCCACTCTAATGTTTTAAATATAAACGATTGTATGATAGTTGATATATAAAAAATGGAGTAGACGCAATAAATACTGTTATAATTACAACACACAGCCCCATTATCCGTAATAGGATAATGGGGTTTTTTTTGTAAAAAAAAGAAGGAAAAACCGTTGCAAAATATCGGCGTTTGTCAATATACACGCCAAAAACCATTTCAAAAAATGAATGTGCTGGAACAAATTTTTAAGGCTCATTGTTCTGTATGACACACAAGTACACTGCATATTTTTTATATTCTTTTATTGGTTTTTTTGTGCAGACGCGTCTGTCTTTTTCCCTTTGACAGCATACCCGGTTTTTGAGGATTGCTTGTGTGAAATCCGTTAACTATAACTATGGAGAAAATATAAGGAATCATCCAGTTTATTATGAAAGGAACAAATCTATGAAAACAATAATGGTTTTGGAAAATAACGAACAACAGCGTATTCTCTGTAAACAAAAATTATCAAACGAAGGCTATAATGTCATTACGGCAAATGACGGCAAAACGGCGATTAAAAAAGTAAATGATTACTGGCCGGATATTGTCATAATGAATGTTAATATAAGTGATATAGATATCGTTGATGTTATAGGTAATATATTAATTCAGCATAAAAACATCCCTATCATACTGCGCACGGATAACAACTTTTACGGAAAGAATTTTCACCCGTGGCATGCGAATGTAATTACTTCACGCCCTTCATGGTTTTTTGAACTGAAAGAGAAAATAAAAACGTTGCCCAACGAAAACAAAGAGGTTGCATGCAATTTCAAGATTGGTGAAAAATTGAGCGTACACGAAAGGACCCGTCTTAACAGGAAAAGAAAGACTGAGAAATTGTGCGCATAGAGACACATAGAGTTCCCCCGCGCGGGTTCAGGTTTTGTAACCTGAACCCACACGTGGCAGTGAACTACGATGATACCGTTTCATGTTCGCTGCGTAATTTTTCCAACGCCTCCCATCGGTGAAAGGCTTCTGCCAGTTCGTATTCCAGGGCTGACGCTCTCCCTTTAATTTTTTCTATTTCCTCTTTCCCTTTCTGATAAAACACGGGATTGCCCATTGTCTGAGTTAACTGCTGTTGTTCTGTTTCCAGCAATTCAATCCGATGTGGCAGGGATTCCAGTTCGCGTTTTTCATTATAACTGAGTTTACGTGTTCGTTTGGATTGTTTACTCTCCGCTTTTAACTTTGTAGGAAGCTGTTTCCCCGGGAAATCGTTTTGTGCATGTACAGTGCGTTGTCTTAACCAGTCATCATACCCGCCCACATATTCATTGATCAGTCCTTCCCCTTCAAAAACGAGTGTGCTGGTTGCTATGTTGTTAAGAAAGGTACGATCATGGCTGACGAGAAGAAGTGTTCCCTGATACTCCATCAATAATTCCTCTAAAAGTTCCAGGGTTTCCACATCAAGGTCATTTGTGGGTTCATCCATTACCAGGACATTGGAAGGTTTTGTGAACAAACGCGCCAGAAGGAGACGGTTGCGCTCTCCTCCGGAAAGTGTTTTGACTGAGACCCGTGCCCTGTCCGGAGAAAACAGGAAGTTTTGCAAATATCCGATGATGTGCCGTGGTTTGCCATTGAAGGTGATCACATCGTTTCCCTCACCAACGTTTTCAAACACCGATTTATCTTCATTCAGTTGCGCACGCAGTTGGTCAAAATAAGCTATTTGCAGTTGAGTGCCATGGCGAACATTACCTTTTTGCAGAGTCAATTCCCCTAATAAAAGACGTAAAAGAGTCGTCTTGCCGGAACCGTTGGGTCCGATAATTCCCACCTTATCTCCCCGCATAATCGTTGTGGAAAAGTTATTCACAATGAGACGATTATCATATCCGTAAGTTGCGCCTTCCACCTTTATAACAACCGCGCCGGAACGGTCTGATTCCTGCGTCTGTATAAGTGCGGAGCCTGTTCTTTGCCTGCGCTCGCTTCGAACCTGCCGCATTTTCTCCAACTCTCTTTTCCGTCCTTCATTACGAGTGCGTCTGGCCTTAATTCCTTGTCTTACCCATACTTCTTCCTGTGCAAGTTTCTTATCAAAAAGTGCGTGCTGTTTCTCTTCTGCGTCCAGAACAGCCTGTTTACGCGTCAAAAAAGTTTCGTAATTACACGACCAGCTTGAAAGATTTCCTCTGTCCAGTTCAATAATACGGGTAGAAAGTTTCCTTAGAAACGAACGGTCATGGGTAACAAAAAGCATTGTGCCTTCATAACGCAGTAGAAATTCTTCCAGCCAGCAGACGGCATCGATATCCAGATGATTGGTCGGCTCATCCAGCAATAGAATACCGGGACCACACACCAGTTCTCGGGCAAGCAATACCTTTCGTTTAAGGCCTGAAGAAAGGGTATTGAATTCAGCATGAGCATCTAACTGCATCTGCGAAATTATCTTATTTATTTGATGACGGCCTTTGCGTTCAGAAGAAGGCAGATTTCCGAACTCGTTCGATAGTATATCGGATACCGTACCATTTATTTTTTTTGGAATTTCCTGGGAAAGGTATGCCGTGCGCAATCCTTTCTGCCGCACAATTTCTCCGGAATCAGGCATCAGATCACCATTGATAAGTTTTAGCAGGGTAGATTTGCCGGCGCCGTTGCGGCCAAGGAGACATGCCTTTTCGCCCCGCTCTAGCTGCAAATTTGCGTGTTCAATCAACAAAGGACAGCCAAAACCTATCGTTACATCCTGCAAACTTATCAACGCCATCGATATTCTCCAAATATTATTTTCTTTAAATTGCACCTTAACAGTATTAACAAACAACCCTTTATGTGATTTTATCACAGCGCCGTCAGCCTGCAATCAAATAATGAAACAGACATGACTGGTACCTTTTGCAGTCCTCAATCTGCAGTCTGCAGATTGCAGATTGAGGACTGAGGACAGTTTTCTTGCTTGTTTAGTTCTGACTTTGTCAATTCAGGGTTTGGGAACAACCGGCCAAAAGTTGCGGTCAAAGACTGCCAAATTCTAAGAAAAACATTTTACTTAGGAGATAAACTGTATAACATGATTGAAAACATTACGCTGGTTGGCCCTATTGGTATAATCCTGCCTGAAGGACGGCAGAGAAGGAGGCTTTTATGGAAAAACAAAAAATATTTGAAAACATGTGGATAAGAACGCTGCTGTGGCTTTGCGCAATTGCCGCGTTTCTCCTGGTGTGCTATTATTTAAAAGGCATTTTAATATCACTCTTTCTGGCTTTTACGATAGCCTATATTGTTGATCCATTACTCGATATTATTGAAAAACGAAGATTTTTATTTTTAAAAAAAGGGTTGCCGCGGGGTCTTGCAATAGTGGTACTTTTAACAGGCATGTTGTTTATGGCGGGCGGGGCGGCCGCCTACACAATACCAAAAACCTTGCATGGCATTGAGCGAGTTGGCATGGTATTAAAAAAACAGTATCCGAAGTATCAGGAAAATGTGGAACTGTTTATTGAAAACCATAAGGATACCGGGATTGCGATATTTTTAAAAACACAACTAGGCATACAGAACGGCAGTGAAAAAGAAACGCAGGAGAAACGTCCGGGACTTATGAAATTTGCCCTTGCAACAGTAAAAAACATCTTTCAAGGAGCCTTCGGTCTGGTGGGAATAATAATAAACATCGTGGTTTTTGGAGTAGTGACCATATATCTCCTGAAAGATTTTGACGTTATTATAATAAAGTGCAGGAACCTGCTTCCGGTTTCAAAAAAAGAAAAGATATTTGAGATTTTCGGGAAGATAAATGAAAACCTGAAGGCATTTCTAAGGGGGCAGATTACGGTTTGTATTATATTATCCATAATATATGGAATAGGATTGACCGTTATTGGCGTACCGCTTTCCTACCTCATAGCCCTGCTGGGTGGATTTGGGAACGTTATTCCCTACATCGGAATAATGCTTGGCCTTGTTCCCGCACTGATACTCGCGTTTATTCAATATCAGGATATCACCCATTTGATCCTTGTCGTAGCGGTATTTGGCGTAGGGCAGTTCTTTGAAAGCACCATAATAACGCCAAAAATTGTTGGAACAAAACTCGGACTGCACCCTGTAGCTATTATACTGTCCATTTTGATATGCAGCCAGATATTGGGATTTTTGGGTCTTTTGCTTGCAGTTCCCATTGTGGCTGTGGCGAAGGTGCTTATTGATGAAGGGCTTTTGAGATACAAAAATACCGATTTCTTTAAGGGTAGTTAAGGGAATGAGGTCTTTGTTTAGGGAGTAAATGCAAAATGGGATTCCAGATAATCGACCAGGGAACAAGATTCCCTCTTACTGCAGGAATGTTTACAACGCCACCTCGCCGGGTTGAAAGGCTGCAACATACCGCAAAGGATAAAAGAATTGAGGAAAACAAGGACAATTTGCAGGAACGGGAACAACGAGAAAATAAAAAACAAAAACCCCGTAGTTCATCAACGCTTATGTACCAAAAAACCGAATACCCACACCAGAGAAATTCATTACATGCAAATCAGATCATGTCTTCTCCTGTAGTTACAATTCTGCCGGATACCAGGCTCGATGAAGCATGGGAAATTATCAGGGAACATAGGTTCCGCCACCTGCCCATTCTCACACCGAATAAAAAAGTTGCCGGCATTATTTCCGACAGGGATTTACTTCGTGAGGCGGCGCAGAGCGAAGCATCCGGAGATAAACAACCGGTCAATACACCTGCTCAAAAATGGTATGAAGCAGATGCCCATTATACGGATGCCGGATTTTACCATGATAACATTTATACATTTCCAAAAAAGAAAACCGTTTTGGACATTTGTAAAACAAGAATTCTTACAGCAACGCCTGACACTGAGCTGAGGGAAATTGCAAAAATATTGATAGAAGAACATATTGGGTCAATGCCAATTGTTGATGAAAACAACCATCTTTTGGGCATAATTACCAGGAGCGACATCCTGAGAACAATTGTCGCGAATGGAGCTATTGATCTTTTAATCTAGCATACCATTTCAGTAAAATAGCATACTACAATGAGTAATGATCTGACAAATCTTCACATCGATAAATCAAAATTTCTGGTTCGGCGCGGCAAAACAAAGGGGAAAATATATCTCTCTGTCGCCGCCGGAATCATTATTGTTCTGGGGATATTGTATGGAACCGGCATTCTGCAACCTGCTATTCGTGTGCATGTATCAGGGATTTCTACCATTTTCCCCTCTCAGACGTTTACCCTTTTAAATGCGAGCGGGTATGTTGTCGCCCAGCGAAAATCCGCCATATCGTCTAAGATCACCAGCTCGCTTGTATCCTTATCGGTAGAAGAAGGCAGCAGGGCAAAAAAAGGAGATGTTATTGCCTGCCTGGAAAACAAGGACGCAATTGCGGCGTTGAAAAGAGCAAAGGCGGATATGAATACCGCCAGATACAGGCTGAAGCAGGCTGAAGCAGAACTTACTGAGGCGAAGCTTGCTTACAATAGAACAACGAATCTTTTGCAAATGGGAGTCGTTTCTCCGTCTGAATATGACACGGCAGATGCAAAATACAAACTTGCGATTGCAAAGGTTGAAGAAGGGAAGGCCGCAATACGCTCGGGCAAAGCGGCAGTGAGCGAGGCAAAGGTGCAACTTGATTATACTTTTTTACGCGCACCTTTTGATGGGGTAGTATTAACGAAAAATGCCGATATTGGCGATATAGTCACTCCTGTGGGAGCAGCGGCAAATGCCAGGGCGTCGGTAGTGACTATTGCCGACCTCGATTCACTCATGGTGGAGGTTGATGTATCCGAATCAAATATTGAACAGGTAAGCGCCGGGCATCCATGTGAAATCCAACTGGATGCTTTTCCGGGAGAAAGACTTCGCGGTGAAGTGCATATGATTGTGCCTACTGCGGACAGGACAAAGGCCTCGATACTGGTAAAAGTCGCATTTGCCGACAAAGATTCCCGCATTATGCCGGAGATGAGTGCAAAGGTTGCGTTTTTAAAACGACACGCAACGGATGATGAAAGAAAGCCAATAAAGGCAATTCCTGTAACAGCCGTCAGGACAATGATGGGAAAGAATGTTGTATATACGGTTGAAAACAACCGGTTAGTGGAAAAGGTCATAAGCACAGGAAGGTGTTACGATGCTATGATAGAGATATTATCAGGATTAGAAGATGGCTGGAAAATAGTAACAGACGGGAATAAGAAAATGAAAAACGGCAGAAGGGTAAAAATATCCGAAGAATAAAAATATGTCCATGTACAGCTAAAAGCATCAATTATCTGAAAATTTATAAATCTTATTATACGAATTCCGGGGACACTATACTTAATACGGAAGGATAGGAAAAGCCAAGGTTTATGATTTCAAGCAGAATCGTCACAATAAGTATTATGAACAAAAGAGAGTGGAAGTGTTTTACCTTATCAAAGAAAATAGGATTGTAACCGTTACCGTATATGTATTCTATGGAAAGTGGGAGGCATAAATGAACATCATTTACAACGACAAGACAGACCTTCTTTACATCAGATTTGATGACAAAAAACAGGATGTCATAAACCGGCGGTTCTCCGATGACATTGTCCTGGATATTGGCGAGAATAACAGAATTGTAGGCATTGAAATTCTTGATGCTTCTAAACATGTAACTCTTGATAAACTCTTACCGGTTAATTACGAGCTTTCAAAGACATAGAATTGATTGTCTGTAACTAAAGAATTAGCTATAACTATAGCACAAAAAGACCCCATTGCCGTTAAGATGGCAAAAATCCTGCTCAACGAAAATCAGAAAATAGAGAAAAGGCTTGAGAAAGAAATAAACCTCTTTGCCCGATGCTTTGCAACACAAGATCGTCAGGAAGGCATAAACACCTTTTTGGAAAAAAGAAAGCCCATGTTTAAAGGTGTATGATTTTTTTAAAAAAGAGGCATTATTTAAATTGAAGTTTAATTTTCGTTAATAAAAAACTCTTAATGAAATGTGAGTAAAACTTGGTTGCTTTCCTAAATATCCTTAATATCTTCAGAATTAGAAACGTGTCATTTCGTTTGAATAAAAAAGTTAAAGAATAAAATTTTTTCAAAACTCTTTTCAAATTTAAATTTATGCATAAGGAAAAAATGACAAAACGACCTATGATATTTGTAGATGGTACCAATTTGTTAACTCAACTAAGGCACTGTCCAAAAATAATTTGGTATTTTTATTAATTTAGTTAAGTGAAATTGTATAATTCCAATCTGGCAAGACACTGTGTTTGTTTATGTTTATTTCTTTCATTTGGTCATCAGTGATTTTGATTCCTTTTTGGTATTCTTTCTCGTTAAGAATGGTTTGTACGAGAAGACCCGCTGTTGTTGTAGTGCCAGCAATTAAACTTAGCATAACATCATAAGACCTCAAAGGATACCCTCCCAATTTTTACTGATAAAACTAAACAGACGATGTTCTACCGGATTCCATTTTGATGCTCCTGAGGGATGAGTGCCTTGAAGTATGGAATACCTGAGTGGTTGAAAATACCACCTCTGCGAGCCTAATCCTCGTAGAGAAGTTTGTGCCTATGCGCACACAATGGAGCAATCCGTATGCGTAGAAAGATAGCATATACCCGTGAGGGGTATGACGGAGTTACGAGGTACAGACGACCTTTTGGGGTGTATGAGTGTGGCGTGTTATTCCGTGCCAACTGCCATTTCTCAGCGAAGCACTGACAATGTCCTTTGTTGGAGATGGATAAACAGATTAAGTAAAACCATCTCTGGTTAATGCGTTTGAACATACATCACGAAGGGAAAAGGGGTAATCCATATGACCGGGGGAGGACTTACGCCTTGGGCAAAATTCCCTAACAGCAAGGTATAAGGAAATTCCGAAGTCCGAGCTGTATGAGATGGTGATAGACAAGCTTCTCTCACAAGTCTATCTTTGAAGTCGTCAGCATTGCTCATAATAGTTTCCGGTGTGAATCGGAAATGAAAGGGGCATAACCGTAGTGGAATTGATGAAAGTGGCAGATTGAATACGTTCAATGAGAAAAGAAACTCTTTTGCGTAGGTAAGCAGTAACAAGAGCCTCTCTTGTTTTGCCTATGTTTGGGAGAATCCGTACCCAGGAAACACGATTGACAAATCTATTATCCGTAATCAATCGAAAGGAATATATCGAGAGATGCTTAAGTATCATTCATTAAGAGACAAGGTGTTTAGTCTGAAAAACCTTTATGCTGCTTTCAAACACGTAAAGAAGAATAAAGGCAAAGCTGGTCTTGACAGGGTAAGTATTAAGCAATTTGAGTCCAATCTTGATGTGAATATCATGAGTATCCATCAGGAACTCAAGACTGCCATATACAACCCTGCGCCTGTCCTGCGGGTATACATCCCCAAAGGCAGGCATGACAAGAGACCTCTTGGCATTCCCATTGTTAAGGACAGGATTGTACAGCAGGCATTCAGGCAAATCATAGAGCCAATATTTGAGAAAGGATTCTCAGATAACAGCTTTGGATTTCGCCCTGACAGATGCTGTCACGATGCTATCAAACGGCTTGAACAGTATAAGCAGAAGGGTATACCAGCGTCCTTGATGCCGATATAATGGCATTCTATGACACCATACCCCATAAGCTTATTATGGACTCCTTACGTGAGAAAATCGCTGATGGATGGGTTTTGAACAGTATTGAGAACATGCTCAAAGCAGGGGTCATGGAGGACGGCATCGTGCACGAGACAAACAAAGGCACTCCGCAAGGAGGCGTCATTTCCCCTTTGCTTGCAAACCTTATCGGTGACATCATCGACAAGGAACTTGAAAAGGCTGGATATAAGTTTGTCCGATACGCCGATGATTTCGTTGTCATGACTAAAACAAAAGATGAACTCCCAGCCGCCCTCAGCTATGTCAAAGAAATCATTGCAGGGAAACTTGGAATGAAGCTGAGCGAGGATAAAACCAAGCTCACCAACTTCGAAAGAGGTTTCAGGTTTCTCGGATACGATTCCAAGGGCAAGTATAAGGGTATAAGCACGAAATCACTGAACAAACTCAAGAGCCTGTCCTGAGCCTGCCGAAGGAACAACATCAGAGACATCACCAGACGTACACAGGGCGTCAATCTGCAAGCCATCGTTGATACATTAAACCCCGTAATTCGTGGGCATGTCAACTATTTTCGGCTGGGCAATGTACAAAAGGTATATCGCTCATTAGACTGTTGGGTACGCATGAGACTGAGATGTTTCAAGTTCTCAAGAAAATGGAGAACAGACAACAAGCGTTTCCCTGTTCACCGATTCTTTAAAATGGGGTTACTCTCATTCGAAAGAGAATTTCTTAAGGCGTGTGCTAAAGCATGATGTTTGACTTTTCTCTGTTATAGAGCAACACTTCGGGGTCGCTAACTACGAGAAAGACGTATGGTTTAAAAAGGATGCTTTGTCACGTTGTCCAAAGTATCTGGCGACGAGTGGGGGTTGGAGGCTAATGGCCTCCAACCTACCAGCTGGTAAAAGTAAACGAAAATCCTTATAATGCTCCCATATTGAAACGGGGGGAGTGGTCTATGCTCCATTGGGATGCAGAATTTGAACAAATGCAAGGCATGGGGTTTCAGGTTCATCTGCCTGAAACAAATTCTTACATCGAATGCGCGGAAATAACATTGCTCAACAGTTGGTATCATGTTGTTTGGACAATTTCAGGCAATACTTTGTCTTTTTATGTAAACGGTATCTTGAAAAAAATATCTTATATGCCGTCAAAGGATGTAGAATCCTTCGCAAAGAATTTTGAGGCATTTAAAATACTGGAAGCAGAAAAGGGACATGTTTTTAATGGAACAACAGAAAATATTCGTATTTATCCCTACCCGATGCCCCGCCAAAAGATATTTGAACGATTTAATATCCTCAGGGAAAAATACGGCATTGTGGAATCAAATGAAATAGGAAATTTCTATCGGAAGGTTTTTGTTAATGGCAAACCACTGGAAAGTAATATGTGCAGATTGGAAAAAGGCATATATCGGTTGAATATTTTACCATCCAGACTACATGGTTATATTAGTTGCGTTGCCCCTCAATTCTTTAATGAGGAAATAAAACGCGGTAAACGACATGCAATGTATTTTGAATACTAATGGAAACTAAGTATTTCGCTTCAATTATTTGTAGCACTTTAGTTTTTTGAAAAATTCCAATAATAGCGGTGTTTGCCGCATAGTGTAGGGGCGAAGCATTTGCTAAAATTGTCATAAATGCGTTCATGCCCAAACGGGCAAATGCTTCGCCCCTACTTTTTCAAAAAACTAAAGTGTTACAATTATTTTGGAATGTCTGTTCCATTAAGTCTTCAATTGAATCGGGGCGGTGGCAAATCGCCAGAATTTGAAAGGCAAAAAATCCCGGCCAGATTCTTGCCAGCCGGAATGAAGTCATATCAAGAAAGGCAATGAGTTTTGAACTGCCGTTCATATCCAGCAAAGGAACCCCAAATCCCAAGATCTTTTCAACTTTGAATCCGGAGTTTTCAAGCAAACGGCGAAAGGAATTGACCGTCATGAGTCGTTTATGGGTTAAGTCAAGTATACCTCTCCTTCCATAATTAAAACTACCATAACAGAGCATCAACCGAAGAATAAAAAATGCAACATTACCAGTGCTTGCATATAATTTACCACCGCTTTTAAGAAAATTGAAAATTTCTTTAGTGCCTTTTTCAGGACAATTCAAATGCTCAAGAACGTCCAAAGAAAATGCAAAATCATATTTTTCTGCCGGAAACTGACCTCCCCATGGTTCGTCAAGGTTCACTACATAATGTTTGAGAACATCACTTTGTACAGCATTACATTGGTCGATAACCGTTACGTCAACCCCCCGTTCCGCATGTGCCATTGAAACAGCTCCAATGGCGCCTCCGCCAATATCTAATAACGTTTTACCCTTTTCAATTGGAAGATTCCGAACATGGTAGTGCAGGGAATTTTTTGCGGATTTACTGGTATATTGATACTGCATATCCGCCCTTACATCAAACTTAGGGTCATAAAAAATCTCGTAATTCATCAAACGATATTTAATAAGAGTCTTAATACAATTCCAGGCATAAGCTACACCATTTACGCGACAAACTTCATCTCCATAATACGTTGGGATGGGAATTTCCTTTATTTTAAAACCGGCGGCATGAAATTGCACAATAATATCCGCATCGAAATCAAATCCCTGACTATTATAATTAAAAGGAATCTTACGAAGCGCTGATACCCGGTAAGAGCGGTAGCCGGAATGCATTTCAGACATCTGGCTCTTAAGCAAGGCGTTTTGTATTTTGGTGAGAATCCGATTACCTATCCATTTATACAACGGCATACGGCCTTTCAAGGCGCCGCCTCTCTGCAAAAAACGGCTGCCGAAAACGGCGTCTGTTTTTTCTGTATAAGCGGCTAATATATGGGGCAGGCTTTCGGGGGCATACTGGCCGTCACCGTGGAGAAGTACAACAATATCAAAACCTCTTTGGATGGCATAATTGTAACCAAGTTTTTGATTGCCGCCATACCCCTGATTATAAGGTGTTTGAAAAATTCGTAGCGGAGCAATTTCTCCTGACCACTGAATATTCTGTGCCTTGCTATATGTGTCGTCGGTGGACCGATCATCAATAATATAGATTTCCGCTAATTTCTCTGCAACCCATTTCGGTATACGATTAAGTACATCTTCGATATGTTGCTCTGCATTATAAGCAACAGTAAATACTGCCACACGATTGTTTTGAAGAACCTCTAATGCCAGTTGTTTAATATTATTCATTAGCCATGCTCAATCAGACGGGAACCACGGATTTCGGCTCAAATTGTTAAACTTTAGTTTTTTGCAAAAATAGGGGCTAGTATAACGTTTCATTAAAATACCTACATTGATACAGTCGTTGCGAGCGACAGCGAAGCAATCTTAAGTCTTTTGGGAACAAGAGATTGCTTCGTCGCTCCACTACTCGCAATGACATTTTTTTACGTACACATTTTAACGAAACGATGAACTAGGCATTTGCCAGTTTGGGTATGAACGCTTTTATGACAATTTATAGCAGATGATTCACCTCTACAATATACGGCAAACATCGAGATTGTTGGAATTTTTTAAAAAAACAAAGTATTACTAAAAAAAGCACTTCGTGGGTTATGGATTTACATTTTATGAGCATCTCGAGTATCGTTAAATTGCTCGCTCATAAGGGACATGCCCCAAAACTTTAGCTGCATATAAGTCTTGGGTATGATGTATATGCGCCTCACATTTAAATTATGCAACCTTTAACGGATGTTCACCCCTGCCAAAACGCATAAGTGCTTAATAAATAGTTGGTTAAGGCTGTATTTTTAATAAATATGTAGTCACTAATATATTGTTATTATCCGACAATATACTTGACTGATAATGGTTGTTATCTGTACAATGGTGGACATGCATATTGTAGAGAACAAGTCAAAATCCGGTAAAAAAATCTATCGATCTACCCTTCTGCGGGAATCGTACCGTGAGGATGGGAAGGTCAAGAAACGTACCATTGCGAATCTGTCGAATTGCACTCCCCTGGAGATTGAAGCGATAAGACTTGCACTCGCACATAAAGACGATCTCTGTGCATTGGGCGCATTGTCAGAATCGGTGAAACTCCATGAGGGTTTGTCTGTGGGAGCAGCGTGGAGCGTGTACCAAGTGGCAAAGGAATTAGGGATAGAAGAGGCATTGGGAAAGGACTTTGAAGGAAAGCTGGCGCTTTGGCAAGTAATGGCAAGGGTAATAGGCCAGGGGTCAAGACTGTCTGCAGTAAGGCTGGCGCAGATACATGCTGCGGGTGACGTCCTGGATATGAAGCGTGGGTTTGACGAGAACAATCTGTACGATAATTTGTCATGGTTGTCAGAGAATCAGGCAAAGATAGAGCGAAAGCTGTTTGAGTTAAGATGCTAAGCCCCACAATAAATGAACCTGGAATTCTCAGATTAAGTGGAATTAATATATTGAGGTAAAACGGATTTTAGCAGATAGACAGCATCTGGGAAAGAGGAGTTGGAATCTACCATGACGATGTCGATGGTATTAAAGTTTTTTTTACAACGGAAACACCTGGCGAGGTTCGTATTTGGGTTGGTGGCGGAATTAAATTCAGAACAGAGAGGGCAGAGGAAGCGGAAATAGCCTTCGGAGTATTTATGAGGTATGGAGAGGACATCAGCGATGAGTCGATCGATGGGGATATCGTTTCGTAATGAGCGCAAGAGTTGAGGGGAAAAGAGACGGGCCATGGTAGACCTCCTTAAAAAGATTGAATTTCAGCAAGAGCCTGATGGAAGATATCCTGGGTAATTTTCTGTGATTGTCTGATGGAAGCGTTAATCAGGCAGGCGGTGGAAATGGCGTTGATTTGCCTTGGGATGCCGGCGGAGAACTCATGGATCAGGTCTTTGACGTCTGAGTCAAAGATTTTATCGGATGCGCCGGAAGATTTCAGATGGAAGTCTATGTATGCAGCGGTTTGAGTTTTAGTAAGGGGATGAATGTGGTAATGTACCGAGATGCGTTGTGCGAAGTCGGCATGGATGTCTCTTTTGAGGATATATTTGAGGTGTTCCTGTCCCGAGAGGATGATTTTGAGATGAGTGGAAGAATCAAGCGGAGAGCTGACAAGGAGTCTGAGGTCTGTGATGGCGTCGGTTTTCAGGAGATGAGCCTCGTCGATAACGATAATGGGAGTGAGATTTGAGCGCAAGGATTTATCCATAATTTGGAGGAAGAGCCGGTCTTTGGTGTGTTTTGGTATTTCACCGAGCTGGGAGACGATTAAGGAGAGAAGGCTGGATGATTTTAGGTGGGTAAAATGGAGGTAGATGGGGAGAAACAGGTTTTGGGGGATTTGTGAGAGGAAGAGTTTGAGGAGTGTGGATTTTCCGACTCCCGTCTGTCCGTAGAGGACGGCGATAGAGCCTGAGTGTAAGAGGTATTGGAGTCGTGCAAGCCCCTGGGTAAAGCGTTCGTCTTTCATGATAAGGCTGGTGTTGATTCTTTCAGAGAACGGCTGAGTAGTCATGGAAAAATGAGAAGTAAACATGGTTAAGAGACCTCCTTTTTCGAGTAAGCGATTTGTAATTCACGAATGATATAGGGTAAGGTTTTCACGGAGGCATTTTGGAATGCCTCCGTGAGCAATGATTCGTTGAGAGCGGGGATACGGTTGTAGCATTTTTTAAGCGATTCGAGTTCATGAGAGCTGAAGGCGGAGAGAGAGCCTTTGTGTCCCATGAGGAGTGCGAGTTTCTGGACGAATGCCATGAATGGCCAGGGTCGTTCGGAGATGATTTGGTGGTAATCAATGCCTTTGGCCTGAGCCTGGAGAATGGATTTGTGTTTCTGAGTGATAAGGTCGAGGTAATTATGTTTTGGTTTTGAAGGTGAGGCGGCTGGAGTTTCAGCGCCCTGGTCGCGCAGGTAGAGATTTCCCGAGCCGAGGTATTCACCGTTTGCGGAATAGATCAAGACCTTTTTGAGATCGCCGTATGGGTCGTAACGGACTTCTACTTTATCGCCTCTGAGTTTGGGGTCAACACGGTAAAAGCGGTTATCAATGCGGACATCGGCAAAGGTTCTGTCAACGGTTCTGGGGATGCGTTTCATGAAGAAGGCAAGAGCGGCGTCCATATCGACGTGTCGGATGACGGTAAGCCCCTCGTCGTAGCGTTGTTTTGGAGATTGATTGGTTTCGGAGTGGATTCTTGCGTGATAGACAACGGCAAGGTAAGCGGAGAAGGCCTGGTTAATGGCATCAAGGGTGATAATGTCGCCGGAGCGGACTTCCGACTCGAACTGTGTCTGGCTGGTGCCGAAGAAACGTTCGACCAGTCCGCCGGGAGCAGGGTCGCGTGGTGGTCTGTGGATGAGTTTAATGCCGAGGTTGTAACAGGCAGAGCGCAGGGCGTCAGAGTGGTAGACCTTGGCATTGTCGAGGTAGAGTTCTTTGGGCGAGCCGTGGATAGTCCAGGCCCTGATGAGAGAATCGATAAGGATATCGAGGGTTTGTTTGAGATAATACCGTCCTTCGACCACATAACGGCTGTAGCAGTCGATAAAGAGACAGAGGTTTGTGGGAAGCGCCTCGCCGTCAACGAGCACGAAAGGGCCTTCCTGGAAGTCGCCAATCCAGAGGTCGTGGGTATGCTCACGGCTAAGAGCGTATACGCACCTTTTGCTGTGAGACGCCGAGTTTGAGCCGGGTCGCCCCTGCGAGTCTGAGATGGCGGTAGAGGGTGGATTTGGGGATCGTTTTCCCATAGTATTTCTCAAGAAAGCGGTTGAGGCAATCGTCGCTGCGGCGTGGTTGTTCTTTTTTGAGTTCAACGGCTTTGTCGATAATTTCAGGAGAAAACCTTCTGGATGCGCCACGGTCGCTCCTCGCCTTTCTTGCAAGAGATTGAAATCCATCTTTGCGGTAGCGGTTGAGTTTTCTCCTGAGGGTAGAGATAGTGGGTCTTTTCCGCTTTCCGTTGGGGAATACGACCTCCTGAAGGCAGAGTTTTTTCAGAAAAAGGTTGGTCTGCTCCTTCTCAATCTCACCGAAGATGACAGGATGCAGAAGATTGCACCAGAATAAAGCCCATTTTTCGTCTTTCGATTTCATAATTCACCTCCTTTTTTAAG
The DNA here is from genome assembly GCF_900232105.1 of Candidatus Kuenenia stuttgartiensis. NCBI lineage: Bacteria > Pseudomonadati > Planctomycetota > Candidatus Brocadiia > Candidatus Brocadiales > Candidatus Brocadiaceae > Candidatus Kuenenia > Candidatus Kuenenia stuttgartensis. The sequence goes on from NZ_LT934425.1 coordinate 1,203,120, forward strand.
TGTGGAGGTGATTGTAACTCAAGACCAGCCGCTTTTTGTTGCCAGTTCGGGGAAAAATGAATGCCCAAAAATTCGGTGATATTCCGGCTCGGCGCTGAACAATTGAATCGATTGATCGAGGGAGGTTTTTCGTTGTTTGCTTTTATACTTTCCGTGGTAAATGGGAAACATTTGGCGAAAAACCGGAGAGTTGGGGTCGGCCTGCCTGATGAGGTCAAAGGCGTTGCGGAGTGTGTATTTCAGTGAGCCAAAGAAACGCAGCCACCTCCAAACGGTTGACCAGGCAAGCATGCGGTTGTCTATTTCCTGTGTTCGGGTAGTATATCCGATGGCAGAGGAGACACTCCGGTAGGTTTCTGTATCATCTTTGACATAAGCCTGACTGAAGGAGAGACAGTGATCCTTTACGTACCGCTTGTAAGGGAGCGCATACTCAGGATAGGAAGTAAACGTCTTCTTGCACAAGGAACATTTCCAACGTCCCAGGAAAGATTCTATCGTATGAACAAGGGAGTCGATAATAACGTGAAACAACCGATATCTGCATTCATGAAGGGTGAAATTGACATGGGTACTCTTGCACTTTGGACAAAAGCATGGCTTCTGTTTTGTCGCAATAAGCTTTTCATGCTTGTGGATTTTTTCTATAATATTCACGCACTGCCTCCTTTGTATAGGGGGGAAATGGGCAGGAGGATGAAGTTTCCCAACGTTCGGTCCTCCTGCCCTGAGTTTTTTATGTTCCGGAAAAATCTTACAAAACTTGTCCTCGTGAAAACGGGGAACTGGGAAGTAAACCGCCGTTAGGAAGTTTGGAAGTGGTTTTAACCCCTTCCAAACTATTTAATGAGGCTTTACTCCGCCTTACGGACGGAACTTCTTTCTAACGGGGTAAACGATGTATTTTTCTTAACGTGAACAAAAAATCAAGTGAAATACTTACGCAGGATAAAAAAAAGGCGGGGTAGCTGGGTAAGATTTTTCAAATCATTTGCTGGGTATTAGACTCAAATATTCTGAGACTAATTGGGCATTTTTGGAGCATTTATTCTAAGACGTAGCACCCGGTATCAGTTTGTCGATGCGGTACAAATGGTAGTGATAGGGTTGATAGCAGGGGCGACATCGATGGTAGAGGTGATGAAGGTGTGTACAGATGAGGTATTGAAGAAGATGTCCGGGTGGAAAGAGGTACCTGTAGATACTACGATAGGACGTATTATGAAGCTGGCGAGTCAGGGAGATATAGTGGAACTGACGGGGGTGATCCACCGGTTTAGGGGAAAGATATGGAAGCGTGCGGTGAGATCAGGCCATAAACTCAGGAGTGCTCTTTGCGAAGTATGGATAGATGTTGATTCTACCGTAGATGGTGTATATGGGAAACAGGAGGGTGCAGAGGTAGGATATAATCCGCACAAGAAGGGGCAGAAGGCGTATCATCCCTTAATGGCATTTATTGCAGAAACAAAGGAGGTATTACATAGTTGGTTCCGCTGTGGAAGCGCCTACACGAGTAACGGAGTAGTAGAGTTCATGAAGGAATGTATGGCGTACATGAATAAGGGGGTAAGGGTGGTATTTCGGGGAGACAGCGGTTTTTTTACCGGAGAATTACTTGAATACCTTGAGTCAATATTGGCGGGATATCTGATTAAGGTAAAGCTGAAGAATCTGGAAGGATTGCTTGAAGGGCAGAAATGGAATGAGGTGAAAGGGGAGCCAGGATGGGAACAGGCTGAATTTTGGTATCGATGTGCAGGGTGGGATCGTGCGAGACGTTTTGTGGCAGTGCGGCAATTGGTCAAAAGAGAAAAGAAATTAGTAGAAGTGTCCGTGTATGAGTATTTTTGTTACGTTACAACGGAGCGGTTAAGTCCGATGGAAGCGCATCGTTGTTATGGAAAGAGGGCTACCTGCGAGACTTTGATAGAAGAGAGTAAAGGACAGATGAATGCGGGGCACATACGTACGGGTGAATTTTTGGCCAATGCTGCGCTATTTCAGTGTGCGGTGTTAGCGTATAATCTTTTGAAGTGGATGGGATTGCTCAGTGGTGGAGTGATACAACAGTGGGAAGTAAAGACGATGAGACTGTGGTTAATCCGTGTGGCAGGGAAACTGGTGGAGAGAAGCCGGCAGATGACATTAAAATTGCCGGAGAAATTTCTCCATCAGGAGGAATGGGAAAAGTGGGAACGCATGTCACTGGATGTAGTTTTTCAGTAGAAAACCGACGTTGTATTTCGTTTTTTTAGTCTTTTGAGAGTGGTAAGTATACCGCAGATGGAGACAGTACATCCCTATCTTGATTTTCATTGCATCAGAGAGCACGTTTCCGACAATTTCCCATGTCTTTTTGTTTAAAGTAGTACAATAGCGCTACCACAATTGCTAAAAAACGGATATCTGTTATCGCTTTTTGCCAATCTTGGTAGTGGAAAATACTGATTTTCGCATTGCGAAAATCGTTTGCAGGATTTAGGTACAAATTAAACATACACCATTAGGCAGAAAAAATATAAAATCACCCATGAAAACTCAAAGATGTAGTGCCGAAAAATGAAGGACTAAAGTCGTATCACATTGGCAATAAAAGAGATACGATTTCTGCTTGTCGAAGTTGGGTTAACTGAAGTTCACCTCTGCGAAACAACATAAGAATATGTGAACATATGAGATAAGTAATTTTGCGTACCATTGTCAATATCTATCGTTGTACGCAGGGTTAAATTGCCGCAATCAAACTTGCCATGAAATGAAAAGAAGATTTATCGGTACTTGACTCTCTCCGCCAAGGGCATTAATTAAATGCTGTTCTGTCATTCTTTTCATAAATACCCCCCTAGAAAAATAAAGCCTTACTACGAAAATATTCTTTTCAAACATCTTCGGTGGTAAGGCTGTCTTTTTTGCAACTACTAATACAGAAAGATCAGACCAAAAGACCATTAAATTTATCCCTCCATTCTCTATATTCAAGTACGTAGTTATAGCCGCAAACCTTGCTTATTTCTCTGTTTTGTAATATTTTATCTATTATAAACGCACATTCTCTCGTTTCCCTTTGCGGACCATAGGGGTTGAAGATCATACCCTCTTTCTGAACAAAAACATAGTCACAGATTAACAGAATATTCTCAAAGATATAAAAGGTAAAACCTGGGGTATGCCCCATAAGCGCTAACTTGTTTTAGGTATGCTCGAAGTATTTTGATATCTGTGTTTTTCGGATTCTTGTATTTTCTGCTAAAGAACAAGCAATGTCATTCCAGCACTTAAGAACTTCCTGTAATGATAACGCTGGTTCTATAGCCCGTTTTACTTGATTAAGCATAAAAGCAAATTCACGCCATTTGCTTTTAGTCTTCTTGCTTGACAATGAAGTATCCCCAGGGGGAAAAAGACGTAGCAAAATCTATTAGTTTTTCTGTCAAAAGAGCAACGAATAGTTTGCCATAAAGCCAAGCTTTTGAGCTATCATCATCGTATTTAGGTAAGTGTCCAAATTGTGCTATTTGTTTAAATCTTTTAAAGACCAGTTCAATTTGCCATCGAACTCGATACCATTCTAAGATATCAAAAGCGGTAAATTGATTTTCAGGAAACGTTGTGAATACTATTACGTACTTGGCATAAATAAGGGTCTCCGGTTTTAGTTCAATGCCCTTTTTGCTTGCATGTCTTTTAAGTTTTTTATGAGCTATTTTAATGGCTTCTTCTGTTTTGTGTATTATACAAAGACGACCTTTGACATATTCAGTATTATCAACGTTTGGAATAAAAACGTTCCATGATTTTATAGCAAGGGGTCTTTTTAAATATTGGATTTCTTTCAATAAAGGAAAGGGTTTCTTTTCTTCGCCGAATATCCGTAGAGATTGCGAATTAACTCTAACGCTAAGATAAGCGCCTTTCCTTGTTGCATGATGAATTCCTTGGCCAGTACAGTAACCTCTGTCAGCTATAATATAATCATCTTTTTTCATCGGAAACTGCCGAAAAGATTCTCCTGTGCCTTCTCCTTCAGTTCCCGTAAGTTTAAAGAAATCGCAAGATAATGAAGGAACCTCAATACTATAATGAATGCGCCAAAGACTTCCTGTTTTCCCAGGTTCCTTTACTGTTGTTGCATCAAATAAGCGAAGATGAAAATTATTCCGTTTATTAATTTGGAGGCCACGCTCACGGAATAAAGATAAACATAATTTATATAGCCATTCTTTGCTCTTTTTTAATCGCTTTAATAAGGCAACATCGGATAAATCTGCTAAGTTAGCACGCTTGGCTCGAACTACTGTTTCACGCAATGAATAGCCACATCCTAAATGAATTAATAATGTTCGAAGAAGCTTTTCTTCAGATTTATCCTTGCGCAAGCCTTTTAAAGCATTTGTATCAACGGCTAAACTTTTCCAATCGTTTGGGAAGAAAGTTCTTAGAAGATCCCAATCTTCTCTCATCATGGCTTTATCCTCCTATAGAGTGATTAGCGGGATAATTAACATAAAAATACCATGATGAATAAAATTTGTCAATAAAACAAGTTAGCGCTTATGGGGGTATGCCCTCCGCTATGTAAGGCTTCTATGCCTTTTTCAAAAAAATTCTCTTTAAACTTTACATCAAAGGTGAAACCTGCACAGATTCTGTGGGCAGAATCCAGGTCATGTATGCGTACCTGGGATTTAAAAAATTCACGGTACTGGTTACTCGCACCAAGAAAATGGTGATGGGTAAAGATGATTGCATCAACAGGCTCAAGACGATTGTCAAAGCAGGAAGGGCAGTCTATCCAAAAAGACTTATCTCCTGTCTCGATACGATAAGCAGCATGTTCCAATCCAAGGGCGGGGAAGGAGTTCAAGCGGGTTACCTTTTCGTTCACAGGGGTTCCCATGACTTTAAATTTCGCAGAACATTCCGCTGAAGTAATAAATTTTTCCTTAGGGGCACCACAGAAAGGACAATTATCAGGATAATATCCTACTATGTTATAACCACATACCAAACAAACATATTGTTCTTTTTTCACTACACAATTTATTAAAGGGACACTTCCCATATTTAATTTACCTCCGATTCTTTTTCCTTTTCCTTTTCCTTGGCCTACCGGCCTTCTTTGGCAAAAGGCCACGATCAAGCGCTTTCTCAGGCTTTTTTACAAATCGCTCTGTGCCAAGCGGCCTCCCTGTTTTGTTATAGCCACTGAGGGTCTTTAGATTAAAACGCCTTGTCTTCATCGTCAAAAAAAGACGTCTCCCCGATTGTTTCCACGTTGGGTGATATGGTGCAGATAATTCACAGCGCAGACTCTCGCTATTTTTTTGGCATACAGGGCATACAGAGGAAAATATCACACCTTAACGTGCATGTCAAAAAATATGGGAAATGTCCCTACAATTCCCTACAATTCCAACGTAATTTTTTCTTGACGATAATAAACATTATGTTTATTATCTCTCAATGATAAAATCATTCCGTTGTCGTGAGACTCGAAAAATATTCTACCGCGAATATTCCTAGCGCGGCCTTTGGCCGCAACCAAAAAGGTGATTTTTAGTTTATTATAAAGTATAGTAGTATCCTCGTAAATAGTAATCAGACAATTTGGAGGACACTACTTATGAATAAGTTGATGGAATTATATCGAGACAGGATCGTGGGTGCAATAAGCGGTCTGGACAGGATTCGTTTTCGCGGGACATTGCGGTGGTTGGCCAGTGAGCGTGGGATGGGAACATTCATGAACCAAGCGAGAATTCTGCTTAAGGATTTTTCCGGTTGGGTCAATGGGCTTACGGCACAGGTGCGAGACAGTTGTGAATCGCGGGCGAAAGATTTGGGTATCGAGGTGCGGTATTTGATGAGCAGCGGTGTTGATAAGGAGAAGTTGGCTCGCCAGATCGCGGCGGATAAGAGGATTACGGAAGGTTCCATCTGCCTGTTGAGTGTGGTAGAGCCTTGTATTGCGCCGATGGTCAAGGGCAACAAGGCCAGCAAGAAGCTCGAGTTGGTAATGGCGCCCCGCAAGTGTGTCTTTGTGTATCATTATTTTAACGATCCAGTGTTTGGTTTTGGTCATGTTCGTATCCAGAGTTGGGCGCCGTTTAATATTTTCATTTGTCTCAATGGTCGTCATTGGCTGGAGCGGCAACTTCAGAAGCAAGGTATTGATTATGTTAAGGACGGCAACTGTTTTGTGCGTATAGAGGATATTGCGGCTGCGCAGGTTCTGCTCCATGAGCAGCTTAAGACTGACTGGGCGAAGCTGCTGAACGGGCTTGCGTTGGGCAGTTGCCCGGCATTGTCGCAGATTCTTCGTCCGTTGGAACCGGAGTATTACTGGTCTGCGGATGAGACGGAGTGGGCGACGGACATCATGTTTAAATCGGTTGAGGCATTGGAGGAGTTGTTTCCATCGTTTGTTCATCATGCGATGCGGGTTTGCGACAGTTCTTCGGTGATGAAGTATTTGGGTAGGCGTAACCTTGCAGGCGCTGCCCCTGATGAGGTTATCAGCGACTATCGAAGACGCTATGAAGGTATACGGGTCAAGCACAGTGTGAATTATAATTCAGTGAAGATGTATAACAAGAGCGGTAGTCTCTTGCGTATTGAGACAACGATCAATAATACGCGGGACTTTAAGGTCTTTCGGAGTCCCAATGATGATGAAGGCAAACCGGCGTCATGGCAGAAGATGCGTAAGGGCGTAAGCGATCTTCATCGACGGTGTGAGGTGAGCCAACAATGCAATGATCGTTATGGGGATGCTTTGGCGGCGGCTCAGGTAGAGGAGAAACTGAAAGAAGTGGTGAGCAGCGCTTGTAACAAGGTTGTCAAAGAGGGCAAGAGGTATCGAGGTTTGAATCCCTGGCAGCAGGATGATTACCAGATGCTGATGTTCCTGTCCAAAGGCGAAAACGCGATAAATGGATTCCGCAACCATGATTTGCGTAAGTGGCTTTACCGGGAATCCGAACAATCCGGCAAGGATCAGCAAAAGAAATATTCCGGACGAACGACCCGACGGATAAAGATGCTGCGGGCACACGGTCTAATCCGCAAAGTTCCGAGGGCCAACCGCTATGTTTTGACGGAGAAAGGCCAGAAGTTCTCTTGTTCACTGATGACCGCTTCAGCCCTTGATATTAAAGCACTTACGGAAATGGCGGCATGAAAAACACGCATAAAAAACAAGAAATTGATGGATAGTAGTACGAAGGTTTCCTCGTGATATGCAAATGCGCGCATTTGCAAAGCTCAATGCGATTGATGCAGCCATCCATCTTAAAGATTTGCACCTGCCACCATCAAACCGGTTTGAGGCGTTAAAGGGCGAACGTAAGGAGCAGTATAGCATTCGAATCAATGATAGATGGCGTATTTGTTTTGAGTGGCGTAATGGTAACGCAGAAGAGGTCGAAATTGTTGATTATCATTAAGGAGGTTACATAATGGCTAAACGTCGTATTACTCCAGTTCACCCTGGGGTATATCTGAAAGAATTACTCGATGAATTAAAAATATCACAATACCGGCTATCACAGGATTTAGGTGTGCCTGCCATGAGGATCAATCATGTGGTACATAGCAAACGTCCGGTAACTGCAGAGCTTGCCTTGCGTTTAGGGCGCTATTTTGGTCAAAGCCCGCGCTATTGGATGAACCTGCAAAGCCGGTATGATATGGATATTGCCGAAGATGCCTTATTCGAACAGGTAACACGTGAAGTTCGCCCCTTTAACGGTAGATTTATAATTCACAAGTAAACTTCGTTCATAGGTCGAAATAGAGGGACACTTCCCATATTTAATTTACACCCGATTCTTTTTCCTTGCGCATACTCTTGCTATTTTTTTGGCATACAGGGCATACAGAGGAAAATATCACACCTTAAAGTGCATGTCAAAAAATATGGGAAGTGTCCCTCTATAAGACCATAAAAGCAGAGGGACAAATATTGCTACCACAAATTCAATCTTTTTCATACTTTTACGTCCTTTCTGGTGCAGCGCACCATTAGTTTTTCTGTCTGGCGTTTTATTGGGAGTACACTTGTTTGAGACAACATCCTCTATTTACACAGCGATCCTTTCTGTTTTCTCGCAGCCAATGTATAGTCTCGCGCATGTTGTTTATTCGAGGAATTCAATGCGTTTAATATAAGCCTCGGCTTTTCCTCCACCCTCCGTTGTAGTAGTGTCAACCTCAAGACATAAAGCAGATATTGCAGGAGCTTCTTCTTTGTAATATGTTTGAAACGCACTAGTCAAATCAAACTCTGAAATTACCGTTTCATTAAGTTCCGGATTACCTACACAGACAAAACGCCCACTGTCGTGAAAATATTTCCCTTTGTAAGGTATGTTAATTTCGTCAGCTTCGCCGAGAAACAGGCTTATGAAATAAGGTAAATCCGGTATCATAAAATACCCACTGGACAATTTTTCTGGACCAAAAAATATATATAAACCCAAAGCCTGATTCCTATTTCCGCTCTCAAAGTTAGCATCATTCGGGTATTTACTGATTCCCCATTCAATGCGCACTTTAGAAACTTTCGGAATAATGACATCCTTAAAAACAAGAAAACCTCTGACGGGTTGCTTGGTTTTAATAAACAACATACCCTTCTGAATGGATAATTCAATTTCCGGATGATACTTAGCTGCACCCTCACAATAAAACCCCTTCGATTCCAACCATTTACGGACAGTACCGCCTGAATAATTCGAAAAATCGATTACATATTTTACCTTCTGAACCTTTTCATTGTCTTGTTTTTCCAGACTGTTGTCCTTAGCATCCTGCGATGACTCATGGCTCTCAGCTTGTTTATTTTCTTCAGAAGAAACGTTTCCGCTCAAAACAAATATTACTATAAATATGAGACTTGCAATAAAACTTTTCATTTTCGTTTCCTTTCCTTTCATGAAAAATAATGAAAGGAGAGAAGTTGGGATTTAACATATACATTCCCAACTTCTCAACCGTTTAACCTTATAACCTCACGTTTTCAATTATCCAAAACGCATTTGTAGTACTATTTTGCAGCGTCCTGAATTTTCTCACCAGCCTTTTCGGCCTGTTGCCCGGCTTTTTCTAAGGCCTTATCTAATTCCTTGCCTGCGCTCTCCACCGAACCCTCTTTTTTCTGGCAGCCGGCTAACCCTGCAATCAGAGCACTTATTGCTAACGCTACCATTACATTCTTGCCAAATTTCATCATTTATATCTCCTTTATTAAATACAAACTATATAAACGGGAGTATGCTGAGATTTCCCCAACCCATGGGCTACGATTTTACCAAAAATTGTTTATATCACTTTCAAGTGTATCAAGGCGTCCGGAAATTTCGCCTTTTTCATCGGAGGTAAGGGGTTGGCCTTTTATCCGTTGCAAAAATTCCCTTCGGACTTCATCTAATCTCAATTGGAAATCCCTTCCCCGGACACGCGGCAATCTTCCGATCAGCATCCCATCGTCAATCTTCCTCTGGAGTACGATCATCCAATCCTCGAGCCTTGTCTCATCGATTCTTGAAGGATAGGCACGCACCTTCTTGACCTCCCCTTCCAGCTCGTTCAGTGTCGCGATAAGGGGATCCCATTCTTTCTGCGTGGTCTTTCTTTCCCTCAGCACCGTATAATCCCTTCGGAGATTATCAAGTTTTGTCATAAAAGCCTGAGATTCGTTAGGGGTTAATTCACCAGATCCCAACCCATTGCCAATCGTCTGTTGAAGCAAAAACATTCGATCCGAGAATTGTGTCTCATCGATTCTTGAAGGATAGGCACGCACCTTCTTGATCTCCCCTTCCAGCTCGTCCAGTTTCGTGATAATGGGATCCCATTCCTTCTGCGTGGTCTTTCTTTCCCTCAGCACCGTATAATCCCTGCGGAGATTATCAAGTTTTATCAGAAAAGTCTGTGCCTCGTTATGGGTTAACTCACCAGATCCCAACCCATTGCCAATCGTCTGCTGAAGCGAAAACATTCGATCCTCGGTTTTCCTTTCGTTTTCAGGCCATCTTTGAGAATGATAAACCAAATCACATTGTACCAGAACGGTCGTCATCCCCAGAACAATTGCAATAAGTAATATCTTTTTCTTAAAATACCCTCCTTTCAAATATTTCAAATAATCAATTGCCTTCATCTTTCTTTTCCTCCTTTCTGAATTGTACATCGATGTAGATTTTTCAGATTGTTTATTCAGGAAACTGATACTTCAACCATGTATGTTGGGTTTCGTTCCCCGACCCAACCTTATAAATTAGGCCTTCGGCAACTTTTCATGGATACTGAACGTAGGGGTTGAAGATTTTCAACCCTTACATTGAAACATTGAAATCCCTTAACGGTAAATTAGGCCTACGGCGACTTCTCATGTAGAGCGAAGTGGCACTTCGCTCTACAGCCGCAATTTTGAAATGCTAAAACATCAAGAAAAGTCCCACAGGGTTCGGGCAACATAAACGGGAGTCTACCGGGATTTCCCCAACTCATGAGCTACGATTTTACAAAGCATTGTTTACATCGCTTTCAAGTAAATCAAGGCGGCTGGAGGTCTCTCCTTTTTCCTCGGTGGTTAAGGGTCGGTCTTTTATTCGTTGCAAAAATTCCCTTCGTATATCATCTAATCTCAATTGAAAGTCCCTTCCCTGGACACGCCGCAATCTTCCAATAAGCATCCCATCGTCGAGCCTCCTCTGGAGCACGATCATCCGATCCTCGAGTTTTGTCTCATCGATTCTTGAAGGATAGGCGAGCACCACCTTAACCTCCTTCTCCATATCTTCCAGTTTCGTGAGAAGGGGCGCCCATTCCTCTTGCGTAGTCTTTCTTTCTCTCAGCACAGTGTAATCCCTTCGGAGATTATCAAGTTTTACCACAAATTCCTGAGACGCATCAAGGGTTAATTCACCGGACCCCAACCCCTTGCCAATTTCCTGTTGAAGCAAAAACATTCGATCCTCAGTTCTTCTTTCATTTTCCGGCCATCTCTGAGAGACCGAAGCACATTGTACTAGAACGGTCATCATCCCCAGAACAATTACGAGAAGCAGCATTTTTTTCTTAAAATACCTTACTTGCAAAAAATCAATTACCTTCATCTTTTCTTTCCTCCTTTTCTAATTGTACATCGGGATAGACTTCCCAGAATGGTTATTCAGGGAACTTATACTTCAGACATGCAGGCCTGCGCTTTCAACCCTTGCTATTGTTTATTTATCTTTTGCTTATGCTTATACACGCCTTTCGTTTCTATAGTACATTCCTTTCCTTAAAATGATTCGTGACAAATCGTGTCCTTCTCGTTTTCAATCTCCTCCTGCGACTAGCTCCTGCTCAACAAAATCAGGATCAGTACGATAATCAGCACCATCCCAAAAACAAAGCCGGGTTTATAACCCCACGACCGACTATATGGCCAGGTTGGGATTACGCCCAAAATGACCAGAATCAGAGCTCCGATTAATATTGTGCTAAGTGACATATTCGTGCTCCCGTTAAAAAATGAAGGTTAAATTAAAGTAGGGGCGAAGCATTTGCTATAAATTGTCATAAATGCGTTCATACCTAAACCGGCAAATGCTTCGTCCCTACTTTTTCAAAAAACTAAATTGTTACACAAAATGTGAGTTTTATAAGAATGGCACGGGTAAAACCCGTTTGCCCATGCCACCCGGCCATATCAATATTAAAAGGGGAGCATTCCCGATTTTTGGTTAACTAATTGTACATTGTGACACAAGCATCCTGCTTGTTGTATTTTACCCTCAAGCTGGATGCTTGTGGTACTATTCTTCCCCTTCCCCCTGCTAATGGCATTTTTACAAAAAATCGGGAATGCTCCTGTTCAAACTATGTCCCCCGCTGGCGGGGGTGCAGGGGGCATAAGCGCTAACTTGTTTTATTGACAAATTTTATTCATCATGGTATTTTTATGTTAATTATCCCGCTAATCACTCTATAGGAGGATAAAGCCATGATGAGAGAAGATTGGGATCTTCTAAGAACTTTCTTCCCAAACGATTGGAAAAGTTTAGCCGTTGATACAAATGCTTTAAAAGGCTTGCGCAAGGATAAATCTGAAGAAAAGCTTCTTCGAACATTATTAATTCATTTAGGATGTGGCTATTCATTGCGTGAAACAGTAGTTCGAGCCAAGCGTGCTAACTTAGCAGATTTATCCGATGTTGCCTTATTAAAGCGATTAAAAAAGAGCAAAGAATGGCTATATAAATTATGTTTATCTTTATTCCGTGAGCGTGGCCTCCAAATTAATAAACGGAATAATTTTCATCTTCGCTTATTTGATGCAACAACAGTAAAGGAACCTGGGAAAACAGGAAGTCTTTGGCGCATTCATTATAGTATTGAGGTTCCTTCATTATCTTGCGATTTCTTTAAACTTACGGGAACTGAAGGAGAAGGCACAGGAGAATCTTTTCGGCAGTTTCCGATGAAAAAAGATGATTATATTATAGCTGACAGAGGTTACTGTACTGGCCAAGGAATTCATCATGCAACAAGGAAAGGCGCTTATCTTAGCGTTAGAGTTAATTCGCAATCTCTACGGATATTCGGCGAAGAAAAGAAACCCTTTCCTTTATTGAAAGAAATCCAATATTTAAAAAGACCCCTTGCTATAAAATCATGGAACGTTTTTATTCCAAACGTTGATAATACTGAATATGTCAAAGGTCGTCTTTGTATAATACACAAAACAGAAGAAGCCATTAAAATAGCTCATAAAAAACTTAAAAGACATGCAAGCAAAAAGGGCATTGAACTAAAACCGGAGACCCTTATTTATGCCAAGTACGTAATAGTATTCACAACGTTTCCTGAAAATCAATTTACCGCTTTTGATATCTTAGAATGGTATCGAGTTCGATGGCAAATTGAACTGGTCTTTAAAAGATTTAAACAAATAGCACAATTTGGACACTTACCTAAATACGATGATGATAGCTCAAAAGCTTGGCTTTATGGCAAACTATTCGTTGCTCTTTTGACAGAAAAACTAATAGATTTTGCTACGTCTTTTTCCCCCTGGGGATACTTCATTGTCAAGCAAGAAGACTAAAAGCAAATGGCGTGAATTTGCTTTTATGCTTAATCAAGTAAAACGGGCTATAGAACCAGCGTTATCATTACAGGAAGTTCTTAAGTGCTGGAATGACATTGCTTGTTCTTTAGCAGAAAATACAAGAATCCGAAAAACACAGATATCAAAATACTTCGAGCATACCTAAAACAAGTTAGCGCTTATGACCCCTTGCCCACCCCCACTGGTAGGGGATTTAAAGATTTAATGAAGCATGAAAGTAGATTTTCAAATATCATCGGCAAATCATGGTTTCATTCTTTCTTCCATGCGAAGCTGGAGCTTCTCAAACAATTACGTTCCCAAGCCCGGAGCTTGGGAACAAGCGTTTTTACCTTTTCAAAAAGCTAAAGTGTTACAATATTTTTCTTGTTGCGTAACATGAGTCGCCCGAAGATAAAGCAAAGATCTTACGTGCTTATTTTATTAAATAAACAGTAACCTTTATCTTTTTATTTACTCCCTTTGCCTTAAAATTGATGTCTGCTTTGCCTTTCCCCTTTTTAGCCTTAATGGTAAATATCACCTGTCCGTTAGCGTCTGTTTTTTGTCCGGATGGAGTAATCTTTATTTTCTCCGGATTATTTTTAGAAACCTTTGTTTTTACCTTCACGTCCTCGGCAACGCAGCCATCTTCGCCGGTTACCGTTACTATTATTTCCGCACTCTCATTTTTCACAATTTCCAACTCTTCCGGATGTGCGGCAATTGATGCGGCTATACAGGTAACCGGAGCAGGTGTTGTCGTTGGCGACGGCATTGGAGCAGTTGCCGTTGGTGACGGTGTTACCGCCGCCACAAAAGCGGTAGCTGTTACCACCCTTGGATAACCGGTGGTATTAATTTCATCGAAATAGGTAATCGTTAATGTCTCCCCTGCGGCTGCCTGAATACGTTCATATTCCAATGTGCCTCCGCTGTCTACCACCTGAATTGTTCCCACAAACGCACCTGTATCGGCGCCCGTTTCAACCATCCTCACCCTTGTAGTATTAAATGGGGACGTTTCAATAAATACATCGTTTGGCAGCACCTCTGCTTCTGTATGGTTCGTATTTCGCTCCGCATCTGCCAGCATCATTTTGGCATAGTCTCCTATAGAATAGGAGTCGGCATCAAACGAAAGTGTTGCATCAAAACTGCCGAATGTTAGTTCCCTTGAGATTGTTGCCTCTGTCAGTGCTTTGCCGGTGTATTCCACAGTGGCAGTACCGCCCTGCACTGTTTTTATAACGCCAATATTTGATCTGACATTTGAACTGGCGCCGCCGGTGGTGGCTGTTCCCGTCCTTATAGTTGCAAGGAAAGTGCCGCTGTCAGCGCCGTCCTCATTCAGGTCAAGCAGCAGGTCTTTTCCGGAATAATAGTTTACGCCAAATACCTTAATGGCGGTGGTAAGCACCTCTTCCGATGCGGAATCGGCGTTTCTGCCGAGATCCGTTACGGTGACAACTACGGTATCGCCAAAAAGATATGCCATATCCTTGCTCAGTGACATACTGACTGTGTAACCAGGCGTTGGCGCAGGAGAAGGCGTGGGCGTTTCTGCTGGTATTGTCGGAGTGGGCGTCTCCGTTGCCGGTGGAGTAGGCGACGTAACAAATATTGGCGTAGGAGTAAACTTCAGTTCAGGCGACGGCGTGGGGCTGGGCTTTGACGTTGGCGTTTGAGGCGGCGCTGATTCGGTGGTAAAACTCCAGCTATAGTTTGAATTCAGGCTGGTTCCGGCATAGTTTGCAGCACGAACGCCAGCGGTGATTGTTGCAGTATATGCGGTGCTGTATGCCAGATTTACCAATGGGGTAAATGTAGCGGCCGCTCCGTTTGCGGTTACCAACCCGGTGACTTTATTAACTCCATCGCTGAGTATAAACGTATCATTCGTAAGGGTAGAACCGTTGATATACATCCCATGTTCCGGAAAGAAATTACTAAAGTCAAATTTGGCAAACACTTATAAACATTGATTCTGCGACTACATGTCTTTTGGAAGTCTTTTAATTACTGGCCGAAAACAACATTGGACATTCCAAGTTTTTCCAATAGCATTTGTGTGACGGCGGGAAGTTTCACGGCTTTCTTTAAGGTTTCACCGGTATTTTTAGCCTCAAGAGTGGCGATATCTATATCTTTGAACGGCGCATAGAGTTCCTTTGAGTTTAAAAAATCTTTTTCTCCTATTGCCTTTCGTTGGTTTGATAGATAACGGTTTATAAAATATGCCAGGATGCAGATAGTATAGACGGCTTTAACATGTGCCTCGGTATTGACAAAGAAGGGCCTGATTTTTAAGAACGATTTTACATTTTTAAAGACATCTTCTATTTTTGTCTTGTCCCGATAGGCTCTAACTATAGATTGGGGTTTTGCTTTAAACGCACCTCCATCTTCCCGTTCTGTATGGTTAGTGATAAAAACACATACGCCATCCAACAATCTATCTGCGGCTATAACATCAGTTAACAGCTTGATTTCTATTTTGAAACTTTTGACGGATTTGACCTGCCCGTTTTTCAGTCTATGGGTAACGGTGATGGACGTCAGAACAGGGTCTTCGAAATATTTATGAATCTTTAACCTTTTCAGCTCATCTACAATGCGGCTCTTTGTTGCGTCATATTGCCGGTCTCTTTGGGCATTTTTAAGGTTTTTATTCTCTTCTTTGAGATAATCCTTAAAAAAGGTTATTTTCTCGTCTCTATTATTGCGGTCTTCTATAAATAAAGTGGGATTAAAACCGGTAATAAAACGCTTGTTTCCTATGACGCCATTGTCATGGTAGTATAATTCATCATCATAGTTTAAAAACCCTTGCGGGATAGGTATATCGGAGGCGTCCTTATCTTCTATGGATAACCCATTAAGAGACTTTAAACTGACACCGCAAGAGGGTATCTGATTTCTATCCAATGCCGAGATGTATTTGAGTTTGGCTTCTTCTATCAAATTGGCATTGTCCTCAGAGATTATGCCTCTGTCAAATACAAGGGTGACGTTTTTATCAGTCAATTTGAATCTGGTTTTACAGGCATTGATATTCTGTTTGAGGGTTTTTACCTCAGCGGTGTTCCCGGGGAATACATCCCATTTGAAAGGATATCCCTCAGAGTTGATAAGAACACCCAGTAAGACCTGCCGCCTGCCATGACACTCTATTTTGCCCTTGCCAAATGCCGATAGATCACAGTTATATCCCACAAAGTAGGAAGTAGTTAGGTCGTAGTTGATAAATTTATAGGATTCCGGACGTTTCCAGAAGGTTTGGTTAAAAAGGTGGTTCTCTATAGATATTTTGTTTTTGTGTATTTTATCTAATTCATAATAGATTTTATCGTCATTTAGGCCTGAAAGATCAATTTTAAGAATGTCCTCCAGCGCGCTCTTTTTCGCCCAATGAGGAATGGAATAATGAGAACACGGATCGGTGCACCTGTTAATAGTCAGTATCTTTGCAATCATATTGGTAGGAAGGGCGCCTGCAGTGACATCGTAGTCAAAAGCCTGATCAAGCTGCCACTGGTTCCACAACTCATTAACAACGGCTATATCGAGATATGCCCTGCTTTCCAGGACTGCAACGTCTTTGAGCTGAGTCTGCAATTGATCTGTGTTTTCAACTGTTTTACATATCAGTTTGATTTGCTCGGCTTGAATATCGGAAAGTTTCCCGATGGGCCAAAGTATTCTTTTTCTGACCTTTTTGCCATCCCTGTAGGATTCGGCAATAGAGTAAGATTTATAGGTTTTCCCTTTGTATTTAGAATCGCTATAAGTAAGGTGCATAATGTAGTCCCAATATTCTTTGACTACACTATCATTAATAAAATATTTTGTCAAGTCAGTATTTATAGGGTTATAAAGGATTTGTATTAATAAATAGGCCATTTATTCTGCGACTACATATTATTTTGAATTTGTGGAAACCCGCTTAAAATAAGGATTTTGTTGAAATCTTTCCGGAAAGGGGGATACATTGAAAAGGTTGCAGATATTGCCGTGTCTATCGCCACACTTGCTGCCCCATTGAGCGGTTTTGTCGAATTTATGGTAAGGGTTACGACCGGAGGCGGTGAAGGGGGTTCCGGCGCAGAAACGGTGGTAAAATTCCAGGTATAAGAAGAAGCCATCGCATTCCCAGCCAAATCCTTCACCCCGGTGGTAATCGTTGCCGTATAGGCAGTGGAATAGGATAGATTATTCAGTGGTGTAAATACGGCCGTCGTGCCATCGCAGGTTACTGCTCCGCTAATGCTGCCGCTACTATCGCTTAACGTAAATGAGGTTGTGGTGATGGTAGATACATTCATTGTTTCGCTGAATGTAGCAGTGGTAGCATTATTTATTGCCACGCCGGATGCACCATTGGAGGGATTCGTGGAATTCACTGTGGGCGGTGTTGTATCCGTTACTGTTCCGGTGGTAAAGCTCCATGTATATGCAGACGACATCGCATTTCCTGCCAAATCTTCCACTCCCGCTGTAAGCGCAGCCGTATAGGTGGTATTGGATGAGAGATTTGCCAGTGGAGTAAATGTGGCGATGCTCCCATGATAAGACACCGCTCCGCCAATGGTGCTGCTGCCATTGACCACTGTAAACGTGGCTATGGTAAGGGAAGAAGCGCTCATAGTCTCACCGAATACGGCAGTAATAGCGCCGTTAAGGACGACATCCGTGTCCCCGTTGGCAGGAACTGTGGAACTGACCACAGGCGCGGTGGTATCAGCCGATGCGCCGGTTGTAAAACTCCACGTGTAGTCAGATGCCATCCCATTGCCTGCCAAATCTTTCGCTCCTGTGGTAATCGTTGCTGTATAAGTTGTATTAAGCGCCAGATTTGTCAGCGGAGTAAATGTGGCGGTAGCGCCTGCACTGGTTACCGTGCCGTCAATATTACCAACGCCATCACTCAGGATAAACGTAGCCTCAGTAATGGTAGAAGCGCTCACTACCTCGCTGAACGTGGCTGCGATTGCGCCATTGTAAGCAACCCCTGTAGCGCCACTGGCCGGGCTTGTAGCGCTGACCACGGGCGCCGTGTCGTCCGTGGATGTCCCTGTGGTAAAACTCCACATATACGCAGACGCCATATTGTTTCCAGTATGATCTTTTACCTCAGTTGTTATGACGGCAGTGTAAGCAGTATCGGAGTCAAGGATACCTGACGGTATAAATTCAGCGGTTCTGTCATTGTAGGACACCGTTCCACTGATATTGCCGCCGATGTCGTCGCTTACAGTGAATGCTGCCGTTGTAATCGTAGAATTGTCCATAGCCTCGCTGAACACGGCGGCGATGGCTCTGTTGACGGAAACATCATTGTCGCCATACGCCGGGCTTGTGAAGCTGACCCCAGCCGTTACCGTCACCGTTCCGGAATTTACTGCAGTAAGACTCCCAGACGTCGCCTTTATTTCAGCAGTACCTGCAAAATGTCCGGTAAAAACCGCACTCTTACCGTCGCCGGATGAGGCAATATCACCGGAAATCACACCACCAGTGATGTTCTCAAGCGACCACGTATCTGCCGCAACATTAGCTACAAAATTATCCGAGGCATCCCGGGAAATGGCATATGCGGTAATCAGGTTGCCCGGTGTTATACCCTGCGCAGGAACAATTTCCCCGCTTCCATCCGGTTCCGTCTCTACCCCCACCTTTGTGGCTGCTCCTGCCAGTATGGTAAAGTCATCGCTTACGTCGGAAGCCAACTCGCTACTTGAAGCCGTCAGGTTCTTTGTGCCAGCCAGGTTGATACTCAGGTCATTAAATGTTGCAAGACCACTGGCCTGCGTTGTTTCCACCGTTGTCCCGCTAAGCACACCCGTTCCGGAAGACAATGTCATTGTAATTGAAACACTACCGGTAGATACATTATTTCCATAGATGTCCTGTAGCTGTACCGTCACCGATGGACTGATCGTATTTCCCGCCGTAGTATCCGAAGGTTGCTGGCTAAAACCCACCTTCGCCACCGCTCCCGCCGATATGGTAAACGCATTGCTGACGGCTGAATTTAATCCGTCACTTGATGCCGTAAGGTTTTTTGTACCCGCAATGTTGATGTTCAAATCATTAAACGTTGCGAGGCCGCTTGCATTTGTCGTTTGTAGTATTGTTCCGTTAAGTTCCCCGGTCCCGGAAGACAATGAAATCGTAATATCAACCCCGGCGGCAGCTACATTATTACCATTGACATCCTGCAACTGTACCGTTACTGCCGGGCTGATCGTAGCCCCTGCCGTGGCATCAGAAGGTTGCTGAACAAAGACCACCTTTTTTGCCGGTCCTGCTATAGTTGTAATGCTACCGCTCGTGCCCGTTAAGTTGTCAGCATCAGTTCCCGTCACGGTGTGAACAGTTCCTGCTGTCGTACTGGTGGTAAAGGTTACCGTTGCAAGGCCGTTGACGTCTGTTATGCTCGTGCCGGATGAAAAGGATCCGCCATTGGTGCTGCTCCAGGTGACTACTTTACCATCTGCACTTACTGCATTATCATTGGCATCCGCAAGTTGCGCTGTAATTGCTACGCTGCCTCCCGCTGCCGGGCTGTTGTCGTCTGAACTTACGATGTACTTGCCTGCAAAAGGTCCGGCAGTCCATTGTGAAAATGCATCTACACCGGTAAGCGATAGCGTGTTGGCGTCCGTATCTCTTGAGGGAACATACCGGCTGGGCCAGGTCGTTCCCCCATCCGTGGATTTTGCATAAATCAAATTTGCTTCGTTTATTCCGTTCAACTCGTTATCTGCATATTTTGATACGAGGGTAGCATCCAGGCCGGCGTTTGTCGTTGGGGTAAT
The DNA here is from genome assembly GCF_900232105.1 of Candidatus Kuenenia stuttgartiensis. Lineage (NCBI taxonomy): Bacteria > Pseudomonadati > Planctomycetota > Candidatus Brocadiia > Candidatus Brocadiales > Candidatus Brocadiaceae > Candidatus Kuenenia > Candidatus Kuenenia stuttgartensis. The sequence continues at coordinate 1,223,046 of NZ_LT934425.1, forward strand.
AACAAATATTCTGTTTATCCCGGCAACTCCGTCAATAGTCTGAGCAGTTCCCGTGCCTGTCTTTCTCAAAACAACCGTAGAACCCGGTGCTGAGCCAGCAGCATTTATCTGGATTCCTAAACCACCAAATGTTTCATTTACCCCCGTTGACAATGTGCGTGTTGTCTGAATATTCCCGGTAACGACACTGTCATTTGTAGTATTCCCATCAGTATCGTTTGTTTCTGACAATATTCCGGACGAACCAAGAGTCAGGGTATTACTACTCCCCGTTGTAAGTATTCCACCCGACACCGTAAGTGTCCCATTAACGGTTGCAGAACCGCCAAGTGTAACTCCACTGGAATTATTGACCTTGAGGTTTCCATAGGTAAGGGCACTGACCTCCTGCGCCGCTGTACCTGTATATTCCACGGTCAGATCCGTAAGCGTCTTGTTTGAAATGGTATATTGAGCATTAAAATCAGGAGTAGTTGCCGTCCGTGTTACTTTGACAGTACCGTTCCCGGTCAAAGCGCCGCTTCCGCTGATTACAACTGAAGCACCAGGACTCAAAACGGCATTCAGGTCAACATCCAGCGTTCCATCAATACTAAAGTTCGTATTTACAGAAACGGCAGCGCCGGTATTCGAAATCGTCAGATTGTTAAACGCCGTTGTTGTTCCGCCTATGGTTTGTGCGGCGGTTCCATTCAACGTTATTGTGCTTGTTGATGCAGTAAAGGCACCGTTATTTGTAAAGTCTCCTCCAATGGAGTGGCTAAAGCTGCCAGAGTCAAACGCAGCGCTGGAACCAATGGTGAGGCTGCCGCTAACTGTCATTGCGCCTCCTGCGGCGGCAGAAGCGGTTTCCGACATCGAGAAATCTCCGTCGATGGTCAGCGCCGATGCTGGCATGGTCTTTGTGCCGGTACCACTCAGTATGAGATGCCAATATCCCACTGTTCCGCCATTTGGATTTAACACCGTCTGATCTCCGCCGTTATACTCTACCGTATTTATCAGGAATCGTGCCCGCCATGTTCCATTATTGGTAATTGCACCGGCGATGCGCATGATATTGTCGGTGCTCATCGTCAGTTCTGCGCCGGCGTCGATGGTAATATTGTAGAAATTCGTTTCCCCGGACATTGATGCGGCAGCGTTCGTAAAAATTACGGTGCTCGTATCGGGATTAAAAGTTCCGTTATTTACCCAGCAACCGTTGCTGCCATCAATGGTAAGCTGCGAACTTGAGGTTCCGTTCAAAATACCGCCGCTCCGGATTGTCATGCTGTTGATTGTAACGCTGGAGGGTAGTACCGGGGAATAGTTGCCAGAGGGTAGGGCAGGAATTATTACGTCGCCAGTTGCTCCCGGGACGCCGCCTATCCAATTCGCCGGGTCTGTCCAGTCCGTACTGAAATCGCCATCCCAAACAATATCTGTGGCCACCCTATTGGCAAGTGTCCACTCGAAATCTCCAAAGATTGAACTAAATGCGGCAATACCCATATTAGACAATTCAATCCAGTTGTCTGTTGTATTGAGACTTGAACTGCCACGTTCCTCTACGGCGGCTTCGGGGTCAGCATGATAATGCCATGAACTCAGATTACTTTCCGTATTCCCATTAAGTTCTGAATCGTGGTAGTGGAGTTTCACTGTAGCAACAGAGCCGCTTCCCCCGGTTCGGATAATGTCATAGTATCTCGTAATAGCAGTTGTTTTCCAGGAAGGGGCAGAGCCGATAGTAATTTTTACACTCATTTCTGTTGGCAACGTTCCTGCATCAGAAAAGGTTATCGTGGTAAACTGACTACCGAAACTATACTGGGTATTGGAGGTAATGGTTGTCCGCTTGACAATGCCTGTCACATCACCTGTTCCTACCGTAGTTGCTGAAGCGCCCATCGTAAGCGTGTTGGAGCCTATGGCAAGGTTGCCGGTCAAGGTCAAGGTTGCATTCACCGTGAGATTTGTGGTTGCTGAAACAGCGACGGTTGTATTTGAAATCGTTAAACTATTAAATGTTGTTATACTTGTGCCGGCAATGGTTTGCTCTGATGTACCATTAAATGTCACGACGCCAGTACCGGCAGTAAAGGTGCTGTTGTTTGTCCAGTTGCCTGTCAGACTCAGGGTGCTCGAATTGCCATCAAGTGTTCCTGCAGTGAGCGTTACATAGCCATTGATAATGTGAGATAATCCGCTGCCGGGATTTAACGTCCCGCCGCTCCCATTCATCGTTAATGATGCAGCCGTAACACTGCCTGTAAGAGTCGCCGTGCTTGCTGTCCTCTCAAAGGAAAGCGCCCCTGTTGTAGAGAAACCGGCGATGTTTGGCGTAGCGCTCGTTCCGCCAATGGTTATATTGGAGCCGTTAGCGGTAAACGTGGCGCTATTAGTAAAACTCCCGTTTAACGTCAGGGCATAGTTGCTTGCTGATGTGTTGAATGTCCCTCCCGTAATATTTAATGTCCCGTTCACAATTATGGCCGCCCCCAGCGTTCCCGTTCCTGTGCCGGACTTTGTAAGGTTATTAAAGGTAGTGGCATTATTGGTAATCGTTTGTGCGCCGCTTCCGTTAAAATTGACTGACCCTGTACCGGCGGTAAACGTTGCCGAACCTGTCCAGTTACCGGTCAGGCTCAGAGTACCTGAACTGCCATCGAGTGTGCCCGCAGTGAGTGTTACGTTACCGTTGATGGCGTGAGATAATCCACTGCCAAGATTTAACGTCCCGCCGCTCCCGTTCATCGTTAATGATGCAGCCGTAACATTGCCGGTAAGAGTCGCAGTGCTTGCCGTCCGTTCAAATGAAAGCGCCCCTGTTGTCGAGAAACCTGCAATGCCCGGCGTAGCACTTGTTCCGCCAATAATTATGTTAGACCCATTTGCCGTAAATGTTGCATTGTTAACAAAACTGCCGTTCAAGGTTAAAGCATAGTTGCTTGCGGATGTATTAAGCGTACCTGCCGTGATGGTAAGGTCGCCGTTTACTATGATGGCGGCGCCAAGCGTCGCCGTCCGCCCGGATTTGTCAATAGTGAGATGATGATAGGTTGTTCCCTTTACCGTTTGCGCAGCGGTCGTGCTGGTGTAGTTAACCGTATTGGAATTGACCGTTGCCGTCAGGGTAGTAATGTCTGAAGTACCGCCAATATTTAAAACAGCGCCACTGCCCTGGGTAAGCCCGCCAGAACCGCTTAAGGCTGTGTCAACGGTCAGGGTTGTGTTGTTGGTGAGGGTAACTTCTGCAACCGTCACACTGGGAATTGAAATCGCCGATGTTCCTCTGATTGCTTGGTTGTTTGTGTCAAAGGTATATACTCCCGTTCCGGCGTCAAAGGTCGCGCCGTTATGAATGATCCCTCCCTGAAAGGTCACCGCCTCATTAGCCGAATTATTCCATGTTCCGCCAGCATCAATTGTGACCAATCCTACAAACATCTTTGTTCCGGTTTTGCGTGTGATACCTAATGTGCCTGCAATACTCGTGATGCCATTTGCCGTTAAGGTGTTAGAGCCTGTATTGAACGTTCCTGCCGTTACAGTAAGGACTCCGTTCACTGTGGTGGTAGCACCCAGAGTTGCTGTATTTGACACCTTGTTAATCGTGAGATGATGATAAGTCGTTCCTTTTACCGTCTGATTGCCAGCGCCATTATAATTAACCGTATTGGGATTGGCAGTAGCAGTCAGGGTAGTAATGCCTGAAGAACCGCCGATGTTTAATACGGCGCCGCTGCCCTGTATAAGCTCCCTTCCACTGCCACTACCACTACTGCTTAAGGCAGTTTCAACCGTTAAAGTTGCATTATTCGTGAGGGTTGCTCCCGAGGCAACGGTTATTGTTGGAATCGAAAAGTCACTATCGACAGAATAATCTGTTGTAAAAGTAGCAGCGGTAAGTGATTTCGAGGCCGCCGTGCCGCTGAGTGTGCCGCCGCCTCCTGACTTCTGAAATGTCCATGTGCCCTGAGTCCCCGTGATTGACCCTGTTCCGTCTATCTGCAGATTGCCATTCATCGTAACGCCTTCTGTGACGGTGAAATCCATGGCGCCACCGTCATTTATTATAATATCGCCAAATGTCTTTGTGTTCGACTTTGAAGTGATGTTTATTGCGCCAGTTACGCTTGTTGTTCCTGTGACGGTTGATGTAACACCTCCAATACCAAGCGTTCCGGAGGTAATGGTAAGATTGCCGTTTATTGTGATAGTTGCCCCGAACGACGCCGTATTCGAGGCCTTATTAATGGTAAGGTGATTAAATGTAGTAGTCTTGCTTCCGATTGTTTGATCATTCGTTCCGGTAAATACTACGGTACCGGTGTTTGCCGTAAATGTTCCTGAGCCTGTCCAGTTGCCGTAAAGCGTTAAAGTACTCGATCCCCCATTCAATGTTCCTGCGGTTAGCACAACATTGCCTGTGATGGTGTGGTTGAATGCAGCGCCAAGATTAAACGTCCCGCCCGATGCGTTTACGGTAAGATTGCCTGCTATAGTAAGTGTCGAATCAGGTGTTTTTGTCCCTGCGCCTGAGATTGTCAGGTTTTGATAACCCGGTGTTCCGGATACAGTCTGAGTTATTCCCGATGTATATTCCACCGTTGTTCCGGAGGCGATATTTAATGTATTAAACGATGGAAACGTAGTCCCTACTGTCGCTGAGCCTAGTTTAACCGTTCCGGATGTGAGGTTAAGAACGCTGGAGCCAGATAGGGTGATTACATAACCTCCATCGCTAAAGACACTATTTGATGTTACGTCGCCAATCGTAAGCGTGTTAACTGTTATATTGCCCCCAAGGGTGCCCCCGGCGGTATTATTGACCTTCAGCGTTACATATGTTCCTGCATGTATTGCCTGGGTAGCGGAACCATTATAATTAACCACGTTCCCGCTTGCAGATGCCGTCAGGGTGGTAATGTCTGAAGTACCGCCGATGTTTAAAACAGCGTTGCTTTCCTGCGTGATCCCTCCCGTGCCGCTCAAGGCCGTGCCAACCATCAGGGTAATGCTGTTGGTAAGGGTAACGCCCGTAACGGTTACTCTGGGGATAGAAATCGCTGTTGTCCCTCCTATTACCTGGCTGTTAATATCAAAGGTTTGCACTGCCGTTCCAGCGGTAAAGGCAGCGCCGTTATGTGTAATCCCTCCCTGAAAGGTCACCGCTTCGTTAGCCGAGTTATTCCAGACACCGCCTGAATTGATCGTAACCATTCCGGTAAACGTCTTTGTTCCGGTTGTGCTCGTGATACCTAATGTTCCTGTAACACTCGTAATACCGTTTGCAGCTAAGGTATAAGCGCCTGTATTAAGCGTTCCTGCCGTAATGGTAAGGTCTCCATTCACGGTAGTTGTAGCGCCAAGCGTTGCGGTTTGGCCTGATTTGTTGATAGTTAGATGGTGATAGGTAGTCCCTTTTACTGTTTGTGAAGCCGTTGTACTGGTGTAGTTGACCGTATTGGGATTGGCAGTCGCAGTCAGGGTGGTAATGGCTGAAGTGCCGCCGATGTTTAAAACAGCGTTGCTTCCCTGGGTAAGCCCACCTGTGCCGCTTAAGGCTGTGCCAACCGTTAAAATTGTGCTATTAGTGAGGGTGACTCCCGTAACGGTTATACTGGAAATGGAAATTGCCGTTGTCCCTCCGATCTCCTGGCTGTTTGTTGCAAATGTCTGCACCCCAGTTCCGGCGGTAAAGGTCGCGCCGTTATGGGTGATTCCTCCCCGAAAAGTCACTGCCTCATTCGCTGAGTTGTCCCACGTTCCACCCGCATCAATTGTAACCAGTCCGACAAAGATCTTTGTCCCTGTATCTGAAGTGATGTTTACCGTTCCGTCAATAGTTGTCGGGCCGGTAACCGTTGATGTTACTCCCCCTAAATTAAGCGTACCGGTTCCGTTAACAGAAAGATTTTCTGCAATGGTTAAAGTACCGCTATTTACCGTTGCTGTGCCATCGATGGCCAAATTTCCAAAGGTCATGCTGACAGTCGGAGCGATGGTAGTAGTTGAGGCAAGGGTGGTAGTAGCCTTGGACAGGTTAAAAGTGCCTCTCGTATTGGTAATATCTCCACCAAAGGAGATTGTTGCCGCGTCGCTGGATGTGAGATCTGAGCCAGCTCCGTTTTTGATATAATCACCAGAGAACGTTAAGGCACCGGTTGAAACTGTAATGTCGCAATTTCGTTGTTGACTTGTCGCTGCCCCTTGCAGAGTAGTCCCGCCTACGGTAAACGTACCTGTACCCACCGTGAGGGTAATATTCGTCGTGGCCGCAGTGGGTTGGGCGGTAAAATCGCCGCTGCACGAGAATATTCCTCCATTAAAGGTAATCGTCATATGCGAACCGCTTCTGGCAGGGCTCAGGTCGGCATTTACACATGAAAGGGTAACGCCGGAGGCAAGATTTATGTTATGCACTCTGGCTGTTGTAGTAATTGTATTGGTAATATCACCCGAAATGGTCAGGTTTCCATTAATTGTCAGTGTTGATGCAGCGGAATTACCATAGGTAAGTGAAGCGATTGTTGTGGAAGTGGTTATCGTAGGCTGGTTGGTAATAGCGCCGGTGCCTATCTCGACTGCATCATCTGACGCGGGAGGGAGGCTTGGGGTACCGCTAACGGTAGTCCAGTTTGATGCCGTTTCCCATGCAGAACTTGTGGCGCCGGACCAGCGAACCGTTCCTGCGGCGAGCGCTTCTGCATCACCGGCAAAGGCCAGTGTGAGTATAAAAAGTGTTAAAATTATAAACTTATTCACGTAAGTCAGGTCATCTCAAAAACTTTATGTAGAGCGAAGCGCCACTTCGCCCTGCAATTTTGAAATTACTAAACATTCCATTCTCGTTTTCAAGCCGGAACTTGGAAACGAGAATTAAATTAGGTTGGGCTTTTAAAAAACGAAAACCCAACGGCATTCATTTCTACTCACCCCTACCCCTCCCAAGAGGGGAATTTGAAATTACTTACCGGTGCGTATTTTTCCCTTCTTTCTTGGAACAATAGAGTGCATTGTCGGCTTTTTTGATTAAATCCTCCATGTCATTGCCGTCTGCCGGATATAGACTGATGCCTATGCTGACGGTAATGCCGATTTTGTCATTATTAATCAGGAATTTTTGGGAAAGTAATCCGAGAAGCTTCTTCGCCACATGATTTGCATCCTCTCTATGATTAATGTTTGTAAGGATAACCATAAACTCATCTCCCCCAAAGCGGGCAACCGTATCACATTCCCGGACGCATTCCTTCATCCTCACGGCTGCCTCCTTTAACAGCAAATCTCCCATATGATGCCCGAAGGAATCGTTAACGGCCTTAAAGCCATCCAGGTCAAGCGCCATGACGGCTGCCATCTTCTTATTACGTTTTGCCTGAAGGATGGCCATTTCCAGCCGGGCACGAAATAAATTGCGATTGGGGAGGTTGGTAAGGGCATCGTGATATGCCATGTGTTGAATACACGCTTCCGAACGTTTACGTACAATGGCATTGCCTATAATCTCAGAAACAATACGGAGCAGCATTATATCTTGTTCTTTGCAGGAGCAGCCGTTCAAAATATTTTCACAACTAATAAATCCGAATGAATCTTTGTCCGCAAATACCGGAAAGGACAATACGGATTTGACTTCCCGTTTAATCAAAAACTCTTGTTCTGCCGCTGCTTCTTTTGGCATACGGCACACCTGTGGGATATGAATAACATCGCCCGCACGCAGGTGTTTCATCCACCATGTGAATGCGAAGAAGGAAACGTCCATAAATCGACGTCTTTGAGAGGGTATGCCTTCGTTGCACCATTCATAAACATTGTCAGCCATGCCGTTATTCGTACCGGACAGCACAAGGCATACCCTGTCAACTCCGATCTGCCTGCCAATTTCTCCCTCGCCTATTGTTTGGAGTATTTTTGGAATAGCCTCATCAACAGAAACAGACTCCATCAATATGTTCGACAGTATATACAGGATTTCATGCCGCTGTTCATTTTGCTTTTGTATTGTTATATCTTCCTTTATCGCAAAAAAATGTGTTATCATTCCTTCCTCATTCATGAGGGGAGAAATAGACGCCTTCTCCCAGTAGAAACTGCCGTCTTTTTTCTTATTACAAAACACCCCTTTCCATTTTTTGCCGGAGGTAATTGTTTCCCACAAATGTTTATACTCTTCGGGAGCAGTCCTGCCGGATTTCAGTATGCGGGGATTTGCCCCTGTAACCTCTTCCCGGGTATAGCCGGTGAGTTCAGTAAATTGCGAATTTACATATTCAATAGTTCCCTTTATGTCTGTCACAATTACTGCACATGGGATTTGTTCTATTAACGTGTAAAACATGATACGTTTATCTTTTCTGCCTGTTACCGCGCTCTGCGTGGCAACAAATTGTTTTGGACGCTCTGAGTCCGGATTATTACTCGAGATACAGGGCATCTGATCCTGCATTCCCACGCGAGAGCGCTGGAACGGGAAAAAACATTACACACTCTTTCGCATTGCTTGTTTTTCGTTGGGCAATGCCCATCCTACTTAACTCACTTTGTTCTGAATGATAAGAAAGACGTTGGGTTTTGCCTTTACAACAGACATGCTGGTTACTATTGAGGCGTGTAATCTGAAGGTGGTTACGATAGAGATATGTGCGGAGTGTGAACTTGCCGAGACGAAGCGTAAAGTTTGTATTGGCTTTCGCTACTGTGATTTGTCCGAACCTAAGAATCTGTGTGCATTCAAATAAATCAAAGGCGGAAAGCGATAGCTCTGTGCTGTATACGGCTGCGCTTCGCGCAGCCGTATAACCATAGCCGTATAACCATAGCCGTATAACCATAGCCGTATAACCATAGCCGTATAACCATAGCCGTATAACCATAATAGTCATGTAAGAATAAAGCACAGTAATGTCTAAAATCAAAAAAAATCTTACTGTCGAAGGCTGAATAATTCAGCACTTATCGGTAGTAAGGCTATCTTTGTACTGTAAGTAAAGACCTTTTACTTTGCGTCCCCTGATTGCTCAGGGTTTGCCTTTATCGATATTTTCATGAATCTTGTATTAAAAGCGGGAAATATACATTATTACCACGGGTTATTCAATAGTTATTTTTACCGGTATCAAAATTTTTGTAATACTTTAGTCCTATGAAAAAAACCGCTCGTTCCCAAGCTCCGGCTTGGGAACGGGATTGTTTGAGAAGCTCCAGCTTCGAATGGAAAAGGGAATGAACCCATTATGTCAGCTTGGAGGCTTTTCAGTATGTTACCCAAGATATTTGGGAACCTCTTTTGAATCGAATAATACACGAAGCTTCGCTTGCCGGCTAAATGGAAGCTAGAGCTTCCAACGCAATTACGTTCCCAAGCCGGACAGACTGGGTCAAATGAACTTTATTGTCTCAAAAGTGGGGACAACTCTTCGCATTATGCCTGTTTTCGACCCTATTTAGTGCTGTTTTCCCATTAAAGTGGAGAATGCCTGTCGTAAAATAGGATAAAATTGCCCATTTGACCCAGTCTGCGGAGCTTGGGAACGAGCATTTTTGTTTTTCCAAAAATCTAAACTGTTACAAATTTTTAGATCAGGCTGATTAAAGTATGGCTATAAACAGTGGTATAAAATTTGCGACAACGCTACATAATCATTTAAATGTTTCTGGTAACTATTCAGCTTAGAGGGGATTTAATTTGTACATAAGTTTTATAAAAACCAGTTAAACCACGGAACACGCGGAATACACGGAAATTGATTATTTTGCATAAGTTTTATAAAAACGTGTAAGTATCCTCTTAAAAAAATACTACATTGTGTGAGAAATCGTATTTTTAAACAGATGTTGATAATGGAAGATTAGTAGTGTTTAAAAATTAAACGTTTTGATATACTGAACTCAAAGTATTTTTTTTACGGGAAAAAAATTAAGTTTTATAATGCGTGGGACATTGAACGGTTTGTTTTTAATGGAAGGATAAATAAATGAAGCCGAAAGGTATAATTCTTATTGTCGATGACGAAGAAACAATCAGGCTTTCTGTCAGGGAGTTTTTAGATGCGCAGGGTTATGAAGCAATTGCCGCCGGTAGTTGCGAAGAAGCGCTGGAGAAAATGGATACATTTATGCCGGATTTGATACTGCTGGATTTGAGATTGCCCAATATAAATGGAGTGGAACTTATTGAAAAAATAAAAGAGAAAGACCCTAACGCGTTAATGGTGGTAATGACGGGATATGGAAGCGTAGACTCGGCAGTTGAAGTAATGAGACTAGGGGCATACGATTATTTAGAGAAACCGTTTAAGCTTGACAGGTTAAGGTCGGTGGTTGAAAAGGCATTAAGGAGGCAGGGGCTGCGCCAGGAGGTGCTTGAAATAAAGGAAAAGCAATGGACGTTTGATGAAGAATCGGACGGAATTATTATTGGCAATAGCCCGCAGATGAAAGAGATATATTCTCTTATTAAACAGGTGGCAAAAAGTTCTTCTACAACGGTGTTAATACAAGGAGAGAGCGGTACCGGGAAAGAGCTTGTTGCAAGGGCGGTGCACCGGTTAAGCGCAAGAAAATCAGGGCGTTTTGTGGATATAAATTGCGCTGCCCTGACGGAAAGCCTTCTGGAAGCAGAATTATTTGGTTATGAAAAAGGGGCATTTACCGGCGCGGCGACAGCCGGTAAACCGGGTTTGTTTGAAATTGCCGATAAGGGAACCGTTTTCCTTGATGAAATAGGCGAGATGGGGGTTTTGCTGCAGGCAAAACTTTTAAGAATTCTGCAGGAAAGGCAGTTCAAAAGGGTTGGCGGCATACAGGATATCAAAATAGACGTTCGGATTATTGCCTCGACAAACAGGAACCTTGAAGAAGAAATAGCGTCGGGAAATTTTAGAAAGGATTTGTATTACCGGTTGAAGGTATTGCCGATTTATGTGCCGCCATTGAGGGAAAGAAGAGAAGATATAATGCTTTTGGTGAAATACTTTATACATAAATATAATAATGAGTTTGGCAAGAATATTTGCGATATCCCGCCCGATACTGAACGGATATTATTGGAATACGGCTGGCCTGGGAACATCAGAGAATTAAAGAATGTGGTAGAAAGAGGCGTGTTGATTGCAAACGGCAGCGCATTATCGCCTAAATATGTTGCAAATATCAGCGTTGGGAAAAAAGAATCTGAAAGCCTTGCCGGTATTACTGTTGATGGAAATACTGACTGTGTAAGCAGCGACGGACTTGATGCCCGTTCACTGGCATTTATGGAAAAACAACATATAGAAAATGTCCTGAAAGAAACCTCATGGCGAAGGACGGAAGCGGCAAGGGTGCTGGGTATCAACAGAACGACCTTATATAATAAAATAAAAGAGTATGGCATTGCACAGTAATATTTAATTAATAAGCAAAAGATCGCCTATAAAAAAAAGATGAAGAAAAAAATTTTATTGGTAGATGATGAAGAAACGCTGCGATGGGCTTTGCAAAATACCCTTTTGGATGACGGTTATGATGTGGAGGAGACCAACGATAGCATTGAAGCCCTGGAATTGGCGAAAAAAAGAAAATACGATTTGGTGATTAGCGATTTAACTATGCCCTTCATGAATGGCGTGCAGTTAATTGCTGAAATAAAGAAGGCAAATCCCTCAATAAGGGCGATTATTATGACGGGTTATGGTTCAACGGAGGCGGTTATTGAGGCGATGCATACCGGCGTTTCTGATTTTATAACAAAGCCTTTTAAGCTTGAACATATGAAGAAGGTGATTCGCAAAGTCCTGAGTGAAGGCGAAAATACCGGTACAAATGCGCATAGCGAAAAAAAACGCGGGAATGAAGAACCACGGCCGTGTGAGGTATATACTGACAAGCACAAGGATTCATCCTGTTATATTGTGCAGGACGAAACAGAGAAGGCAAATCTTACTTTTTATGATGCCGTTGAGACTGATGACCGCCAGTTGGCGCTGTTTGGAAGTTTTTCACGCGAGGCCGGGTTGGAAAATCTGGATACGGTGATAAAAACAGTTTTTCGCTATGAGGCTAAAACATGCAGATCACCGGCATCTTTGATAAAAAACATGAATACATTTCTCTGCGAAAATATAAAAAACCGTTTTCCGCTTATGCTTTTCTGTGTAATTTTGGAGAAACAAGGGCAAAAACTCTCTTATTCAATTTGCGGGGAAGGACTCGCCTGTTTTGTATTTTCGCAGGAAAAAGAAATGACACAGTTGCAATCGTATCCCTTATTCCTAAATATGTTTCCTGACATAAGCGTGCCGGAGCAAACCCTGCCAATGCCTGCGGGTAATAGATTTATTGTGATTGACAGCAATGCTGTTGCTACAAGCATCCGGAAGGGAATTATTCAGAAAGACAGGCTCAGGGATGCACTTGTGCGGGATGTTGCCGGGGATTGTGAGCATGTGGCGAAAAAAATGAAAGAGGGAATAGTTGGATGGCATGAACTGACTGCCGATGCACGAAATTGTTCCGTCGCTGCCTTTACCCTGGAGAATGGCAGATGCATGCCATGGAAAGAAGAGATTTCTATTTCCATGCCCATTGATGATTATGATGAAGTGCTGCAATTATTCGAAGAAAAGTTGTCAAAAATAGTGGGTGACGAGTGTAAGAGGCATGACATTATTACGTCTGTTAATGAGGCCGTTTTGAACGCATTATTCTTTGCATACAAGGAGGGGGAAAAAGGGGAAATTGTTCTGAAATTTTCTAGATTGGGGGAAGATATCATCATAGTGGTAAGCGACAGGGGCTGTGGATTTGATACGCAGAACTATGAAGAACCTGATACGACATTTTATAAAGGCATAGCAAGAAAAGACGGGCGAGGGATTTTTGTTATGAAACAGTTAATGGATAGAGTAATGATACAATCCGGCAGGGGAACCGGGACTTCGGTCTTTTTGGCGAAACGGGTAAACTTCTATGGAAATTGAAAGGCATGAAAAAGGCAATGTGGTCGTGTTATCGCCAAAGGGGAACCTCGTGTATGAGGGGGCAATCAAACTGGAGTGCATGCTTAAGATTTTGTGCGAAGATGCATGCGCCATTATACTGAATTTCAGAGATGTAAAGTATATTTCCGCAAACGCATTGGGGAGTATCGCATATTATGTGAGTTGTTTCAGGGAAAAACAAAAGGGATTTAAGCTGGTTCAAACAAATAAAAACATTAAAAAACTTATGGATATTACCGGCCTGCTTCGCATTGTGGAGGTATTTGAGAACGAGGATGAAGCAATGTCAAGCATTGGTCCCCGTGTGGGGAAACTGGAAAGAACATTTTTATGGTCAGGGGGAAATTAATCCTCAGTCCTCAGTCGGCAATCCTAAATCTGCAATTTGCCGATTTCCGATTGTAGATTGCCGACTGCATAAGTGACCATTAAATATTTCGTCAAATAATGCAAAGAAATTACTGATAAGGTACTAACTTTATTAAGAGGTAATAAAATATGACTAATACTCCATCTGATGACGAAAAAAAGGAAACTGCATTAAATGAAATAATCGAAGGGCTGCAAAAACGGGAGGAGGAAGATTCTTTCCCGGAAGCGATTTCGCAAGGTGAAGACGCGCCCGATATGCCTGTTCATGAAGCCTCTGACGAGTCGGTAAAATCAAAAAAATTGTTAAAAGCGGGCATGTTGCTCAATCAATATGTACTTTCCGCTATGGTGCTTTTTTTTATAGTAGGCGCGATAAGCTTCTTTTTATTTCTCCAGAAAGATTGGATTAAAGTAAAAGGCAATAAAATGGTTTCCCGCCTTGTGGAAAAAAAGCTGGAAGAGTCTTTGGATAAATATATGGACTTGAACGACAATTTAAGGGGTGGCAAAAGGGCTAAGGCAAAACTGTCAGACGATATAAAGGGGGAAAATTCTTCTGGTGTACAGCGAGGCCGGGAAGAAACGCAGGAAGACAGGACAGAATATATCATCGAAGCAAATCGATTGTACGAACAGGGCGATTACAAGACGGCGGCTTCTCTCTATGGAAAGGGATTAGACAAATCGATGCCTTTTCTGAATGAGGATTTTATTGTATATCGTTTGGGCGATTGTTATTTTCAATCGGGAGATTATAAGGAAGCCCTTGAAGTGTTCAGGCATTTAAACAATGATTATCTTAACAGCGAGTATCAATTGCAAAGCAGATTAAAAATGGGTGAATGTTGCGCAAAACTGGGGGACTATAAGCAAGCAAGAAAAACCCTTTACTCCGTTATCGCCCAGGAAGGTGACTGCAAAACGGAAGAAGATAAGTCGTGCGTGGCAGAGTCTTATTTTAAAATCGGAGATTATTACCGGGAGGAGTCAAAACGTCTGAAAAATGCATCTCAAATGGTAGGTACGGTCACCGCAGGATCCGGGAAAAGCAATGACCATTTGTAGAACGAAGAATAGGAAGGCAAATGAAGAATTTTGGTAACACTTTAGTCTTGTTAAACGGGGAATTGTCATTTGTAGTGCGACGAGGTTCGTCGCACTACATGAATTTAGTGGGCTTAGATATTTCAAGTGAGGAACGAGCGGCAACCGTTTATAGCAAATGCTCCGCCCCTGCACTTATACGGCAAGTAGCGTTATTATTGGAATTTTTCTAAAAACTAAAGTGTTACAAAATTCTGCATATACCATTTATGGGATAATGAATAATGAATAGAAGAATAATTTTTATACTCATATTTCTTTTAGGCGTATTTCCTGTATGCTCTCTTTCCAAAGCCGGTGAGGAGACTACTGGCGAGGCGAAGGAGGATATCTCAAATACCGTGCAGGGCGTATTGAACGAGGAGAGGAAAAACCTGGAAATGCTTCAGATGCAGTTGCAGGCTATTGATGAATCAAGCGAACTCAGTGAATCATTAAATAAAGAGTTGAGAAATCTTGAGATGCTCCAAATGCAATTGCAAATATTAAGAGATCAGGAGTTAGAAGAAAAGGAAGATAATGGCGCCGGGACGAAGGCGGCTGAAAAGAAGAGTGGTGCTCCGGAAGAAAGAAAAGAGGTTTTTATACAACCAAATGAAAATATCATGCTGAAAAAAGAACTGGACGAGTATGATATGCCGGTTTATTCAATTAACGCAAAACAGGTGCAGGTGTCTGAAATATTGAAAGCGCTGTCAGCAGTCTATGGCAAAAGTATTATTGTGGATGAAGAAATTGCACCCGAATACTTGTCATCTTTTATAAATGTATCAATCAAAAAAAGCCCATTACAGGATATATTGGAAGTAATTATCGGAATGCGCAACCTGGAATTTATTCCGAAAGAGAACGCTATATTTGTTACCTCTTTGTCACAGCTTAACGTCGATACGGCATCTGACTATTATAAGGATAAGGCTGCCCAAATATATCAAAGGGCACAAATAAAATATCCCAACGACAAAATGGTCGTCAAGGCGTATTATGAACTGGGGAATTATTATTATGATCTGGGTTTCAATTTTCTTGCGTTGCAGGAATATCAGGTTGTTGTAAAAAAATATATAACGTCTCTCTTTGCAAAAGATGCTTTATTTAAAATCGGAGACTGTTATTACCGCCTCAATGACCCGGAAAGCGCCATTAGGGCGTATTTTCAGTTTATTTATGGCTATCCGAAAGATCCTTTAATTGCCGATGCTTTTATGGGGATCGGCGACTCTTTAATGATGCAGGGGTTTTATGTGCGGGCAAAGGACACCTACGAAAGGGTGCTGAATGGATATCCGGAAACAGAGATTGCCGCTAAGGCGCAGCTTAACATTGCCAAAGCGCTTGCAAAAATGGAAAAACACCGGGAGGCGATTCGGGCATTGATGGAGGCCAGGGAACTCTATAATTCCCTCCATATAGGGGCTGAGATTGAATATTTAATAGGAAAATGTTTATTCTCGTTGAAGGAGTATGAGGATGCCAAAACAGTTTTGGGGAATTTCCTGGCCAATGCGGGCAATGAGAGATATGCCGAAGACGCAAGTTTCTTATTGGGAGAATGCTTCTATAATAATGAGAATTATGTTGAGGCATTCCAGGTTTTTAAGAGAGCGCTGGAAACCTATCCAAACAGCAGCAATGTCCCACGCGGTATGTATTTTTTGGGAAAGTCTCTGCGGGCAATGCACTTTTATGATTCTGCGATAAAAACATTCCGGGAAGGGATACAATTTTGGCCAACTAATGAATATGCGGACAAAATGGCCATGGAGATAGGATGGTGTTATTTTGATGATGATAATTATGCGCGGGCGCAGGAAGGTTTTAAGGATTTTATAAAGAAGTACCCTTACAGCAAGGTATTAATAGAAGGAATGGTTGGCCTGGCGGATGCACTCTTCTGCGAAAAAAAATACGAACAAGCTGTGAAGGCATATATAGATGTTTTAGGAAATAGCAGCGAAAAGGAAATCAGGGCGTTTGCATTTGAAAGAATTGGCGCTTGTTATAAAGCTATGGGAAAACTGGAACAAGCAATAAAAGCGTTTCGTTTAGAGTTGGGATGATGCCTGTCTCAGCCATAAAAGAATCCCCCCGCAATCGGCAGTCTACGGTCGGCAAATTGCAAATTGAGGACTGAGCAAGGTGAGGAATCTTAGGATTTCTCACCTTGGCAGAAATGACAATTACAGGCATATTAAATTCTTCTATGTCCCTAAGCACCATCCATTTTCCAAATCTTTAACTGCGTCTTTACCCCTGCTTCAAGCCGGTTGTTCGGCTTTTCCGGGGGGCCACTTTATTTGGAGTTTTCTTTGACTGATTGCACAGTCACGAAGATAAAGATTTATTAGGGTCTGGTATGGAATACCGGTATCCTCCGACATAGACCTGAAATAGAGAACAGTATCACGGTCCAAACGCATAGTAACCGGTTGTTTTAAATACTTTAAATAAGGATTTTTACGCCCCTTCATTTTGGAAAAATCATAATGGTCTCTCATTGTCTGTTCCTCCAATATTCACTTTCTTCATCGCCATCGGCTTTCCTCGCAGAGATGATTCTGATAACTGTATCGCTTTCCCGGAAACAGTGGCAGATGACCAGAAGCCTAAGTTTATAACTTATTCCAAGTAAGATAAAACGATCTTCTTCGTGTGAATGGTCGGGATCAAAATATTGAATGGCATTTTCATCATAAAAGGCTATACGCGCTTCTTCGAAGGAAATCCCATGCTTTTTGATATTGGACTTTTCCTTCCGGTTATCCCATTCAAATGTTAATTCGATCATATGTACATTGTACTTATAAAAATATTGATGTCAAGGTTCGGGTTCAAACAAAACAGGGAGTCAAATTTTTCAAAAACGGGATGCACCCTGACAAACTGCAAAACCCCAACTGATGACCTTGTATAAAGTCTCCCGCCTCTTTATTGTCTTATAATTAGACAACGCGTCCATATTTTTTACTTATCAATAACAACGACAGGCGCTTCAGGTATGGTTACCTGGTATTTTTTTGATAATTATTGTGACATAAGCTTTCTTTTGTAAAATAGTTGTGAGTCCATGTGCCGTAATTTCTGTAGTATCTGCCTGCAGGGTTATTGTTGTCGGCCGTGTACGGCACTGCTTTTGCGATGCCCTTTATACTGATTGCATTTTTTTTAATATCATGAACTAATTAGTACCTTAGCAGTGATTTCTTTGCTTTTTTTGGCAAAATCCTCCCCCTTACCCCCCTCCAAAGGGGAAGAATGTCCCCCGCTGGCGGGGGTGCAGGGGGTGGATTCTAATTTTCGTATTTTTTATTTCTTTCTTGTTTGGTTCTGGCTACGCCAGCATAGGTAAACATAAGGACGTGTTATTTGAGTTTTTTGAAAAAAACAGAGAAAAAGTTCCTGGTGGTTTTTATGGCTTTGTGGATGGGTGTGCCTGTTTTTATAAGTTCTGAAAGATGTTTGTTTAGCGAGACTGTAAACAGTGGAAAAAATGCAGGAACCGGAGAGATTCAGGACGTATCTCATGGAAGTTCTGCTTTGGTCGGTACTTTGTCTGGTGCGGGCGAACATCAAGGAGTGGAAAGGGTATTATCAAATCTCAACGTTGAAAACGAACGGCTTCGGGAATTAGAAAAGAAATATTTAACATTGCAAGGCGTTACTTCAGAGACAGGGATTGGGAAATATTTTAAATCAGGCGCAACGAAAGATATTGATTCTGTGGCGGTTCATGAAGTGGGCAATGTGTCAAAAACAGACGGCCAAAGCGATGCCGGTGATACATCAAACGAGATTTCAGAATACACGCCATTACAGTATTCAAAAAACTTTGAGGATGCAGTGCCGCAAAAAGAAGAAGTTGATGCGTCCGTTGAGGATGGCGAGGAGAGAGCCAGGATGCACAACCGGCTGCATCGCTATTTGACCGGCATAGAAAAAGAGACGCCTCCCATAACAATAGCAGAATGTTTTTATACATTGGGTGAATATGAAAAAGCCTTGCAGGGTTATAAAAATATTCCGCAAGAAGCGGTTACGCCGTATCAATACATGTGGGCCCGGTACCAGATTGCAAATTGTTTCCGGCAGTTAAAAAAATACGATGACGCGCTGAATGAATTCCAGCGTTTTATCGACGAAAATCCGAAGAGTGAGTTAATAGTGCAAGCGAAATGGTATGTTGATGATATTGCCTGGTGGAAGGAATGGCAGGGGAAAAATACATTGAAGAATAATAAATTGTTAATGCTTTCTGATAATAATGAGTGAAATAATGGGAAAAGAAAACGGGGTTACGTTATGAAAAATATTGCCGTGAACAAATATCCGAAAAAATTCAGGAATGAACTCGCAACCGCCTTTGAACAGTTTAATCTTTATACATTGCGTTTGGAAGAGGCTTACAATAAGCTGCAAAGCAGGGTAAAGGAAATAGATAAGGAGATGGAAGATACAAATGCCCGTTTAAAGGATAAAGTGCAGGAACTCGACAGCCTTACGAAATATCTAAATAGTCTTTTGGGAAGTATTCATAGCGGTGTTATCGCCATAAATGTGAAAGGGGAAATAACTACTTTCAATACGGCGGCAGAAGAAATATTGAGCTTCAGCGGGTCTTGCGTGGTAGGGGGAAATATAGCGTGTTTATACGAAAATGCGGACGGTGGTGAATCCTTGCTTACGGAGGCTATTAAAAAGGGGCAAAATTTTATTAATGTTGAGCGTAAAATAAAGACCAGCCAGGGATTAACCAGGATGCTGGAAAGCAGCGTGTCACTGATTAAGGACTCGCAGGACAATATTATAGGCGCTGTAGAGGTGTTTAAAGACTTATCAAAGATAAGAGATTTGGAGATGCGATTGAGAAAAGCGGATAAACTTGCAGCCATTGGCGCAATGGCGGCCAGTATTGCCCATGAAATTCGTAATCCACTAAATGGTATTGAAGGGTTTTCTGCATTACTTGCAAGGGACTTTGAAGATTCCGACCCCCGTAAGAAACTGGTAAAAAATATAATACAAGGCACAAAAAATCTGAACAAAACGGTTACCGAGTTGCTGGTATTCGCGCGTCCGGTGCGATTGAGTTTAATGAATAGCCGTATATCTGAAATTTTGGACAGAACACTCTTTTTTATTAAGGAAGACATGAACCGGAATGGAATAGATGCTATTTCTATCCATAAAGAATACGGCGCAGATGATTATTGTTTGAAATGCGATGCGGAAAAATTGCAGCAGGTCTTTTTGAATCTTTGCTTAAATGCAATTCAATCTATGACATGCGGAGGCCATTTAACGGTATTTACGCGGACAATAGAGGGAGAAAACGACAACGGCGTTGTTCAGATTGGCATAAAGGATACCGGAGTAGGAATTAAAAAAGAGGTTGTCCGGAAGATGTTTGACCTCTTTTTTACTACAAAACAGGATGGAACGGGGATTGGATTGGCAATTGTGAACAAAATTGTAGAAGCGCATAACGGCAAAATCTTTGTTGAAAGCGAAGAGGGAAAGGGAACGACATTTTATATTAATCTGCCCATAAATTCGCATGACTATATGGATTCGTACAGCGCCTTCGTTCCGGAAGAAGAGGCATTGGCGATGCAGTTTGCTTAAGTAGCAAGTTATTTATGTCTTCCAGTCTATAGGGGAATAAAATGAGTGTCGAGAAAATAATGGTTGTCGATGATGATGCATTGGGGCGTGAATACCTCTGTGAAACGCTGAAAAGAGGCGGATATGATGTTACAGGGGTTGGCAACGGACAGCAAGCCGTCTCGCGAATCGGCAAAGAAGATTTTGACATGATATTCATGGATATGAAAATGCCTGGAATGGACGGCATGGAGGCGCTTGAAAAGGTAAAGGGAATTTCGTCGGAAACCGTAGTCATTCTCATGACTGCGTATGGCACTATAGAGTCTGCTGTGGAAGCTATGAGAAAAGGCGCTTATGATTACATTATAAAACCTTTTTCTCCCGATCAGATAGAGCTTTTAATCTCAAGGGTGAATGAACGGCAGAAATTAATCGCCGAAAATAAATACTGGCGGTCTGCTTCCAATGTGGATGAAAAATCTGAGCCTGTGTACAGCAAAAATTCTAAAATGTCGCAAATATATGAACAACTGAAAAAGATTGCACAGAGCAAGGCAAGTGTTCTTATACAGGGAGAAAGCGGTACGGGCAAGGAATTAGTTGCGCGTGCGATACATTATTTCAGCCCGCGCTGCGAAAAACCTTTTATTCGGGTAAATTGCGCAGCCCTGGCAGAGTCCCTCCTGGAAAGCGAACTCTTTGGGCACGAACGCGGCGCATATACCGGAGCGGTGGCAAAGCGTATAGGACGCTTTGAACTGGCAAACGAAGGTACGCTGCTTCTTGATGAAGTCAGCGAGATTTCTCCCAATATACAGGCAAAGTTGTTGCGGGTGCTGGAAGAAGAGGAATTTGAGCGGGTTGGGGGAGAAAAAACCATAAAAATCGATGTCCGCATTGTGGCAACCACAAACAGGGATTTGGCAAAGGAAATACAAAAGGGGACGTTTCGCGAGGATTTGTTTTACCGGTTAAATGTTGTTCCAATACACTTACCGCCCTTACGGGAGAGGCGCGAAGATATCCCGTTGCTGGCGAATACCTATCTTGAAAAATATAGTTCGGAAAATAATTCATCTGTCAAATCGATTGAAAAAAGGGCAATGGATTACCTTTCCCAATACAATTGGCCTGGGAATGTGAGGGAATTGAAAAATATTATGCAAAGAGCGGTTGTTATGGGTTCATCGGAAGAGCTTGGATTAGAGAACTTTACATCCCTCATTGACATAAAAAAATCCGAACATACCATGTGTAATGATTCCGTAAACATAAAAAAGAATGGTCAATCTATTGAAGATGCAGAGAAGGAGTTGATTTTTACCACACTCGAAAAAACGGGCGGGAATAAAACAAAGGCAGCCGGGTTGCTTAAAATTACAACCAGAACATTGCGGAATAAACTCAATAAATACGTAATTGCTCAATAAATTGTGGCAATGGAGGTATTGGGGACTTGGGATTTCCCATTATACCGTAGCAATCTACAATCTACAGTCGGCAGTCGGCTTTCAATAGAGGTCAGATGTCAGAGATCAGAGATCAGAGGTCAGATGTCCGCGAAAAACTCTGACTTCTGACTTCTGACTTCTGAAATCGGCAATCGGCAGTCGGCAAATTGCAGATTGAGGATTGAGGACTGAGGATTGAGCAGAAGGCGATGTATTTTCCTACATACCGTGAAATTTTTTCTTAATAGGGGGGCAAAGATTTGCCTTCACGGATGCAATAATATATTTTTACTTACGCTGTATCTTATTGATAAATAGATATATGTGTATTTTTATTGCATATTGTATTTGCTGTCTCTGTTTTCCGGTATTTGTTTTGCGATGTTCTGTGGATAAGGAGAAAGATTATGAATATTGGTTTAGATAAAACGTTTGGTTTATTAGAGAATATGTTGGATGTTTCGTCTCTAAGGCACAAGGTTGTTGCAAACAACATTGCCAATGTAAACACTCCTGGTTACAAGAAAATGGTGGTTAATTTTGAGGGTGAGCTTGAAAAGGCTATACAAAGCAGTTCGCAGAAAAATTTTAATAAGTTTGAACCAAAGGTCGTAATTTCAGAAGATGTTGTAGATGGGACATTGCGCAACGATGGAAACACGGTGGATATGGAAAAAGAGGTTGCTACTTTACTGAAAAATACGGGTTTTTATAAAATATATTCGCAGTTACTGGCAAAAAAATTTGATTTAGTAAAAGCCGCAATTGACGGCTCTAAAGGATAAGGAGGGAAAATATGGGAATAAGTAAGGTATTTTCAGCGCTGGATATAAGCGCTACCGGGCTTACCGCGGAACGTATCCGCATGAATGTGATAGCAAATAATATTGCTAATGCAAACGCTACTAACTCTCCCGACGGCGGTCCGTATCGCAGGGAACAAGTGGAATTTCAGTCTATTCTTAATAAGGCGGCTAATTTGTCCGATATTGATGGAATGGAACGTTTGGGCGGCGTAAAGGTGAGTAATATTATGAAAAGCAAAGAACCTTTTAATAAGGTATTTATTCCCGGGCATCCTCAGGCGGATGAAAATGGTTTTGTAGAGATGCCTAACGTAAACATTGCAACGGAGATGGTTGATCTGGTCACGGCGTCCAGATCTTACGAAGCGAATCTTGCGGTGATAAATTCTTCTAAAGATATTACAAATCAGGCATTGTCAATTATTGGAAGATAGGGGTGTAGTTATGGCTGTTTTACCGATTAATAATAATGGCGATTCAATTCAACAAAACAAAGGGTTTGATTTTGTTGAAGAGCAGAAAGGCGCTTCCTTTAAAGATACATTGGGAGGTTTTATCAATGAGATTAATGACCTTCAGGTGAAAGCCAGTGACAGTATCGAGAAGTTTTCCGGTGGAAAGATTGAAAACATCCACGAAGTTATGGTTGCCATGTCAAAGGCGGAGGTTAGCTTTAAGTTTATGATGGAAACCCGGAACAAACTGGTAGAAACATACAAGGAAGTTATGCGTATGCAAATGTAACTGGAATAATACATAATACACATCGCAGCAAAGCCGCAACCAAAGAGAGTTTAACCACCTCGTCATTGCGAGGGCTTTTTCCGAAGCAACCTCATAAACCGTCATGGAGATCCTTCCATCCTGCATCATTCCATTAATTAATTCTATTTTTTTAGCCCTTTGAGCCACCCTTAATTTGCTTCTCACGGGATATGGCGTTTCTTACGTCACGAAATATCTCGTAGTATACTGATTGCTTCGGAAAAGACCCTCGCAATGACAAGTTTTGTAACATTATACTTTTTTGTAAATCCCTCGACCCTCTTCTCTCTATGTTCATATACTCTTCTTTTAAGATTGTTCGTTACCCATGTGTAGAGTACTGTATCATTTTTATTCGTCATTATGTAAACAGAGTATAATTTATCCATTACAAATTACTTTGATTGAATCCGGTGTTATTGAAAAAGATTGCTTCGGAAAAAGCCCTCGCAATGACAAACTGAGGACTCGCAATGACAAAAGCGTGTCATTACAAGGGTGCCAGCGTGTCATTGCGAGGGTCTTTTCCGAAGCAACCTCGCAAATAACACGCTCTTTAACCACGGAACACCTGGCGAGTCCTTTAGTCGCAACCAAATTCGAAATACGAAACAACCCTTCGGAGTGAGAGATAAAGTGAAAGTGAGATTTTCACTCTGGCTTTATCTTTCACTCCGAAGAACGGTTATGCATTTAAAAAAACTAGCATAAAAAACAAGAAGTTGATGGATAGTAGTACAAAGAATATTGAACGCAAAGGACACGAAGAAAAACTTACAAAAAAATAGAAAAAAAGAGGCAACCCACAGTATCATATATTTCTAAACATAGTTCTCACTTCAACCATCTTCCCGCACGTCATTTTTCCTTCCGGGCATGCATTGTTTACGCAACCAGGGCCTGCATCTTTCAAAATATTTGGGGCGACCTTTTTCGCTAGCCGCAGCATTTCAATTGCCATAGCCCTGATTTCCCATTGTGCGCGATTGCAGCAACGTACACGAAGGAAATGCAATAATTCGCGGGCGTTCATGGTAATGATAATCTTTGTCTCCGCGGCATTGGGCAGTAAAAATCTGGCGTCTTCAAATGTGCTTTCTCCACTATCGCCCAGCGCCTCTATCAGTTCGTCATACCATTCCTGAATACAATTCATTTTTTCAATGAACCACTGTTTTTTTCCGATTTTTTCAATCCTGGGGGGGATAACAAAATCAAAACCACCGGTTTTCTTACGGTACTTTCCCACATAACGCTGGCTTTGCTGGGAATAAGAAGCCAAACGATGCCGGACAAGCTGATGTGAACAGGCGCGGGAAATGCCCTCTATACCAAAGGTAAAACTGACGTGTTCTATGGGCGAGAGATGCCCCATTTCCGTTAATTTTTCAATAAAAACGGACTGATCCTTGCTGTCAATCTGTTCCTTTAATTCAGCAACAGAGGAGGGGCTATAACACAGTTTGGCGGCTTGCGCCACGATATGTTCAGGGTCTTGTGTGTATCGTAATAATAGTACATTTAGTTTTGATTCAGACATGTTTTCATAATATAACAAGATGAAAAAATAAACATTAAAAATCTGTATCCCTTTTCGGTTTGAGACTTCACCCCGCTAAAATTCTATCCCTTTACGTGCCTTTATTCCATTTTTATAGTGGTGCTTTATTTCTTTCATCTCAGTCACTAAATCCGCAATATCGATCAATTGACTTTTGGCATTCCGTCCTGTAAGGACAAGATTCAATCGCCTGGGTTTATTTTGTATCACCCCAATAACGTCTTCGACATCCAGCAATCCATAATCAATCAAATGGTTAATTTCGTCAAGAACAATGAGATCGTATTCATCTGAGAAAATCTCCTTTTTCGCATATTCCCAGGATTCTTTGACATTTTTGATAGTTTCTTCGGAAAAATGTCCTTTTTGCGTTTTAATAAATCCCTGCCCCATGAGAACCATCTTAAAATCAGGTTCCAATAATTTAGCAGCCCTCATCTCGCCGGTTTTTTGAGAACTTTTGATAAATGAAAGCATAAGCGCTTTCATCCCCTGTCCAATAGCACGAAAGCAAAGCCCTAATGCCGCGGTAGTTTTCCCTTTTCCATTTCCGGTATGTATAAGTATAAGCCCATTTTCCATATATTATCCTAAAGCGGGACAAGCCAGAATCAAATAAACGTAAAATACAAAAGAGGAACCAGTAGAGTAGAAACAGACGACAAGAACTTAGGCGTAGCTATTCAGCGTAATTTATCAAACTACCGGGGGTGCAGAGCGCAACTCGTTCTCAAACAGATACTTCACTACGTTCAGTACAAGGTTTTGGGAACGAGCCGTGTATCGTTTACGCTGAATAGTTACCAAAAAGATATTATTAGTTTTCTGTGTGGATTTCATCAGCTTTTTTAATGAAACTTACAATTTTTTTTGAGCTTTCGTTTTGTCGCTTTCTATAATAATCTACAATTTTCTTAATATCGTAATTAAATTTGGCGGCGTGTTTTTCACGATACTTATGAATCTCTTCTATTATTGGATCATTATACATTTTTTATTCTCCTAATAATTCTTCTGGAGTACAGATTATCGGAGCGATATAACCATTATCAAATATTACTTTCTCAATTAATGGTCGCATTTTCGCATTTGCTATATGTTTACAATTCCAGGTTAATAAATAATTCATATTATGGATTGATGCTATAGAAATATGTAAAGAATCTACCACGGCTTTAGGAGGTAAGCATTTCTTATCCATTAAAGCTTCTGATAAACCAATAATATCATTTGTGATATCAAGTAAAGCTATTTTATTTAATTCCAATAATCTTTTTTGTGCTGCATCGGGGTCGCCTGCTTCGGCTTCATCGATTACAAATTGTGAAGTGAATAAATCAAATTCATCTCGATGAGTAGACCACCAATCGTATGTAATTTGTTGATGAGCGGCTATAATAATATCACGACTCGGTTTAGAGGTTAGATAGCTTATAATACTTGTCTCTATGTACAGTTTCTGATTCATGGTTAAATTATACTATTATTATCAACTATATTCTTAAACAGCTAACGTCTGCGTTCAGGTGCGGCTGGCACGAGCAGCGGGACAGACGTCACCTGCAACGCATTGTTAGCAGTCAATCTCTAAACCTCTCAAAATAGCTTAGATCGACGTCATAAACTGTCCGCTTTTTAACTCCAAGCTCAACGCGCTGAAACATTTCGACCAATTTTGCACCATCAACAAGTTCAACTTTTGGCGCACCCTCTCGATTGGCTTCAACTACTGCCGCGTTGGTAAATGAAGATGTTGTAATGATGATTCCTTTCTCGGCTCTTCCGATCATGGCATTTCTAAAGTCGCCCACTTGTGAACGACCAACCAAGTTGCCATCCGCGTATCGCTTGCACTGAAACAATACTTTGAAACTTACGAACGGATTGATCTCCAGTGTGCCGAAGCCATCTATGCCGCCATCGGCTGAACCTCCCGTGATCTCGACATTTTCAAATCCTGATTCACGCAGGAGTTCCTGAGACACCTTCTCGAAGCCGAGCGGGCTCAATGAGCGCAGAATAGCGATCAGGCTCATTTTCTGATCTGCTTGCGGTGTGTCCGGGGTGGGTGCTTCCTCTTCCGTTGCTTCACCCTGCTCCGCCGCTTTTTGTTTCCTGTTCTCGGCGTGGATCGCGACCCATTTCTTGAATATTTCGGCTGCCTGAGCATCAGAAATGTGTGCTGTACGACCCTTTTCCGTGAGCGTCCATGTGCCGTGCTTGGACGATTTGAGCATTCCCTCCCAGACCAGATACTGCCTCGCCCAGGCAACCTGATTGTGAAACCTGCTGTCACCGGACTTCAATGTTTCGTCCAGCACCTCGTCTGTGAGGTTAAGATTCTTGGCTATACGGTCCGAAACTTCTCGCGGCCTACCGGAATCTCCAAGGTCACGGAGCGCGTCAAGAAGTGGTCCAAACCACTTTACAAACTCGGCATTTGATTTACGCGTCATTGTTGTTTTCTGACTGCTAACTTTATATTAGACTTCCCAAATATCATATTAATTTACGGCAATTATGAGATATATTTTTATTTGTATACATTACTGCTAAGTGCTTGCAGCACGACTTTTCAGTTTTTCAATATTAGATAACAGTTTGATTTCCTGTAATATTTCCATACAAGCTTATAATTGACCAATGACTAATGACTAATAAGGTACTAAATGGGCTGCTTCCTTGTGTATTGCCTCCTGTCTCATCACTTGTAAACAAAAAGCAGATCCCTGGCCTCTACATTGTCTCTTGGTTTCACCAGCACCTTACTAATCTCGCCATCGTGCTCTGCATAAATGGTTGCTTCCATTTTCATCGCCTCCATAATCAGGAGCGGATCATTTTTGGCAACTTTATCACCTGCTGATACTTTTACTTTAACAATCATGCCTGGCATAGGCGCTCCGACATGCTTGCTATTCCCCTCCTCTATTTGGGGATGTCTGATGATTGAAGCGGCAATTTTACGATTTGCAATAACAACTTCACGCGGCTGGCCGTTCATTTCGAAGAATACCGTGCAATTCCCCTCCTCATTTACCGTACTTATTGCTACCAGTTTGAAAATCAGGGTTTTCCCTTCTTCGATTTCAATATAGATTTCTTCATGCATGGGCATGCCGTAGAAGAACACATTCGTAGGAATGACAGATACATCATCATATTTCTTTCTGTGTTCTGCATATTGAAAGAAGACTTCCGGATACATTAAATAAGACATAAGCTCTTCGTTGGAGATATTCCTGAAGATACAGGACTCTACTTTTTCTTTCACCTCTTCAAGGTTCACAGGTGGAAGATTAGCGCCCGGCCTTTCCGTATAAGCAGGCGCTCCACGCAATATTTTGTACTGTACTTCTTTAGGAAAACCTCCCGTGGGCTGGCCAAGGCGTCCCTCAAAAAATTCAACAACAGAGGTCGGAAATGAAATATCTTTTTCGTTGTCGAGAATATCCTTTGCCTTCATATTATTCGTGACCAGAAAAAGCGTCATATCCCCGACCACTTTTGAAGAGGGGGTTACTTTTACAATATCGCCAAAAAGCTGATTCACCTCTGCGTAAACATCCGTAATTTCGCGCCACCGGTGCGCCAATCCCATTGAGTGCGCCTGTTGGAAAAGATTGGTAAACTGTCCCCCAGGAATTTCATGATGGAACACCTCTGCGGTACATGCCTTTTGGATGGATTCAAATGGCGCATAGTATTCCCTGACCACTTCCCAGTAATCCGAGAGCAGTCCGAGTGCTTTAAAGTCCATGCCGGTGCTGCGTTCGTGAAACCGCAGCATCTCTACCAGTGTATTCAAATTGGGTTGAGATGTTAATCCGGAAAGGGGTCCCATAGCCGCATCCACAATATCTACTCCAGCCTCTGCTGCTTTTATAAGGGTGGCAATCTGTCCGCCGGAAGTGTCGTGCGTATGCAAATGTACCGGAATGTTTACTGCCGACTTCAAAGCGCAAACAAGCTCATAAGCAGCGTAGGGCTTCAGTAGTCCTGCCATATCTTTTATTGACAGCATATGCGCTCCCAGTTCTTCCAGTTCTTTTGCCATTTTCACATAATAGTCAAGGGTATATTTCGTGCGTTTCGGGTCAAGTATATCACCGGTATAACATATCGCCGCCTCGCATAAGGCGCCGGTTTCCAGAACAGCATCCATCGCCACCTTCATATTCTCAGCCCAGTTAAGAGAGTCGAAAACACGAAACACGTCTATTCCGCTTTCAGCCGCCTGTCTGATAAATGCATTGACAACATTATCGGGATAATTTGTATATCCCACGCCATTGGAAGCCCTGAGCAGCATTTGAAAGAGTATGTTGGGCACAAGTTTGCGCATGGAGCGCAAACGATCCCAGGGACACTCCGTAAGAAACCTCATCGCAGTATCAAAGGTTGCTCCGCCCCACACTTCAATTGAAAAGAAATCGGCATGGTTCTTTGAGTATACCTCAGCAATTTTCAACATATCGATAGTTCTCATGCGGGTTGCAAGCAGTGACTGGTGTGCATCACGAAATGTAGTATCTGTCAATAACAGTCGTTTTTCATTGCGAATATGCTGAACAAATTTTGCCGGTCCCATTTCAAACAGCATATCACGGGCGCCTTTAGGCCTTGATTCTTTATGGTCAACTGTGGGTACCGGCGCTTTGCGGCGACATACGGATTTCGGAAGTTCTTTGATAAGTGGATGGCCGTTGACAAGGACGTCTCCTAAAAAACGCATAATAAGCGTAGCACGGTCCCTGCGCCGGGAAAAACGGAAAAGGTCTTTGTTCTCGTCAATAAAACGTGTAGTGCACTTTCCTTTCAGGAAATCTTTGTGATTTATAAGATTGATGAGGAACGGAATATTAGTTTTTACGCCGCGAATCCGGAATTCATCCAAAGCCCTGTCCATGCGGTTAACTGCATCCTCAAAACAAATTCCGGACGCTGTAACCTTCACGAGCAGAGAATCGTAATAGGGGGTGACAATGGCTCCGGAAAAGGCGGTTCCTGCATCAAGGCGAATGCCCATACCGCCGGCAGAACGGTAATGCTGAATACGTCCGTAATCAGGAATAAACGCATTGGAAGGATCTTCTGTGGTGATCCGGCTTTGAATGGCGACCCCCCTGGTTTGGATTGATTCCTGGTTTGGTATCCGGATTTCAGGTGAATCAAGGGGAAACCCTTTGCTGATCAATATCTGTCTTTTGACAATGTCGATATCGGTTATTGTTTCCGTAACGGTGTGTTCAACCTGTATTCTTGGGTTGATTTCAATAAAATAAAATGTGTTTTTTTCCGTATCGAGAAGGAATTCCACCGTGCCGGCATTATCATAATTTACCGATTTACATATTTTTACCGCCGCGTTACAGATGTCTTGCCTGACGGACGCATCAAGATGCTGTGCCGGGGCTATCTCTACAACTTTCTGATGGCGCCTTTGAAGGGTACAGTCTCGTTCATAGAGGTGTACAATATTTTTATGTTTGTCTCCCAGTATTTGCACCTCAATATGACGCGCCTTTTCTATGTATTTTTCAATGAAGCATTCATCGTAGCCAAAGGCCGTCATTGATTCGCGCTGCGCTTCGTTAAGGCGGCCTACCAATTCAGATTCGCCCAGAACGATACGCATTCCCCGTCCGCCGCCTCCATTGGCAGCCTTAATGATAACCGGGTATCCCACTTCACGGCAAAAGGCCTTGGCTTCATCCGGGTGCCTGATAGGGTATTTATTTCCGGAAAGTATTGGGACCTGAGCCTGGCCGGCTATCTGCCTGGCGGATATCTTGTTGCCAAGCAGCTCAAGTATTTCCGAACGTGGGCCTATAAAGACAATGCCAGCTTTTTCGCATGCGCGGGCAAAGCCAGCATTTTCAGAGAGAAACCCGTAACCCGGGTGTATGGCGTCTATCCCCTTGTCTTTGGCAAGTTGAATGATTCCTTCTATATCCAGATACGCTTTAACGGGATCTTTGCCTGTGCCTGTCTGATATGCTTCGTCTGCTTTAAACCGATGAAGTGCGAAACGATCTTCATGGGAATATATTGCTACAGTCCTTATGCCCAATTCGTGCGCTGCACGAAAAACACGTATTGCTATTTCACTACGGTTGGCAACGAGTAGTTTTTTAAATCTTCTGATTTCCATTAAAAATCCTTCTACTGACAAGCATGATCGTTTTATATGATTGTTTTTAGGCAATAGCGGCTTTCATATCTGCCCATTTTCCATTTGTTTTATAAAGGTAAATACTATACCGGATGCTTCCTTCCCTACTACTCTTCGTTTTTCATCATAGTATTTTTAATCATAAAATAAACACTATTTTTATTAATAATCAATTTATTTTGCCCTACGCCCCTACGTAGATTTTGCAGTTTTTGTAACAAGCGTAAAAACCGCGAAACAAAAGGAGGATAAGAAAGCTTCGTAATGCGTTATTCATTAGCGTCTATTTACGTCTATTCTCGGTTAATAAAGGAACCGCCAATGAACGCCAACAAACGCGAATCTGTAAATTTCATTACACGGTTAAATTAATCCGTAATTTTAAGTTAGCTCTTTTGGTTGATTCCCCTCCATCAAAAGGAATGCGACATCGTCCAGTACTATTTATGGCATGTATTTCACTTGTAGGAAATGTGTACGTATCAATGATTGTTTCAGAAGGGGGGGTTCTTTTTGGCCATGATAGTAGTTTGTGTATAGTTTTGAGTTCAAAATATAATAATAATGTTCACACAGCAAAAGCAATAGCGCAAGACAAAACTCCGGGTCATGAAAGAGTTCTCGTAACACTTTTTAAATATTGACAATGGAATTGCGTTGTCTATAATGCACGCATAATTTTACCCTATAAAAATTAATACAGGATGAGAAATAATGGTGGATTGGAGGAACCACATTGTAAGTACATCGGATGTGCTTAGGGGAAAACCCAGAATTAAAGGAACCAGAATACCGGTTAGCCTTATCCTTGGGTATTTGGCTGCTGGCGAACCTCTTGAAAAAATTATGGCGGAATTTCCTGGTATTACTAAGGAACAAATAGCAGCTTGTCTGGATTATGCCCGCGAGCTTTCTGAATATGAGGTAGCCGTTTGATGGCGTTGAGATTCCTTGAGGATCACTGTGTTTTCAATTTTATAATCTAAACACTTCTGGATGCTGGTTTCGAAGTGTTTAGATTAAGGGATTATGCTTCTCCGGATGCGGTTGACCAAACTGTAATTTCAATAGCGCAGGAACTCGATTCTATTTTGATTTCTTTGGATGGGGATTTTACAGATATAGTAAATTACCCTCCCGCAAACTACAAAGGCATTATCTCTCTACAAGTAAGAAATCATCCTGGTAACACTTTTAACAATACGAATCAACCTTAACCACTATACACACATTATGAATACCCCAGAGCCGCTTATCTTTGAAAAATCTGTTCCCAACAGAAGATGTTTTAGCCTGCCCGCCTGCGATGTGCCGGAAAGCCCAATAACACAGTTAATTCCTCAAAAAATGCAAAGGAGCCGGAACCCCAACTTTCCCGAAGTATCGGAAATTGACATAGTGCGGCACTTTACAAAACTTTCCCAAATGAACTATTGCGTTGACACGCATTTTTATCCGCTGGGTTCATGTACCATGAAATACAATCCGAAGATTAATGAAGATGCCGCAAACCTGGAAGGTTTTACAAGGCTACATCCTTATCAACCGCAAGAACAATGTCAGGGTATTTTAAAAATACTCTACGATCTGGAACAGATGCTTGCAGATATATCAGGTATGCCTTGTTTCACATTACAACCTGCGGCGGGCGCCCATGGTGAATTAACAGGTATGCTGATAATTCAGGCATATATGAAGAAGCAGCGGGAAATCAGAAATACCATTATTGTGCCCGATTCTGCCCATGGAACAAATCCTGCCTCCGCTGCCCTTTGCGGCTACCGTATAGCATCCGTCCAATCAGACGCCAACGGACTTATCGATGTTAAAAAATTGAAACAAATGCTGTCAAATGATACAGCGGCTCTCATGGTTACCAACCCCAACACCCTAGGTCTTTTTGAAAAAGATATACTTGAAATAAGTAAAATCGCCCACGATGCCGGAGCGCTGGTTTATTGTGACGGCGCCAACATGAATGCGCTTCTGGGCATAGCACGTCCGGGAGACATGGGGGTAGATATTTTACACCTTAATCTGCACAAGACATTTTCTACCCCTCATGGAGGAGGCGGGCCTGGGGCGGGTCCGATAGGGGTTTCAAGGGCATTAGAGGTATTCCTCCCTATACCACGAACAGTAAAAAATGAGGATGATTCATATGCATTAACGTATGATTTCCCGGACTCAATAGGAAGGGTCAGGGCTTTTTATGGTCATGTGGGTATAATGATTCGGGCATATACGTACCTGTTGTCGTTAGGAAAGGAGGGGATAATAAAAACGGGGGAAAACGCCGTCTTAAACGCCAATTACCTGAGAAACATCCTTTCAGAATATTACGAAATACCGTATGGAAAGACCTGCATGCATGAATTTGTCATATCCGCAAAAAAACAAAAGGCACAGGGCGTTTCCGCTTTGGATATTGCCAAAAAATTATTGGATTACGGTTTTCATGCCCCTACGATTTATTTCCCACTAATCGTGGAAGAGGCTTTAATGGTGGAACCGACAGAAACTGAGTCACGGGAAACACTGGATGCGTTTGCAGGCGCAATGATTGAAATTGCCGGCGCAATTGCACAAGCGCCGGAAACCGTGCGTAATGCACCGCAAAAAACGAGAATCGGACGCCCTGACGAAGTAATTGCCGCCAGAAATCCAAAATTAAGGTGGAAAGGTACCGGGTAGGCTTTAATGTGAGATTTACGAAGGATTCGGCGGCCTGGGTTTTGCATCAAAACTGGCTGGCTCGAAAATAAGACTACAAAAAATAGCTCAAGTACATGTACCGCAATATTATATGGTTATAAAACCATTTTCATAGTTTCTGTGTGTTGCAAATGAAACATGATGACTGTTTGGTGGATTCGGTGCGAAAAAGCCGCACCTTAATCCACCATAAACGTTTGAAACACCAAACGAAACAACATAGTCTTTGCAAGCATGTTATATTAACCCTGACAGGGTTCTTTCGTATTCAGGTTTTTGTATTTGTAATGAATTGTGCTTTGGATTGTCTTTCAGATAGGTTAATTGTTTTTAATGCCTCTTCTTTAGTAACTATTCAGCGTAATTTATTAAACTACCGGAGATCAGAGCCGTGTATTGTTTACGCTGAATAGTTACCAATGAAGACTATTTTGCCACCTTGTAGGCAATAACATTTACCAGTTCAATTTGATACGTCTTGTTCAGGTCTTGT
Source organism: Candidatus Kuenenia stuttgartiensis (assembly GCF_900232105.1). Lineage (NCBI taxonomy): Bacteria > Pseudomonadati > Planctomycetota > Candidatus Brocadiia > Candidatus Brocadiales > Candidatus Brocadiaceae > Candidatus Kuenenia > Candidatus Kuenenia stuttgartensis. The sequence continues at coordinate 1,257,066 of NZ_LT934425.1, forward strand.
ATGCCAATTGCTGCACGGGTTGGACATGATTTGACAAATTCCTTATACACGGCGTTCATCTCTCCCCAGTAATCCATATTTTTAAGGAAAATAATTAAATTTACTATTCTATCTGGCTTTGAGCCCATGGCTTCCAATGCGGTTTTCAGGTTTGAAAAAACCAGTTTAAATTGTTCTTTTGGAACCAGACTAGGCACTTCACCCGACGCATCAACAGGTATAAAACCACCGCAGCGTATTTTAATTGCCCGGATTTTTGTAAGTCTGACCATGTCCTCTTCAAAGTAATCGCTCATCAACCCTACTTGCCGTTCAGGTTGCTTCCCGACGTTTTTCAGAGAATCCCTTAGTATAAGGTCTAATAATGTGTCTCTTTCTTTAAAAGACAACTGCAAGGCTTTGTCAATGGGTAATGCATCTAAATCAGCTAAAGTTAAATTTGCCATTTTTCCCCTCTTTTCGTTAAAAGACAAAACAAAATATAATTCAATACCAGAAGAATGAGCATATTTTCATACTGCCAGGGGTTAAACCCCATAAGCGTTAAGTTAAAATTACGGATTGATTTAACCGTGTAATGAATAACGAACAAGTTGCCCGGCAATATTAACCGGTAGATATACGGGTATGGAGGATTGCCCGTATAACTACCGGTATATAAATTACACCGTTAAAGCAGAGACGCACGGCTGTGCGTCTCTGCATTTTGATTGCGGCTTTGCTGCGTTATGATGCAACAAATGGTAACGTCATGCATCCAGAACCCTCTCTGCTTGTTCTTTGTCATAATCCATGATATAGGTAATGCCGGTGATATCTGTAGCTTCTCTCGTTAATGTAAAAATATCATCCCTCGTTATATCGTTAACCGACCATCTCCGGGAACCGGCCATCAGTTGCCTCAATCCAGTTGCCAGGCGCTGATAATAAGAATACATGCCAATGGCGCCTGTGGGAATATTGCCAAACCGATCCTTTACCTTTTGTGAGTAATAGAAGATTTGATCGGTGGAAGAACCATATTCCGAAACAGGTTTTGGCACTTTCCCTTCTGCCACCGCCTTGCCGATGGTATTGCCAACCATGGCGGCGCAAATGGTAGACCGTGACATCCCTACTGCCTTAATAAATGGCGATAAGAGGGCAAAAGATTTATAAATATGGTCTTCCGAGACGAGACCCCCTGCAAGGACTATATCAGGGACATATTCGCCACGGTCCGCAAGCCTTTTGCAATATTCATACGTTAATGCGGCGATATACACCGTTGGCAGTCCCCATTCATTCATCATACGCCAGGGACTCATGCCCGTTCCGCCGCCGGAACCATCGATTGTCAGGACATCTATCCTCGCCCAGGAAGCAAATTTAATGGCGCGGGCAAGATCGGAAGGCCGGTAAGACCCTGTCTTTAAAAAGACATATTTGGCGCCGGCATCTCTTAAATGCTGGACGTTATTCATGAATCCGTCAAATGCCCGCGACATGGCGTCCGGTATTGCGCAGATCCGTGTATGTCTTTCAAAACCCTTAATCGTCCCGTTTTTAAATGCCTGCTGCGTAAGTGCATCTTCCGGGTCGGGAATGACTACATACCCAAGTTTTTTTAACCGGATGGCCTTTTCAATGGAGGTTAACTTTACCTCGCCGCCGATATTTTTGGCGCCCTGTCCCCATTTCAATTCGACGGCGTCCGCCCCTAATTTCTCAAGGGAGTAGGGCAATACCCCAAGGCGCCAGTCTTCCTGGTTTGCCTGAATTGCAATAAATCCATACCCATCCTTTTGATTATCTTTAAACGATTTGAAACGCCGCACTAATTCCGGGCTGTTTGT